>JAGIBP010000052.1 GCA_017744285.1 Variovorax sp.
GGACGACAAGCTGGTCGGCGCCTGCCTCTACGGCGACACGGTGGACGGCAGCTGGTACTTCAAGCTGCTGCGCGACGGCCGCAGCGTGCACGACATCCGCGACAAGCTCATGTTCGGCGAATCGAACATCGGCGACACGGGGCATGAAGGCCACGACAAGGCCGCCTCGATGCCCGACGACGCGGAGGTCTGCGGATGCAACGGCGTGAGCAAGGGCGCGATCTGCAAGGCGATCAAGGAGAAGGGCCTGTTCACGCTCGACGAGGTGAAGAAGCACACCAAGGCCAGCGCCTCCTGCGGCTCGTGCACGGGGCTGGTCGAGCAGATCCTGATGTTCACCGCGGGCGGCGACTACTCTGCCGCGCCCAGGAAGAAGGCGATCTGCGGCTGCACCGACGTGAGCCACCAGGACGTGCGCGACGCCATCCGCCGCGAGCACTATCTCACGCACGACGAGGTCTACCGCAACCTCGGCTGGCGCACGCCCGATGGCTGCGCGAGCTGCCGGCCGGCGGTCAACTACTACCTGATCTCGACCTGGCCCAAGGAGGCCAAGGACGATCCGCAGAGCCGCTTCGTGAACGAGCGCAGCCACGCCAACATCCAGAAGGACGGCACTTATTCGGTGATCCCGCGCATGTGGGGCGGCCACACCACGCCCGACGAGCTGCGGCGCATCGCCGACGCGGCGGACAAGTACAACATCCCCACGGTCAAGGTCACGGGCGGCCAGCGCATCGACCTGCTCGGCGTGAAGAAGGAAGACCTCGCGAACGTCTGGCGCGACATCGGCATGCCCTCGGGCTTCGCCTATGCGAAGTCGCTGCGCACCGTGAAGACCTGCGTGGGCAGCGAGTGGTGCCGCTTCGGCACGCAGGATTCGACGCAGATGGGCAAGGACCTCGAACGCGCGCTGTGGGCGATGTATGCGCCGCACAAGGTCAAGCTTGCGGTCTCGGGCTGCCCGCGCAACTGCGCCGAGGCTGGCATCAAGGACGTGGGCGTGATCGGCGTCGACTCGGGCTGGGAGATCTACGTGGGCGGCAACGGCGGCATCAAGACCGAGGTCGCGCAGTTCCTCGTCAAGGTGAAGACGGCCGAGGAAGTGATGGCGTACGCGGGCGCCTTCCTGCAGCTCTACCGCGAGGAAGGCTGGTACCTGGAGCGCACGGTGCACTACATCGGGCGAGTCGGGCTCGACCACGTGAAGAAGAGGATCCTCGAAGACGCCGAGGGCCGCCAGGCGCTCTGGGAGCGGCTGCAGTTCGCGCTCGACGGCGAGCCCGATCCATGGTTCGCGTCGGCCGAGGCCTCGGTCGACGTGCGGCAGTTCAAGCCCGTGGCCGAGATCCACCCCGCCGCGCAACCCGCCTGAAGGAAAGGGAAACACCATGAGCGAATGGACAGTCATCTGCCGCGTCGACGACATCCCGGTGCTCGGCGCGCGGCGCGTGCGCCGGGCCGCCGGCGTGGATGTCGCGGTGTTCCGCAATTCGGAGAACGCGGTCTTCGCCCTGCTCGACCGCTGCCCGCACAAGGGCGGACCGCTGAGCCAGGGCATCGTCTTCGGCACCAGCGTCGCCTGCCCGCTGCACAACTGGTCGATCGGGCTCGACGACGGCTGCGCGAAGGCGCCCGACGAAGGCTGCACGCCGCGCTTCGAGGTGAAGGTGGAAGACGGCGTGGTGCACCTGGATGCCGAGGAACTCGAATCGCACGCCGTCGATCTGCCGAAGCCGGTCGCGGGTCCCCAGCGCACCATCGACGCCTGAGGAACGCGGCATGAAGGAAACACGCTCGACCTGCCCCTATTGCGGCGTAGGCTGCGGCGTGATCATCGAGTCCGATGGCGCGCAGATCACCGGCGTGCGCGGCGATCCCGATCACCCCGCCAACTTCGGGCGGCTGTGCACCAAGGGCTCGACGCTGCACCTCACGGCGAGCGCCGCGGTCACGATGCAGACGCGCCTGCTGCGGCCGATGCGTCGCGCCATCCGCCGCGACGCGCCGGAGCCGATCGGCTGGGACGCCGCGCTGGACCTCGCGGCCGGCACGTTCGCGCAGGTCATCCGCGAGCACGGGCCGGACGCGGTCGGCTTCTACGTTTCCGGCCAACTGCTCACCGAGGACTACTACGTCTTCAACAAGCTGGCCAAGGGCCTCGTGGGCACCAACAACATCGACACCAACTCGCGCCTGTGCATGAGCAGCGCGGTGGCCGGCTACAAGAAGACGCTGGGCGCCGATGCGCCGCCCACCTGCTACGACGACATCAAGCATGCGCAGTGCCTCTTCATCGCCGGCAGCAACACGGCGTGGGCGCATCCGATCCTGTTCCGCCGCATCGAGGACGCCAAAGCCGCGAACCCGGCGTTGAAGATCGTCGTGGCCGACCCGCGCCGCACCGACACCGCGGAGATCGCCGACCTGTTCCTGCCCATCCAGCCCGGCACCGACGTGATGCTGTTCAACGGCATGCTGCACCTGATGCTGTGGGAAGGCTGGACCGACGCGCGCTACATCGCAGGACACACGAGCGGCTTCGACGCGCTCAAGGCCACGGTGCGCGACTGCACGCCCGAGCGGGTCGCGCAGGTCTGCGGCATCGCGAAGGACGATTTGCTCGAAGCGGCGCGGCTCTTCGCGACCTCGCCCGCGACGCTGAGCCTGTACTGCCAGGGCCTGAACCAGTCGACGTCCGGCACGGCGAAGAACGCGGCGCTGATCAACCTGCACCTCGCCACCGCACAGATCGGGAGGCCTGGCGCGGGACCCTTCTCGCTGACCGGCCAGCCGAACGCCATGGGCGGCCGCGAGGTCGGCGGGCTCGCGAACCTGCTGTCGGCCCATCGCGATCTCGCGAACCCGCAGCACCGCGCCGAGGTCGCCGCGCTCTGGGGCGTGCCGGACGTGCCGGCGACCCCGGGCAGGACGGCGGTCGAGATGTTCCAGGCCGCCGCCGACGGCGAGATCCGCGCGCTCTGGATCGCGTGCACCAACCCGGCCCAGTCCATGCCCGACCAGGCCACCGTGCGCCGCGCGCTCGAGCGCTGCGAGTTCGTGGTGGTGCAGGAGGCTTTCTCCACCACCGCGACCTGCGCCTTCGCCGACCTGCTGCTGCCTGCCACCACCTGGGGCGAGAAGGACGGCACCGTCACCAACAGCGAGCGGCGCATCTCGCGCGTGCGGCCCGCGGTGGCCGCGCCCGGCGACACGCGCCACGACTGGGCGATCGGCGTGGACTTCGCGCGGCGGCTGGAGGCGCGCCTCGGCCGCGCGCCCACGCTGTTTGCGTACGACACGCCGGAATCCGTCTGGAACGAGCACCGCGAGACCACGCGGGGGCGCGATCTCGACATCACCGGCATGCACTACGCGATGCTCGAAGCCGCGCCGCAGCAATGGCCGCTGCGCGAGGGCGAAGCGACGGGCCGCGCACGCCTGTACGAAGACGGTGTCTTCCCGACCCCCGACGGCCGCGCCCGCTTCGTCGACACGCCCTACAAGCCGGTGGCCGAGACACGCGAAGCGCGTTACCCGTTCTCGCTGAACACCGGGCGCCTGCGCGACCAGTGGCACGGCATGAGCCGCACCGGCACCCTGGGCCGGCTCTTCGGGCACGCGGCCGAGCCCACGCTGCAGATGCATCCGCAGGACATGGCCCGGCGCCAGATCGCCGAGGGCGATCTCGTGCACGTCACCTCGCGGCGTGGCTCGATCGTGGTGCCGGTTGCCGGCAGCACCGAGGTCGGCCTGAGCCAGGTCTTCATCGCGATGCACTGGGGCGGCGAATACCTGAGCGGTTCGTCGAGCACCGGCACGCCGCTCGCGGGCGTGAACGCGCTGACCACGGCCTGCCACTGCCCCGACTCGAAGCAACCGGAGCTCAAGCACGCGGCGGTGAAGATCCTCAGGGCCGAGCTGCCGTGGTCGCTGCTCGCGGCCGCATGGCTGCCGCCCGGGACGGCGCTCGAAGTCGCGGTCGCGTTGCGCGCGCTGATGCACTCCTTTGCCTTCGCGAGCTGCGTGCCCTTCGCGAGCGGTGCGGCGCTCGGCGACGAAAGCCAGGAGCGCGCCGGCGTGCTGTTCCGCGCCGCGGCCTACGAGGCGCCGCCGGATGCGCTGCTCGCGCGGATCGAGAACCTGCTGTCCCTGAGTGGCCCGGACACGCTGCGCTATGCCGACGCCAGGCGCGGCCAGCGCCGCGCGGTCCGGCTGGTGCGCAGCGGGGCGAATGCCTGCCTCGAAGGCTTCCTGCTTGGCGGCGACACGCGCGCAGAAGCGTGGATCAAGGCCCTGCTGCAGGACCGCCTGCCGGCGCAGTCCTATGGCCGCCAGCTGCTGCGCCCCGGTGCGGCGGCGCCCGGCAACGTGGCGCCGAAAGGCAAGGTGATCTGCAGCTGCATTGGCGTGACGGAGACGGCCATCGCCGGCCGGCTCGCCGCATCGGGCGGATCGGACGACGAGCGGCTCGCGGCGCTCCAGGGCGCGCTGCGGTGCGGCACCCAGTGCGGATCGTGCGTGCCCGAACTCAAGCGCATGGTGCGCGCCAGCGCGCCGCCGGCCATGGCGGCGGCGCCATGAACGCCGACCTTCCTGCGCGCCGGGGCATAAGGACCGCCGCCTGGCGGCATAAGCCATGCGGGACAATCGCCACTCCCATGGGAATCAGCCACTACATCAAGGACATCGGCCGCGGCGCGCGCGGCGCCAAGCCGCTCGACCGCGCGCAGGCCTGCGACCTGTTCGGCCAGGTGCTCGACGGCACCGTGAGCGACCTCGAACTCGGCGCCTTCTGCCTGGCGATGCGCATCAAGGGCGAGACGCCCGAGGAGCTCGCGGGCTTTCTCGATGCGACGCACGCGCGCCTGAATCGCTTTCCGGCCACAAACCGGCCGCTGGTCGTGCTGCCGAGCTACAACGGCGCACGGCGCCTGCCGGTCCTGACGCCGCTGCTCGCACTCCTGCTGGCGCGCGAGGGGCTGCCGGTGCTGGTGCACGGCGCGGCCACCGAATCGACACGCGTGCTCGCCTCGAACGTGCTCGCCGGGCTCGGCGTGGCGGCGCTCGCGGCCATCCGCCCGATCGAGGACGGCGAAGTCGTCTTCGCGCCCACCGAGCTGCTCTCGCCCGGCCTCAAGCGCCTGCTGGACGTGCGCCGCGTCGTCGGCCTGCGCAACTCCGGCCACAGCGTGGTCAAGCTGATGCAGCCGGCCGCGGGGGAATGCGTGGTGGTCGGCAGCTACACCCATCCCGAGTATGCGAAGTCGATGGCCGCGACCTTCGAGCTGATGGGCATGACCGCCCTGCTCTCGCGCGGCCTCGAAGGCGAGAGCGCAGCCGACCCGCGCCGCACCGCGCAGGTCGACGGCTTCGTGCATGGTCGGCACGTTGCGCTGCAGGAACAGCAGCCGGGCACGCAGGCCGAGGTGCCGGGGCTGCCGAAGGAAATCGACATCGCCACCACGGTGGACTACACGCGCCGCGTGCTGTCCGGCCAGACGCCCGTGCCCGGCGCCATCGCGCAGCAGGTGGCGCAGATCGCGCAGCTCGCCGCGCTGGCCGCCCTGACCGAGTCGCAAGAGACGGAGACCCGATGAACACCCCCTCCCCCCAAGGCACTTGCACCCTGGTCGGCGCCGGCCCAGGCGATCCGGAGCTGCTCACGGTCAAGGCCGTCAAGGCGATCCAGGCGGCCACGGTGCTGCTGGTCGACGACCTGGTCAACCCCGAGATCCTGGCGTACGCACGGCCCGGCGCGCGCATCGTCCACGTCGGCAAGCGCGGCGGCTGCCGCAGCACGCCGCAAGCCTTCATCGAGCGGCTGATGATCACCGCGGTGCAGGAAGGCGAGACCGTGGTGCGCCTGAAGGGGGGCGATCCGTTCATCTTCGGCCGCGGCGGCGAAGAGGTCGAGCACCTGCGCGAAGCGGGCATCGAATGCGCGGTGGTCAACGGCATCACCGCGGGCCTCGCGGCTGTCACGGCGTTGGGCGTTCCGCTCACGCACCGCGACCATGCGCAGGGCGTGGTGTTCGTCACCGGTCATGCCAAGACCGGCCATTCGGCCGGCGAGCACCCGACCGACTGGCGCCAGCTGGCCGCGACCGCACGCGATGCGCGGCTCACGCTCGTGATCTACATGGGCGTCACGGGGGTGGCACACATCCAGGGCGAACTGCTCCACGGCCTGGCCGGCGAGACGCCGGTGGCCGTCATCCAGCACGCGAGCCTGCCGCAGCAGCGGCACATCGCGAGCACGCTGTCGAACCTGGCAATGGACCTCGCCCGCGCGGGGCTCGGCAGCCCGTCGGTGATCGTCGTGGGCGACGTGCTGCGCGGGCTGGCGGCGGCAGGCGTGTCGGTCACGCGCTTCGGCACCTGATGGCGGACGATCCGAAGTCCTTCGACGCCGTCGTCATCGGCGCCGGTGCTGCCGGGCTGTTCTGCGCCGCGCAGGCCGGGCAGCGCGGCGTGATGGTGCTGCTCGTCGACCACAACGAGCGCATCGCCGAGAAGATCCGCATCTCGGGCGGCGGGCGCGCGAACTTCACCAACCGCGACCTGGATGTGCGCGCGCCGCAGCGCCACTTCATCGGCGACAACCCGCACTTCTGCCGCTCGGCGCTGTCGCGCTATGCGCCGCAGCAGTTCATCGAGATGGTGCAGCGGCACGGCATCGCCTGGCACGAGAAGCACAAGGGACAACTCTTCTGCGACGGCCCGTCGCAGCAGATCATCGACATGCTGCTGGCCGAATGCCGCGACGGCGGCGTCGAGCACTGGCAGCCCTGCGGGGTGGGTGCGATCAGCGCATCGGCGGGCGATTACCGCATCGAGACGACCCGGGGCACGGTGTGCGCGCCCCAACTGGTCATCGCGACCGGCGGCCTGTCGATCCCGCAGATCGGCGCCACCGATTTCGGCTACCGCGTGGCCGAGCAGTTCGGCCTGCGCGTGGTCACGCCTCGCCCGGCGCTGGTGCCGCTGACCTTCGGCGGCGAGGCCTGGGAGCCCTATGCCGGGCTCGCCGGGCTGGCGCTTCCGGTGCAGATCGAAACGGGCGTCAAGAAGGAGCGGATCAGCTTCCTCGAAGACCTGCTCTTCACTCATCGCGGGCTCTCCGGCCCCGCGGTGCTGCAGATTTCGAGCTATTGGCGGCCCGGCACGCCGCTCACCATCGATTTCGCGCCCGCAACCGACGTGGCCGACGCGCTCGCCGAGGCCAAGCGCCAGTCTCGCAAGCGCATCGCCAACGAGCTGGCCGCGCTGGTGCCCTCGCGCCTGGCCGACGCCTGGGTCGGCCAGGACGCCGCGCTGCAGCGGCCGATCAACGAGGCCGCCGACCGCGCGCTCGCGGCGCTCGCCGAACGCATCGAGCGCTGGCAGATCACGCCCAGCGGCACCGAGGGCTACAAGAAGGCCGAAGTCACGGCGGGGGGCGTCGACACGCGCGGCCTCTCCTCCCAGACCCTGGAATCGACGAAGCAGCCGGGCCTTTACTTCATCGGCGAGGTGGTCGACGTCACCGGCTGGCTCGGGGGTTACAACTTCCAGTGGGCATGGGCCAGCGCGCATGCCTGTGCGCAGGCCCTGGCGCTCAAGAGCAAAGCTCACGCTATAATGCAGGGCTAACTTTGGCCTTCCCTCAACGGCCGCACCCATTTTTCAGTTGAGGAACCCCGGCTCGGGTGCCGATCTTGCCCGAGCCAAATTCAACCGATTCACTCAATGACCACCATCCGCGTAAAAGAAAACGAGCCCTTCGACGTCGCACTGCGCCGTTTCAAGCGCACCATCGAAAAGCTCGGCCTGCTGACCGACCTGCGTGCCCGCGAGTTCTACGAAAAGCCGACCGCCGAGCGCAAGCGCAAGAAGGCCGCCGCCGTCAAGCGCCACTACAAGCGCGTGCGCAGCATGCAGCTCCCCAAGAAGCTGTACTGACCACCCGCTGCGCTGGCCCGCGCCAGCGCCCGGGTGAGCTTCAGCTCCCCAGAGCCGCGCCAGGACTCCTGCCGCGGCTTTTTCGTTTTCAGACCCACCGAAAGCCAGCCATGAGCCTCAAGGACCAGATCACCGAAGACATGAAGACCGCGATGCGCGCCAAGGACAGCGAGCGCCTGGGCACCATCCGCCTGCTGCTCGCCGCCATGAAGCAGAAGGAAGTCGACGAGCGCGTGGAACTGGACGACGCCATGATCGTGTCGATCGTCGACAAGCTGGTGAAGCAGCGCAAGGACTCGGTCGCCGCGTTCACGCAGGGCGGCCGCACCGACCTCGCCGACAAGGAAAGCGCCGAGATCAAGGTGCTCGAGGTCTACCTGCCGCAGCGCATGGGCGCCGACGAAGTCGCCGCCGAGGTGAAGGCCATCGTGGCCGAGCTGGGCGCCAAGGGCCCCGGCGACATGGGCAAGGTCATGGGCGTGGTGAAGACGCGCCTGGCCGGCAAGGCCGACATGGGCCAGGTCAGCGCCGCCGTCAAGGCCGCGCTCTCGGGCGCCTGAACATGACGCACCGCCCGGTCGTCGGGAAGGCCTGCGCCTGCCTGGTCGACGACCGGGGCCGCCTGCTGGTCTTCCACCACCCCGGGGACCGCGGCATGCAGTTGCCCAAGGGCACGATCGAGCCCGGCGAAGCGCCCGAGGACGCGGTGCGCCGCGAATTGCGGGAGGAATCCGGCATCGACTACACCGGCGAGCTGGTGCCGCTGGGCACGATCGATCGCGATTGCGAAGCCGGCGTCGAAGGCAACAAGCACCGCCATCCCCAGCGGTGGCACCTCTTCCTGATGCGGGCGCAAGGCGCGCTGCCCGAAACCTTCGACCATGTGGCCGTCGGCAGCCCCGAGGAAGAGGGGCTGGTGTTCAGCTTCAGTTGGCTGGCAGCCGATGCGCCGCTCGACGGCTTCACCGCACCCTACGTGCGGGTCATCCTCAGGGTGCGCGAGGCCCTTGCGGGATGAACCCCGCCGCGCGCCTCAGGAGCCCGCGACCTTCATCCGGTTGACCAGCAGCGAGCCGGTGGTCTTGGCGCCGTAGTTGTAGGCGTCGGCACCCACCGCCTCGATGCCGAGCAGCATGTCCTTCAGGTTGCCGGCGATGGTGATCTCCTGCACCGGATAGGCGATCTTTCCGCTCTCGACCCAGAAGCCGCTCGCGCCGCGCGAGTAGTCGCCAGTCACGTAGTTCACGCCCTGCCCCATCAGTTCGATCACGAACAGGCCGGTGCCGAGCTTTTCGAGCATCGCGTCGAGATCGTCGCCGGCCCGGGTGAGCCGCGAAGTCAGCGTGAGATTGTGCGAGCCACCCGCGTTGCCCGTGGTCTTCATGCCGAGCTTGCGCGCCGAATAGGTGCTCAGGAAATAGCCTTCCAGCCGGCCGCCGTCGACCACCTTGCGCCGGCGCGTGACCACGCCTTCGTCGTCGAAGGGCGAGCTGCCCTTGCCGCGCGGGGTGTGCGGGTCTTCGAGCACGTCGACGTGCGACGGCAGCACCTGCTTGCCCAGCGAGTCGAGCAGGAAGGTGCTGCGGCGATAGAGCGCGCCGCCGCTGGTGGCCTGCACGAGCCCGCCGAGCAGGCCGGCCGCGAGCGGCGATTCGAACAGGACGGGGCATTCCACCGTCTTGATCTTGCGCGACTTCAGGCGGCTGAGCGCGCGCTCGGCCGCATAGCGCCCGATGGCCTGCGGGCTGGCGAGCTCGTCGGCCGAACGCATGGAGCTGTACCAGGCATCGCGCTGCATGTCGTCGCCGCGGCCCGCGATCGGCGCCACCGAGATCGAATGGCGCGAGCTCGCATAGCCGCCGCGGAAGCCGTGCGTGTGCGCGCTGAAGAAGTGGCTCTGCTGCGCCGAGACGCCCGCGCCTTCGCTGTTGGTGATGCGCTTGTCGGTCGACAGCGCGGCCGCTTCGCACTCGAGCGCGAGCTTGGCCGCCTGTTCGCTGGTGATGGCCCAGGGATGGAAGAGATCGAGGTCCGGGTGGTCCTTGGCGATGTCTTCTTCGTCGGGCAGGCCGCTGACCGGATCCTCGGCGGTGAAGCGCGCGATGTCGTAGGCCGCCTGCACGGTCTGCGCGACCGCCGCCTCGGAGAAGTCGGACGTGCTCGCATTGCCGCGCCGGTGGCCGACATACACCGTGACGCCGAGCGACTTGTCGCGGTTGCGCTCCACGTTCTCGAGCTCGCCCTTGCGCACCGACACGCTCAGGCCGCAGCCCTCGGAGGCCTCGGCGCCGGCGTCGGTAGCACCGAGCTTCCTGGCATGCGCCAAGGCCGAGTCGACCAGGTTTTCGAAGAAGGAACGGCTGTAGGCGAAGCCGGATTCGGCGCGCGAGGGTGATGTGCTCATGTGGTTGGCTATGATACTTGCCCCCTACGCGCACCGCGCACGGTCCCCCAAGAGGGGACTACGATTCTCTCCATGTCCCGCAAACCCAAAAAAGGCTACTTCGTCCGCGGCCACTTCGTCGCCGAAGGCAGCGAACTCGACCTCGAGCTCAAGCGTGAACTCAAGGGCACCGACGCGGCGAGCAAGACCGAACTCAAGCGCGAGAGCGCGGAGCTGCAGGCGCTCGGCGAAGCCCTGTTGACGCTGCGCGCGAGCCTCTTCGACCGGCTCGACCTGGGCGACAAGCTCAAGGAGGCGATCGCCGACGCCCGGCGCATCACCAACTTCGAAGGCAAGCGCCGCCAGATGCAGTTCGTGGGCAAGCTGATGCGCGGACTGGACGAAGCCGTCGTCGACACCGTGCGCGCCGCGCTCGCCGAGCAGAACCGCGGCCCGGCCCAGGAGGCCGCCGCATTGCACGAAGCCGAGCGCTGGCGCGATCGCCTGATCGCCGACGACGACGCGCTCGGCGGCTGGATCGAGACGCACCCCGGCACCGATGCGCAGCAGTTGCGCGCCCTGGTGAGGCAAGCCCGCAAGGACATGAAGTCCGGCCCGCCCGGCGAGGCGCCCCGCCAGGGCAAGGCCTACCGCGAGGTCTTCCAGCTGGTGCGCGAGCAGTTGCGCGTGCACGGCACCGACGACCACGCGGCCGAGGCATCGGAGCAATCGCGCGAGGAGGATGCATGAGCGACCCCAGCACCTTCGACCCCGTCCGTATCGGCATCGTCTCGATCAGCGACCGCGCATCGAGCGGCGTCTACGAGGACAAGGGCCTGCCGGCCCTGCAGGACTGGCTGCAGCGCGCGTTGCGCAACCCGATCACCTTCGCGTCGCGCCTGATCCCCGACGAGAAGGAAGGCATCAGCGCCGCGCTGGTCGAACTCGTCGACGCCGGCTGCTCGCTGGTCCTGACCACCGGCGGCACCGGCCCGGCGCTGCGCGACGTGACGCCCGAAGCCACGCTCGCCGTGGCCCACAAGGAAATGCCCGGATTCGGCGAGCAGATGCGGCAGATCAGCCTTCGCTTCGTGCCGACCGCGATCCTGTCGCGGCAGGTGGCGGTGATTCGTCACCAGAGCCTCATCATCAACCTGCCGGGCCAGCCGAAATCGATCGCCGAGACGCTGGAAGGGTTGAGGAACCCCGACGGCACGCAGGCCGTGCCCGGCATCTTCGCGGCCGTGCCCTACTGCATCGACCTGATCGGCGGCCCCTACCTCGAAACCGACGATTCGGTCTGCAAGGCCTTCCGCCCCAAGTCGGCCATCCGGGCCCCGAAGTAAGCCAGCAGGAACGGCAAGGTTCGCACCCTCGCGGACCGGGCGGACCTCGCAGAGAGAACGAACAAGAAAGCCGGTCCGCCTCGACGGACTGGCTTTAGAGCCTCAATGGCTCGGGCACTTCAGGCCAGCGTGTAGGCCGTCTTCACCACGGTGAAGAACTCCTGCGCATAGCGCCCCTGCTCGCGCGGCCCGTAGCTCGACCCTTTGCGCCCGCCGAAGGGCACGTGGTAGTCCACGCCCGCGGTGGGCAGGTTCACCATCACCATGCCCGCCTGGCTATGGCGCTTGAAATGCGTCGCGTACTTCAGGCTCGTGGTCGCGATCCCGGCGGAAAGGCCGAACTCGGTGTCGTTCGCCGTCGCGAGCGCTTCCTCGTAGTTCTTCACGCGGATCACGCTTGCCACCGGCCCGAAGATTTCTTCCTTGTTGATGCGCATCGCCGCGACCGATTCACTGAAGAGCGCGGGCGACATGTAGAAGCCCTCGGTGCCCAGCTTGAGCCGCTCGCCGCCCGCGGCCAGCGTCGCGCCCTCCTTCTTGCCGATCTCGATGTACTCCAGGTCCTGCTGGAGCTGGCTGCCGCTGGAGACCGGACCGATGTCGGTGCCCTGCGCGAGCGCGTCGCCGACCTTGATCTTCGCCATGCGCGCCTTCATCGCCTCGACGAACTTCGGATAGATGCCTTCGGTCACGATCAGACGGCTCGACGCCGTGCAGCGCTGGCCGGTCGAGTAGAACGCGCTCTGCACGCTGAGCTCCACCGCCTGGTTCAGGTCGGCATCGTCGAGCACCACCTGCGGGTTCTTGCCGCCCATCTCGAGCTGCACCTTCTTGCCGCGCGTCGCGCACTGCACCGCGATGTCGCGCCCCACGGCGACCGAGCCGGTGAAGCTGATCGCGTGCACGCCCGGATGCTGCACCAGCGCATTGCCGATCACGCTGCCGCGGCCCATCACCAGATTGAACACGCCGGCCGGAATGCCCGAGCGGCTGATGATCTCGGCCAGCGCCCAGGCGCAGCCCGGCACCAGGTCAGCCGGCTTGAGCACCACGCAGTTGCCGAAGGCGAGCGCGGGCGCGATCTTCCAGGCCGGAATCGCGATCGGGAAATTCCACGGCGTGATCAGCCCCACGACCCCGATCGGCTCGCGCGTGATCTCGATGCCGATGCCGGGCCGCACCGACGGGATCACCTCGCCCGCAAGGCGCAGGCATTCGCCGGCGAAGAACTTGAAGATCTGGCCGGCGCGCGTGGCCTCGCCGATGCCCTCGGCCTTCGTCTTGCCCTCTTCGCGCGCCAGCAGCGTGCCCAGCTCTTCCTTGCGCGCGAGGATCTCGTTGCCGATCTTGTCGAGCGCCTCCGAGCGCGCCTGCACGCTGCCGGTGGACCAGCCCGGGAACGCGGCCGTGGCGGCCGCGACGGCCGCATCCACCTGGGCGGCATCGCCCTGCGCGTACTCGCCGAGCACATCCGCGAGGTTGCTTGGATTGGTGTTCGCGCTGTAGCTGGCGCCGGCGAGCCATTCGCCGTTGACGAGGTTGTCGAATTTCTGCATGGCGGACTCCTGGGTGTGGAAAGAACGCTTACTGCGGCCCGAGCCGCGCGATCAGCACCGACAGCGCCTCGTACTCGTCGGCCTTGAGATCGGTCAGCGGGGTGCGCACCGGACCGGCATCATGCCCCACGATCTTCGCGCCCGCCTTGACGATGCTCACCGCGTAGCCCTGGCCCTGGTTGCGGATCGCGAGGTAGGGCATGAAGAACTCCTTGAGCAGCCGGTGCTGCGTGGCCATGTCGTCGGCGGCCACCGCGCGATAGAAATCCATCGCCGTCTTCGGGATGAAGTTGAAGACGGCCGACGAATACACCGGCGTGCCCAGCGCCTTGTAGGCCGCCGCATAGACCTCCGCCGTGGGCAGCCCGCCGAGGTAGGCGAAGCGGTCGCCCATCTTCAGGTGGATCGAGCTCATCAGCTCGATGTCGCCGATGCCGTCCTTGAAGCCCACGAGGTTCGGGTTGCGCTCGGCGAGCTTCGCGAGCGTGTCGGGATAGAGCTTGCTCTGGCCGCGGTTGTAGACGATGACGCCGAACTTCACGCTCCTGCACACGGCTTCGACATGCGCCGCGAGGCCTTCCTGGCCGGCTTCGGTCAGGTAGTGCGGCAGCAGCAGCACGCCGTGCGCGCCGGCCTTCTCGGCGGCCTGCGCGCACTGGATCGCGAAGCGCGTCGGGCCACCGGCGCCCGCGATGATCGGCACCTTGCCGCGGCAGGTGTCGACTGCGGTGCGGATGATCTCGGGGTACTCCTCGCCGGTCAGCGAGAAGAACTCGCCCGTGCCGCCGGCGGCGAACAGCGCGCTCGCGCCGTAGGGGGCCAGCCATTCGAGGCGCTTGATGTAGCCCTTCTTGTCGAAGTCGCCGTTCGCGTCGAAGTCGGTCAGCGGAAACGACAGGAGGCCGGAGCCCATGATGGACTTGAGTTCTTGAGGATTCATGGAAAGCAGTGGAGGTGGAAAGATGGGGAGGGAGTTCGGGGTGGATCAGTCGAGCTTGATCTGGGCGGCGGAAACCACCTTGGCCCAACGGGCGCGTTCCTTGTCGAAGAACTGGTCCTGCTCGGGCGGCGTCATGGTCACCACTTCGGCGCCCTGCCCGGCGAGCCGCGAGCGCACGTCGGCCGAGCGGATGATCGCGATCAGCTCCTTGTTGAGGCGCTGCACCAGCGCCTCGGGCGTGCCGCGCGGCACCAGCACGCCCTGCCAGGTGCCCGACTCGAAGCCGGTCACGCCCTGCTCGGCAAGGGTCGGCACATCACCGATCAGCGGCATGCGCGTGGGCTTGGACACGCCCAGCACCTTGAGCTTGCCGCTTTGCACATGCGGCCAGGTGGCGAGCATGCCGTTCATGAGCACCTGCGTCTGGCCGGCGACGGTGTCCTGCACCGCCTGCACGCCGCCCTTGTAGGGCACGTACTGCCAGCGCGCGCCGCTCGCGCGCTCCAGCGCCACGCCGGCCAGATGCGGGGCGCTTCCGGTGGCGGTCACCGCGAAATTGAGGTCCGACTTCTTCGACAGCGCGACCAGTTCCTTGAGGTTGCTTGCCGGCACCGAGGGATGCACCACCAGCAGGTGCGGCGAATAGGCCAGCATGGTCACGCCGCGCAGGTCCTTCGACGGGTCGAACGGCAGCCTGGTGTAGACCGAGGGGCTGATCGCCAGCGCGCCGACATCGCACAGCAGCAGCGTGTAGCCGTCGGCCGGCGCCTTGGCGACGAAATCCGCGCCCAGATTGCCGTTGGCGCCCGCCTTGTTCTCGACGATGACCGATTGCCGGAGCGCCTCCGACAACGGCACGCTGATCGAGCGCGCAATGATGTCCGACGACCCGCCCGGCGGATACGGCACCACGATTCGGATGGGCCTGGACGGCCAGGCGTCGGCGGCGCGGGCCGCGCCTGCGGCGGCCATCACGCCTGCGCCGAGCGCGCCGGCCAGGAGCTCGCGGCGATGGAAGGTCATGGGGTTGTCTCCAGATGCGAGGGAATGGAGACGAAGGGCGCCGGGCGCCCCCCGTCATCAGTCATCGTACAACTAGATCGACGCGATGTCCAGCACTGGGCGGCCGGCTTCAGGCCGCCGATGCGGAGCCGGCTGACGCGGGAGCATCGGACGCAGCGACGCCTTCGGCGGCCGCGCCGCGCGCGGCATCCTGCGCCGCGCGAAGTCGCTCGCGACTGTTGGTCAGGTGGATGCGCATGGCCGCGCGCGCGGAGTCGGGGTCGCGCCGCGCGATGGCCGCGTAGATCTCCTCGTGCTCGCGGTTCACGCGCGTCAGGTACTCGCCGCGCCGGTCGTGGTTGCGGATCGCGGTGATGCGGGTGCGCGGGATCAGCGTGGTGCCCAGGTGGCTCATGATGTCCGCGAAGTACGGGTTGCCGGTGGCCTGCGCGATCTGCAGATGGAAGCGGAAATCGGGCGCGATCGTGTCCCCCGCCACCGCCACGTTGCGCTCGAAGTCGTCAAGCGCCTCGCGCATGGCCGCGAGCTGCTCGTCGGTGCGGCGCGTGGCCGCCAGGCCGGCGGATTCGGTCTCGAGGCTGATGCGCAGTTCGAGCACCGCCAGGACGTCGACCGAGGCAGCCAGCTCCGAGGCGTCGAGCCGGAACATGCCCACCGCCTTGGGCTGCAGCACGAAGGTGCCGATGCCGTGCCGGGTTTCGACCAGCCCGGCGGCCTGCAGCTTCGACAGTGCTTCGCGCACCACGGTGCGGCTGACGCCGTAGGCCTGCATGATGGCCGACTCGGTGGGCAGCTTGTCGCCCGGACGCAGCTGCTGGCTGCGGATCTTCTCGCCCAGATCGTCCACCAGGCCATGCGCCAAGCCGCGGGCGCGCCGGCGCGGACTGGCGCCGAAATTGGGCGAGTCGGTGCTAGCGGTAGACCCCGTTGACAGGTTCGTCATGGCGTGATGATAATCGCCGCGACGTTGTACGACAACCGATAACTTACCACTTAGAGACAAGAGTTTTCCCAATGAGCGCGCCCTCCTCCCCGCTTCGGATGCCCCGCCTGCTGCTGACCGGGGCCGCCGGCGGTCTTGGCAAGGTGCTGCGCGAGCGACTGCGGCCCTATGCCGAGGTCCTGCGCGTCTCCGACATCGCGTCGCTCGCCCCGGCCGCAGGCTCGCACGAAGAGGTCGTGCCCTGCGACCTCGCCGACAAGAAGGCGGTCGATGCGCTCGTGGCCGGCTGCGACGCCATCGTGCACCTGGGCGGCGTGTCGGTCGAACGCCCGTTCGAGGAGGTCCTGGAGGCCAACATCAAGGGCGTCTTCCACATCTACGAAGCGGCGCGCCGCCACGGCGTCAAGCGCGTGGTGTTCGCCAGCTCCAACCACGTGATCGGCTTCTACAGGCAGACCGAGCACATCGACGCCCACGCCGCGCGCCGGCCCGACGGCTACTACGGCCTGTCGAAGTCCTTCGGCGAGGACGTCGCGCAGTTCTACTTCGACCGCTGGGGCATCGAGACGGTCAGCATCCGCATCGGCTCCTCGTTCCCCGAGCCGGCCAACCGCCGGATGATGAGCACCTGGCTCAGCTACCGCGACCTGACCGCGCTGGTCGAGAAGTCGCTCTTCACGCCCGGCGTGAAGCACACGGTGGTCTACGGCATGTCCGCCAACCGCGACGTGTGGTGGGACAACAGCGCGGCCGCGCACCTGGGCTTCGTGCCGCAGGACAGTTCGGAGATCTTCCGCGCCAAGGTCGAGGCCCAGCCGCCGGTCGCGCCGACCGATCCCAATGCGATCTACCAAGGCGGCGGATTCACGGCGCAAGGCCCCTTCGGAGATTGAACCTCATGCCGACGAAGGCCGAACTCGTCGTCGATGCGCGCTGCGGCACGGGCGAAAGCCCGGTCTGGTCCGTCGCCGAGGAAGCGCTGTACTGGGTCGACATCCCCGGCCGCGCGCTGCACCGCTGGTCGGCCACGGGCCGCACGCAATGGCTCACCGCCGAAATGCCCGCGTGCATCGCGCCTCGCACCGATGCGCCCGGGCAGTGGATCGCCGGCATGGAAAGCGGCCTCTTCTCGATCGCGCCCCAGGACACCGGCCGGGTCGAGGCCACGCGCCTGGCCGAAGTGGCGCACGCGATGCCCGGCATGCGCTTCAACGATGGCCGCTGCGACCGCCAGGGCCGCTTCTGGGCCGGCACGATGCTGATGGACATGGCGGCCGGCGCGCGCGTCGGGCGCCTCTACCGCTTCGAGCAGGGCGCGCACGCGCCCTCGGTGCAGCAGGACGGCTTCATCGTCCCCAACGGCCTGGCCTTCAGCCCCGACGGCCGCACGATGTACCTCTCGGATTCGCACCCGGACGTGCAGACCATCTGGGCCTTCGACTACGACACCGAAACCGGCACGCCCTCCAACCGCCGCGTGTTCGTCGACATGAAGCCGCTGCCGGGCCGGCCCGACGGCGCGGCGGTCGACGCCGACGGCTGCTACTGGATCTGCGGCAACGATGCCGGGCTGGTGCACCGCTTCACGCCCGAAGGAAGGCTCGACCGCTCGCTCGAAGTGCCCGTCAAGAAGCCGGCGATGTGCGCCTTCGGCGGGGCGGCGCTCGACACGCTCTTCGTCACCTCGATCCGGCCGGGCGGCGACCTTTCCGGCCAGCCGCTCGCCGGCGGCCTGTTCGCGCTGCGCCCCGGCGTCCAGGGCCTTCCGGAAACCGGCTTCGGCGGCCGGTAGCCCGCAGCCGCAGCCGGGCGCCGCTTCATTCCAATTCACATCACAACCACCACCAGAGGAAGACAAATGAAGTTCAACAAACACGCACTCATCGCTGCCATCGCGGCCGGCATGACCGCGATGGCAGCACAGGCCGCCGAACTGCGCTCGGCCGACGTGCACAACAGCGACGACTACCCCACTGTCACCGCCGTGCGCCACATGAGCCAGTTGCTGGAGCAGCGCAGCGGCGGCAAATACAAGATCAAGGTCTTCAACAAGAGCGCCCTCGGCTCCGAGAAGGAAACGCTGGACCAGGTGAAGATCGGCGCGCTGGAGATGAACCGCGTCAACATCAGCTCGCTCAACAGCATCTGCCCCAAGAGCCTGGTGCCCACCATGCCTTTCCTGTTCCACTCGGTGGACCACATGCGCAAGGTGCTCGACGGCCCCATCGGCGAGGAAATCCTCAAGGGCTGCGAGAGCCAGGGCCTGGTCGGCCTGGCCTTCTATGACAGTGGCGCGCGCTCCATCTACGCCAAGAAGCCGGTGCGCACGCTGGCCGACGCCAAGGGCATGAAGATCCGCGTGCAGCCTTCCGACCTGTGGGTGGCGGTCGCCAGCGCCATGGGCGCGAACGCCACGCCCATGCCCACCGCCGAGGTCTACACGGCGCTCAAGACCGGGGTGATCGACGCCGCCGAGAACAACGAGCCCTCGTACGAAGGCTTCAAGCACTACGAGGCGGTGAAGGTCTTCTCCTACACCGAGCACTCCATGGCGCCCGAGATGCTGGTGATCTCCAAGGCCTTCTTCGACAAGCTCTCGCCGGCGGACCAGGCCATGTTCCGCACCGCCGCCAAGGAATCGGTGACGTTCCAGCGCCAGAAGTGGGACGAGCAGACCGCCAAGGCCATCGACATCGCGACGAAGGGCGGCGCGCAGTTCGTCAAGGACGTGAACAAGGCCGAGTTCCAGAACGCGATGAAGCCGGTCTACGACAAGTTCATCACCACGCCGGACCTGCAGCGCCTGGTGAAGGCCGTGCAGGACACCCAGTAAGCCTGCGGCGCCCGAGCGCGCGTTCATGGTGTGAACGCGCGCACGCTTGGTTCCGCTCCCCTCCCGCCTTCTCTTTCCGTTCTTGCCGGAGCCGTCTTCCATGACCGCATCGATTCCCGCCGACGCCGCTGCCGCTGCCGTGCAGCACGACCCGGAGCGCCCGCCCGCCACGCACGTCTATGCGCGGCTGTGCGGCCAGCTCAGCAAGCTCAGCCTGATGCTGGCCATCGTCGGGCTGATCGTGCTGATGCTCTCGGTGCAGACCCAGGTGGTCGGCCGCTACATCTTCAACGACACGCCCACCTGGACCGAGGCGCTGGCGCTGCAACTGGTGCTCTACATCACCGCGCTGGCGGTCGCCGTGGGCGTGCGCGACGCGGGCCACATCGGCCTGGAGTCGCTGGTCTCGCTCATGCCCGAATCGATGCGCCTGAAGATGGAGATCCTGATCCACGCGCTGGTCGCGCTGTTCGGCGGGATCATGGCCTGGAGCGGCTGGATCTGGACGCGCCTGAAGTGGGACGAGCTCGACCCGATGCTGGGCGTCTCGGCCGGCCTGGACTACCTGTCGCTGGTCATCGCCGGCGTGCTCATCGTGATGTTCTCGTTCGAGCACATCCTGGCGCTGCTGCGCGGCGAAGAAGTCGTGCCCTCCTGGTACTGATCGCCGTCGCGCACCCACCTCACTTCACACAAGAAACCGCTCCATCATGGAACTGGCCGTCCTTTCCGTCGTCTTCACCGTGCTGCTGCTCATCGGCGTGCCGGTGGCCTTCTCCATCGGCCTGGCCTCGGTGGCCACCGTGCTCTACGCCGGCGTGCCGGTGCCCATCGTCTTCCAGAAGACGGTGGGCGGCATGCAGGTCTTCTCCTTCATGGCCATCCCCTTCTTCGTGTTCGCGGGCGAGCTGATGCTCTACGGCGGCATCGCCGACCGCATCGTGCGCTTCGCCAACAGCCTGGTCGGCCACGTGCGCGGCGGCCTGGGCATGAGCAACGTGGTGGGCTGCACGCTGTTCGGCGGCGTCTCCGGCTCGGCCCTGGCCGACGTGTCCGCCATGGGCTCGGTGATGATCCCGTTGATGAAGCGCGAGGGCTACGACGCCGACTACGCGGTCAACGTCACGACGCACGCGGCGCTCGTCGGCGTGCTGATGCCCACTTCGCACAACATCATCATCTTCACGCTGGCGACCACGGGCATCGCCTCGGTCAGCGTGCTGAGCATGATCCTGGCCGGCGTCATCCCCGCACTGCTCCTGACGCTGTGCAACCTGGGCGCGGCCTACTACGTCGCGGTCAAGCGCGGCTACCCGATCCGCGGCCAGTTCCCGGGGTGGAACATGGTGCTCGCGGCCGCACTCGCCGCGCTGCCGGGCCTGCTGATCGTCCTCATCATCCTGGGCGGCATTCTCTCGGGCATCTTCACGCCGGCGGAGTCGGCCTCCGTCGCCGTGCTGTGGGCGCTGCTGGTCACGGCCTTCGTCCACCGCTCGCTGCGCTGGGAGGATTTCCTCAAGGCCTGCGCCAAGGCCTGCAAGACCACCGGCGTGGTGCTGCTGCTGATCGGCATTTCATCCGCCTTCGGCTACTTCATGGCGCTTTACGAAGTGCCGCAGAAGACCGGCGAGCTGATGCAGAGCGTGAGCAGCCAGCCCTGGGTCATCTTCCTGATGATCAATGTGCTGCTGTTCCTCCTCGGCACCTTCCTCGACATGGCCGCCACCATCCTGGTGTGCACGCCGATCTTCCTGCCCATCGCCGCGCAGTTCGGCATGGATCCGGTGCAGTTCGGCATCGTCATGCTGATCAACTGCGCGCTGGGCCTGAACACCCCGCCGGTGGGCGTGACGCAGTTCGTGGGCTGCGCGATCGGCGGCGTGTCGGTCGGGCAGGTCATGCGCTCCATCCTGCCGTTCTATGGCGCGCTCACCGTCTGCCTGATGCTGGTGACCTACGTGCCCGCGTTCTCTCTGTGGCTGCCGCATCTCCTGACCCGGTGAGATGAAAACACCCCCCATGCCGCTTCGCGGCTCCCCCCTCTCTCGCCTTCGGCGGGAGGGGGGCGCACCCGGCGGCCCGGCGAAGCCGGTTCCGCGGGTGCCCTGGCCTTTCGCTGCGCCAGGCTCATGCGCCATGAACCACTGATCCGATTCATCTCCCAACTGCTTCATGACCACTTCGCACGCCATCCGGCACGTCCGCGTCACGCCCATCGCGTTTCGCGATCCGCCGCTGCTCAATGCGGCGGGCATCCACGAGCCCTGGGCGCTGCGCTCGATCATCGAGATCGAGACCGACTCGGGCCTGGTCGGCATCAACGAGAGTTACGGCGACCAGCCCATGCTGGAAGCCCTCGCCAAGGCCGCGCCCGCGCTGCAGGGCCTGTCGCCCTGGTCGCTCAACGAGATGGAAACGCGCGTGAGCGCGCTGGTCAAGCCGCCCGCGAAAGCCTCGGAGTTCCTCGGCGTCGGCGCGCAGATCTCGCTCGCGCCCGGCACGCACGTCTCCAAGAACGTCGCCAAGGTCGTCAGCGCCTTCGAGGTGGCGATGATGGATCTGCAGGGCCAGCTCGCCAATGCGCCGGTGGTGGATCTGCTCGGCGGCGCGGCGCGTGACCGCGTGCCTTTCTCGGCCTACCTGTTCTACAAGTACGCCGAGCACATCGAAAAGCCCTACGCCCCCGACCCCTGGGGCGAGGCGCTCACGCCCGAGCAGCTGGTCGCGCAGGCGCGGCGCATGATCGACGGGTACGGCTTCCAGAGCATCAAGCTCAAGGCCGGCGCGCTGCCGCCCGCGCAGGAAGCCGCCGGCATCCTGGCGCTTGCCAAGGCCTTTCCCGGCAAGCCGCTGCGCATCGACCCGAACGCGAACTGGAGCGTGGCGACCAGCCTGAAGATCGTCGAGCAGCTGCGCGGCGTGCTGGAGTATTACGAGGACCCCGCCCCGGGCCTGGACGGCATGGCCGCCGTGGCGCGCGAATGCGAGGTACCGCTGGCGACCAACATGGTCGTGACCGACTTCGACGAATTTCGCCGCAACGCCGAGAGGGGCTGCCCGGTGAAGATCGTGCTGAGCGACCACCACTACTGGGGCGGCCTGCGCGCCACGCAGCGCCTTTCCACGCTGTGCAGCACCTTCGGCCTGGGCCTGTCGATGCACAGCAACTCGCACCTGGGCATCAGCCTGGTGGCGATGACGCACCTGTGCGCCAGCGTGCCGCTCTTGAACTACGCCTGCGACACCCACTATCCGTGGCAGGACGAGGAGATCGTCGAAGGCGGCCGCCTCCGGTTCGAGCAGGGCAGCCTGCGCGTGCCCCCCGGCCCCGGCCTGGGCGCGACGCTGGACCGCACCGCCCTGGCCCGCCTGCACGACAACTACCTGCACTGCGGCATCCGCAACCGCGACGACCTCGCGCAGATGAAGAAATACGACCCGTCCTTCACGGGCATCCAGCCGCGCTTCTGACCAGCGCGGAACCACCAGGAGACACCATGCAACGCCGCACCCTCATCCAACGCGCCATCGCCGCCGGCCTCCTCGCGGGCGGCGCCTTCGCCACCCTGCCCGCCCTGGCGCAAGGCAACTGGCCCACGGGCAAGCCCATCACCTACCTGGTGCCTTTCGCGCCGGGCGGCAACACCGACACCCTGGCACGCCTGATCGCCCAGCCGCTGGGCGCGGCGCTGGGCACGCCGGTGGTCATCGACAACAAGGCCGGCGCCGGCGGCAGCGTGGGCTCGGCCCTGGCCGCGCGCGCGCCGGCCGACGGCACCACGATCGTGGGCGGCACCATCAGCTCGCACGCGATCAACGTGAGCCTATACCCCAAGATCGACTACGACCCCGTCAAGTCCTTCGTGCCGGTGGCCATGCTGGGCTCGGGCCCGCTGGTGCTGGTGGTGCCGGCTTCCAGCCCCTACAAGACGCTCGACGACGTGCTGGCCGCCAGCAAGGCCAGGTCGGGCGGCCTGTCGGCGGCCTCGCCGGGCACCGGCACCTCGCCGCACATGGCGCTCGAACTGCTCGCGTTCCAGTCGGGTGTGAAGTTCACGCACGTGCCCTACAAGGGGAGCGGTCCGGCCGTGCAGGACGTGATCGGCGGCCAGGTCGACATGATGTTCGACACCACGCTGATCGTCGGCCCCCACATCCAGTCCGGCAAGCTGCGGCCCATCGCGGTGAGCAGTTCGAAGCGCCTGGACTCGCTGCCCGAGGTCCCCACCATCGCCGAAGCCGGCCAGAAAGGCTTCGACGTGGGTTCCTGGCAGGCCGTGTTCGCGCCCGCGGGCACGCCCCAGCCGATCGTGGACCGGCTCCACGCGGAGATCATGAAGATCATCGCGACGCCCGAGGCCCAGGCACGCCTCAAGAGCTTCGGCATGCTGCCCTCCACCATGACACCCGCCGAGCTCGGCGCCTACCAGAAGGCCGAGGTGGCCAAATGGGCGCAGGTGATCAAGGCGGCGGGCATCAAGCCCGAGTGAGCGGCGCTGCCATGATGACGGGCCGCCGCCGCACCTGACGCTGCGCCCCGGCCGAACCGGACCCTCGCGATGAGTACCCAAGCCCCGCTCTTCATCACCATGCACGCGGCGGACAACGTCGCCATCGTCGCCAATGACGGCGGCCTGCCCGCCGGCACGGCGCTGCCCGGCGGGCCGGTGCTGGTCGACAAGGTGCCACAGGCGCACAAGGTGGCGCTGGTGGACATCCCCGAGGGCGGCGAAGTGCGCCGCTACAACGTGGTCATCGGCTATGCGCTCAAGCCCATCCCCGCCGGCAGCTGGGTGCACGAGCGGCTGCTGCAGATGCCCGCGGCGCGCGCGCTGGAAGGGCTGCCCATCGCCACCGCCAGGCCGCCCGAGATGCCGCCGCTCGAAGGCTTCACCTTCGAGGGCTACCGCAATCCGGACGGCTCGGTGGGCACGCGCAACATCCTCGCGATCACGCAGACCGTGCAATGCGTGGCCGGCGTGACCGCGTTCGCCGTCAAACGCATCAAGGAGGAACTGCTGCCGCGCTTCCCGAACGTGGACGACGTGGTGGCGCTGGAGCACACCTACGGCTGCGGCGTCGCGATCGATGCGCCCGATGCGGTGGTGCCGATCCGCACGCTGCGCAACATCAGCCTGAACCCCAACTTCGGCGGCGAGGTGATGGTGGTGAGCCTGGGCTGCGAGAAGCTGCAGCCCGAGCGCCTGCTGCCGCCCGGCAGCATCCCGCTGGTCGACGAGCGCAACGTCGCCGACGTGGGCGCGAGCGCCGACAGCCCGCTCGACGTCGTCTGCCTGCAGGACGACGCGCACGTGGGCTTCATGTCGATGGTCGAGTCGATCCTGCGCCAGGCCGAGGAGCACCTGGAGCGCCTGAACGCCCGCCGGCGCGAGAGCGTGCCGGCGAGCGAGCTCGTGGTCGGCGTGCAGTGCGGCGGCAGCGATGCCTTCTCGGGCGTCACCGCGAACCCGGCCGTGGGTTTTTGCACCGACCTGCTGGTGCGCGCTGGCGCGACCGTGATGTTCTCGGAAGTCACCGAGGTGCGCGACGGGATCGACCAGCTCACCTCGCGCGCCGCCACGCCCGAGGTGGCCGAGGCCATGATCCGCGAGATGGCCTGGTACGACGCCTACCTCGACCGCGGCCGCGTCGACCGCAGCGCCAACACCACGCCGGGCAACAAGAAGGGCGGGCTCTCGAACATCGTCGAGAAGGCCATGGGCTCGATCGTCAAGTCCGGCAGCGCGCCGATCTCGGGCGTGGTCCCGCCGGGCGAGAAGGCCCGGCAGAAAGGCCTGCTCTACGCCGCGACCCCCGCCAGCGATTTCATCTGCGGCACGCTGCAGGTCGCGGCCGGCATGAACCTGCACGTGTTCACCACCGGACGCGGCACGCCCTTCGGGCTGGCCGAGGTGCCGGTGATCAAGGTCGCCACGCGCAGCGATCTCGCGCGCCGCTGGCACGACCTGATGGACGTCAACGCGGGCCGCATCGCCGACGGCCAGGCCACGATCGAGGAGGTGGGCTGGGAGCTGTTCCGCCTGATGCTCGACGTCGCCAGCGGCAGGAAGAAGACCTGGGCCGAGCAGTGGAGGCTGCACAACGCGCTGGTGCTGTTCAATCCCGCGCCGATCACATGAAAACACCCCCCATGCCGCTTCGCGGCTCCCCCCTCTCTCGCCTTCGGCGGGAGGGGGGCGCACCCGGCGGCCCGGCAAAGCCGGTTCCGCGGGTGCCCTGGGCTGGGCTGCGTCGGTTTCGACCCCTCACCATCGACAACAACGGAGACACCACTTGAAATCAACCTTCCTGCGCCGCCTTGCCGCGGTTTCGGCCGCCGCGGCCCTCGCGCTCGGTCTCGCCGCCCCGGCCGCGGCGGACGACTTCCCCTCGCGCACCATCGAACTCGTGGTGCCCTACCAGCCCGGCGGCGGCACCGACGGGCTCGCGCGCACCTTCGCCGACGCGAGCCGCAAGCACATGGCGCAGAGCATGGTGATCGTGAACCGCCCCGGCGCCGGCGGCGCGATCGGGTGGACCGAGGTCATCAACGCCAAGCCCGACGGCTACAAGCTCGCGGTGCTCACGGTCGAGCTGCTGACGCTGCCGCACCTCGGGCTCGCCAAGTTCAACTACGACGACTTCCAGCCGATCGCGCAGCTCAACGCCGATCCGGCGGCGATCACGGTCAAGGCCGACGCGCCGTGGAACACCATCGAGGAGTTCCTCGCGGACGCGAAGAAGAAGCCCGAAAGCGTGCGGGTCGGCAACTCGGGCAACGGCTCGATCTGGCACCTCGCGGCGGCGGCGCTCGAGGACAAGACCGGCGCGAAGTTCGGCCACATCCCGTTCCAGGGCGCGGCGCCGGCGGTGCTGGCGCTGCTGGGCGGCCACATCGAGGCCGTGGCCGTGAGCCCGGCCGAGGTGTCGACGCATGTGCAGTCGGGCAAGCTCAAGATGCTGATGGTGATGGCCGACAAGCGCGTGCCGGGCTTCGAGAAGGTGCCCACCGGCAAGGAGCGCGGCATCGACGTCTCCATCGGCACCTGGCGCGGCCTGGGCGCGCCGAAGAACACGCCGCCCGAGGTGATGGCCAAGCTGCGCGAGATCACCGCCAAGACCGCGGCCGAGCCGATGATGCGCGAGGCGATGGACAAGCTGAACCTCGGCTACGTCTACACCGACGGCGCCGCCTTCAAGGAGACGCTGGCCCGGGACAACGCCTACTACAAGGACCTGATCACCAAGCTCAATATCAAGCCGTAGAGAAGCGACGCGGGCCGCCCGGAAGGCGGCCTTTCGTCCGACCCTGCCCGGTGCGGACCGGTCGATAGAATCGCGCACCTTTCCAGCCGAGAACACCGCCCTTGTCCGATCGCCTCGCCGTCCTGCCGCAGTACCTGATCCCGAAGCAGGCCCTGACCGCCTTTGCCGGCTGGGTCGCCGGCAAGGAGCGCGGCGCGGTCACGACCTGGATCATCCGCCGCTTCGTGGACAAGTACGGCGTCGACATGAACGAGGCGCTGGACAGCGACATCGCGAACTATCCGAGCTTCAACGCATTCTTCACGCGGGCGCTCAAGCCCGGCGCGCGACCGATCGCCGAGGCCAACCTCGTGGCCCCGGTGGACGGCGCGATCAGCCAGTTCGGCGCCATCGAGGGCGACCAGATCTTCCAGGCCAAGGGCCACCGCTATTCGACCACCGCGCTGGTCGGCGGCGACGCGGCGCTGGCCGCGCGCTTCGCGCATGGCAGCTTTGCCACGCTGTACCTGAGCCCCCGCGACTACCACCGCATCCACATGCCCTGCGACGGCCGGCTGCTGCGCATGGTTTACGTGCCCGGTGCGCTGTTCTCGGTGAATCCGGCGACGGCGCGCGGCGTGCCGGGGCTCTTCGCGCGCAACGAACGCGTGGTGTGCGTCTTCGAATCGACGCGCGGGCCCTTCGTCATGGTGCTCGTGGGCGCGACCATCGTCGGCAGCATGGCGACCGTGTGGCACGGCATGGTCAATCCGCCCCGTCCCGGCGAGATCCGCGAATGGCGCTACGACGACCAGCAGATCCTGCTTCGCCAGGGCGAGGAAATGGGCCGCTTCCTGCTCGGCTCCACGGTGGTGCTGCTGTTTCCTCCCCCGCCCCTGGCGTTCAGCCCGGACTGGGCGCCCGCGCGGCCGGTGCGCCTCGGCGAAGCCATGGCGAACTACGCAGCCCCCTGAGCCGAAGCCCCACAGGCCGCGCAGCGCCTGTCTTCACAGCTATAAAACTTGTAGCAATTGGCGACCTTCTGGGCTATAGTCGCCGCCCGGCTCGTGGGGTCACGAGCCTGTCACAAGAAGAATGTGGCCGCGCCGGCCGCCGAGTCCCCGAGGAGTCCGATGTCGATGAGTGGCAAGGAAAACGCCGCGATCAGCCAGTTGCTCGCGCTGCTCGAAGCGCGCTACGCGCTGCGCGTCCTCTGGGCCCTGCGCGACGGCCATGCCCAGACCTTCCGGCTGCTGCAGGACAGCGTCGGCGGCATCACGCCCAACACGCTCAACACCCGCATCAAGGAGCTTCGCGAGGCCGGCCTCGTGAGCCACGGCAGCGAGGGCTACAGCCTGACGCTGAGCGGCCAGGACCTGCTCAAGCGGCTCTCGGACCTGCAGGCTTTCGCCGCCAAGTGGCAGCAGGGCCAGGCCAGGAAGGCGCCGCCGACGCCGTAGCACGGCCGGGCGGCGCGACGGCCTTCACGGGCGGCCCGCGGCCCTCGTTACACTGCGCGGTTTCCTGCCACTTCCAAGGAGCGCACCATGCCCACCACCCCCTCCGGCCTGCAGTACGAAGACACCTCGGTCGGCGACGGCGCCGAAGCCAAGCCCGGCCATCACGTGCACGTGCACTACACCGGCTGGCTCTACAACGACGGCGTGCAAGGCGCCAAGTTCGATTCCAGCCGCGACCGCAACGACCCGTTCGCGTTCTCGCTGGGGGCTGGCCAGGTCATCAAGGGCTGGGACGAAGGCGTGGCCGGCATGAAGATCGGCGGCAAGCGCACCCTCATCA
>JAGIBP010000053.1 GCA_017744285.1 Variovorax sp.
CCGCGGCCTCATGCCGCGCGATGCGCCGGCAGTTGTCGCAGCGGCCGCAGCGCTCGCGCGGCGCTTCGCCCTCCAGGTAGGCCAACAGCACCTGCCAGCGGCACTGGCCGGTCTGCGCATAGAACACCATGCGTTCGAGCGCCTCGCGGTCCTGCTCGCGCTTGAGGCGGTAGCCCGCGGCCAGCGCGCGCACCGCCTCGGGGGCCAGGTCGCGGCGCTGAAGGCGGATGCGCCCGTCCGGCGCGATCGCCAGCACGCGGCGGCCGCGCAGGATGCCCAGCGCCACCCGCAGCTTGTTGCGCGGCACCGGCAGGCTCTCGCGCAGCCGCGCGAGCGTGGCTTCGCCGCCGTCTTCCGCAGGCGCCTGCACCGCGCGGTACACCGCCTCGAGTTCTTCCTCGGCGGGGTAGCGGCCGGCCAGGAAGAACTGCTGCACCGCCTTGTCGCGGCGAAGGAAGAGCAAGGTGCACGCCGACGGCGCCCCGTCGCGCCCCGCGCGGCCGGACTCCTGGTAGTACGCGTCGAGCGCGGGCGGCACCTGGTAGTGCACCACGAAGCGGATGTCGGGCTTGTCGATGCCCATGCCGAACGCAGGGGTCGCGACCATCACGCGCAGGCCGCCGGCCATGAAGGCCTCCTGCGCCTGCCGGCGCTCCGCCGCCGGGAGGCGGCCGTGGTAGAGGCCGGCCGATTCGCCCGCGTCCTGCAGCGCGCCGTGCACCGTCTGCGCCGCCTTCACCGTCGCGGTGTAGACGATGCCGCTGCCGCCGGCCCGCTGCACGAGCGCCAGCGCGCGGCGAAGCTTGTCGGCCTCGTGCGCGAACTGCTCCACCGCGTAATGCAGGTTGGGCCGGTAGGTGCCGGTGTCGATCCAGCCGCTTCGCGGGATCTGCAGCCGGGTCATGATGTCGGCCGCGACCTCGCCGCCGGCGGTCGCGGTCAGCGCCAGCACCGGCGGGTTGCCCAGGCGCTCCAGCGCCACCTCGATGTCGAGGAACGCGGGCCGGAAGTCGTGTCCCCACTGCGAGATGCAATGCGCCTCGTCGACCACCAGCAGCGAGGTCGGCCGCTGCACCAGCAAGGCGAGGAAGTCCGCGTCGGCGAGCCGCTCCGGCGTGGTGAAAACGATGCGCGCCGAGCCGTCGCGCAAGGCCTCTTCGCCGGCGCGGATCTCGTCGGCCGGCACGTGGCTGTTGAACTGCACCGCGTGCACGCCGATGGCGCCGAGCTTCTCCTGCTGGTCCTTCATCAGCGCGATGAGCGGCGAGATCACCACCGTGCGGCCCGGCAGCAGCAGCGCGGGCAGCTGGTAGCACAGCGACTTGCCCGCGCCGGTGGGCATGACCGCGAGCACGGAGTCTCCCGCGAGCACGCGCTCGATCACCTGCTGCTGGCCGGGGCGCAGCGCCTGGAGCCCGAAGGCCTCGCGCAGCGTGCGCCGCAGCTGGCGATCGGTCGCCATGGGCCCCACGTTCAGCCGCCGCCGATGCCCGCCGTGATGCGGCCGGTGCCATCGCATTCGAGGCAGGTCGTGCCGTCCTCGCTGCGTCCGGTTCCGCCGCAGGCATGGCAGAGGGCCTCGCCGCTGCCCGGCGTGCCGGGCGGCGCTTCGTCGCCGGGATGCATCGGCGCGGCGGGCGACACCGCGTCCACCGCGGCGCCCGGGTCTTCCTCGCCCGCGACCGATGCCGTGAAGGCACCGGGGGGCACTTGCTGGTCGGGTACGTTCATGGCTGCTCTCCGGAACGCTGCGTGATGGATGATGGAACAGGCACACAGCTTCGCGCACGCGGCGCGGCCATGGGAAAGCCGAGGTCCAGACGGACCGTGGGAATGCACCCACACACCGGCGCCCCGGGCGGTCCGTGCGCAGCTTGCGGCCCTTCGCGCTGCGTTCCTACAGCGCGGCCGGCCGCCGATGCCGGAGGCTGGAAGCCCTCGCTCGCTCGGAGTCCGGAGGACTTCATCATGATCCATCCCATCTTCACTGCGGTGCTGCACCGGCCGGACCTCCTGGCCCGGCACCTGTCGAACCATGCGGCCCTGATGAAGGCCGAACTCGCGGCCACCGGCCGTTCGCTCGCACTGAAGGCCATCGCGGCGCTGTTCGCCGCATTGCTCCTGCTGCTCGCCCTGGGGCTGACGGGCGTGGCTGTGATGCTGGCCTTTGCCCAGGGTTTCCACAGCGCGCTCATCGCGGTGCCGGCGATCGCCTGGGGGCTGCTGCTGATCAGCGTCGGCCTGGCGATGCATCGCAGCACCGCCGCACAGGCGCGCGAGGAGGTGATGCGCGAGATCGAAGCCGACCTGCAACTGCTTCGCCATGTCAAAGGAGAAACCGATGAGCGAGAACGAGAACGACACGCCGGAATCGGCGAGGAACCGCCTGGCCCACTCGCGCGCCGCGCTGCTGGGCCTCATGGGCTATCGCACGATCGATGAAGCGCCGGGCCGCAGCCATGTGGTGCCGCTGCCTCGGCAGCCAGAGCCCGCGACGGCGGTCTCGTTGATGCGTCCGCTGGTGCGCCGCTGGTGGTCGCATCAGCCGGCGCATGAAGCGATCGAGCGCGCGCGGCCCGCGATCCAGGACCTGGGGCGGCGGCACCCGGGGCGCCTGGTGGCCTGCGGCGCGGGAGCGGGCGCCGCGCTCGTGCTGCTCAAGCCCTGGCGTTGGATGCCGATGCTGGCCGTCGGTGTCGTGCTGGCGCGGATGATGACCCGCTGATGCGCTCACGCGCGTCGGGCGATGGTTGGTGGGCTCTGCAGCCGGCACGCCGTTTGCCCCGCAGTGCATGGGGCGCGCCGGTACCACCGGCAGCCCTGATTTCTGTTCATCTCGTGTTCATTCACACCAACCAGGAGTACCCCATGATGGAGAAAGACTCGCACGCTTCCAGCCAGACGACGCCCGTGCGCGGGCGCGGCTTCGCGGGCATGGACCCGGCACGGCAGCGCGACATCGCGCGCGAAGGCGGCAGGGCCGCGCATGAGAAAGGCACGGCCCACGAGTTCAGTCCCGCAGAGGCACGCGCCGCGGGATTGAAGAGCCGCACCAACCGGCTCGCACGCGAGGCCGCCGCCGCGCAGCAGCAACAGAGTTGAAGCTGCCCAAGCCGGGGCAGCCGCATGGCCGCCCCGGTGATCGCAGGGATCAGTGCTTGCGGTTGCGCATCTCGTCGCGCAGCGCCCTGATCTGGTCATGGTTCTTCTGGGCCCCCTCGGCCTGCCGCTGCACCAGCTCCAGCACCGGCGAAGGCAGCCCTTCCTTCAGGGCCTTGCGGTAACGGGCCACCGCGGCGTCTTCGCCGCGCTCGCACTCCTCCAGCATCGACAACGCGCTGTTCGCGCCCAGCGTGCCCTTCACGTGCACCCAGCCGCGATGCATCGCGCCGGTGACGGTACCGCCGTCGTCGGCCTTGCCGCCGCAACTGCGGATGGCCTGCGCAAGTTCGTTGGCCGCCGCTGCGCAGCTCGCGGCACGTTGCTGGAAGACGGACTTGAGCTGCTGCGAATCGACCTCTTCCGCGCAGGCGCGGAAGCCGTACTCGCCATCGCGCGAGGTCTCCAGCAGATCGTTGAGCACGTCGATGACCTTCTCGTTCGACAAAGTGGTGGATGAGGATGGGTTCATGGTGGCTCCAATGCAATGAAGAAGCGGTGCCGCGCGCCGCCGGGGTTGAACACGTTGGAAATTCGATGTTCGCGAGGCCGCGGGCATGGCGTGTCGTCATGCAGAGGAGGCGCCTGTAAGCCTTCGCCCCTGGCGCGCGGCCTGGGCGCTGCGGCAGGTCTTGCCGCAAGAATTGCCGGCTAGCGCCGCCAGGCCGGCACGGCCGTCGCGTTGTAGGCCATGCAGGCGGCGCGCCCTTCGGCGGTGATGCCGGTCACCACCGCGCGCTCGATGCGGCGCTCGCCGTTGCGCAGCACGATCGCCGGATCGGTCTGCGCCTCCAGCAGCGCGGCACTGCGAAGGGCGAGGATCTTGTGGATGTCTTCAGGCACGCAGCAGACCACCGGCAGCTTGCGCCGCGACAGCACGTCGAGCAGTTCGTAGCAGGCGGCGGCGCGGCCGGTGCGCGACGGGGACTTCTTCATGGGACGAATGCGCAGGCTGGAGGAATCGGAAGGGCCGGTTTTCGCAAGGAACGTGCCCATGCGCGCGGGCGGCCGAATGTGCCCTGCGCCGCCAGCCGCATGAGAAACATTCCTACGCTGCGCGAAGTCGGCGGGGCGGAACGTTCGCGCTTCCGATCAACCCCTACTTATCCGGAGCCCACGATGCCCTCTTCCACGAAGCGCTCAGAGGCCGATGCCTGCAGCCTTCTCGACTCGGACCACCGCAAGGTCAAAAAGATGTTCAAGGAGTACGAAGCGCTGACGCACTCCAAGGCTGCGAGCAGCGAACAGCGACGCCGGGATCTCGCCAACGAGATCTGCATGGAGCTGACCGTCCACGCCCAGCTGGAGGAAGAAATCTTCTATCCGGCGGTGCGCGCAGCCATCAAGGAAACCGACCTGCTCGACGAGGCCGAGGTCGAGCACGCCTCGGCCAAGGACCTCATTGCACAGCTCCAGGACGCGAGCACGGTGGACGACAAGTTCGACGCCAAGGTGATCGTGCTGGGCGAGTACATCGATCACCACGTGAAGGAAGAGCGCAACGAGATCTTCGTGAAGGCGCGGGCGGCGCGCGGGCTCGACCTGGTGGCGATGCGCGATCAGCTCGAGACGCGCAAGGAAGAGCTGATGAGCGAGCTGGGCGCCACGGCACCGGCCTAGCCGCACCGCGCAGGCCCTGCCGACGGGCGGCGGTCCCCGGAGGGCCGCTCGCCCGGCGCAAGCGTCCCCTTGAAGTGCTCACGCCATGTCCCGCGGAGAACCGCGCACGGCGCTCGAACGCGTGCTGGCGGCGATGAAGTCGCCGGCGGCCGCGTTCGACGTCCGCCTCCCCCACCCCGCCTGCGTCCCCGCGCCCGGGGACCGCTCGCCCTGCGCCGACCGGCCGCGCTGGACCGTGCAGCCCTACCTGTGCGCGCGCGAGATCCGCGTCGCCTGGTCCGCCGACCTGCTGCGCCCTGACGGCACGCCCTGCGACGGCGGCCTGTGGCACCTCGACACCGACCGCAACCGCCGGCTGCTGACGCAGACGGTCGCCGAGGGCCAGCGGCTGTTCGGCATCACCAGTCACTGGCTCGAAGAGCGCGACGCCTGAGCGAGCCGGCCGGCGCTCGACGCGGCCTCAAGGTGGATTCCTACACCCGTCGCGCGGCGGCGCCTGTACGGTCATGCCCGCACCCAAGGAGAACCATGACCCCCCCTGCTCATGACCCGCAGCCCGCCACGCGGCTCCACGACGAAGTGACAGTGACCGAGGACGACGAAGTGCGCTACTGGATGGACGAGCTCGGCGTCTCGGAAGAGGCCCTGCGCCGCGCCGTGGCCGATGCCGGGACCCGCCCCTGCGACGTGCGCGACTATCTCGGGGCGCCGCCTTCCCGCTAGGCAACAAGCGACATGCGATGACCGCACACTCGGGCGCCGCGGTCGGCGGCTGCGTGGTGTCGTGGACCATCGAGGGCCGGCAGTTCGGCACGGACCACGAACGGGCCACGCGCGCCGAAGTCTCGCGGCGGCTCGCCGCGCTCAAGCACTGCACGTTCATGGGCGAGTACGACCCGTCCGATCCCCGCGCCGCCACCTACTTCGTGCCGAGCGACACGCTCCACCTCGACACGGCAGCGGCGCTCGGCATCCGCGGGCCCGACGACCTCTTCGGCGGCGTGGTGCCGCATCTCTTCGTCGCCACCAAGGTGATCTCGCATCCGCTGGTGCGTCCGGATGCCGAGCGACCGCGCGGCTGGGTCGCGCGCCTGGCCGAGGCGATCGGCCCCGCCACTCTCGAAGGCTTCTCGGCCTTCAGCCGGGCCGATGCCGAGGAGGCCGGCCGGCGCCTGCTCGCGCACGGCGCGGTGCGCCTGAAGCCCGCCCGTTCGGCCGGCGGCAAGGGCCAGTGCGTGGTCGACGACGCCGAGGCGCTCGCGCGCTGGCTCGACGCGCTCGATCCGGATGAGTTGAGCGGGCACGGCATCGTGCTCGAAGAGAACCTGCGCGACACGATCGTCCACAGCATCGGGCAGGTGCGCGTCGACGACCTGCTCGCAAGCTACCACGGCGTGCAGCGCGAGACGCGCAGCAACCGCGGCCACCCGATCTACGGCGGCACCGACCTGCACATGGTGCGCGGCGGCTTCGACGCGCTGCTGGCCGGGCCGCTCGCCCCCGGCGTGCGGCGCGCGGTCGAGCAGGCCTCGGCCTACCACGACGCGGTGATCGACTGCTACCCCGGCATGTTCGCCTCGCGCATCAACTACGACGTGGCGCAGGGCATCGGCCCGGGTGGCCGGGCCTTGAGCGGCGTGCTCGAACAGTCGTGGCGCATCGGCGGGGCGACCGGTGCCGAGATCGCCGCGCTCGAGGCGCTGCGCGAGCGCCCGCAGTGCGGCGCGGTGAACGCCTCGTGCGTCGAGGCCTACGGCGGCGCGGCCCCTCCGCCGGGCGCGACGGTCTACTTCCATGGCCACGATCCCGACGTGGGGCCGATTGCCAAATACGCCTTCATCCACCCCGATGCCGACCCTGACTAGACCCATCGAGATCCCCGTGGCCGACCAGCACATCGACGGCACGCTGGTCGCGCCCTCGCACGTCATCCCCGGTGTGCTGCTGGTGCACGGATGGGACGGCAGCCAGGCCCAGTACATCGCGCGCGCGCACGAGCTGGCCGCGCTGGGCTGCGTGTGCCTGGCGATCGACCTGCGCGGCCACGCGCGCCACCAGTCGCAGCGCCTGGCGGTCACGCGCGAGGACAACCTGCAGGACGTGCTCGCGGCCTACGACACGCTCGCCGGCCACCCGGCGGTGGACGAGGCTTCGATCGCGATCGTCGGCAGCAGCTACGGCGGCTACCTCGCGGCGCTCGCGAGCGCCCTGCGGCCCGTGCGCTGGCTCGCGCTGCGCGCACCGGCGATCTACCGCGACGAGAACTGGGACGTCCCCAAGGGCAAGCTCGACCGCGAGGACCTGAACGCCTACCGCCGCACCGTGATCCGTCCCGAGGACAACCGCGCGCTCGGGGCCTGCGCGGCCTTCCGTGGCGACGTGCTGGTGGTCGAGTCGGAACTCGACAAGACCGTGCCGCACGAGGTGGTCGAGAACTATGTCCACGCCTTCAAGCATGTGCGCTCGGTCACCTACCGCGTGCTGGCCGATGCCGATCACGCGCTCTCGACCGACGAGATGCGGCAGGCCTACGGCCTCCAGCTCGTGGGCTGGATGACCGAGATGGTGCTGGGTGCCAAGGCCGCGGCAGGGAAGATCCGGCCCCTGCCGCGCGTGCCCGCCTGATCGCGGGCTACAGGTCGAGCCGGCTGATCTTGGTGCCGTCGAGGCTCAGGTTGGCCATGAGGCCCGCATTGCTCAGCGCGAAGCCCACGATGGGCGCCTGCGCGGTCTGCGTATCGATGGCGGCGTTGGCGCCGACCTTGAGCATGGTGACCGAGGCATCGGCGCCCGCCGTCCAGCCGCTGCTCGCGCGGAACTTGTCGAGTGCGTCCTGCGTCATGAAGAGCAGGAAGACGGCCTTGGAGTCGGCTCCGGCGATCAGCCCGACCGAGGCGGCGGTGGTGCTGTAGTAGTTGACCGTGCGGCCACCGACGCGCAGCGCGCCCTGGCCGTAGGAGCCGCCCACCCCGAGGCCGGCCGACACCACCGACGGGAACACCAGCACGCCCTTGGCCTTGGCCGTGAGCTCGCGCGAGCCAGGCACCTGGCCGTAGAGCTTGGACAGCGCACTGTCGACCGATGCGTCGATGCTGCTGCGTCTGGCTGCAGGATCGCCGCCCGAGTTGGAGGTGGTGGTGCATGCCGACGCGAGCACGGCCAGGACGCCGCCCGCCAGGAAGGAACGCTTGTCCATGACTTCTCTCCTTCAAGTTGTTGGATCGGTCATTTTGCGCGCCGGGTTTCGATCGCTCAAGCCGTCGACGCCGCCGCTGCACCTCGGGGCAATGCCGCATGCCTGAACATGCATGCCGCGCGGCGAGCGGCTCCTATGATGCTTCGATGCGAACGGCGAAACCGAACCCCCACGCCCCGCTCGTCGCCGGGATCGATTTCTCGGCGCCCTCGCCCCAGGTGGCCCGGCAGTTGATCGGGGTGACGCTCCTGATCGACGGCGTGGGCGGCCGCATCGTCGAGACCGAGGCCTACGACGTCGGCGAAGGCGCCTGCCACGCCTTCGCGGGCCGCAACGAACGCAACGCGACGCTGTTCGGGCCGCCGGGGCATGCCTACGTCTATCGATCCTACGGAATCCACTGGTGCATCAACTTCGTGTGCCGCGAGGAGGGCCATGCCGCCGGGGTGCTGATCCGCGCGCTCGAGCCGACGCACCAGCTGGACCGCATGCGCGAACGCCGCGGCCTCGACGAGGCGCGCCTCTTGTGCGCGGGGCCGGGGCGCGTGGGACAGGCGCTCGGCATCGACCGCAGCTTCGACGGCATGCGCCTCGATGCCGCGCCGTTCTCGCTGCTGGCACCGCCGCGCGACCGGCCGCCGCCGGCCGTGGTCCGCGGCCCGCGCATCGGCATCACGAAGGCCGCCGCCCTTCCATGGCGTTTCGGCGAGAAGGGATCCCGGTTCCTGAGCAGGCGCTTCGCGCCCTAGCGGCGCAGAATCCGCTTCGTCATTCCAACGTTGCAGCGAGGTCCTTGCATGGCGATCCAGCTCAACCACACCATCGTCTCGGCCCGCGATCCACTGGCCTCGGCCACGTTCCTCGCGGAAATCCTCGGCTGCGCGCCGCCCGTTCCCTTCGGGCCCTTCCAGGGCGTGACCGTGGACAACGGCGTGACGCTCGATTTCATCCGCGACGAGGACGAGTTCCCGGTGCAGCACTTCGCCTTCCTCGTGAGCGAGGCGGAGTTCGATGTCATCTTCGAGCGCATCCGCGCGCGCGGCCTGAGCTACTGGGCCGACCCGCGCAAGGCGCAGCCGGGGCGCATCAACCACAACGACGGCGGACGCGGCGTGTACTGGGACGACCCCGACGGCCACGTGCTGGAACTGCTGACGCGCCCCTACGGCAGCGGTGGCGCGGAATAGGCGGGCCGACCGACGCTGGCGCGGCGCTCAGCCCGCGGGCACCGCGAGCAGCGCGACCACCTGCGCCGCGCACTGTTCGAGCAGGCCGACCGTGTGCGCCCGGTCGGTGGTCGAGAAGCGCTGGCGCGACAGGATGAACCCGAGCGAGGCCACGACGCGGTGCGGCGCGCTCACGAGCGGGACCGCGATGCCGACCAGCTCGGGGTCGAGTTCGCCGCAGGTGATCGCATGGCCGTCGCGGCGGATCGTCTTGATGCGTTCGAGCAGCGCCTCCCACTCGGGGCGGTCGCGCGCCGCTTCGTCCGATTCGTCGGCCTCGTCGTAGATCTTGCGCAGGCGCGCGCGCGGCAGCGCCGCGAGCAGGCACTGCGACATCGCGCCCTTGAACAGCGGCATGCGGCGCCCGCGCCCATAGCTCGCGCTGATGCCCTCGGCGCCGAACTCGTGGTGGATCGTGACGATGTGGCCGCCGTATTCGGTGGCCAGCACGAGGTCGCAGCCCGCCGCCGCCGCGAGCCTGCGCATGGCGCCGCGCGCGGCGCGGATCAGCGGATCGCCGTTGCGCATCTGGAAGTCGAGCTCGATGATGCGCGCGCCGAGCACGAAGGTCGCGCCCTCGCCGCCGCGCAGCAGGCCGGTCTCGCACAGCTCGCGCGCATAGCGGTACACCGAGGCGAGCGTGTAGTCGAGGCGGGCGGCGATCTCCTCGGCGGTCCAGGCGGGCTTGTCGGCCGTGAACAGGTCGAGCACGCCGAGCATGCGGGTCAGGCTCGACACGGCGCGCCCTCCCCGCCACCGGCGCGCGGGCCGGTGCTCACTGGATGAGCCGGCCGCCGTCGATCACGAGATCGGCGCCCGTGATCATGCGCGCGTCCGCCGAGGCGAGGAAGGCCACCGCCGCCGCCACGTCGTCGACACCGACGATGTGGTGCATCGGGTTCATGCCGCGCACGGCTTCCATGGCGGCCTCCTTGCCGCCGAACTGCTGGATCAATTTCTGTTCGATCAATGGGGTCCATACATAGCCCGGGTGCACCGCGTTCACCCGCACGTTGTAACCCATCCGCGCGGCGCTCACGGCCGCCTGCTTGGTGAGGTTGCGCACCGCCGACTTGCTCGAGCCGTAGGCGCCGCCTTCCTTCGAGCCGACGTAGCCCGCGATCGAGCCGAGATTGACGATCGCGCCGCCGCCCGACTGCGCCTTCATCGCGCGCAGGCCCGCCTGCACGCCGAGGAAGGTGCCGTCGACGTTGATGGCGAAGAGCCGCTGCCATTCGGCGAGGTCGATCTGGTCGAAGGGCACCGACTGCGTCGACACCACGCCCGCGTTGTTCACCAGCACGTCGATGCGGCCGTGCAGCCGGATCGTCTCGGCGACCGCGGCCTCCCACTGCGATGCCTGCGTGACGTCGAGCGACACGAAGGCCGGCCGCCCGGCCGCGTCGGGGAAGGCGGCGGCGAGGCGCTCCGGCGCGCCCTGCGGCAGGTCGCCGAGCACCACGCGCGCGCCTTCGGCCATCAGCCGGCGCGCGATGCCGATGCCCATCGCGCCGAGGCCGCCCGAGATCAGGGCCGTCTGCTGTTCGAAGCGTTGCATGCGGCGTTCCTTCTTCAGTCCGCCGACATGTTGGCTTCGCGCATGATCGGAACCCAGCGCGCGATCTCGCTGTCGATGTAGGCCGAGAAGGCCGCCGGCGACGAGGTGTGGACGATCACGCCCTGCGAGGTGAACTTCGAGGCCACCGCGGGCGATTGCATGGCTTCGTTGATGACCTGCTGCAGCCGATCGACCACCGGCGCCGGCGTGCCGGCCTTGACCGCCGTGCCCCACCAGAAGGTGGGAACGATCGAGGCGTAGCCGAGCTCCTTGAGCGTGGGCACGTCCGGAAAGAGCGGCGAGCGCTGGTCGGCGCCGATCGCCAGCGCGCGCATCTTCGCGCCCTTGACGAAGGCGCCGCTGGTGGGCACCGCGTCGTACATGAAGTCGACCTGGCCGCTCATCACGTCGGTGAGCCCGGGCATGGAGCCGCGATAGGCCACGTGCGCCATCGGCGTGCCGATCTTCTTGGACAGCAGCGTGCCGAACAGGTGGCCGCCGGTGCCCACGCCCTGCGAGGCGTAGGTCAGCCCGCCCGCGCGGGTCTGCGCGCCCTTCACGAGATCGGCGAAGCTGTTGTAGGGGCTGTTGTTCGGCACCACCACGAGCGCGGGCGACACGATGAGCTGCGTCACCGGCTGCAGGTCCTTGCGCGGGTCGTACGAGAGCTTCTTGAACAGGCCGACGTTGGTGGCCATCGAAGGCACGTCGCCGAACAGCACGTTGTAGCCGTCGGCCGGCGCGGTCTTGAGCAGGTTCATCGCGATCTGGGCCGCGCCGCCCGGGCGGTTGTCGACCACCACCGGCTGCTTGAGCGCGTTCGACATGTGCACGCCGACCTCGCGCGCGAGCTGGTCGGTGAGGCCGCCGGCCGCGTAGGGCACGATCAGCGTGATCGAGCGGCTCGGATAGGTGTCGGCGTGGGCCGTGGTCGCGGCCGCGAGAACGAGGGTGGCGGCCTGCAGCAGGCGCGTCATGGCTTTCTTCATGGAGTCTCCTGGATGGCTTTTGCGGGAATGCGGGGCGGGGCGAACGCTCAGTCGGCGCGGATGCCGTTGCGCAGCACGCCGATGGCGTCGACCTCGATCTCGACCACGTCGCCGGGCTTCATCCACACCGGCGGCGTGCGCTTGGCGCCGACGCCGCCCGGCGTGCCGGTGACGATCACGTCGCCCGCGCAAAGCGGAATGAACGCCGAGATGTAGGCGATCTGGCGCGGGATGCTGTGGATCAGCTTGTCGGTCGTGGTGCGCTGCATCTCGACGCCGTTGAGCCGCGTGACGAGGGTCATCACCTGGCCGTCCTGGATCTCGTCGCGGGTGACCATCCACGGGCCGAAGCCGCCGGTGCGCCAGAAGTTCTTGCCCGCGGTCCACTGCGGCGTGGCGGTCTGCCAGTCGCGGATGCTGCCGTCGTTGTAGCAGGCGTAGCCGGCGATGTGCTTCCAGGCGTCGGCTTCGGCGATGCGGCGGCCGCCTTCGCCGATGACGATGGCGATCTCGCCCTCGTAGTCGAGCTTGGTCGATTCGCGCGGCAGGACGATGTCGTCGCCATGGGCCACCTGCGACTCGGCCACGCGCAGGAACAGGGTCGGGCTCTCGGTCACTTCGCGGCCGGTCTCGCGCACGTGTTCGCCATAGTTGAGGCCCACGCAGACGATCTTGCCGGGGTTCGGGATCACGGGGTCGAGCACGAGCTGCGCGAGTTCGAGCGTGCCGGGCGCCGACGCCGCCAGGCGCGCGGCCTCGTCGATCAGGCCGGCCGCGATCAGGGCCTTGAGGTCCGGCGCACGGGTGCCGAAATGCGCGCCGAGGTCGAGCACCTGGGTGCCCTGCTGCACGACGCCATAGGATGCGCGGCCCTGGTGGTGGAAGCTGATGAGTTTCACGGGGGTTGCCTCTCGATTCGAAGAAGAAGGAAAGTGGGAAGGAAAGAAAGCGGGCGGCCGCGCCGCGCTCAGCGCGCCTGGTCGATGCGCATGCGCTCGGCGACCTCGGCCTGCCACTGCGCGCGCGGCATGAACTTGGGCAGGCGCCGGGCGATCGCCTCGGCCTGCGCCATCAATGCGTCGTCGGGCTGCGCGAAGTCGATGGGTTCGCGCAGCGGCTGGTCGCAGTACCACGGCGTGTCCATGAAGACCTCGATGCGGTTGCCTTCCGGATCGCGGCAATAGATCGAGATCGAATTGCCATGGGTGACCGGCGCCACCTCGCGCGCGCCCGCGCGCACCAGGCGGTCGTGAAAGTGCCGCAGGTCGCCCAGGCCGGCGACGCGGAACGAGATCTGGTTGATGAGGTTGAAGGCCAGCGCGTCCGGCCGGCCGCTCGCGAGCACGATCTGGTGGTGCTCGGAGGGATCGCGGCTCAGGAAGACCAGCTGGACGCTGCCGAGGTCGCCCTCATCGGTGACCGTGAACTGCAGCGCCTCGCGATAGAAGCGCGCCATGCGCGGCAAGTCGGCCACGTGGAAACCCAGGTGGCTGAATTGCAGGGCCGGAGCAGCGTTCTGGTTGACGGTATTCATTTTTCCTGAAAGTGCAAATTTCAGGAACGATTCTACACATCAACATCATCTGGATTGCCGTTTTTGCAAATGGCGCAAATTTTCTACGCTGATCGGCCTTCTACTCGGGCAGCGCGTTCAGCACATACACCGCCTCGATCAGCGGCGACGGAACCGCCCCGCTGGGGAAGGACTGGCGGAACACCCGCGTGATCTCGCCGCTGCGATAGATCTCCGAGAGCGCGCGGTTCACCGCGAGCCGCATGTCGGGGTCGCGCCGCATCATCAGCGAGTAGGTTTCCATGGAGAGGTACTCGTCGCTCAGCCGCAGCGTCTCGCCCGCCGGGCCGCCGAGCACCTCGCCCACGAGGATGAGGCGGTCGGTGGCATAGGCCTCGGCGCGGCCGTCGCGCACCGCGGCGATGCCCTCGGTATGGGTCTTCACCGTGACGAAGACCGGGGCGATGCCGCGGTCCGACAGGCCCCTGAGGACCCGGTCGGTGGTGGTGCCCGGGATGACGGCCACCCGCTTGCCGTTCAGGTCGGGCGCGCGCGCGATCGGCGCCGAGGACTTCGACACGAAGGATGCGCCTTCGACCCAGATCGTGTTGCTGAAGTCGACCTGCTGTTCGCGGCCCAGCGTGCGCGACGTGCTGCCGCACTCCAGGTCGACGGTGCCGTCCTTCACGGACGGCACGCGCGTGGTCGCGGTCACCGGGATCCACTGCACGTCGAGCTTGTTGAGCTGCAGCTGCGACTGCAGCGAACCCGCCACGCGCTTGCACAGCTCGACCGAATAGCCGGCGGGCGCGCCATCGGCCCCCTTGTACGAGAACGGCTTCGCATCCTCGCGAAAGCCGAGCCTGAGCGTCTGGGTCTGCTTGATGCGCGCGAGCGAATCCGCGGGCGGCGCGGCGGCCGGCGGATTGGCGCAGGCGCCCAGCAAGGCCGTGGTCAGCAACACCGGGAGCGCGAGGAAGCGTCGATTCATGCGTGGGTCCTTGGTTGAAGAGGCCGCCGCATTCTGGGGCCGGCCAACATGGTTGGCAACGCGGTCGCGCAGCGTCTAATCCAGTACCGGCGCCTTCTCGCCCGGCCACTCGCGGATGCACGAGAGAAGCTGTCCCGCGTCGGCCGGCTTGACGAAGTGCCGGTCGAAACCGGCGGCGAGCGCGGCCTGCCGGTCCTCGCTCTGTCCATAGCCGGTGAGCGCGATCAGCAGCGCGCCGCGCCCCTCGGGCATCCCGCGCATGCGCCGCGCCACTTCGTAGCCGTCGATCTTGGGAAGGCCGATGTCCAGGATCACCACGTCGGGCCGGAGCGCCGCGAGCGCCACGAGCGCCTGCTCGCCGTCGGGCGCCAGTCGCACCTCGTGGCCGTCCAGGCGCAGGAGCGCCTCGATGCCCGCGGCGGCGTCGAGGTTGTCATCGACGACCAGCACGCGGCGGGACTCGGCCTGCGGCGCCTGCGCACGCGCGTCCTCGGCCGGCACCGCCGCGCCGTCGGGCGCGCACGGCAGCCGCACCTTGAAGACCGACCCCTTGTCCCTGCCTTCGCTGAAGGCCTCGATGTCGCCGCCATGCAGCCGCGCCAGCCGGCGCGCGAGCGTGAGGCCCACGCCGAGGCCGCCCTGCGCGCGGTCCAGCCCGCGCTGGCCCTGTGCGAAGAGATCGAAGATCCTCGGCAGGAGGTCGGGCTCGATGCCCATGCCCTGGTCGTGCACGGTGAGGACGACCGCGTCGCCCTCGCGCCGCGCATGCAGCGCGATGGCCCTGCCGTCGGGGCTGTACTTGGACGCGTTGTGCAGCAGGTTGGAAACCACCTGCGTGAGCCGCGCCAGGTCGCCGCGCAGCCACACCGCCTCGTCCGGCACGTGCACGCTCAGGGGTTGGCGATGGCGCTCGACGGTGGCGCGCACCGTCTCCACGCTCTGCTCCACGAGGTCGCGCAGCGCGAAGCTCTCCTGCCTGAGCACGACCTTGCCTTCGCTGATGCGCGAGACGTCGAGCAGTTCCTCGATCAGCCGCGTCATCTGGCGCGACTGGCGGCTCGCCACGTCGATGGCCCAGGTCAGCTTGCCTTCGGCAGGCGCCATGCGGCGAATGACCTCGATGGCAGTGACGATGGAGGCAAGCGGATTGCGCAGCTCGTGCGACATCATCGCGAGGAACTCGTCCTTGCGGCGGCTCGCGAGCTGCAGCTCCTGCTGCACCGCCTGCCTCACCTCGATCTGGCGCTGCAGCAGGCTGTAGAGCCGCGCGTTCTCCAGCGCCACGGAGGCGCGCGCGGCAACCTCGCCCAGCACGCTCGTCGCCGCCCCCGGCGGCCATGCGCGCTCCCCGTCGATCGCGACCCACAGCGCGCCCAGCCGCCGTTGCCCGGACGCGAGCGGCACGGCGGCCATCCAGATCCAGCGGCGCGCACCCTGCTCCGCCGCCAAGCCGGCGAAGTGCGCCGACAGGCCCGCATCCGCCGCGCTCACTTCGAGCGCATGCCCGGTCTCGACGACCTTGTTCAGCATCGCCGCCACCGCGGGCTCCAGGCCCGCGCCGGCGTCCTGGTCGCTTCGCACGCGCACCGCGTCGCCGGCCTCCTCGGCCACGCACCAGCTGTCGATGCCCGCTTCGGGATCGACCAGCCGCACCGCGGCCCGGCACGCCAGCACCGGCACCAGGAGCTCCGCGAGCTGCGCCATCGCGCGGTCGATCTCCAGCGTGCCGCCGAGCGCGCGGCTCGCGTGCGCGAGGAAGGCCGAGCGGCGGTCGTTCTCCTCGGCCACCCGCTGTGCCGCCTCGGCCGCCATCACCGCGGCGCGGCTGTCCGCCTGCAGCTGGATCTGCCGCTTCATCTGGTGGAGCGACACGAAGACGCCGACCTTGCTGCGCAGTACCTCGGGCACCACGGGCGAGATGATGAAGTCCACCGCGCCGAGCGAGTAGCCACGTGCGCTCTGCACCTCGTCCCAGTACGAGGTGATGAAGATGATCGGCGTGTAGGCCGAGCGCCGGTGCTTGCGGATCAGCGCCGCGGTCTCGAAGCCGTCGAGGTCCGGCATGTTCACGTCCAGCAGGATGACGGCGAACTCCCGCTTCAGGATCTCGCGCAGCGCCTCCGCGCCGGAGCGCACCGCCACCAGGTTCTGGCCGAGTTCCTCGAGCACCGTGCGAAAGACCAGCAGCTTCTCGGGCAGGTCATCCACGATGAGGATGTCGACCGGCTCCGTCGCCTCGTCGGGCGACGAGGGCGGCGACGCCATCGCACTCGTGCGCTCTAGCGGCACAGCCAGCCTCGCAGCACGACCAGCAGGTGGGCGGTCTCGACCGGCTTGGAGAGATAGTCCCACGCTCCCGCCTCGATGCACTTCTCGCGATCGCCCTTCATCGCCTTGGCGGTCACCGCGATGAGCGGCAGGTGCTTGCCGCGCGGCAGCTTGCGAAGCTCGCGCATGGTCTGCATGCCGTCCATCTCCGGCATCATGATGTCCATGAGGACGATGTCGATGTCCGGATCCTCCTGCACCTGGCGGATCGCGTCCCGCCCGTTCTCCGCCGACACGATCGACATGCCCTGCTCGTCGAGCACCGCCGCCAGCGCGAAGATGTTGCGGATGTCGTCGTCGACGATCAGTGCCCTCTTGCCCGCGAGCGTGCGCGCCCCATCGCTCACGGTATCCACCGCCGCGCGCTCCGCCTGCGTCATGACGGCGATGCCGCGATGCAGGAAGAAGGTGGTGGCGTCGAGCAGGCGATCGAGCGTGGGCGCGACCACCAGCGCCGAGCCCTGCGGCCCCGGTTCCCAGCCCGGCAGCGACTGGCCGTCCGGACGATAGAGCACCACCGGCAACTGCCGCGCGGGCGGACGGCTCTCGATGAACTCGGCCAGGTCGGCGGCGTGGATGCCCGGCAGCGAGCCGTCGACGACGAGCGCGTCCACGTCGTCCTGTGCGAGCGCCTGGCGCAGCCGCCCGGCACTGTCGGCCATGACCACCTGCACGTCGCTGCCGAGCGCCGCGAGGTAGCTGTCGCAGGCGGGAGAGGGCTGCATCGCCAGCACCACCTTGCGCGTGCCCGAGCGGATGAAGCGGCGCAGTTCGCCCAGGGCGGCGTCCACCATGTCGATGGACTGCAGCGGCTTCGCGAGGAAGCCCACCGCGCCCGAGGCCAGGGCCCGCTCGCGCGAATCGTCGGTGGACACCACGAGCACCGGGATGTGCCGCGTCGCCAGGTCGGCCTTCAGGCGCTCGAGGATGCGCCAGCCCTCCATGTCCGGCAGGAAGATGTCCAGCGTGATCACGGCGGGCCGGTAGTCTCGCGTGAGGCCCAGCGCGTCCGCGCCGCGCGCGCTCACCAGGCCCTTGAAGCCCGCGCGCCGCGCCGACTGCAGCAGCATGCTGGAGAACGCGAGGTCGTTCTCGATGATCAGGGCGACGAGCTCGCCGGGAAGGATGTTGTCGCGGTCGTCGTCGGGCGCGATGCGCGGGCCGGCGGCGTGCACTTCCTGCACCGACTGCGCCGCCTGCTCGACCGCCTGCGTGCGCGCGGCGGGTGCCACGTCGGCGCGCAGCGGCTTGCGCATTTCGATCCGTTCGCGCTCCCTGGGCGGGCCCTCCAGCTCGGCCGGCGCGCTGCGCGGCGTGCGCAGGCTGCGCGAGGGGCTGTAGCTCTGCGGCAGGTAGAGCGTGAAGGTGCTGCCGCGCGCGGGCGCGCTCTTCAGGCGGATCTCGCCGCCGAGCAGCTTCGCCAGTTCGCGGCTGATGGCCAGGCCCAGGCCGGTGCCGCCGTACTTGCGCGAGGTCGATCCGTCCGCCTGCTGGAAGGCCTCGAAGATGATCTGCTGCTTGTCCGCCGAGATGCCGATGCCGGTGTCGGACACCGAGAAGGCCACCACGCTGCTCGCGCGGTCGAGCTCCTCGCTGTCGCGCGACCAGCCGCTGTCCGCGATCGCGATCGTGAGCGACACCGCGCCCTGGTGCGTGAACTTGAAGGCGTTCGACAGCAGGTTCTTGATGATCTGCTGCAGCCGCTTCGCGTCGGTGACCAGCGTCTCGGGCAAGGGCTGCGGCGCGATGATCTCGAAGCCCACGTGCCGCGATTCGGCCACGTGGCGGAAGCTGCGCTCCACCGAGCGCTGCAGGTCGTCGAGCCGCAGCTCGCTCACCTCGACCGCGACCGTGCCCGACTCGATCTTCGACAGGTCGAGGATGTCGTTGATCAGCATCAGCAGGTCGTTGCCCGACAGGTGGATGGTCTTGGCGAACTCCACCTGCTTGGCCGTGAGATTGCCGCCGGTGTTCTTGCACAGCTGGTCGGACAGGATCAGCAGGCTGTTGAGCGGCGTGCGCAGCTCGTGCGACATGTTGGCGAGGAACTCCGACTTGTACTTCGAGGTCAGCGCCAGCTGCTCGGCCTTCTCTTCCAGCGCCTGGCGGGCCTGCTCGACCTCCTGGTTCTTGCGCTCGACCTCCTGGTTCTGGTGCACCAGCAGGCGCGCCTTCTCCTGCAGTTCCTCGTTGGTCTGCTGCAGTTCGAGCTGCCGGCTCTGGAGCTCCTCCGCGAGCGACTGCGACTGCTTGAGCAGGTCCTCGGTGCGCATGTTGGCCGCGATCGTGTTGATCACGATGCCGATCGACTCGGTGAGCTGGTCCAGGAAGGCCTGGTGCGAGGAATTGAAGCGCTCCAGCGAGGCGAGTTCCATCACGCCGCGCACCTCGCCCTCGAACACGACGGGCAGCACGATCACGTCCATCGCCGCGCTCTCGCTGAGCCCGGTCGCGATGCGGAACGCGGAGTTCGCCACGTTGGTCAGCAGGATCTTCGACTTCTCGACCGCGCACTGCCCGATCAGCCCCTGGCCCAGATCGATCTCCTTGCCGTGCGCATCCTGCCCGCCCGAGGCATAGCTCGCGATCAGCTTGAGCTTCGGCCGGCCTCCCACGCTGGTGAGCACATAGAACTCCGCCTGCTGCGCGCCGACCACCGGCGCGAGTTCCGAGAGGATGAGCTGGCCGACCGTGAGCAGGTCCTTCTGCCCCTGGAGCATGCGGCTGAACTTCGCGAGGTTGGTCTTGAGCCAGTCCTGCTCGGTGTTCTTCTGGATGGTGTCGCGCAGGTTGCGGATCATCTCGTTGATCGTGTCCTTCAGCGCGGCCACCTCGCCCTGCGCCTGCACCGCGATCGAGCGCGTGAGGTTGCCCTGCGTCACGGCGGTCGCCACCTCGGCGATCGCGCGCACCTGCGTCGTGAGATTGGCCGCGAGCTGGTTGACGTTCTCGGTCAGCCCCTTCCACGTGCCCGCCGCGCCGGGCACCTTCGCCTGGCCGCCGAGCTTGCCTTCCACGCCCACCTCGCGCGCCACCGTGGTCACCTGGTCGGCGAAGGTCGCGAGCGTGTCGGTCATGCTGTTGATGGTCTCGGCGAGCGCCGCGATCTCGCCCTTGGCCTCCACCGTGAGCTTCTGCTTGAGGTCGCCGCCGGCGACCGCGGTCACCACCTTGGCGATGCCGCGCACCTGGCCCGTGAGGTTGCCGGCCATGAAGTTCACGTTGTCGGTGAGGTCCTTCCAGGTGCCCGAGACGCCCTTCACCTCGGCCTGCCCGCCCAGGCGCCCTTCGGTGCCCACCTCGCGCGCCACGCGCGTCACCTCGGCGGCGAAGGAAGAGAGCTGGTCCACCATGGTGTTGATCGTCGCCTTCAGTTCGAGGATCTCGCCCTTCACGTCCACCGTGATCTTCTTGGAGAGGTCGCCCGCCGCCACCGCCTTGGTCACGTCGGCGATGTTGCGCACCTGGCTCGTGAGGTTCGACGCCATGAGGTTCACCGAGTCGGTGAGGTCCTTCCAGGTGCCGGCCACGCCCTGCACGTCGGCCTGGCCGC
>JAGIBP010000054.1 GCA_017744285.1 Variovorax sp.
CGGCGCGCGGGTCGAGCGCGGCAACGCGGCCCGCGGATGAATCGCCGCCATCGGCCGCCACCGCGCCTGCCCCGCCCCCGCCGGCCGAGCGCCGGTCCGCGCCACGGGCCGGCCCCGCGGCCCGCGTTGCCGCGCTCGACCCGCGCGCCGGCTGCCAAACGCTCAACTTCGTCTTTGCCGCGCGCTGCGAGGCGTCGAACTGCGACAAGCCCCAGTACGCAAGGCATCCCCGCTGCGACCTGGTGCGCCAGCAGCGCCAGCGCGACGAGTTGCACCGCAATCCGACGCTGGCCTTCTAGGCACCGGGCGCACCGGTTCACCAGGCGACCTTGACACCTCCGCGTGCGCCCCAGCTGTGGCCGTGATGGAAGGACTGGTTGTAGTCGCCGACCGCGAAGATCGACATGTTCTTGTTCACCTGCGCGGACACCCCGACATCGAGCTGCGCCCAGTCGCCGCCCAGGTCGGCGCCGAAGGTCGTCGCATTGAATCCCTGCAGGCTGGAGAACGTCGTCTTCGCCTGCGCTCCGAAGTCACTCCACACGCCCACCCTTGCCCAGGCCATGACCTGGCGTCCATCTTCGCGCGTCCAGTCCTTGGACAAGCGCGCCGCCAGGCGCCCGTACCAGGCGTTGCCGTCGCTGAAGGCGATCTGCCCGAACGCGTCGGCACCATCGTTGAAGCTCTGGTGCTGGTAGACCAGTTGCGCCTGCGGCTCGAAGACGAGCCCTGCCTGGTTGAGCGCGATCGGATAGCCCCCTTCCACCGACGCCAGCAAGCCCCAGCCACGGGTCTTCAGGGTCTGGGACTCGATCATGTTGGAGCTCGCCTTGATGTCCTCGTAGCGCGTGCCCTGCAGCACCGTGTCCACGTACCAGCCGCTCGGGCCGATGTGGGTGTAATAGCCCCCGAGCGAGTAGCCATCCATCGACACATGGCCGGCGGTCGCGCCGAAGCCGAAGTTGATCACCGAATCGATGTCCGCACTGGCCCTGCCCGCTCCGACATAAAAGCCCGCGAGGTCGCGCGACTTGTCATCCCTGTCGCGCCGAAGGACATCCATGCCGGCCTGGAAGCCGCTCACGGAGAAGTCGTAGGACGGTCCATGCTGCTCGAAGGCCTGGGTGCGCTCCATCAGGGTACCGCTGAAGCCCCCGCCATAGGAGCCCCGGTCGCCGAACACACGGCCCCAGCCCGCCTGCTGCTGGCCATTCGCAGGGGCGTAGTTCGTCGCGAACTCGCCGCCCGTGCGCTCGTGCCAGGTGCCCAGCATGCCAAGCCCGAAGCGACTCGCCAACGCCGGGATGGTGCTGTCGACGACGTCCTCGGGGCGATAGATCGGCACCGGAGGCGGGACCATACCGCCGCCGTTGCCGCCATTGCCCCCGTTGCCGTTGCCGTCGCATCCGGCCACATCGAGTGAGCAGTCGAACGCGGAGCGCAGGTACCAGTTCGGGTTGTCCGCATCCGCGCCCACCCCGCCACGGAACAGCAGGTACTCATACGCGCCGGCCGCCGCGCGGTTGCCGAGCGTGAAGGCGTTGGCGACAGAGCCGCCGTTGGCCTGCACGAGCTGGATCCCGTTGCCCTGGGTCAGCGCACCGCCGCCCCCGGCGTTGCTCACCTGGATCCTGCTGGAGCCGGTGATCGGGCCGCTCACGACCAGGCGGTCCGTTGGAGAGTCGTCGGCACCCAGCCGTGTGTTGAAAGCCACCGTGCCGCCCTCGCCCACATAGCCGCCGGTCACGGTGAGGAGGGTGCCAGGGGAGGTGCCGGTGCCCATGTCGACCAGGCCCGCGTTGCCGAGGCTGGCAACGGTCTGATGGAAGCCATGGAGGTCGAGCGTGCCGGCTGCGGCGACATGGACCGGCGAAGCGGCGCTGAAAGCGTTGACGGCACCTGCGCGCAACGTGCCGCCGAGGATGTTCGTCTCGCCGCTGTAGGCGTTGACCCTGTCGAGCAGCAATGTGCCGGTGTTGACCTTGGTAAGCCCGCCCGTGCCCGAGACCACGCCATCCATGCCGAGCGTCGTCCCATCGGCGACGTCGAAAGTGCCGCCGGCTGCTTCGAGCGTCGCATTGCGTTGGGTCGTGAAGCTGGCCGTCGTCGCCAGCGTGCCGCCGTCGAAGCTCAGGCCCGTGCCCGCCGCGCCCAGGTTGGCGTCCTGGCTCACTTGCAGCGTGCCGCCATCGATGGCCGTGCCGCCGCTGTAGGTGTTGATGCCCGCGAGAACCAGGGTCCCCAGATCGTGCTTGGCGAGTTGCGTGGCGCCTTGCAGGATGGAATCGATGGTTGCCGTATAGCCGGCGCCATCCGCCGCGCCATCGCCCACCCGGATGATGGTCTGCCCGGACCCGGGCGTCGTCTCGACCAGGGAGATGGGGCCGCCGGTGATCCGGTAGCCGTTGGCCGCGAATTGCATGCCCGAGGCGGTGACCTGGCCCAGGCTGTTGTCCACCGTCACCGTCCCGGGCACGGCTTCGAAGACCGCGAAAGCGGCGGGGGCCCAGGGCGCATTGAGCGTGCCCAGCGAGGTCGTCCAGTGGCTGTTGCCGAGCGAGTTTTGCCAAGGCCCATCGCCGCCGTTGACCACGCCGTCGTTGGGCGGGCCGGCGGCACCGTCCCAGAAATTCAGCAGGGGTCCGTTGGCGTTGACCAGATTGACTTCGTGCGCCACCGAGGTTTGCACGGAGAAGCCCGGTGACGGGATGACCCCGATTTCCAGGCCGTTGTTGGTCAGCCCCCCGGTGTAGTTGAACACCCGGTACACGCCCGGATCGAACGAGCCGCCGGGACTCGTCGAGACGTTGATCGTGCCGTCCAGCGTGAGGTTGCCGTTGACCTGCGTCAGGTCGTTGAAGGGGCCGCCCGGCCGGTTGGCTTCGCCAAAGCGGTAGGCAAGCACCGAGCCGCTGTTGAGCGCGAGATTGCCGTTGATGGTGAGCGTGCCCGGACTGGCGGCACCACCCGGCGCGAGCGTGCCGCTATTGCCGATCGTGGTGTTGCCCGTCACGGTGCCGTTGCCGGCAAGCGTCGCGCCCGACTGCACCGTCATCGTGCTGGCCGTCGCGCCATACACCGCGCCGTTGTCCACGCGGAGCGTGCCGGCTTGTACCTGGGTGTTGGCGCGGATGCTGGAGGTCCGGTCGGCGGCGTTCGCATACTGCGAGCCGTCGAACAGCACCGTGCCGCCGCCGGTGATGTTGACATTGATAAGCGTCCCGGCCGCGGGGCCGGCCACGGGATCGTAGAAGGCGATGGTGTGGCCCGTGCCCACGTTGAAAATGGCTGTCGTGCCCGCGGTGGCCAAGTAGATCGCATTGGCCTGCGCCGCCGTCGCGGTGTTCTGCGTGTTGCCGATGAAGGTGACGTCGCCGCCGAGGGAGTTCAAAGTGACATTGTTGAGGGCGTAGATCGCTCCGCCCTGATTCCCCGCCCTGTTGCCGCTGATCGTGCTTGGGCCGTTCAAGTTCAGCGTGACCGCGCCGCCCGCATAGATCGCGCCACCGTTGCCGGTCGCGGTGCCGTTGTCCGACAGCGTGAGCGGGCCACTCGAATTGAGCGTGACCGCGCCGCTCGCATCGATGGCACCGCCGGAGCCCGCCGTCCTGTTGCCGGTGGCGGCGATCTGACTGCCCGCGATCGTCACCGCGGTGCCGTAGAGGGCGCCGCCGTTCGCCGTGCTCCCCATGGCACTGTTGTCCGCGATGGTGACTGCGCCATCCGCATTGCCGATCGAGATATTGGTGGCCCGGACCGCCCCGCCGTTCCCGACCCCCGCCTGGTTGTTGGTCAGGGAGACGGATCCCTCCCCAGGGACCGTGGCCACGCTGACGTCGCCCCTCTCGCTATAGAACGCGCCGCCCGACACGCTGGCCACGTTGCCGTCGGCGGACACGCTGCCATGGACGGTGATGTTGACGCCGGCGCCCGGGCCGGCGTAGATGCCTCCGCCCAGGCCGTGACCATTCCCGCTCGGGCTGGCCACGGAGTTGTTGTTCATGGTCAGCGGGCCATTGATCACCACCGAGCTGTCGGCGTTGATCGCCCCGCCATCGGCAGCGGTGTTCACGCCGTTCGTGTCTTGGACCAACAGCTGGTGATTGTTCGACAGGTCGATGGCGCGGCCCGTGATCGTCGTGATGCCGCCGTGCGAGTAGATGGCGCCGCCGTGGCTGGTGGACGTGGTGTTGCCGGTGATCGAGACGATGCCGTTCGCGTTGCCGAGCGTCAGGCCGCCATTCGCGTAGATCGCGCCGCCGCTGCGGGCGGTGTTGCCGCTCAGATAGATGTCCCCGCCCGTCGTCGCGAGGCTGAGACCGCCGCTCGTGACGTAGATGGCGCCGCCCAGGTAGTTGCGAAGGTTGTCGGCGAACCGGACCGTGCCGGATGTATGGATCGCGAGGCCGCCGGTCGAGCCCGCCTCGAAGGCGCCGCCAACCAGGGCTTGGGAGTTCGAGCCCGTGATGGTGATGTCGGACAGGTTGAGCGTGGTCAGCGAGGCGTTGTTGCTCGTGAACCGCCCGGGGGTCACGGTGGCAGGAGAGGTGGAGCTGTTGTTCAGCGTGAGCGTGTTGCCGTTGCCGTTGATCGTCAGGCCCAGCGGACCGGCCGGCATGCTGATGGTGCTGGCGCTATAGATCCCTGGACTGTTCAGGTTCCAGATGGCGCCGTCCGCCGGGGTCGTTCCGCCCGTCGCGGTGGCGAGGGCCCCGGGGGCATTGATATCGACCGTCTGCGCCAACGCGGCGGCCGGAACGCCGACCAAGGCCCCCGCCAGCAGGCGCCTGCAGAAGACTCTGCGATGGCAGTTTTTGTTCATAGCGAAATTTAGACCACGAAGGGCAAAGAGAAAACCCGTCCAGGGGATGGGTCAATCGGGTTGAAGGTCCCGTCTCTCGGCGGCGCGCGCCGGTCCGTCAGATGTGGGTCAGGACACGGCCGGGCCAGGCACGCCGCCCTCGGGCCCGACGCGCCGCGCATACGGCCACGCCCCCACGTGCAGCAGCTGCTCGATTTCCTGCTCCACGATCTCGTGGACGCGCGAAATGGCCACGGCACCGGCGTCCTTCGTGTTGCGCATCAGGTGCATCTTCCAGTTCATCAGCGGCGAGGTGAACGGGATGGCCAGCATGGCGCCCGACTCCACCGCGTAGCTCCAGGTGGTGCTCATGCTGAAGACGGAGACGCCGAGGCCGCGCTCCACCACGCCGCGCAGGGTCGCCGTGCCGTCGGTCTCGAACAGGATGCGCGGCTTGAGCCCATGTCCGCCGGCGAGCCGGTCGATCAGCACGCGCACCGGATTGGGCCGGCGCGGCAGGACCAGCGGCAGGTTGGCGAGGTCCGCGATGGTGCAGCGCTCGGGCACGGGGCCGTCGAAGTGCTGCGCTGCCGCGCGCGCCGCGACGAAGAGGAACAAGGGCTCCACCAGGACCGGCCGCACCGAGAACCCCGCGCCGACGTCGGCGTTGTAGCTGATGGCGATGTCGGCCTCGCCGCGCATCAGCCAGCCGTGCACATTGGAAGCCGTGCCCTCCAGCACGTGCAGATTCACGAGCGGCAGTTCGCGGCTGCAGCGTTCGATGACCGGCGGCGCCAGCAGCCCCGCGGTGCGCTGCGGCAGCGCGATGCGCACCTCGCCGGCCGGCATGTGAACGAGCGACGAGAAGTTGCGCTCGAGGTCGGTCAGGTCGTCCACCAGCCGCTGGGCGCGGGCGAGGAACGCGTGCCCCGCCTCGGTGAGCACGACGCCGCGCGGGCGGCGCTCGAACAGGGCCGCGCCCAGGCGCTCCTCGAGGCGCTGCACGCGCTTGCTCAACGCGGATTGCGCCACCGACAGCGCGGCCGCCGCCTGCGCGAAGCTGCCGTGCCGCGCCACGATCACGAATGCCTGCAGATCCTCGAAAACCAACGGCTTGCCCCCTGAACGCGGGCGCCTGCCCGCGGCCGCATTGTCGCCCCGTCTCCCTGTCTATTCGGGACGAATGCCGGCCTTCTGCATCACGGCGGTCCAGGTCTGCGCCTCGCGCCCGACCCAGCGGCTGAAGTCGGTGTCGGCGGGCGCCTGCGTGTAGTTCAGCGCCGCCAGGCGGGACTTGGCCTCGGGCGATTCCATCGCGGCCACGAGCGCCTTTTCGAGCTGCCGGGCCACCGGCGCGGGCAGGCCGGCGGGCGCGAGCAGTCCCCACCAGGAGCCGATCTTCAGCTCCGGCAGGTCCAGGCCCGCCTCCTTCAGCGTCGGCACGTTCGGCAGCACCGGCGAGCGCTGGTCGCCCGTGATCGCGAGCGGACGCAGCTTGCCGGCCTCGATCAGCGGCCTCGCGCCGGACAGGCCCGTGAAGATGAGCGCGGTCTGGCCGGCCGCCACCGCCGTCAGCGCCGGACCGGCGCCCTGGTAAGGCACGTGCGTGATCTCCAGCCCGTAGCGGGCCTTGAAGACCTCGGACGCCAGATGGGTGGGCGACCCGACGCCCGCCGACGCATAGGCCAGCTTGCCGCCCTTGGCCAGCGCGATGAGCTCCTGCGCGGTCTTCGCCGGCGAGTCGGCCGGCACCAGCATCAGCATCGGCGCGGTCGCGATCATGCCGATCGGCGTGAAGTCGCGGGCCGGATCGAAGCCGAGGTTCTTGTTCATCGCCGGCGCGACGGCGAGGTTCATGTCGCCCAGCAACAGCGTGTAGCCGTCGGCCCTGGCCTTGGCGACCTGGCCCATCGCGATCAGGCCCGCGGCGCCGGCCTTGTTCTCGACCACGACGGGCTGGTTGAGCACGCGGCCCATGTGCTCGGCCACCAGCCGGCCGAGCACGTCGGTGGGCCCGCCCGGCGCATAGGGGATCACCAGCTTGAGCGGGTGATCGGGAAAGTCCGCGCTGAAGGCGCTCGCGGCGGCGCAGGCCAGCACGCTGCCCAGGAAGGCACGCTTGGTCAGTTTCCACATGAGAGATCCCTTCGTTCAGAGGTCGACGTTGTCCGCCTGGTAGGTGAACAGCCAGTCGTAGCGGTCGCCGATGGCGGCCGACTGCCATTCGCGTTCGATGAATTCGACCGCGGTCTGCGGCGAGGCCAGCGCCGCGTTGTGGAAGCGCTGCGTGTTCTCGGTCGCGCCGCGGACCATGCGGTACGCATGGGGGCGGCGGACTTCGTCGTAGCGCCGCAAGGCGTGCTCCACGTCGGGCGCGTACTTTTCGAGGCAGCGGGCCAGCACGACCGCGTCCTCGATCGAAGCGACCGCGCCTTGCGCGAGGAAGGGCAGCGTCGGATGACAGGCGTCGCCCAGCAGTGTGGCGCGGCCGCGCGTCCACGTGTCCAGGAACGGCCGGCCGCACAGCGCCCACTTGAGCAGCGAACCGGACGTGTTGATCATGGTCTGGATGTCGTCGTGCCATCCGGCGAACGCCGCGAGGCATTCCTCGTGGCTCGAAGGCGCGTTCCAGGGCGCGCCGTCCCAGCGCTGGCCCTCCATCGTGCCGACGAAGTTCATCAGCTTGCCGCCCTGCACCGGGTAGTGCACCACGTGCCCGCCGGGGCCGACCCAGTTCAGCGCCACCGGTCGCGCCAGATGCCGGGGCAATGCCTCCATCGGGATCAGGGCGCGCCACGCGACCATGCCCGAGAAGCGGATCTCGTCCGGCCCGAACAGCGCGGCGCGGATCTTCGTGTGGACGCCGTCGGCGCCCAGGAGCACGTCGCCGCGCGCCGTGCGGCCGTCTTCGAGCGTCAGCTCCACGCCCTCGGCGTCCTGCCGGATGCCCATGGCGCGCGCGCCGAGCCGGATCGCGTCGGGGTTGAACGATCGCACGCGGTCGCCGAGCACCTTCAGAAGGTCGGGGCGGAACACCGTCATGTACGGGAAACCGAACTTGCGCACCACCTCGTCGCCGAGATCGAACAGCTTCCAGGTCTGGCCCGTGTTCCAGAGACGGATCTCCTTGCCGTCGGCCTGGATGGACATGTCGCGCAGGCGTTCGAACACGCCCAGCGCATTCAGCGCCCGGTTGCCGTTGGGACTGATCTGGATGCCCGCGCCGACCTCGCGCAGTTCGCCGGCCTGCTCGTACACCTCGACGTCGAAGCCGCGCTGCAACAGCGCGATGGCCGCGGCCAGCCCGCCGATGCCGCCGCCGGCGATGAGGACCTTGAGGGGGCGTGAAGAAGAAGTGCGACGGGTCATGGCTGTTCCCGATAAAAGCCCAGTGCGCGCAGGGCCGGCTCGTCACTCACTTCGACGAGCAGCGCGCTCTCGGTGGCCTCGAAGGCATGCGGCGTCCAGCTCGGCACGGCGATGACATCGCCGCGCGACCACGCGAAGGCCTGGTCGCCGACCTGGGCCGTGCCCCGGCCGCCCAGGACGATGACCACGCGGCTGGCCGTATTGGCCACCGTCCTTTCAGCCGCACCCGCGGCGATCTGGCAATAGGTGATCGCCATGGTCTTGAAGTGATCCGCCGTGTCGGCGCGCAGGCGCTTGACGCCGCGCTCGGCCTTCACGGATTCCAGCTTCGCCAGCATCGCGGCGAGCGGGAAGGCGTACGGATGCTCCGCCGGCGACGACGTCTCGGCCTGCGTGCCGCCGGGCAGGTGCTCCACGAACATCGGTTCGAGCCGGTGCACCAGCGGAACGTCGAGCACGTCGATCCAGTAGGCGTTGGCATCGCCGATGTTGTAGTGGCTGTGCCAGCCCATGCTGGGCGTCAGCAGCACGTCGCCCGTGCGCATCGGCAGCTTGACGCCGTCGACCACCGTGAAGCAGCCCGGGGCGGCGTCGAGGATGATGCGCATCGCGTTCGGCGTGTGCCGGTGCGCCTTGGCATGTTCGCCGGGCTTGATCATCTGGTAGGCCGCGACGAGCGTGTTCACCGTGTCGTAGTCGTTGTCGCCGACCGGATTGAACAGCAGCAGGTTGCGGCGCTCGGCGAGCTCGGTGTCCATCCAGCGGCCGGCCTGGTCGAGCGCGAGCGCGCCGACGTCGTAGCGCCAGTGCAGCGGGCGGAAGGCGGTGCGAGGCTCCTTCCACAGCGAAGGGCGCTTCTTGTGCCAGCCGGCGGTCATGCGGTTGGCGTCGAGCACCGGGTACAGCGCGTCGAGATCGGCCGCGGCCAGCAGGTCGCGGGTGGAGGTATCGCTCGTCATCGTGGCTTTCCCTTCAGTGCGCGCGCACGAACTCGTACGGTTTCTCGAACACGACATTGGCGCCTCGCGCGCCCTGCACGACGCGCACCGACATGCGGCCGACGTTCGCCACCTCGATGGTCACCACGTCGCCGTCCACCACGCGCCCCACGCCCGCCGGCGTTCCGGTGGCGATCAGGTCACCCGGGTACAGCGTCGAGGCCGAGGAAGCGATCGCCACCATGCTGGGCATGTCGACGATCAGGTCGCGCGTGTTGGCCTGCTGGCGCAGTTCGTCGTTGACCCAGAGCTTCATGTCGATGTTGGCGAAGTCCGGCACCTCGTCGGCCGTGACGATCCACGGACCGACCGGCGTGAAGGTGTCGTAGGACTTGCGGAACACGCGCTCTTCCTTGCCGCGCACCGTCATGTCGAGCAGGCAGGCGAAGCCGAAGACGTGCTCCATCGCGCGCTCGGCCGGGATGTCGCGGCACTGCTTGCCGATCACGAGCGCGATCTCGCACTCATGATGGATCTCGCGCCCGGGCAGGTTCGGCAGCTCGATCGCATCGGACGCGCCCGAGAGCGAGGAGCTGGACTTCAGGAAGTAGCCCTGCACATTGGCCAGCCCGCGCGACGCCATCTCCTTGGCGTGATCGTGGTAGTTCACCGGGTAGGCGATGAGCTTGTTCGGCCAAGGCACGGGCGTCTCGAGGTGCACGCTGTCGAGCGCCACGCCGGGCTCGCTGGCCAGCAGGGCGGCCAGCCGCGGCCGCAACTGGTCGAAATCCCGGATCAGCCGGTTCATGGCGACCGGCGGCCAGTCGCCCTCGCCCGCGCCGCACAGCTCACTCGCATCCACCACCTTCCGCCCATCGGTCACGCCGACGTGGAAGCCATTGAATCGCACCACCTTCATCTGCTTCTTTCCTCTGTTCATTCGCGACGGGTGTCGTCGCAATGCGACAAGTAGACCAGCGACAGGGGTGGCCGAGGAAGGCGTCAGGAGCGATCGAACCTATCTCGAAAAGAGAAGGCGGGTCGGGCGCCGGCCCCTGCTCCTTGATCCGGATCACGCCATTCTTCGATGCGCTTGGCGCGAATGGCAAAGCGCGTCAGACTGCGCCGGTCACATCGACAAACTCATTCCACCGAAGGAGCGACGCTCATGGCATTCCACTTCCAGTCCCGTCTCGCCACCCTTGCCGCGGCCCTTGCGCTGACCGCCTGCGCCGTGCCGCAGCAACAGCAGCAGCCGATGACCATCGTGCAAGGAAAGGTCGAGCAGATCACGCCCACCACCATCCGCAGCGAAGCCCACACCGGCGTGGGCGCCGTGCTCGGCGGCCTCACGGGCGTGGGCCTGGGCAGCCTGATCGGCGGCGGCACGGGCCGCGACGTGGCCATGGTCGCGGGCGCCATCGGCGGAACGATGGCCGGGTCGCAGATCGCGAACAACGCCGCCGGGGCGATGCCCGGCCAGGAAGTCTTCGTGCGCACCGACAGCGGCGTGCTGGTCGAAGTGACCCAGCCCGTGGTGCCCGGCCTGCGCGTGGGTCAGCGCGTGTTCATCCAGGGCCAGGGCAACAACGCGCGCGTCGTGCCCCAGTGAGGTCGTGCGTCAGGCCGCGCGGGCCTGCACGAGCTTGATCACGCTCGAGAAATCGAGCGCGCCGTGCCCCGCCAGGCTGTGCGCCGCATAGAGGTTGCGCGCGAGCCCGCCGAGCGGCGTGGCCGCGCGCACGGCGGCCGCGTTCTCCTGCGCAAGGCCGAGGTCCTTGAGCATCAGGTCGGTGCCGAAGCCCCCCGCGTAGCCCTTGGAGGCCGGCGCGGTCTCCATCACGCCGGGCAGCGGGTTGTACTTCTCGAGCGCCCAGTTGCCGCCCGAGCTGCGCCGCATGATCTCCGACAGCACCTTGGGATCGAGCCCGTTGGCCACGCCCAGCGCGATCGCTTCCGAGGTGCCGATCATCAGGATGCCGAGCAGCATGTTGTTGCAGATCTTCGCGGTCTGCCCCGCGCCCGCGGCGCCGGCATGGAAGATGTTGGCGCCCATCTTCTCGAGCACGGGGCGCGCGCGCTCCAGGTCGGCTTCGGCGCCGCCCACCATGAAGGTCAGGGTGCCCGCGATCGCGCCGCCGGTGCCGCCGGAGACCGGCGCATCGATCACCGCCACGCCGCGCTTCGCGCCGGCCTCGGCCACCTTGCGCGAGGTCGCGGCGGCAATGGTGCTGCTGTCGATCACCAGCGTGCCCGCCGGGATCTGTTCCATGAGCCCCGCGCTGCCCAGGTAGAGCGCCTCGACATGCTGGCTCGCGGGCAGCATGCTGATCACGACTTCCGCACCCGCGATCGCGCCGGCCGCCGAAGTGGCGATGTTCAGGCCCTCGGCCGCGAGCTTGTCGCAGGCCGGCTTCGACAGATCGAAGCCGCGGACTTCGTGGCCCGCCTTCTTCAGGTTCAGGGCCATCGGGCCGCCCATGTTGCCCAGGCCGATGAATGCGATCTTCATGCGTTGTCTCCGTTGTCTTGTTGGCGATGAACGGGTTTCAGACGAGCCCGGCCAGCGGGTGCGGCCCGGGGGCACGCACGCGCAGGTGGTCCTCGATGAACTCCGGCGTGACCTCTTCGAGCGTCGCGGGGCTCCAGCGAGGATGGCGGTCCTTGTCGACCAGCACCGCGCGGATGCCTTCGGCGAAGTCCTTGTGCGCGCAGCAGCCGAGTGATGCCCAGTATTCGAGCCGGAACACTTCGGCGAGCGACATGCGCGCAACACGCTGCCAGAGCGCGAAGGACAGCGCCGCCGAGCTGGGCGCCCCCTTGGCGAAGGTGGCGCCGGCTGCCTGGAGCCAGGCGTCGTCCGACTTCAGCGTGCGCAGGCGGTTCGCGATGTCGAGCAGGTCGTCGCCGGCCATCAGCTCGTTGATCGCATCGAAGTGCTCGCGCAGCTTCGACGGCTGCCTTGCCGCGCCCTCGCCCGCCTGCGCGAGCAGGCGCGACAGCAGCGCGCGGTCGGCCCTGGATTCGCCCTGCCAGGCGGCCGCCGCGATCCCTTCGAGCACCTGCGCCTTGTGCTCGTGCGGCACCACGATGTCCGCCAGCCCGCAGAAGATGGCATCCGCCGCATTGAGCGGCGCGGCGGTGAGCGCAAGGAAGAGGCCCACCCGCCCCGGCGCGCGGCGCAGGAACCAGCTGCCGCCCACGTCCGGATACAGGCCGATGTTGATCTCGGGCATCGCCACGCGGCTTTGCAGCGTCACCACGCGGTGCGAGGCGCCCGCCATAAGGCCGACGCCGCCGCCCATCACGATGCCGTGCCCCCAGCACAGGAAGGGCTTGGGAAAGGTGTGGATCAGGTGGTCGAGCTCGTACTCCTCGCTGAAGAAGGCCTCCGCGTAGGTGTTTCGCGCGGGGCCGCATTCGAGCAGCGTCTGGTAGAGCTGGCGCAGGTCGCCGCCGGCGCAGAAGGCCTTCTCGCCCGAGGCATCGAGCAGCACGCCGACGACGCCGTCGTCCTGCGCCCATTCGCGCAGCTTCGGGGTGAGCAGCCGCACCATCGCGACCGACAGCGAGTTGAGCGAGGCGGGTGAATTGAGCGTGGCGACGCCGAAGCGCTTGCCGTGGGCGGTCTTGATTTCGTGAAAGAGAACGACGGGATCGGTCATTGGGTCCTGGGGGTTATCGGATGTCTGCATCGCCTTCGAGCAGCTTGCGCGCGACGATCATTCGCATGATTTCGTTGGTGCCTTCGAGGATCTGGTGCACGCGCGCGTCGCGCACCAGCCGCTCCAGCGGGAATTCGCTCAGGTAGCCGTAGCCGCCGTGCAGCTGCAGCGCCTCGTTGCAGACGCCGAAGCCCGCGTCGGTGGCAAAGCGCTTGGCCATCGCGCAATAGGTGCTTGCGTCCGCGTGGCCCGCGTCGAGCTTGCTCGCGGCCAACCGCACCATCTGCCGCGCGGCGACCAGTTCGGTCGCCATGTCGGCCAGCTTGAACTGCAGCGCCTGGAAGCTCGCGAGCGGTTTGCCGAACTGCTGGCGCTCGTGCAGGTAGCGCCGCGCGGCATCGAGCGCGCCCTGGGCCGCGCCCACCGAGCAGGTCGCGATGTTGATGCGCCCGCCGTCGAGCCCCTTCATCGCGATGCGGAAGCCCTCGCCCTCCTCGCCGAGCAAATGGTCGGCCGGCACGCGCACGTTGTCGAAGCTGATGGTGCGGGTGGGCTGGCTGTTCCAGCCCATCTTGTGTTCCTTCTTGCCGTAGCTGATGCCGGGCGCATCGGCCGGCACCGCGAGGGCCGAGATGCCGCCCGCGCCGCCCCCTCCGGTGCGCGCCATCAGCACCAGCACGTCGGTGGAACCCGCGCCCGAGATGAAGGCCTTGCCGCCGTTGATGACGTACTCATGGCCCTGCAATTCGGCGCGCGTCTTCAGCGATCCGGCGTCCGAGCCCGCGCCGGGCTCGGTCAGGCAGTACGACGCAAGCTTGCGCCCGCTCGTGAGGTCGGCGCCCCAGCGCTCGCGCACCGCCGGGCCGCCCCAGGTGCCGAGCATCCACGTCGCCATGTTGTGGATCGTGATGAAGGCGGTGGTCGACGGATCGACCGCCGCCATCTCCTCGAAGACCAGCGTGGCATCGAGGCGCGGCAGCGCGAGCCCCTCGATGCTCTCCGGCGCATAGAGGCCGCAGAAGCCCAGTTCACCGGCCTTGGCGATCGCGTCCCTCGGGAAGATCGCCTCGGCGTCCCATTGCGCTGCATGCGGCGCGAACTCGGCGAGCGCGAACTCGCGCGCGGTCTGCGCGAAGGCGCGCTGCTCTTCAGTCAGCTCGAAGTCCATGCGGACGAGCTTACTTCAGCGCAATGGTGGTGTTGACGCCGTGCGAGACCGTGCTGTCGTCGAACCAGCGCGAGGTCACCGTCTTGGTCTGCGTGTAGAACAGCACCACCTGCTTGCCGTAGGGCCCGAGATCGCCGAGCTTCGAGGCGCGCGAGCCGGTGAACGAGAACATCGGCACCGGCACCGGGATCGGCACGTTGATGCCCACCTGCCCCACGTCGATGTCTTCCTGGAAGCGCCGCGCCGCCGCGCCCGACTGCGTGAAGATCGCGGTGCCATTGCCGTTCGGGTTGGCGTTGATCAGTTCGATCGCCTCGTCGATGTGCTCGGCGCCGACCACGCACAGCACGGGGCCGAAGATTTCCTGCTCGTAGATCGACATGCCGGGCTTCACATCCGCAAAGATCGTCGGGCCGACAAAGTTGCCCTTCTCGTACCCGGGCACCGCGGGCTTGCGTCCGTCGAGCGCCAGCGTCGCGCCATCGGCCACGCCGCGCTCGATCAGCCCGGTGACGCGGTCGAAAGCCGCGCACGAAACCAGCGGCCCGACGTCCACGCCCTTCTCGGTGCCGGCGCCGACCTTGAGCGTCTTGGCCTTCTCGATCAGCTCGGGAATCCATTCGCGCGCCTCGCCCACCAGCACCGCCACCGACACCGCCATGCAGCGCTGCCCCGCCGCGCCGAAGGCCGCGCCGGCGAGCGCGTTGAGCGTCTGCTCCTTGTTGGCATCCGGCATCACGATGGCATGGTTCTTCGCGCCCATCATGCATTGCACGCGCTTGCCTGCGAGCGATGCGCGGTGGTAGACGTGCGTGCCCACCTTGGTCGAGCCGACGAAGGAGATCGCCTTGATGTCCTTGTGGTCGCAGATCGCGTTGACCACCGCCTCGCCGCCATGCACCACGTTGAGCACGCCGGGCGGAATGCCCGCTTCGAGCGCGAGTTCGCACAGGCGCATCGTGACCATGGGGTCCTGCTCGGAAGGCTTTAGCACGAAGGTGTTGCCCGTGACGATCGCCATCGGGAACATCCACAGCGGGATCATCGCGGGGAAATTGAACGGCGTGATGCCCGCGCACACGCCCAGCGGCTGCAGCACAGAGTAGGTGTCCACGCCGCCCGCCACGTTGTTGGCGAACTCGCCCAGCTGCAGGTTGCCGATGCCGGCCGCGTGCTCGACCACTTCGAGGCCGCGGAACACGTCGCCCTCGGCATCGGGCAGCGTCTTGCCCTGCTCGGCCGTGAGGATCGCGGCCAGCTCGCCCATGTGCTCGCGGATGAGCTGCTGGTACTTGAGGAAGATGCGCGCACGCGCGCCGATGGCCGTCTTGCGCCAGGTCTTGAACGCCTCCTTGGCGGAGGCGACCGCCGCATCGACCTCGTCCTGCGTGGCGAAGGGCACGCGGGCGAGCACCTGCTGGGTGGCCGGGTTGACGACATTGCGCCACTCGGTGGTCTTCGACTCGACGAACCGGCCGCCGATGAGCAGCTTGACAGTGGCGACCTGGGTGGCAGGCGTGGTGGTGGCGTCCATGAACTTGTCTCCTGAATGGGGTGCAGGAGAACGATGCTAGCTTTGCACTTTTGCCCTTGCAATAGACAAATATGCATGATCGATCTGCATAATTGCAAATCGAGGATCTTCATGGACTGGGACAACCTGCGCTTCTTCCTGGAGCTCGCGCGCTCGGGCACGCTGGTCGGCGCGGCGCGGCGGCTCGCGGTCGACCACACCACCGTCGCACGGCGCATCCAGGCGCTCGAGAAGGAGATCGGCACCGCGCTGTTCTCGCGCGAATCCGACGGCCATCGGCTCACCGAAGCGGGCCGCCGGCTGCAGCCGCAGGTCGAGGCCATGGAGAGCGCCTTCCGCGCCGTCGAGAGCACCGCGCCCGCATCGAACGAAGGCCTCTCGGGGCTGGTGCGCATCGGCGCCACCGAGGGCTTCGGCACCGTCGTGCTCGCGCCGCAGCTGGCGCTGTTCGCCAGGCAGCATCCCCGGCTCGTGATCGACCTGCTCGCGATGCCGCGCCTGGTGCACCTCTCGCGGCGCGAGGCCGACATCGTGATCTCGCTCGAACGACCGGCGCGCGGGCCGGTGGTCGTGGCCAAGCTCACCGACTACGTGCTGCGCCTCTACGCGTCGAGGCAGTACCTCGCGAAGCACGGCGCGATCCGCCGGCGCGAGGACCTGCGCGGCCACACCTTCATCAGCTACGTGGACGACCTGCTCTTCAGCAAGGAGCTGCAGTATCTCGACGAGCTCTACAAGCCCGATTCGTTCGCGCTGCGCAGCACCAGCATCCTCGCGCAGCACCGCGCCACCGCGGCGGGCGCCGGCATCGCGGTGCTGCCGGCCTTCATCGCCGAGGGCGACAAGTCGCTGCGGCGCGTGCTGCCCGGCGAGGCGAACTTCACGCGCACCTTCTGGATGTCGATGCCGGCGGAGACGCGGCATCTGGCGCGCGTGAAGGCGGTGTGGGACTTCCTGCGCACCACGGTGGAGGCGCAGCGCGCGTTGCTGCTGCCGCCCGACTAGTCCAGTGAAACTGGACTACCACACCGGCGGATGGCTCCCCGGCGGCATCGATGGCCGCGGCCAGGCTGCCGGCGTGCGCGAGAGCTGCGCGCTGTGGCGCAGGCCGCACAACGCGCCGAATCCGGAGGCGGAGGTTTCCAGGAAGGGCGTGCGATCGGGCACCGCGGCGCGGAGGCCGTGGGCCACCCGGCCGAGGCCGCGCAGCCAGTGGCCCGTCTGCCCGAGCGAGACCTGCACATGCCAGCTTCCGCCCTCGCGCTGCTGCCTGCCCATTGCGGCCGCCGCGCCCATGGCGATCAGGTAGCCGGTCGCCTCGTCGAGGATCTGCATCGGCAGCGGCCGGGGCTTGCCGTCGCCCGCGGCCTCGCCTTCGGCGTGGTTGAAGCCCATGGCCGTCTGCACCAGCGAGTCGAAGCCGCGCCGGCCGGCCCATGGGCCTTGCGTGCCGTAGGCCGTGAGCGAGACGTAGACGACGCCCGGCCGGCTGCGCGCCGCCGCCTCCGGTCCGAACCCCAGCGCCGCGAGGCCGCCGGGCCGATAGCCCTGGATGAAGACATGCGCATCCGCCAGCAGCCGCGCGAGCACGTCGCGGCCGGCGTCGCTTCGCAGGTCCACGTGCGCCGAGAGCTTGCCCCGGCTGGTGTCGGCGATCGCCTCGATGTTGGGCAGGTGCGGCGAATTGACGAGCATCACGTCGGCCCCATACGCCGCCAGCGCCCGGCCGCCCACCGGCCCCGCGAGGATGCGCGTGAGATCGAGCACGCGCACCCCTTCGAGCGGGCGAGCTTCGGCGGCGAGCGCCGGCAGCGCGAGCGGCGCGGCGTCGCCGATGCGTTCGATGGAAAACAGCGGCTGGGCCGCCAGCGCGCGGCCCTGCGTCGTCGCGTCCCATTCGTCGAAGGTCCGCAGCGCCGTGGCCACCAGGCCCCGGGCCGCGGCGGCGTCTTCGAAGTCGAGCGCCTTCCACGAGCGCATCGCGGCTTCGGCGTCCGCGCGCTGCGCGGTCGCGGGGTCGAGCCCGAGCAGCCGCAGCGCCCCGTCGCGGTGATGCGCGAAGTTGGCATGGATGCGCACCCAGCCATCGCTGGCGCGATAGAGGCCCGAGAACGCGTCCCACAACGCCGGCACACGGCCGTCGATGCTGAACCAGCCGGTGCAGTCGAGCGCCGCGTGCTGCATGTCGACGGCCACCTGCTGGCGCGGCGCGCCGCGCGCATGGCCCAGTTCGCAAGCCGCCAATGCGGCGGCGGCGATGGTGGCCTGCGCCGCCGCGCCGACCGCGAACGACGAGGGCAGCACCGGATCGGCGCCGGTGAGCCGCGCGTGCGCGAGCGCCGCTTCGGGCAGCCCCGCCAGCAGCCAGATGTCCTTCAGGATCCGGGTCGCCTCCATTGCGTGCACTCCATTCTCCAAAAACAAAAGGCAGGGCTCGCTCGCACGACCCTGCCTTCTCGCGGCGCGTCACATCGCGCGGCCGTTCACTGGATCAGCTTCGGCCCGGTCTTCGCCTGGAGCTGTTCGAAGCTCACGCCCGGCGCCAGCTCGACGACCTTGAGGCCCGCGGGCGTCACGTCGATCACGGCCAGGTCGGTGATGATGCGGTCGACCACGCCCACGCCGGTGAGCGGCAGCGAGCAGTTGTCGAGGATCTTGAGGTCCTCGGTGCCGTCCTTCTTCTTCGCGACGTGCTCCATCAGCACGATCACGCGCTTCACGCCCGCGACGAGGTCCATCGCGCCGCCCATGCCCTTGACCATCTTGCCGGGGATCATCCAGTTGGCGAGGTCGCCCTTCGCGCTCACCTGCATCGCGCCGAGGATCGAGAGGTTGATCTTGCCGCCGCGGATCATCGCGAAGCTGTCGTGGCTGCCGAAGATGGCCGAGCCCGGGATGGTGGTCACGGTCTGCTTGCCGGCGTTGATCAGGTCGGCGTCGACCTGGTCCTCGGTGGGAAACGGGCCGATGCCGAGCATGCCGTTCTCGCTCTGCAGCCAGACTTCCTTGTCGCCGACGAAATTGGCGACCAGCGTGGGGATGCCGATGCCGAGGTTGACGTAGAAGCCGTCTTCGAGTTCCTGGGCCGCGCGCGCGGCCATCTGGTCCTGGGTCCAGGGCATGTCAGGCTCCTTTTTTGCTGGTGTTGTTCTTGACCGGCGCGGGCACTTCGCTGCCGGCGGCGGCCTGCGCGATGGCGGCCTGCGCCTCGACCTTCGCGGCGACGGCATCGACCGCCGCGCTCACGGTGCGCTTCTCGATGCGCTTCTCTGGCGTGGCGTTGAGCACGATGCGGTGCACGTAGATGCCCGGCAGGTGGATGTCGTCCGGCGCGATCTCGCCGACCTCGACGATCTTCTCGACCTCGACGATGCAGATCTTGCCGGCCATCGCGGCGGCCGGATTGAAGTTGCGCGCCGTCAGGCGAAAGCGCAGGTTGCCGGACTTGTCGGCCACGTCGGCCTTGACCAGCGCGACGTCGGGCACGAGCGAGCGCTCCATGACGTAGGTCTCGCCGTCGAATTCGCGCAGTTCCTTGCCCTCGGCGACCTGCGTGCCGACGCCGGTCTTGGTGAAGAAGGCCGGGATGCCCGCGCCGCCGGCGCGCAGCTTCTCGGCCAGCGTGCCCTGCGGCGTGAATTCGAGCTCGAGTTCGCCTGCGAGGTACTGGCGCTCGAACTCCTTGTTCTCGCCGACGTAGCTCGCGATCATCTTCTTGATCTGGCGCGTCTCGAGCAGCTTGCCCAGGCC
>JAGIBP010000055.1 GCA_017744285.1 Variovorax sp.
GAGCACACTCTCATTGGTGAAAGCGTCCAACCAAAAAAGGAAATCAACCATGGCAACTGCAAAGAAGGCTCCGGCCAAGAAAGCGCCGGCAAAGAAGGCGGCTCCGGCCAAGAAGGCCGCTGCAAAGAAGGCTCCCGCCAAGAAGCGCACGCCCAACGCTGCGTTCATGAAGGCCCTGACGCCCAGCCCGGCGCTCGCCGCCGTGGTCGGCTCGACGCCTCTGCCGCGCACCGCCGTGGTCAGCAAGCTGTGGGACTACATCAAGAAGAACAACCTGCAAGACAAGGCCAACAAGCGCAACATCAACGCCGACGCCAAGCTGAAGGAAATCTTCGGCAAGCCGCAAGTGTCGATGTTCGAACTGGCCTCGCTGATCGGCAAGCACGTCAAGTGAGCGCCGGGCGTCTCGGACGCTCCATCAAAAAAGCCGGCATCCGCCGGCTTTTTTTCGTCCATGCGCTCCGCGCTATCGCTCCAGGGCCGCCTTGCGGATGGCACTGAGCGTGCCGCGCGTGGTGATCACTTCGGGGTCGAGCGGAATCTCGATCAGCGTGCCCGTCGCGGCCGCCAGCGCGCGCTGCAGTGCGCCCTCGAACTGCGCGGTCTCGGTCACGCGCTCCGCCGCGTAGCCATACGCCCTCGCGAGCGCACAGAAGTCGGGGTTGCGCAGTTCGGTCCCGCTCACCTTGGCCGGGTACTCGCGCTCCTGGTGCATGCGGATGGTGCCGAACATGCCGTTGTTGAGCAGCACGATGATGCTCTTGCCGCCGTGCTGCGAGGCTGTGGCGAGCTCTTGCCCGGTCATCAGGAAGTCGCCATCGCCCGCGATGGTGAATGCCACGCGTCCGGTCGCGAGGTTGGCGGCGATGCCCGCCGGCACGCCATAGCCCATCGCGCCGCTGGTGGGTGCGAGCTGCGTCTTGGCGCCCTTGGCCAGGCCGTGGTAGCGGAAGTAGCGATGCACCCAGCTCGCGAAGTTGCCCGCGCCATTCGTGATGGCCGCATCCTGCGGCAGATGCTTCTGGAGCAGTTCGACGACCGCCACCATGTCGACCGCGCCGCGCGGCGCCTCGGCGGGGAGGCCGGCGAGGGCCTGTGGCTCAAGGTTCGCGACGTAGTCGGCATGTGCTGCTGCCGTCCACGCCTCCCACGGCAGCTCGGTCGGCGCGCTCAGCACCTCGAGGCTGCGTGCGGCCGCGCTCATCCCGGCGTTGATCGCCAGGTCGGCCTGGTAGACACGATTGAGCTCCTCCGCGCTCGCGTGGATGTGCACGAGCGTCTGTCGAGGCTTCGGCGCCTCGAGCAGGGTGTAGCCGCTGGTCGTCATCTCGCCGAGCCGCGGACCGATGGCGAGGATGAGGTCGCTTTGCCGCACCCGCTCGGCCAGCCTGGGATTGACCGCGATGCCGACGTCCCCCGCATAGAGCGGATGGTGGTTGTCGAAGGTGTCCTGGAAGCGGAAGGCGTTCGCCACCGGCAGCTTCCAGTTCTCGGCGAACCGCTGCAGGGCCTGGGCGGCCTGGGGGGTCCAGCCGCCCCCGCCGGCGATGACCAGCGGCCGCTCGGACTTGAGCAGCATCTCGCGCAAGGTGCGCAAGGCGCCGGGATCGCTCCAGGGCTCGACCGGCTCGACGCGCCCCAGCGCGCGCGCGGCCGTGGTGGCGCGCAGCATGTCCTCGGGCAGCACGAGCACCACCGGCCCGGGACGCCCGTTCATGGCAGTCGCGAACGCCCTGGCGATGTATTCCGGAATGCGGTCGGCATGGTCGATGCGCTCCACGCGCTTGGCGAAACCCTTGGTGCTCGGGCCGAAGAAGCTGCCGTAGTCGACCTCCTGGAAGGCCTCGCGATCGCGGAAGTCGCTGCCGACGTCGCCCACGAAAAGCACCATTGGCGTGGAGTCCTGGAAGGCGTTGTGCACGCCGATGGATGCGTTGGTGGCGCCCGGTCCGCGGGTGACGAAGCACACGCCCGGCCTTCCGGTGAGCTTGCCGTGCGCCTCGGCCATGAACGCCGCGCCGCCCTCCTGGCGATTGACGATGAAGCGGATGCGCTCGCCGTATCGATGAAAGCCGTCGAGCACCGCGAGGAAGCTCTCGCCTGGAACACCGAAAGCCAGCTCGACCCCTTGTTCGATCAGGCACTCGACAATCAGATGCCCTGCGGGTTGTGGTGAGCTCATGTGCAATGCGCCTCTCTCTCTGCTTCGGATGGTGCGCGGATTATCCGCGTGGCTCCTGTTGCTTGCCCGCTTGCCTTAATTCACCAACTGGTTAAATTCTCCGCATGACCTCCCGCTCTCCCGCGCCGGCCGAACCGCGCTCGCGCGACGCCGACCGATCCCAGCTCGCCATCCTCGCCTCGGCGCGCGACGAGTTCGCGCAGCGCGGGCTCGCGGGCGCGCGCATGGACAGCATCGCCGAGCGCGCGGGCCTCAACAAGCGGCTGATCTACTACTACTTCGGCAGCAAGGACGACCTCTTCCTCGCGGTGCTCGAGCGCACCTACACCGACATCCGGCAGGCCGAGCAGCGCCTGCACCTCGAAGACGTCGAGCCGGTGGAGGCGATACGGCAGCTGGTCTCGTTCACCTGGCACTACTACCTGGAGCACCCGGAGTTCATCACGCTGCTCAACAGCGAGAACCTGCACCGGGCAGCGCACCTCAAGCGCTCCGAGCGCATCCAGGAAATGAACTCGCCGCTCATCAAATTGCTCGACGACGTGCTCGACCGCGGCCGGCGCGGCGGGCTCTTTCGCGACGGCATCGATCCGGTGCAGCTCTACATCTCGATCGCGTCGCTGTGCTACTTCTACCTGTCGAACAACGACACGCTCTCGGCCATCTTCGGGCGCAACCTGCGTGCGCCCAAGGCGATGGCGCAGCGCCTGTCGCACATGACCGATCTGGTGCTCGGCTACGTGCTGCGCTGATCCGGGTATCTCCTAGGCGGCACGCGTTGACGTCGCCGAGCACGGGTTCCTAGAATCGTTTAATTCACTTTTCGGTGAATTGGAGAGCGCGGCTCGACCGCGAACGCCACCGACTTCACGGCTCAACCACCTGTTCTCGTCGATGCTTCGCAAGCTCCTGCTCTCGCCCGGGCTCAGGCCCTTCCTGCTGATCCTGATGCTGCTGGTGCTGTGGGATCTGGCCATCCGGCTCTTCCGGATCCCGGCCTACCTGATCCCGCCGCCCATGCAAGTGGTGCACCAGCTCATCGCCGAGTGGCCGCGCCTCATCGCCGAGAGCTGGAAGACCACCCTTGCCACGCTGGGCGGCTTCGCACTCACGATCGTGATCGGCATTCCGATCGCGATGGTCATCGCGTACTCGCGGCTGGTGGAGTCCTACGTCTACCCGCTCCTGGTGTTCTCGCAGAGCATTCCCAAGGTCGCGATCGCGCCTCTGTTCGTGGTGTGGTTCGGCTTCGGCATCTTCCCGAAGGTGATCTCGGCTTTCCTGCTGGGCTTCTTTCCGGTGGTGGTATCGACGGTGATGGGCTTCAAGTCGGTCGAGCCCGACATGCTCGATCTCGCCCGGTCCATGGGCGCGACGCGCCTGCAGACCTTCTTCAAGATCAGCCTGCCGCAGGCGCTGCCGGCGATCTTCAGCGGCCTGAAAGTGGCCGTCACGCTGGCGGTGGTCGGCGCGGTGGTCGGCGAGTTCGTCGGGTCCAACTCGGGCATCGGCTACGTGCTGCAGGTCGCCAACGGCAACTTCGACCTGCCGCTGATGTTCGCGGCGCTGGTCGTGCTCTCGACCATCGGCGTGCTGCTCTTCGTCGCCGTCGATCTCGTCGAGCGGCTGATGATCCCGTGGCACGCGTCCCAGCGCCACGCCCCCTGAGTTCCGTTGCCCACCACTCTTGCAGGAGACAGACCATGAAGAAGACGTTCACGACCCTTCTCGCCGGCGCCGCCACGGCGCTGGCACTCGCGGCGGCCCCCGCGCAGGCGCAGAACAAGCCGCAGGACAAGGTCACGCTGATGCTCAACTGGTATCTCTACAGCGAGCACGCGCCCTTCTTCCTCGGCAAGGAACGCGGCTACTACGCCGAGGAGGGCATCGACCTCGACATCCAGGAAGGCCGGGGCTCGGCGGTCACCGCGCAGGCGGTGGCGGCCAAGTCGGCCACCTTCGGCTACATCGACGTCACCACCATGATCAAGGCCGCCGCGAAAGGCGCGCCGCTGAAGTCCACCGGCGTGCTGTTCCAGGTGAGCCCGATGTCGGTCATGGGCTTCACCGAGAAGAACATCAAGACGCCGAAGGACATCATCGGAAAGACGGTCGCCACCACGCCGGGCGATTCGATGTCGCAGATGTGGCCGGTGTTCCTCAAGGCCAACAACATCACACCCGACCAGGTGAAGATCGTCTCGGGCGATGCCCAGACCAAGCTCAACGCCGTGGCCAACGGGCAGGCCGACCTGCTGCTGGGCTACGTGATGGACCAGGCGATCAAGCTGCAGGACGCCACCGGCAAGCCGGTCACGCCGATCCGTTTCGCCGACTCGGGCGTGAACCAGATCAGCTCCGGGATCATCACCAACAAGAACCTGTTGACCGAGAACCCCGACCTCGTGAAGCGCTTCATGCGCGCGTCGACCCGCGCCGCCGAAGCCGCCGAGAAGGACCCCGAGGCCGCGGTCGACGCCATGCTCAAGGCCAACCCGAAGGCGGGCGTGCGCGACACCCTCATCGTCGGCATGAAGCAGAGCGCGGCGCTCTTCCACACCAAGGAAACGGCCCACCAGCGGCCCTACCGCGTGTCGATGAAGAACGTGAACGACTCGCTCGACCTGCTGGTGCAGTACGGCGGCATGGAGGCCTCCACGCGCGGCAAGCCCGAGGACTACGTGACTCTCGACTTCCTTCCCTGACCACGCGCTCGCCGATTTGCCTCATGTCCACTGATGTCCTGATCGAAGCGCGCGGCGTCTCGAAGACCTACCTGAGCAAGGACGGCCCGGTCGAGTCGCTCAAACCCCTGGACTTCTCGATCCGCGAAGGCGAATTCGTCTCCGTGGTCGGGCCGTCGGGCTGCGGCAAGAGCACGCTGCTCAAGATGGTCGCCGGGCTGCTGCCCATCAGCGGCGGCACGCTGAGCCTCGCGGGCCATCCGATCAAGGGGCCGCAGAAGGACGTGGGCATCGTCTTCCAGAGCGCGGTGCTGCTGGCCTGGCGAAGCGTCGAGGACAACATCCTCCTGCAGGCCGAGATCCGCCACCTGCCGAAGGAAGCGGCGCGCCAGCGTGCGCGCGAGCTGATGCAGATGGCCGGCCTCACCGGCTTCGAGAAGAAGTACCCGTGGCAGCTCTCCGGCGGCATGCAGCAGCGGGCCTCGATCTGCCGCGCCCTGCTGCACGACCCGTCGGTGCTGCTCATGGACGAGCCCTTCGGCGCGCTGGACGCGATGACGCGCGAGAAGATGAACCTCGAACTGCAGCGCATCTGGCTGGCGTCGCAGGAAACCGCCGGGGCGTCACGGAAGACGGTGCTGTTGATTACCCACAGCATCCCCGAGGCGATCTTCCTCTCGGACCGGGTGCTCGTGATGAGCGAGCGACCGGGTTCGATCGCCGCGATCTACGACATCGACCTGCCGCGCCCGCGCCCGCTCGACGTGATGGGCACCGAGCGCTTCGCCGAATACGCCCGCACCCTGCGCGCGCACTTCTTCGCCCAAGGTCATCTCGACGCATGAAGGCCAGCCCGCCCTCCGCGCCCCGCGTGCGCGTGCTTGCCGTGGAATTCGGCGTGCGCGCGATGTCGCTGCGCCTGCCGTTCAAGTTCGGCGCGGCGACGCTGACGCGCTGCCCGCAGGCCTTCGTGCGCGCCACGGTGGATTGCGGCGCGCACGGCACCACGCAGGGCTGGGCGGCCGAACTGATGGTGCCGCGCTGGTTCGACAAACGGCCCGAGCGCAGCGCCGCAGAAAACGTGCGCGACCTCCAGCACGCGCTGGAAACCGCCAGCATCGCCTACACCCGGGGCACGCCGGCGACCGCCTTCGCCCTCTTTGCACGGAACCACGAAGCGCTGATGGCACAGGGCGAGGCAGCGGGCGCGACCGCGCTGTCGACCGCGTTCGGGCAGGCCGTGCTCGACCGCGCGGTGATCGATGCACTCTGCCGCTGTCTCCAGGTGCCGGTCCACACCGCGTTCAGGCACAACCTCGTGGGCCTCGGCGACACGCCGCTGGCCGGGGACCTCCAGGGCTGGGACTGGGAGGGGTGGCTCGCGACGCTCGCGCCCCCTTCCGGCCTGCAGGCCCGGCACACCGTCGGCATGCTCGATGCGCTCGACGGCGACATGGACGACGCGGCGGGCCTGCCCGTCAGCCTGCCGGCGGTGGTGCGCCACTACGGGCATCGCTACTTCAAGATCAAGCTCGGCGGCGATCCGCAGGCCGACCTTGCCAGGCTCGATGCCGTGCTCGCCACGCTCGATGCGGTCTCGCCCGGCCATCGCTTCAGCCTCGACGGCAACGAGCAGTACGCCGACTTGCGGGCCTTGAGCGCCCTCTGTGAAGGGCTTCGCCGGCTTCCGCGCCTGGCAGCGCGACCGGACGCGCTGCTCTATCTCGAACAGCCCTTGCCGCGCGACGCCAGCATGGACCTGGCGCTGACGCAGCTGCAGTCGCCCGCCCCGCTGCTGCTCGACGAAGCCGACGGCACGCTCGACGCCTTCCCGCTGGGTCGCGAGCGCGGCTGGCGCGGCGTCTCGAGCAAAGGCTGCAAGGGCATCTACAAGGCGTTCATCCACCGCGTGCGTTGCGAGCAGTGGAACCGCGATCCGAACCACGAAGGCGACCGCTGCTTCATGTCCGCCGAAGACCTGACCTGCCAGGCCGGCCTTGCGGTTCAGCAGGACCTCGCGCTCGCGGCCATGCTGGGCATCGCCCACTGCGAGCGCAACGGGCACCACTACGTCGATGGTTTCGGCGACGCGCCCGAGGCGGAGCAGCGCGCCTTCGCGGCGGCACACCCCGACCTGTACGACACCCGCGCCGGGCGCCCTCGCCTGGCGATCCGCCACGGCCGCATCGAGACCGCATCGCTCGACCGGCCCGGCTTCGCCCACGGCGCCGACCCGGACTTCGCGAGCCTGCTGCCGCTCGGGCAGGCGCCCGATCTCGTCTGAGGCCGCCCCGTCCTTCGAAGATCACAGAAAAGGAGACATGTCATGACGTTCAATCGCCGCGCCGGCCTGCTGGCCTGCATCGCTCTCTCCATGCCCTTGGGCGCACTGGCGCAGGCGCCGTACCCGGCGAAGCCGATCCGCGTGATCGTTCCGTTCGCGGCAGGGAGCACCACCGACATCATCGCCCGCGCGATCACCGACAAGATGAGCGCCAGCATGGGCCAGCCCCTGGTGGTCGACAACCGCGGCGGCGCGAGCGGCACCATCGGGCAGCAGGCCACGGCGAGCGCCGCGCCGGACGGCTACACGATCATGATCCACTCGTCGTCGCACACGGTCAGCCCCTCCACGTTTGCCAGGCTGCCCTTCGACACGGCGAACGACTTCGCCGGCGTGACGCCGATCTCGACGCTGCCGAACGCGCTGGTCATATCGCCGTCCAAGAACATCAGGACGCTCACGGCGCTGGTCGCCGCCGCGCAGGCGAAGCCGGGCATCATCAACTTCGCCTCGGCCGGACAGGGCAGCGCCACGCACCTGAACGCCGAGAAGTTCAAGCTCGCGGCGAAGATCGACGCCACGAACATCCCGTTCAAGGGCTCCGCCGATGCCGTGACCGAGGTGCTGGCGGGCCGCGTCGACTACTACTTCTCGCCCATCGCGCCGGTGATCGGGCAGATCCGCGAGGGCCAGTTGCTCGCACTGGCCGTGGGCTCGCCCAAGCGCGCCGCCGCGCTGCCGGACGTGCCCACCACCGCCGAAGCCGGCGTGCCCGGGTCGGAGTTCAACTTCTGGATCGGAATGATGGCGCCGGCCAAGACGCCGCGCGAGATCGTCGACCGCCTGCACGACGAAGTGGTGAAAGCGCTTGCGACGCCGGAGGTCAAGGAGCGCTTCGCCAAGCTCGGCGCCGACGCCTGGACGCTCAAGCCGGCGCAGTTCGACGCCTACATCAAGGACGAGATCGTCGCCAACGCAACCCTGGTGAAGGCCGCGGGCCTTTCGCCGACCCCCTAAGGAGAACAGACCATGGCCCAACAACGACTCGGAATCATCATGCACGGCGTCACCGGACGCATGGGCATGAACCAGCACCTGATCCGCTCGATCTGCGCGATCCGCGCGCAGGGCGGCGTGACGCTCGCCAACGGCGACAAGGTCATGCCCGACCCGATCCTGATCGGCCGCAACGCCGAGAAGATCGAGGCGCTGGCCAAGGCCCATGGCATCGCGCGCTGGGGCACCGACCTCGACCGCGCGCTCGAGAACAAGGACGACACCATCTTCTTCGACGCCGGCACCACGCAGATGCGCCCGCAGTTGCTGGCCAAGGCGATCCGCGCCGGCAAGCACGTCTACTGCGAGAAGCCGATCGCGACCAACCTCAACGAAGCCGTCGAGATCGCCCGTCTCGCGCAGGGCTCGGGCCTCAAGCACGGCGCGGTGCAGGACAAGCTCTTCCTGCCCGGGCTGCGCAAGCTCGACATGCTGCGCCGCGCGGGCTTCTTCGGGCGCATGCTGTCGGTGCGGCTCGAATTCGGCTACTGGGTCTTCGAAGGCGACCTGCAGCCGATCCAGCGCCCCTCGTGGAACTACCGCAAGGAAGACGGCGGCGGGATGATCCTCGACATGATGTGCCACTGGCGCTACGTGCTGGACAACCTCTTCGGCGAGGTCAAGTCGGTGTCGTGCCTGGGCACCACGCACATTCCGCGCCGCTGGGACGAAGCCGGCCAGCCCTATGAAGCGACCGCCGACGACGCCGCCTACGCGACCTGCGAGCTGACCGGCCACAACGGCGAACCGGTGATCGCGCAGATCAACATGAGCTGGGTCACGCGCGTGCGCCGCGACGACCTCGTGACCTTCCACGTCGACGGCACCGACGGCTCGGCCGTGGCCGGCCTGTCGTCGTGCCGCGCGCAGTCGCGTGTCGCCACGCCGCGCCCGGTCTGGAACCCGGACGAGAAGCAGACGATGAACTTCTTCGACCAGTGGCAGGAGATCCCGGATTCGCAGGTCTACGACAACGGCTTCAAGATCCAGTGGGAGCACTTCATCCGCCACGTGGTCGGGAACGCGCCGTACAAGTGGACGCTGCCCGAAGGTGCCAAGGGCGTGCAGCTCGTCGAAGCCGCGCTCGCAAGCTGGGAGGGCCGCCGCTGGATCGACGTGCCCGAGCTGAAGATCTGAGGAGGCGTTCCATGGCCCTCTCGCTCACGCTCCCCACCGCCGGCGGTGCGCTCGCGCCTTACACGCTCCAGGGCAGCACGCCGGTCACGCCGCCTGCGGGCGCCAGGTTCACCCGCATCGCGTACTCGGCCGCGCATGTGGTGGCCGATCCGACAGCCCCGATCGACCCGTGGCTGCAATGCGCGGTCGACTGGGACGCCACCATCGCGTATCGGCAGCGCCTGTGGTCGCTCGGCCTGGGCGTGGCCGAGGCCATGGACACCGCGCAGCGCGGCATGGGCCTGGACTGGCCAACCTCGCTCGAGCTGATCCGCCGCTCGCTCGACGCCGCGAAGGACATCCCCGGTGCGCGCGTCGCTTCGGGCTGCGGCACCGACCATCTGGACATCGGCACGGTCCGAAGCGTCGACGACGTGATCCGCGGCTACGAGGAACAGATGGCCGCCATCGAAGCGCTCGGCGGCCAGCTGATCGTGATGGCCAGCCGCGCCCTCGCGCGTGTGGCGAAGAGCCCGGCCGACTACGAGCGGGTGTACGGCCGCATCCTGAGCCAGGCCAGCCAGCCGGTGATCCTGCACTGGCTCGGCGACATGTTCGACCCCGCGCTCGCCGGCTATTGGGGCACGGCGGACATCGACCGCGCGATGGACACCGCGCTCGGCATCATCGCCGCGCATGCGGGCAAGGTGGACGGCATCAAGATTTCGCTCCTCGACAAGGACAAGGAAATCGCGATGCGCCGCCGACTGCCCGCGGGCGTGCGCATGTACACCGGCGACGACTTCAACTACGCCGAACTCATCGCGGGCGACGGCCACGGCAGCGAGCCGACGCACGGCCAGAGCGATGCGCTGCTCGGCATCTTCGACGCGATCGCGCCGGCCGCGAGCGCGGCGCTGGGCGAACTCGCGGCGGGCCGCCTCGACAAGTTCCATGCGATCCTCGGACCGACGGTGCCGCTGTCGCGCCACATCTTCGCGGCGCCCACGCGCTTCTACAAGACCGGCGTGGTATTCATGGCGTGGCTCAACGGCCACCAGAGCCACTTCACGATGGTCGGCGGGCAGCAGAGCACGCGCTCGCTGCCTCATCTGGCGGAACTGTTCCGGCTGGCCGACGCGGCGAACCTGCTGGAGCAGCCCGAACTCGCCGCCCGGCGCATGAAGACGCTGCTCGCGCTCCACGGCATCGAGTGACCGGGCATGCGTGACTTCTCGCAAGGCCACGAGTGGCTGTCGCTCAACACGGCGACGATCCGCAAGCAGCACGGCGCCGAAGTGCCGCTCGACCGCATCATCGACCAGTGCGCCGAACGCGGCATCCGTGCGATCAGCCCGTGGCGCGACCAGGTCGCGGCCGTCGGCCTCGACCGCATCGGGAAGCAACTGCGGGCGCATGGCATCGCCCTGTCGGGCTACTGCCGCGGCGGCTTCTTCCCGGCGCCTGACGCGGCGGGCCTGAAGGCCGCGCTGGACGACAACCGGCGCGCGATCGACGAGGCCAAGACGCTCGACGCGCCCTGCCTCGTGCTGGTGGTCGGCGCGCTGCCGGGCGCGCTCGACGGCCGGGCGCTCTACAAGGACATCGGCCGCGCGCGCGGCGAGGTGCGCGACGGCATCGCGGCCTCGCTCGAATACGCGCGGCAGGTCGGTATGCCGCTCGCTATCGAGCCACTGCACCCGATGCAGGCGGCCGACCGCGCCTGCATCAACACGCTCGAACATGCGCTCGACCTCTGCGACGCGCTCGATCCCTCGCGCTCCGGCCTGCTCGGGGTCGCGGTGGACATCTACCACGTGTGGTGGGACCCGAAGCTGCAGCAGCAGATCGCGCGCGCCGGCAAGGAGCGCCTGCTGGCCTACCATGTCTGCGACTGGCTCACGCCAACGCGCGACCTGCTCTCCGACCGCGGGATGATGGGCGACGGCGTCGTCGAGCTGAAGAAGGTCCGCGGCTGGGTCGAGGACGCCGGTTACGCCGGCTTCAGCGAGGTCGAGATCTTCTCGGTCCTCGACTGGTGGAAGCGCTCTGGCGAAGAGACACTCGACACGTGCATCGAACGGCACCGGGCAGTGGTCTGAACCGCCTCGCCGCGCGCGGGTCGCGGACCCGCCGTGCGCACGGCGCGCTCGCGGCCAGCACGGCCTGGGGTCTTGGCCCATGGGCGACAGCGCGGCCGGCGCTCCTTTCCTAGAATGTCACCTGCTCCGGCCCAGGCCGGGGCCAAGCGTTCTCAGGGCGGGGCGAAATTCCCCACCGGCGGTGATGGCGGCGAAAGCCGCACGAGTCCGCGAGCGCCCGCGACGCGCATGCGCCGCGGGGTCAGCAGACCCGGTGCGACTCCGGGGCCGACGGTCACAGTCCGGATGAAAGAGAGCGCGATGCCGCTGCCGGGCGCGCGCACGCATGCGCCTGCCGGGCCCTGGCTTCGTGCGCCCTGATTCAGGCAACCCTTCCAAGGCAGACCATGAGTCAGATCAACGACCTTCCCCTCACCGCCGTCCGCAACCCGGACGCACCGCGCGGCCGCCGCATCGCCTTCGTGCAGGCGCAATGGCATTCGGACATCGTCCATCAGGCGCGTGACGCCTTTCTCGCCGAGATGAAGCGCCAGGGCGTGCCGCTGGACACCATCGACGTCTTCGACGTGCCCGGCGCCTTCGAGATTCCGCTGCAGGCCAAGCGGCTCGCGCGCTCCGGGCGCTATGCCGCGATCGTCGGCTGCGCGCTGGTGGTCGACGGCGGCATCTATCGCCATGACTTCGTCGCCAGCACGGTGGTCAGCGCGCTGATGACCGTGCAGCTCGACACCGACGTGCCGGTGCTGTCGGCGGTGCTCACGCCGCACCACTTCCACGAGCATGTGGAGCACCGCAAGTACTTCCACCGCCACTTCGCGATCAAGGGCACGGAGGTCGCGGAAGCCTGCGTGAAGACGCTCGAGGGCCTGCAGCGGCTGGACGCGCTGACCACGGCCTGAAGCACGCCGGCGGAGGACAATGGCCGGATGAGCCTCCACCAAACCTCCACCGTCACCATCTTCCACAACCCGGCGTGCGGCACCTCGCGCAACACGCTGGCCCTCATCCGCGAGCACGGCATCGAGCCGCAGGTCGTCGAGTACCTCAAGACGCCGCCCGGCAAGGCGAAGCTGCGCTCGCTGGTCCAGGCCATGGGCGTTCCCGTGCGCGAGGTGCTGCGCCAGAAGGGCACGCCTTACGACGAGCTCGGCCTCGGCGACCCGAAGTGGACCGACGAGCAGTTGCTGGACTTCATGGTCGAGCATCCGATCCTGATGAACCGTCCGATCGTCGAGACGCCGCTCGGCACACGGCTGTGCCGCCCGGCCGAGCTCGTGCTCGACCTCCTGCCGAAAGCGTAGAGGAAACGGCGTTCAGCGCGCCAGCAGCACCGGCACCGACGAAGCCAGCAGTGCGATGCCCGACACGGTCAGCAGGCTCAGCACGATCCGGCGGAAGGCCAGCTCGCTGATGCCCGCATAAAGCCGCGCGCCGAGCAGCACCGGCACCAGCACGGCGAGCGCCACGATGCCCAGCAGCGGCAGCATGGCGAGCTTGACCAGCCCCGTGCCCAGGTGCAGCGAGAACGCGACCGCGAGCATCGACAGGTTGAAGTTCTGGATCACGGCGCGCTGCACGTCCTTCTCGAAGCCGCGCAGCGTGCACCAGAGGGTGGGGATGGGCCCGGTGAACCCGCCGACGCCGCCGCAGATGCCGCCGAGCCATCCCGCGATCGCATCCGCCGCGCGTCCGCCGGCCGACACGCGCGGCAGGTTGCGCGCCATCAGCATGGCCGGGCACCAGACCAGCAGCAGCCCGCCGAGGCAGGCCTTGAAGAGCGGCACGTCCAGCCGCGGCAGCAGCCAGACGCCGATCGGCAGCCCGGCCAGCCCGCCGATCACGAAGGGTGCGAGGAGCGCCTTGTCGAAGCGCCGTCGGCCGCTCACGGCCGCGATCACCTGGCCCGCCAGCGCGCCGAAGGTCGACAGCACCGCGGCCAGTTGCGGGTCGACCGACCAGGCCCAGAACGACATCGCCACCAGCCCGAACGCGAAGCCCGAGAGCCCCTGCACGAAGCCGGCCACGACCGCGCCGAGCGCGACGATCAGATAGAGCGAAGCCGTCAAGCCGGCTTCAGGCGGATGCCGGCACCAGCGCCTCGCGGCGCACCCGGCGCACGTTGAATGCGCTCACGATCAGCACGCCCTGCACCACCGCCAGGCCCACCAGCACGCTCACGTACTGGCCGTGGTCCATGAGGCGGCCGAAGATCAGCGGCGCGAACGCCTGCCCGATGTCGAGCCCCGCGTAGACCACGCCGTAGACCCGGCCGGACGCATTGGCGGGCGTCGAGCGCTTGACCAGCAGGTCGCGCGAAGGGCCGGCGATGCCCGCAGCGAAGCCCATGCAGCCGAACATCACCGGCACCAGCACCGGCGCGAAATCCGCCAGGGCGAGCACCAGCGCGATGCAAGCGGCCACGCCGAAGCCGACGCCGACGATGCGTTCGCAGCGCGACGGATCGGAGGCCAGGAAGCCGCCAGCCACCATGCCGGCCGCACTGGCGAACATATAGATGGTCAGGCAGATGGCGATCAGCCCCACCGGCACCTCGTGCAGGCGCCCGGCGGCGGCGGGCGCGAACGTCTGCACCACGCTCAGCGCCATGGCATAGAAGAAGAAGAAGCCGAAGCACATCCACACCGCCGGGATCCGCAGGAAGCCGAATTCGCTGCCCGCGCCGTCGGACCCGGTGGCCTTGTGCACGGCCTTCGCGTCGAGCGACAGCACGCTGCGGTTGACCCACAGGATCAGCAGCACGACCACGGCCAGCGCACCCGCGCCGGCCAGCGCCACCCGCCAGGAATACGCCATCGCCAGCGGCACGACGAAGGCCGGCGCCAGCGCCCAGCCCAGGCTGCCGGTGATGCCGTGCACGCTGTAGGCGTGGCCGAGCCGCGTGGGCGCGACCTTGCGGTTGAACAGCGTGTAGTCCACCGGGTGGAACACGCCGTTGCCCACGCCGGCGATCACCGCGCAGCCCAGCAGCATCCAGTAGCTCTGGGCCATCGCATAGCCGAAGCCCGCCAGGCCCAGCATGCCCAGGCCGACGAAGAGCACCGGCCGCGGACCCAGCTTGTCGACGATGAAGCCCGAGGCCGCCTGCACGATGCAGGAGACGACGAAGAACACCGTCAGCACCGCGCCCAGTTCGGTGTAACTCACATGGAAGGCGTCCCGCAGCCACGGGAACAGCGGCGGCAGGATGAGCTGGCTGAAATGGCTGATGGCGTGCGCGAGGCCCACCAGACCGATCAGCCTGGCGTCGGAGCCCAGCGTGGATGCGGCGGCGTTGGGGGAAGACATGGATTGCTACAAGAAACTCGATGGATCCGCGATCCTAAGCCGGCCGGCCGCGGCAGAATGGCGATACAGAGACAACATTTGTCGAAACCATGCCGCCCCCCGCCGCCCCGACCCTGGCGCCCGTCGACACGCCCGCGCGGCGCGCCACGCCGCCCCACCCGGCGCCAACGCACAGCGTGGGACCGCTCACGCCACACCTCTACGCGCCCGACGCAATGCGGCCGCTGCGCGCCAAGGAACACTTCCTCAAGGCCGACACGCAGGTGGAGCTGCACACACATCCGTGGCCGCAGCTCACCTTCTCGACGCGCGGCGTGATCCGCCTGAGCACCGCGGACGGCAGCTACATCGTGCCGCCCTCGCGCGCGCTCTGGGTGCCGGCCGACGTGTCGCACAGCGTCACGCTGATCGAAGATGCCGAGCTGCGCACGGTGTACCTGCACAGCTGGCTCGGCCCCGCGTGGGAAAAGTGCGAGGTGCTCGAGATCAGCCCGCTGCTTCGCGCGCTCATGCTGGCACTGGACACCACGCCCGACGGGCTCGCGCCGGCCGACCCGCACGCGGCGCAACGCGAGCGCTGGATCGCGCCGCTCCTGGTCGACGAACTGGAGCGCGCCACGCAGATCCGCATCGATGTGCCCTTGCCTGCCGACAAGCGCCTGCGCCAGCTCTGCGAAGCCCTGCTGCGCAACCCGGCCGGCCGCGCCACGCTGGCGGAGCGCGCCGAGGCCATCGGCGCCAGCGAGCGCACGGTGGCGCGCCTGTTCCGCGACCAGCTCGGCATGAGCTGGCAGCAATGGCGGCAGCAAGCGGTTCTGGCGCACGCCCTGCCGCTGCTGGCGCGCGGCATGGCGGTGAGCCAGGTGGCCTCGGCGAGCGGCTACGCGACCGACAGCGCCTTCTGCGCGATGTTCAAGGCCGCCACGGGCAAGTCGCCGACCGCGTTCCAGCATCGCAGCAAACGCGCCTAGCGGCGCGCGGTGCATGCACGCGCTTCCGTATGATCGGCGGGTGCAACTCCCATCCTCCGGCATCCCCAAGCCATGGCCGTGAACCGCGACCGGCTCGCGCGCTGGCTCCCCTTTCTTTCATGGCCCCGCCCCGACCGGGCGCTGCTCGTCAACGAAGCCTCGGCCGGCGTCACGGTCGCGCTGATGGTCATTCCCCAGGGCGTGGCCTACGCGGCGCTCGCGGGCATGCCGCTCGTCACCGGCGTGTACGCGGCGCTCTTTCCGGCGCTGCTCGCGGTGCTCTTCAGTTCGTCGGCGCGGCTGTCGGTCGGGCCCACCGCGCTGACCAGCTTGCTGGTGGGCGCCTCGCTGGCGCCGATGGCCATTCGCGGCAGCAGCGAATGGGTGGCGCTCGCGGCCTGGCTCACGCTGCTGTCGGGGCTGATGCAGATCGTGCTGGGCGCGGTGCGCTTCGGCTGGCTGCTGCGCATGGTCAACTCGCCGGTGCTGATGGGCTTCACGCAGGGCGCGGCGGTGCTCATCACGCTGTCGCAGCTGCCGGCGCTGCTGGGCTTCACGGGACGCAGCGTCGCGCAGTTGCTGCACGGGCCCCCGCCTGACTTCATCGCGATCGCCTTCGGCCTCGGCGGCATGGCGGCGCTGTGGCTGGGCAAGCGCTGGGTGCCGCGCTTTCCGACGACGATGGCACTGGTCGCCGCCGCGGCAGCGCTGAGCGCCTCCATCGGCTATGCGCTGCGCGGCGGCGCCGTGATCGGCACGCTGCCGTCGGGCCTGCCTTCGTTCTACTGGCCGGGCTGGCTGTCGCTCGATCAATTCGCCGGCCTGCTCCTGCCGGCCTTCCTCATCACGCTGGTCAGCTTCCTGGAAACCGCATCGAGCGCCAAGGTGGACAACGCACGCGCGGGCAAGCTCTGGAACGAGAACCAGGACCTGATCGGCCAGGGCCTGGGCAAGATCGCTTCGGGGCTTACCGGCTCGTTCCCGACCAGCTCGTCGTTCTCGCGCTCGGCGATCACGCTCTACGCCGGCGCCAAGACGCAGTGGTCCACGCTGTTCAGCGTCGCGGTCGTCGCTGCCGCCCTGCTGTGGGCCATGCCACTGCTCTACCACGTGCCGCAGGCGGTGCTGGCCTCGATCGTGGCCACGGCGACCATCGGGCTGCTGCGGCCCTCGGCCTTCGTGGCGCTGTGGCGCATCTCGCGCATCGAGGCGGCGATCGCGCTGGGCACCTTCTGCCTCACGATCGCGACGGCGCCGTCGATCTACTGGGGCGTGCTCGGCGGCCTGCTCGCAGCGCTGGCGCACTACATGTACCGCCACCTGCATCCGCGGATCATCGAGGTGGGCCTGCATCCGGACGGCAGCCTGCGCGACCGGCACCTGTGGCACCTGCCGCTGCTCGCGCCGAACCTCTACGCGCTGCGCATGGACGCCGAACTCGACTTCGCATCGGCCAGCACGCTCGAGCGCGCGATCAACACCGCTCTGGCCGAACGGCCCGGACTCACCGACGTGTGTCTCTTCGCCTACCCGATCAACCGCGTGGACATCACCGGTGCGGAAGTGTTCGGAAGCATCCGGCGCCTGCTCGAATCGCATGGCGTGCGGCTGCACATCTCGGGCCTGAAGCTGCCGGCGCAGCAGGTGCTCGACCGCGCCGGGCTGCTCGCGCCGGGCCCGATGCTCCTCAGCTACCGCACCGACGGCGAGGCGCTTGCGGCCCTCACGTCCAGTGAAGCCCCCGCCGATGAAGCGCCGATGCTCAATCCCGAACCGGTCGCCGCAGGCTCTTGATGTCCGAGCGCTGGCTCTTGCCTTCGAGCCGCCGCTGCCGCGCGGCATAGCTCGGCTTGGTGGCGCGCCGCACCCGCGGCGGCACCGCGACGGCATCGACCAGTTCCTGCAGGCGCGCAAGCGCGTCCATGCGGTTCATGTCCTGGCTGCGATGCCGCTGCGCCTTGATGACCAGCACGCCCTCGTGCGTGATCCGGCTGTCGCGCGACGCCAGCAGGCGCGCCTTGACGTCATCGGGCAGCGAACTGGCCGGGATGTCGAAGCGCAGGTGCACCGCGCTGGAGACCTTGTTGACGTTCTGCCCCCCCGCGCCCTGCGCGCGGATCGCGCTGAACTCGACCTCCGACGGGTCGACGAGCACGGCGGGACGCAGCACGGTGGCTCGGCGCCTAGTCGCCGCGCGACGGCTTCACGGGCACGTCGGTGACGCTGCCCGCATCGTTCAGGCGCACCGGGCTGTCGGTCGCCTGCCCGCGAGCACGCGCGCTGACGACGTCCGCCGCCGATGGTTCCTGGGGGTGCCCCGCCGAGCGGAAGCGGTCGAAGCCGCTGCGCGGGTCGAAGCGCATGACCCACGGCTGCACCGGCTTGCCGGTGAGCCGCGCCCAGGCGTAGCGCAGGCCCCAGACCGCGGCCAGCAGCAGCACGGCCACGGCGAGGCTGGCCGCGAAGACCAGCCCCAGCATGAAGAGAATCAGACGTACGAGAAAGTTGACCATCGGGATTAGGCCACGGCCTTCGCCGCAGGTTCCCCGCCCTTTTCAAAGCTGAACTGGCCGGGCGCCCGGATCGGGTCGGTGGAGACCACGATCGTATCCTTCGGAGCGAAGCTGCCGTCGAGCAGCAACTTCGACAGCGGGTTCTCGATGCGCTGCTGAATCGCACGCTTGAGCGGCCGCGCGCCGAACACCGGATCGAACCCGACCTTGGCGATCTCGGCCAGCGCCGCGGGCGAGACGTCGAGCGCCAGGTCCATCTTGGCGAGCCGCTGCTGAAGCACCTTGAGCTGGATCGATGCGATCGCCTCGATGTTCTTGGCGTCGAGCGCGTGGAACACCACCGTCTCGTCGATGCGGTTCAGGAACTCGGGGCGGAAGTAATTCTTGAGCTCGTCCCACACCGCGTCCTTGATCTCCTCGGTGGGCCGGCCGACCATCTGCTGGATGATCGGCGAGCCGATGTTGCTGGTCATCACGATCACCGTGTTCTTGAAGTTCACGGTACGGCCCTGCCCGTCGGTCAGGCGGCCGTCGTCGAGCACCTGCAGGAGCACATTGAAGACGTCCGGGTGTGCCTTCTCGACCTCGTCGAGCAAGAGCACGCTGTAGGGCTTGCGACGCACCGCTTCGGTGAGATAGCCGCCCTCTTCGTAGCCCACGTAGCCGGGCGGCGCGCCGATCAGGCGGGCCACCGAGTGCTTCTCCATGAACTCGCTCATGTCGACGCGGATGAGATGGTCCTCGCTGTCGAACAGGAAGCCCGCGAGCGC
>JAGIBP010000056.1 GCA_017744285.1 Variovorax sp.
AGGTAGCCCACCGGGATGTGGATCCAGTGGTAGTCGTCCTTGCGGCCGGCCTCCAGCAGCAGCACGCGCTTGCCGCGGTCGGCGCTCAGGCGGTTGGCCATCAATGCGCCGGCGGTGCCTGCGCCGATGACGATGTAGTCGAAGGTGGTGTCGCTCACGGGTTGTCTCCTTGGCCTCTGGCGGGCCTTGTGCGGGCGGCGAAAGGGGGAGTGGGGCCTACAGATCGCCGGGGTGGTAGCCGGATTCGCGTTGATGGCGGATGGCAAGGACTTCGACTTCCGCCAGATCGATGCTGACGCGGTAGAGCGCTATGTAGCCCGTATTGCCACGCTGGATGACCAGTTCGCGCAACCGGCCCTGCACCGGTCGGCCGATGCGCGGCTGGTGGGTGAGAACGCTCAACGCCTGACGGATCACGGTGACGGTGTCGGCCGCGGCGTCGGGATCGCCCGGCAACAGGAAGTCCACCAGCCGCTGCAAATCCTGGCGCGCCCGAGGGCTCAGCGTGAGCCGACTCATGCAGCCTTTTTCTTTGGCTTCGAACCTCGACCCCGAACGGGGACTGGCTCCGGAACCACTTCGTCCGTGCCGCGAGCACGAATCCGGGCGTGCAGCCAGTCGAAGACATCCTCGGCGTCATACACCGGCCCGCCGGCATCGATCTCCGCCGCGGCCGCCATGGCATCGGCCAGGAATTCCGCGCGCTGCTGGCGCCGGCGCACTTCATCCTGCAAGGTCCGCAGCATGAAGGCGTGCGCCGAGACCTGGTCCTGCTCGGCAAACTGCTGGATCGTCTGCTTGAGGTCCTCAGGCAGCTTCAAGGAGGTGGTGCCCATCGCGTTCTCCAATCGATCTCAATCGGGTAACACCATGGTAGCACCGCCTCCCGCGGGCCTTACTTGGCCGTGGGCATCACGAACTCGGCGCCCTTGCCGATGCTCTCCGGCCAGCGCTGCATGATCGACTTCTGCTTGGTGTAGAAGCGCACGCCTTCCTCGCCGTAGGCATGCATGTCGCCGAAGAGCGAGCGCTTCCAGCCGCCGAAGCCCTGCCAGGCCATGGGCACCGGGATCGGCACGTTGATGCCGACCATGCCCACCTGGATGCGGCGGCCGAATTCGCGCGCCACGTTGCCGTCGCGGGTGAAGCAGGCCACGCCGTTGCCGAATTCGTGGGCGTTGATCAGGTCGACGGCCTCGGCCAGGTCCTTCACGCGCACGCAGCCCAGCACCGGGCCGAAGATCTCTTCCTTGTAGATCCGCATGTCGGGCGTGACATGGTCGAACAGCGTGCCGCCCAGCCAGAAGCCGCCTTCGCAGCCTTCGCCGGCCTGCTTGCCGTCGAAGCCGCGGCCGTCCACCAGCAGCTTGGCGCCTTCCTGCTCGCCGAGGTCGATGTAGCCGCGGATGCGCTCGTGCGCCGCCTTGGTGACGATGGGGCCCATTTCGGCGTCGAGGTTCTCGCCGTCCAGCACCTTGAGCGTCTTCGTGCGCTCGACCAGCTTGGGGATCAGCTTGTCGGCCACGTCGCCCACCAGCACCGCCACGCTGATGGCCATGCAGCGCTCGCCGGCCGAGCCGTAGCCGGCGCCGATCAGCGCGTCCACGGCCTGGTCGATGTCGGCGTCGGGCATCACCACCATGTGGTTCTTGGCGCCGCCCAGGGCCTGCACGCGCTTGCCGTGGCGGGCGCCGGTCTCGTAGATGTAGTTGGCGATGGGCGTGGAGCCGACGAAGCTCACGGCCTTCACGTCGGGGTGTGTCAGCAGCGCGTCCACGGCCACCTTGTCGCCCTGCACCACGTTGAACACGCCGTCGGGCAGGCCAGCCTGCTTCAGCAGCTCGGCGATGCGCAGCGAGGGGCTCGGGTCGGTCGGGCTGGGCTTGAGCACGAAGGTGTTGCCGGCCGCGATCGCGACCGGGAACATCCACATCGGCACCATCACCGGGAAGTTGAACGGCGTGATGCCCGCGACCACGCCGAGCGGCTGGCGCATCGTCCAGTTGTCGATGCCGGTGGAGACCTGGTCGGTGTAATCGCCCTTCAGGAGCTGGGGAATTCCGCAGGCGAACTCCACGATGTCGATGCCGCGGGTGACCTCGCCCTGCGCGTCGGTGAAGACCTTGCCGTGCTCGGCGGTGATCAGGTGCGCGAGTTCGTCGCGGTGCTTGTTCAGCAGTTCGAGGAACTTGAACATCACGCGCGCGCGCCGGATCGGCGGCGTGTCGGCCCAGGCCGGGAAGGCGGCCTGCGCGGCGGCCACGGCGGCATCGACGTCGGCGCGATTGGCCAGCGCCACGCTGGCGGTGGCCGCGCCGGTCGCGGGGTTGAAGACGTCCTGGGTGCGCGAGGAGGCCGGGGCGACGACGCGTCCGCCTACGTAATGATGGATCGGGGTCTTGCTCAACTGCATGGCGTTCTCCTGCCGGCATCGCGGCCGGGCGATGGCGGAATGGGTGGTCGGTGAATCGTCGATTGTGGCAAACGCCCACGCGGTGCGCGTTCGCCCCGAGGGTTTGCACGGACGCGCGCGGTTAGGATGCAGCGTTCGCCGCTCTCCCATCCCGCCACCTTTCGCTGCATGTCCGTCGCCCCCCCGCCCTCCCTCCAGCCGACCGATGCCGAGAGCGATCGCCCGCGCGTCGACGAGCGCCGGCAGGACGACGGCACCTGGGCCGTGGCCGCAGGCCGCTGGACGGCCCTGGCGATGTCGTCGCGCCGCACCTGGGAGGCCCTGTCGGGCAACCTCGCCGGCATCCCGCCGAGCGAGGACCGCGCCTGGGACCTGCGGCCCATCGAGCAGCTCGACCACGTGGGTGCCCAGCTGCTGTGGAACCACTGGCGCAAGGCCTGGCCCGAGCGCGTCGAGATGGACTCGCAGCACAAGGCAGTGCTGGACCAGGTTGCGCGCTACACCTGCGCGGCGCCCGTCGAGACGACGCCCACGCTCGCGGACCGCTTCAAGGCTTTCGCGCACAACGGTCCGCGCATGCTGTTCGTGGCGCGCGATTTCCTCGGCCTGATCGGGCAGCTCACGCTGGACATCGGCCGCCTGCTGCGCGCGCCGCACCGTGCGCCATGGCGCGACTTCTCGGGACAGCTCTATCACTTCGGCACGACGGCGCTGCCGATCACCGCGCTGGTCGGCCTGCTGATCGGCGTGGTGCTGGCGTACCTGACGGCGCAGCAGCTGCGCCAGTACGGCGGCGAGACCTTCATCGTCAACATCCTCGGCCTGGCGCTGATCCGCGAACTGGGCCCGGTGCTCGCGGCGGTGCTGATCGCGGGGCGGTCCGGCTCGGCCATCACGGCGCAGATCGGCGTGATGCGCGTGACCGAGGAACTCGACGCCATGCGCGTGATGGGCATCGCGCACGGCTTCCGGCTCGTGATGCCGCGCGTGCTCGCGCTGGCCATCGCCATGCCGCTGATCAGCATGTGGACCTCGATGGCGGCGCTGTTCGGCGGCATGATCGCGGCCGATCTCTCGCTAGACATCTCGCCCGCTTATTTCATGTCGGCGCTGCCGCGCGCGGTGCCGATGGCGAACCTCTGGCTCGCGATGTCGAAGTCGGCGGTCTTCGGCGTGCTGATCGCGTTGATCGGCTGCTACTTCGGCCTGAAGGTCAAGCCCAACACCGAAAGCCTCGGGCGCGGCACGACGTCCTCGGTCGTGACCTCGATCACCATCGTGATCCTGGTCGACGCGCTCTTCGCGGTGCTGTTCAAGGGCGTGGGGTTCCGTTGATGACAGAGGCGCCGAACAGCCCCCGGCCGGTGGTCGAGATCCGCAAGCTCTGGACGGTGTTCAAGACGCCGGACGGCGACCAGGTCGTGCATCGCGATCTCGACCTGACGATCCGGCGCGGCGAGGTGCTCTCGCTCGTGGGCGGTTCGGGCACCGGCAAGACCGTGCTGCTGCGCCAGATCCTCGGCCTCGAGCACCCCTCGAAGGGCACGGTCAGCGTGCTGGGCCGGCTGCCGGGCCAGTTCAGCGCGAAGAGCGCGGCCGTGGTCGGCATGCTGTTCCAGCACGGCGCGCTGTTCTCGGCCTTCAGCGTGCTGGACAACATCGCGTTCCCGCTGCGCGAGCTCAAGGTGCTGCCCGAGGACCTGATCCGCGACGCCGCGCTCGTCAAGCTGCAGATGGTCGGCCTCGACCCGAAGCACGCCACCAAGAGCCCGGCCGACCTGTCCGGCGGCATGATCAAGCGCGTGGCGCTCGCCCGCGCGCTGATCATGGATCCGCCGCTGCTGCTGCTCGACGAGCCCACCGCCGGTCTCGACCCCGAGGGGGCCGACGGCTTCTGCGACCTGCTGCGCGGCCTGCACCGCGAACTCGGGCTCACGGTGGTGATGGTCACGCACGATCTCGACACCGTGTTCGACCTCAGCACGCGCATCGCCGTGCTCGCGGACCAGAGGGTGATCGTCGCGGGCACGGCGCGCGACGTCATCGCCTATCCGCATCCCTTCATCCACGATTACTTTCTCGGTGGCCGAGGCCAGCGCGCCATGGAGGCGCTGCATGACGGATCCGTTCCCGCGGCGCTCGCCGGACCGCCCGGCGCGCCCCCGGCCCCCCTCCACGAAAGGTAGCTGCCATGGAAAACAAAGCCCATGCTCTCGCCGCCGGTGCATTCGTGCTCGGCCTGGTCGCCGTGCTCGTCGCGGTGGTGGTCTGGCTCACGCGCGACGACACGGTGCGCAACACCTTCGAGCTGTCCACGCGCGATCCGGTGAGCGGCCTGCAGCCGCAGGCGATGGTGCGCTATCGCGGTATCGCCGTCGGCAAGGTCTCGTCGATCGACTTCGATCCCAAGGTCAAGGGCAACGTGCGCGTGCGCATCACCGTCGACGAACGCGTGCCGCTCACGACCTCGACCTTCGCGACGCTGAGCTACCAGGGCGTGACGGGCCTGGCTTTCATCGCGCTCGACGACAAGGGCGAGTCGCAGGTGGCGCTCGCGCCGAACAACGACAACCCGCCGCGCATCCCGCTCAAGCCTTCGCTGCTTGCGCAGCTGCAGGACCGCGGCGAAGTCATCGTCGGCAAGGTCGAGGAGGCCACGAAGCGCATCAACGCGCTGCTCGACGAAGACAACCAGAAGCGCATCGCCAACGCGCTGGAAAACATCGCCCAGGCGGCGGCCAGCGCCAACCAGCTCACCAAATCGCTGGACGAGACGATCAAGACGGGGCTGAACCCCACGCTCAAGGCGCTGCCGCCGCTCGTGGACCGCACCAAGGACACGCTGGTCTCGGTGAAGGGCGCGGCCGGCGACGTCTCGCGCGTGGCGAACAACCTCAACACCTCGGTGGTTCGGCTCAACGCCCAGGACGGTCCGATGGATCGCCTCAGCGACGGCACCCGCTCGCTCGCGCAGGCGGTGGAGTCCTTCAACAACGCCACGCTGCCGCGCCTGAACCGGGTCGCCGACGACACCTCGCGCGCGGTGCGCCGACTCGGCCGCGCGGCCGACAACATCAATGACAACCCGCAGTCGCTGCTGTTCGGCAGCGGTGGCGTCGTCGCGGGGCCGGGCGAGCCGGGCTTCGCCTCGCCGTCCGCTGCGCGGCCTTGAGAGCATGACCATGAAGATGCACGAATCCCTCGGGAAGGCCGGCGCGATCGCCGCGCTGGCGGCCAGCCTGCTGGCAGCGGGTTGCGGCTCGCTGCCCGACAAGCCGACGCGCGCGACGCTCTACGACTTCGGTCCGGGGCCAGTGTCCGCCGCCCCAGCGGACCGGCCCGCCGGCGCGGCGGCGCTGCAGCCGATCGCGCTCGCCGACATCGAGGCCAATGCGCGCCTGGACGGCACCCAGATGCTCTACCGCCTCGGCTACGCGGACGCGAACGAGGTGAGGCCCTATGGCCAGTCGCGCTGGAGCCAGTCGCCCGCGCAACTGCTGCGCCAGCGGCTGCGCGAGGCGCTCGCGGCCACCCGTCCGGTGCTGGGCCCGGAAGAGAGCGCCACCATCGCCCGCACCGAAGGCCGCGTGCCCGACACCTTGCGCGTGACGCTGGAAGAGTTCAGCCAGTTCTTCGACGCGCCCGCGAGCAGCGTCGGCCTGATCCGCGTGCATGCGACGCTGATCCGGACCTCGCCGGGCGGCGATCGCGTGCTCGCGCAGCGCAGCTTCAGCGCGCGGCGGGCCGCCCCGAGCCATGACGCGCCCGGCGGCGTGAAGGCACTCGCGGACGCCAGCGACGCGTTGGTGGCCGAGCTCGTGGCCTGGGCGAACCAGCCGCGCTGAGGCCGCAGCGCCGGATGCCGCGCGTCGGCCTCATTTCGGACACCCACGGGCTGCTGCGGCCCGAGGCGCTCGACTTCCTGCGCGGCAGCGACCACATCGTCCATGCCGGCGACATCGGCGACCAGAAGATCCTCGACGCGCTGGCGGCCATCGCACCCGTGACGGCGGTGCGCGGCAACAACGATCACGGCGCCTGGGCGCAGCGCATCCCCGAGACCGCGTCGTTCGAGATCGAGGGCGTGCGCTTTCATGCCATCCACGACCTGGCGGCGCTGTCGATCGATCCGGCCGCGTCCGGCGTGCGCGTGGTGGTGTCGGGCCACTCGCACCGGCCGCTCGCCCAGGAGCGCGGCGGCGTGCTCTACGTCAACCCCGGCAGCGCCGGGCCTGCGCGCTTCCGGCTGCCGATCTCGGCGGCAGAACTGCTGCTGGCGGGCGGCGCGGTCACGCCGCGGATCGTCGAACTCGTCGCCCGCTAGGCAGGCGCGTCACAGCGCGCGGCGGAGCACCGGAAACAGCGTGCCGAGCCCATCCGCCATCACCTCCACCGCGAGCGCGGCGAGGATCAGCCCCATCAGGCGCGTCATGACGTTGATGCCGGTCTTGCCGAGCACGCGCGAGATCGGTTCGGCCAGCGAGAAGGTCAGGCCCGTCGCCAGGCCGATCACCATGCCGTAGCCGACCAGCACCGCGAGCTCCCAGTAGTGCTGCGCGCGGTCGGCGAAGATGACCACCGTCGACATCGTGGCCGGGCCCGTCAGCAGCGGGATGGTCAGCGGCACCACCGCGATGGAGGCGCCGAGCGAGGCCTTCACCTCGGTGGCGCGGATCTCGTCGGTGCTGGTCTTGGACTCGGCCGGCTGCGCGTTGAGCATCGAGAGCGAACTCATCAGGAGCAGCATGCCGCCGCCGACCTGGAAGCTCGCGATCGAGATCCCGAAAAAGGACAGCAGCTGCAGCCCGAGCAGCGCACTCACCGCGATCACGACGAAGGCGCTGAAGGCCGACACCCAGGCAGTGCGCCGCCGCTGCAGCTCGGTGCAGCCCTGCGTGTAGTGGATGAAGAAGGGCACGATGGCCAGCGGGTTCACGATGGCCAGCAGCGTGATCAGCGGCTTGATGAGGTCCATCGTGGGCGTCGGCATCTAGCGCCCGCCTGTCACGTCGAGCGCGGTGCCCGTCACGTAGCTGGCCTCGTCCGACAGCAGCCAGACGATGCCCTGCGCCACTTCCTCGGCGCTGCCGGTGCGCTTCATCGGCACCGTCGATGCGAGCTGGAAGGCGCGGTCGGGCATGCCGCCCGAAGCGTGGATCTCGGTGTCGATCAGGCCCGGGCGCACCGCGTTGACGCGGATGCCTTCGTCCGCGACCTCCTTGGCCAGGCCCACGGTGAAGGTCTCGATCGCGCCCTTGCTGGCCGCGTAGTCGACGTACTGCCCGGGCGAGCCGAGCCGCGCCGCCGCGCTGGAGAGATTGACGATCGCGCCGCCTTCGCCGCCATGCCGGGTGCTCATGCGCCGCACGGCCTCGCGCGCGCAGACGAAGCTGCCGATCACGTTGATGCGCAGCATGCGCTCCAGCCGCGCGACCGTCATCTCGTCGACGCGCGCCTGCATGTCGACGATGCCGGCGTTGTTCACCAGCGCGCCGAGCCGGCCGAGCTTGGCATCGACCTTGGCGAACATCGCCAGCACCTGCGCTTCGTCGCCGACGTCGGCCTGCACCGTGATGGCGGTGCCGCCGCCGGCGCGGATCGTGCGCACCACCTCGTCGGCCGCGAGCGAGTTGCTCGTGTAGTTCACCGCCACCGCCCAGCCGCGCTGCGCGGCCAGCAGGGCCGTCGCGGCGCCGATGCCGCGGCTGCCCCCCGTGACCAAGAGAACCTTGTCCAATTCCCACCTCCTGCACAGAAGCCGTGCCTCAGTTAAAACCACCGGCTCGGATTACATCATCGAGGAGCCTCCCGTGAGCCGCACCATCGACTACTACTTCACGCCCCAGAGCCCCTGGACCTACCTCGGCCATGCCCGCTTCGGCGCCCTCGCGAAGGCCCACGGCGCCGAGGTGCGGGTGCGGCCCGTCGATTTCGGCGCGGTGTTCCCCGTCTCCGGCGGACTGCCGCTGGGCAAGCGGGCGCCGCAGCGGCAGGCCTATCGCCTGGTCGAGCTCGCGCGCTTCTCGCACCATCTCGACATCCCGCTGATCCCGAAGCCCAAGTTCTTCCCGGTGGCCAGCGACGACGCGGCCCGGTTGATCATCGCGGTCGACCTGCACGACGGCACCGAGGTCGCGATGAAGCTGTGCGCCGCGGTGTTCGCGGCGGTGTGGGTCCAGGAACGTAACATCGCCGACCCGAAGGTGCTGGAAGCGCTGGTGGCCGAATGCGGGCTCTCCGCGCGGCGCGTCGAGCAGTCGCTCAGCCAGGCCGTGCAGGAGCGCTACGAGGAGTACACCCAGCAGGCCATCGATGCCAACGTGTTCGGCGCGCCGAGCTACGTGATCGACGGCGAGATCTTCTGGGGCCAGGACCGGCTCGAATTCGTCGAGCGCGCCCTCAAGCAACGACCATCAACAAGCAAAGGAGCATGACCATGGGTCAATTCATCGATCTCACCGCCACGGACGGTTTCACCTTTCCCGCGTATGTCGCGGAACCGTCCGGCCAGCCCAAGGGCGCGGTGGTCGTGGTGCAGGAGATCTTCGGCGTGAATTCGCACATCCGCGCGGTCGCCGACGGCTATGCGGCGGAGGGCTACCTGGCCGTTGCGCCGGCCACCTTCCAGCGCGTCAAGCCTGGCGTGGAGCTGGGCTACACCGAGGACGACGTGAAGGCCGGCGCGGCGCTCAAGGCCGCGGTCGAGGCGCTGCCCGCGCCGGGCGTGCAGCAGGACCTGCAGGCGGCGGTGGACTACGCGTCCAAGGCCGGCAAGGTGGGCATCGTCGGCTACTGCTGGGGCGGGCTGCTGGCATGGCGCGCGGCGGCCGGGCTGTCGGGCCTGTCGGCGGCGGTGCCGTACTACGGCGGCGGTTCGACCACGCCCGCGGAAATCGCGCGCCAGCCCAAGGTGCCGGTGCTCGCGCATTACGCCAAGGAAGACCAGCACATTTCGCTCGAGAGCGTCGAGGCGCTGAAGAAGGCGCACCCCGGCGTCGAAGTCCACGTCTACGACGGGCATCACGGCTTCAACTGCGACCAGCGCGGCGCCTACAACGCCGAGGCCGCCAAGCTCGCGAAGGCGCGCACGCTCGCGTTCTTCGCCAAGCACCTCGCCTGAGCGATCAGGCCGGCGCGGTCGCCGCGGCGCGGGCGCCGCGCTTTGCAGGCCGTGGCGCCGGCTGCGCAGGCCCCTGACTGACCTTGGCCTCGAGAAAATCGAGCATCGCGCGCAGCGCGGCGCTGTTGTGGCGCCGCTGCGTGTAGGCCGCATAGAGCCACAGGTCGGTCGGCATGTATTCCTTCAGCACCGGCACCAGCGCGCCGCGCTCGATGTCGGCTTGCGCCATCAGCATCGGCACGCAGACGGCCCCGAGCCCGGCCAGGGCGACACCCACCAGCGGGGCCGCGTCGTTGGCATCCATCCGGCTGTGCACCTGCACGCTGTAGGGCTTGCCGTCGACCTCGAACGGCAGGCTTGGCGTGGTCCCCGCCAGCGAGTAGGTCAGCACGTCGTGGCGGCGCATGTCGTCCGGCTTCTTCGGCAGGCCGCGCCGGGACCAGTACGAAGGCGTGGCGCACAGCGCCAGGTCCACGCGCTGCAGGCGCCGCACGATCAGGTTCTCGTCGCGGATGCGGCCGAGCCGCAGCGCGATGTCCACGCCTTCCTCGACCAGGTCGATCACGCGGTTGCTCAGGTGCAGGCTGACGTGCACATCCGGGTAGGTGGACATGAACTCGCCGATGAGCCCCGGCAGCTTGCCCTGGCTGAGTCCATGGGGCGCGGTGATCCGAAGGCGTCCGCGCGGGTTGCCCGCGTGTTCCTGGAGCTCGCTCTGCGTGTGCTCGATCATCTCCATCAGCGGCGTGCTGCGCTCGAGCAGCAGGTGCCCCGCATCGGTCAGGCTGACCGAGCGCGTGGAGCGGTTCAGCAGCCGGACGCCGAAGCGCTCCTCGAGCGTTGCCACGTACTTGCTCACGTTCGCCTTCGACATCCCGAGCGTGACGGCCGCACGGGAAAAACTCCCGCGCGCGGCGACCTCACGAAAGGCTTTCAGCAGCTCCAGACCATCCATTCGCGTTCCATTGTTTCGGTTTGATGAACACCGTGGTTCAAATTGGCTAGGGTTTACACCTAGGAAAGGCAGGCATACTTCATCCCACAGAACAGCTCAGGCTGGTCTGGGCAGGACCGGAAGCGATGCGCGACCGGTCCGATACCCGAAATCCAACAAAGGACACCAGAATGAAGACCTCGAAGCTCCTCGCCGCCGCAGCCCTGTCGATTCTCGCCGCCGCCGGCGCCCAAGCCGAAACCTACGAAGGCGTGCACGCGCCGGTGTCGGCCGCCAGCCGCGCCGACGTGCAGGCCCAGGCCGTTGCCGCCGCCCGCGCAGAGAACCCCTACGGCGATGCAGTCTCGTCGCGCGTGGCGCCTGCGCTGACCGCCTCGGCCGACCGCTCCACCGTCCGTTCGCAAGCCGTCACGACCGCCCACGCGGCGAACCAGAACCTCAAGCGCGAAGCGTTCGTGAACAGCGTCGTTCCGTCGCAGTTCCAGGGCCGGACGGTCACGCAGCAAGCCGGCCTGTAATTTCTTGCGCGTCTCTGGACGCTTTCCCGACGGGCCGCGCGAAAGCGCGGCCCGTTGTGCTTGGCGCAGCCGGGAGGACAAGATTGTTTCGAAGCTGGAAACGCGGTGTGTCATTTATACGTGTTTTCCCTGATGAGTTCGGCCGGACACTCGCGGCACAGGCCAGCGACAGCGAGCCTGGGTTGAAAACGATTTCCAACCAACTCAACAAAGGAACTGACATGAAGACCTCGCATCTCGTCGCCGCTGCCGCTCTTTCGATCCTTGCCGCCGCTGGTGTCCAGGCAGAAACCTATGACGGCGTCCAGTCGGCCGTCTCCACCAAGAGCCGTGACGAAGTGAACGCGGAAGCCGTGCGCGCCGCTGCCGCTCCTGACCAGAACATCCCGCGCGGTTCGCGTGGTGCGGAGCCGTTCAAGTCGGTGGCCGATCCGGCGGCCGTGCGTGCCCAGGCCGTCGCCACCGCCAGCGCCCCCGACCAGAACGTGGTCGGCGGCTCGAAAGTCAACAGCCGCGTGATCTCGACGATGAACAAGTCGGCCGAGCCGCGCGTGCAGGCCCAGAAGGACGGCGCAGCCGTCGCCAAGTAAGTCCGCTGCGCTCGCACAGGCCGGAGGGTGCCCAGGCACTCTCCGGCCTTTTGCTTTTTCGGCGTCAGCGCGTGCGCGCCAGATAGCGTTTGCGCCAGAAGATGACCACCAGGGCCACGGCGATCGCGCCCATGGACCCCATCGCGATCCAGAAGCCGTCCGCCTTGTGAATCAGCGGGAGAAACTCGAAGTTCATCCCGAAGATCCCCGCGATCAGGTTGAGCGGCAGGAACACCGCCGTCAGGACGGTGAGCACGCGCATGATGTCGTTCGCCCGGTGGCTCTGCACGCTGAAGTGCATCTGCACGGCGGTCTCGGCGTTCTGCTCCAGGCGCCGCACATGGTGGACCACGCGCTCGATGTGCTCGAGCACGTCCCGGCTGCGGATCATGACGAGCTCGTGCTCGCGCAGCGCCGCGGCCATGGCGGGCGCGGCCTGCGTCTCGAGCGCGTCGATCCAGTCCTGGATGCAGGCGCGCTGGTCCTCGCAGATCTCGTCGAGGTGGTGCAGCGATTGGCGCGCCTCCATCAGCGCGCTCCAGTTCGTGAAGCGGCTCTTCGGATCGATCAGCTCGGATTGCCAATGGTCGAGCTGCCGCGTGAGCTCGCGGCGCAGATCGAGGTAGGCGTCGACGATGTGGTTGATCACGCGCAGCATCAGGTCGGCGGGGCTCGCCGGGATGCGCGCGGAGACGGCGCGCACGTCCAGGGCCGGCGCCGCCGTGCCGTCGCGATCGCTGGCGGCGGCCAGGAGCTTGGAGGCAAAGGCGTCGCGCACCGCGCCGTCTTCCGGATGAACCGACAGCAGCACGCGTTCGAACACCGCGAAGCCGACCGGACGCGTGTCGACGCGGCGCAGCACGGGCGGACCGCTCTTCCCGGCGAAGGGCTCGGCCTCGGTCGACGCAGGTTTGCCGTTGGACGTCGCCAGCCGGCGAAAGACCAGCAGGTCGTACTGCGAGGTGTAGTCGAACCGGGACGGGAGCTGGTCATTGAGCAGGTCGCTCACGTGCAGGTCGACCAGGTGGGTGTTGCACACTGCCTGCACGACGTCCTGCACTTCGCGCAGCGAGGCGCGGAATTCATCCCGCGTCAGGGACAGCCAGAGGTAGCCGCGCTCGCAGGCGCCCGGCGCGGCCATGGACGCGAGGGCGTCGTGTTCGGTGACCCGGGCACCGTCGATCTTGAAGATACGCATGAGGTTCAGGCCGGCGTCCGCGCTGCCGGCGCGCCCGCCGGGTGCCGCTCAACGTTGCTTCAGCAGCCGCGCGGCATCGAGCGCGAAGTAGGTGAGCACGCCATCGGCGCCCGCGCGCTTGAAGGCGAGCAGGCTTTCGAGCATCACGGCGTCGTGATCGAGCCAGCCGTTCTGCGCGGCCGCCTTGAGCATCGCGTATTCGCCGCTGACCTGGTAGGCGAACGTGGGCACCCGGAACTCGTCCTTGACCCGGCGAACGATGTCCAGGTACGGCATGCCGGGCTTGACCATGACCATGTCGGCGCCCTCCGCGATGTCGATCGCGACCTCGCGCAGCGCCTCGTCGCTGTTGCCCGGGTCCATCTGGTAGACCTTCTTGTTGCTCTTGCCGAGGTTGCTCGCCGAGCCGACCGCGTCCCGGAACGGGCCGTAGAAGGCACTGGCGTACTTGGCGCTGTACGCCATGATCCGCGTGTGGATGTCGCCGCGCGCTTCCAGCGCCTGCCGGATGGCGCCGATGCGCCCGTCCATCATGTCGCTCGGCGCCACGATGTCGACGCCGGCCTGCGACTGGGTCAGGGCCTGGCGCACCAGCACTTCCACCGTCGCGTCGTTGAGGATGTAGCCGCTCTCGTCGAGCAGGCCATCCTGCCCATGGCTGGTGTAGGGGTCGAGCGCGACGTCGGTCATCACGCCCAGTTCCGGGAACCGGGCCTTGAGCGCCGCGACCACGCGGGGAATCAGGCCGTCCGGGTTGCAGGCTTCGTCGCCGGCCGGCGTCTTCAGGCTCGCGTCGATGACGGGGAACAGCGCCAGGACCGGGATGCCGAGCTCGACGCATTGCTCCGCCACCGGCAGCAGCGCATCCAGGCTCAGGCGCTCGACGCCGGGCATCGAGGGGACCGGATCGCGGCGCCGCTCGCCCTCCTGGACGAAGACCGGGTAGATCAGGTCATGCGTTGAAAGCAGGTGCTCACGCACGAGATTGCGCGTGAAGTCGTCCCGACGAAGCCGGCGCGGGCGCCCGGCGGGAAAGGGGGCATGGAGGGTCATCTGAAAATTGTGCCCCAAGACGCCGATTTGGAATTCCGGGGGGCTCGCGCGGCGGTTTGCGGCAAAAACACATCGAAAAGTGCCTGCCGGACCGCCATGCGGACGCCGAAAAGGACAAAAAAATCACTGTTGGCTTGATCGGTTGTTTTGCCTTTGTTAAATTCCGACTTGGACGGCTTGCCGTCCCCCGCTTTTCCTCCCTGAGCGGGTGCCTTGATGTGTGACAGCAAAAGGGCTTCCCAGCCCGGCGTTCAGACGCCGGGCTTTTTTTTGTCCCGCACGGTCGCAGACTCCCTTCGAGGGGCGGCCACTAAACTGCCGCACCATGCTCTGGGTCAAATCGCTGCATATCGTGTTCATCGCCAGCTGGTTTGCGGGCCTGTTCTATCTGCCGCGGATCTTCGTGAACCTCGCGATGGTCGCGCCGGAATCCGTGGCCGAACGCGCACGGCTGGTGCTGATGGCCCGCAAGCTGTTCCGCTTCACCACCTTCCTGGCGGTCCCGGCCATCGGCTTCGGACTCTGGCTGTGGCTGGGCTACGGGATCGGCAGGGGCCCGGGCAACGGCTGGATGCACGCCAAGCTGGCGCTGGTGCTCCTGGCCGTCGGCTATCACCACGGCTGCGGCGTGCTGCTGCGCCGCTTCGTGGCGGGGGAAGACCGGCGCAGCCACCGCTGGTACCGCTGGTTCAATGAACTCCCGGTCCTCCTGTTGCTCGCCATCGTGGTGCTCGTCGTCGTCAAGCCCTTCTGAGCGCCGTGGATGCACGGCACAAATCGATCGCCCTGCCGCTCGCCCTGGCGTACGCGGTCCTGATCGTCTACGCGAGCCTGTACCCCTTCGCCGACTGGCGCGACCAGGGGATCGCGCCGTGGGCCTATCTGGCGGCGCCGTGGCCGAGGTGGTGGACCGGCTTCGATTTCGGGGTCAATGTCGTGGGCTACATGCCGCTCGGCTTCCTCGGCGCGATGGCGATCCTGCGCTCGCGGGCGGCGTCGCCTGCCTATCGGGCGGTGCTCTGGGCGACGGTCGCCGGCGCCGCCATTTCCTTCGCGATGGAAACCCTGCAGAGCTACTTGCCGGCGCGCATCCCCTCGAACGTCGACCTGGGGCTGAACGCCCTGGGGGCGCTCGCCGGCGCGCTGCTGGCGGCGGGCATCGAGCGCTTTGGCCTGGTGGCGCGCTGGCAGCGTGCGCGCGCCAACTGGTTCATCGACGAGGCGCGGGGCGGCCTCGTGCTGCTGGCTCTCTGGCCCCTGGCGCTGCTCTTTCCCGCGGCGGTCACCTTCGGGCTGGGCCAGGTGTTCGAACGGATGGAAGCGGCCATCTCGGAGTGGCTGCTCGACACGCCTTTCATCGATTGGCTGCCGGTGCGCCAGTTCGAGCTCGAACCGCTGGTGCCGGGCGTGGAATTGCTGTGCGTGATGCTCGGCGCACTGGTGCCGTGCCTGCTGGGTTTCCTGATCACGCGGCCGCTGGCGCGGCGGGCGATCCTGCTGCCCCTGACCCTGCTCGTGGGCATCGCGGCGAGCGCGCTGTCCGCGGCCCTGAGCTACGGCCCGGACCATGCCTGGGCCTGGCTCAGCGTGCCGGTGCAGGTCGGCATCGCGGCGGCGCTGTTCGTGGGCATGCTCCTGGTTCCCGCGTCGCGGCGCTTGTGCGCAGCGGTGTTGCTGATCGCGCTGGTCGTGCACCTGAGCCTCCTGAACCAGGCGCCCGAGAGCGCCTATTTCGCCCAGACGCTGGCGACCTGGGAGCAGGGGCGCTTCATCCGCTTCCATGGCCTGGCGCAGTGGCTGGGGTGGATCTGGCCGTTCGCCACGCTCGGCTACGTGCTGATGGTGCTGTCGCGCCGGCCTCGCGGCGCCTGAGCGCGACCCTGCGGCGCGTGTGCCGGAACGCGCTCCCTAAAATGCCCCGATGTCCACTTCCAACGCCCCAGCGCCCAAGGGCTACTACGGCCGCCACATCTTCTTCTGCCTGAACGAGCGCAAGGGCGACGAGGACTCCTGCGCAAAGCATGACGCGCAGGCGGGCTTCGATCACTGCAAGTCGCGCGTCAAGGCCGAGGGCCTGGCCGGCCCGGGCAAGGTCCGCGTGAACAAGGCCGGCTGCCTGGACCGCTGCGCGGGCGGGCCGGTGGCGGTGGTCTACCCGGAAGCGGTCTGGTACACCTTCGTCGACAAGACCGACATCGACGAGATCGTCGAGTCCCACCTGAAGAACGGCCAGGTGGTCGAGCGCCTGCTGCTGCCGCCGGACGTGGGACGCTGAAGACCCGCCATGAATTCACGCACCGAAAAGATCCTGCTCCAGGGCGCCGCCGGCGCCATCGAAGTGCTGCGCGATCCGGCCGCCGACGGCACGCCGGCACTCGGCGTCGCGGTCATCAGCCATCCGCACCCGCTGTTCGGCGGGTCGATGGACAACAAGGTGGTCCAGACCCTGGCCCGCGCATTCGTCGCCTGCGGATGGACGGCCGTGCGCTTCAACTTCCGCGGCGTCGGCGCCAGCGAAGGAGTGCATGACGAAGGCCGCGGCGAGTTCGAGGACATGCTCTCGGTGATCGGACAGGTGGCGCCCGAGGCGCCATTGGCCATCGCCGGGTTCTCGTTCGGCGCCTTCGTCGCCAGCCGGGTGATCGAGCGGCTGGCCACATCGCGCGACATTCGCCACATCGTGCTCGTAGGCACCGCGGCCGCGCGCTTCTCCGTCGCGCCCGTGCCGCCCGAGTGGCACGAGCGCACGCTGGTCGTGCATGGCGAGCAGGACGACACCGTGCCGCTGGCCGCCGTGATGGACTGGGCGCGGCCGCAGACACTTCCTGTGACAGTCGTTCCCGGGGGTGGGCATTTCTTTCACGGACAATTGCCTCTGCTCAAGAATCTCGTCGTCCGCCATCTCCGCGCGGGCTAGCCTGCCCCCATGAACCGTTTGATCCGAGCGCTGCGGGCGTTCGCGGTGGCTGCCGCCGCTTCCTTTTGTCTCTTGGCCGTGGCCCAGGTCCCGGCGCCGCCCGAGATCGCCGCGCGCAGCTATCTGCTGCTCGACCTCACGGCCAACCAGATGCTCGCGCAGAAGGACATCGACAGCCCGGTGGAGCCGGCGTCGCTCACCAAGCTGATGACCGCGTACCTGGTCTTCGACGCGCTGAACGCGAAGAAGATCACGCTGCAGCAACCCCTGCCCGTCAGCGTGCGCGCCTGGAAGATGCCGGGCTCGCGGATGTTCATCGATCCGAAGATGCAGGTGTCGGTCGAGGACCTCGTCAAGGGGCTGGCGGTGCAGTCGGCCAACGACGCCACCATCGCGCTGGCCGAGGCCGTGGGCGGTTCGGTCGAGCACTTCGTCGAGATGATGAACGAGCAGGCCAGGGTGCTCGGGCTCAAGAGCACGACCTACAAGAACCCCGAAGGCCTGCCCGCGCCCGGCCACACGACGACCACGCGCGATCTGAGTCTTCTTGCCGCGCGGCTGATGCGCGACTTCCCGCAGTACATGCACTTCTTCTCGATCAAGAAGTACCGCTACCCGGGGACGCCGTCCATCAATGACACCAATCGCAACCTGCTGCTGTTCCGCGATCCGACTGTCGACGGCCTCAAGACCGGCCACACCGACGCCGCCGGCTACGGCATGGTCGTCACCGCCAGGCGCGACTTCCCGAACCTCGACGGCGGCCGGCGCCTGCTGGCGATCGTGCTCGGCACGGCGAACGAGAACGCGCGCGCCAACGAGTCGCAGAAGCTGCTGAACTGGGGCTATACGGCGTTCGACGCGGTTCGTCTCTTCGACGCCAACCAGCCCGTGGCGACCCCGCCGGTCTGGAAGGGGCAGTCGGGCACGCTCAAGCTCGGCCGGCCGGACGCGATCGTGGTGGCGGTGCCGACGGGCTCCGCGAGCAAGATCAAGACGCAGGTCGCGCGACCCGAGCCGCTGGTGGCGCCCTTCGCGAAGAATCAGCCGGTCGGCTCGCTCAAGGTGACGCTGGCGGACCAGCCGGTGGCCGACGTTCCGCTCGTGGCGCTCGAGCCGGTGGAGCAGGCCGGCGTGCTCGGCCGTGCGTGGGACGCGATCCGGCTCTGGATCAAGTAAGGGCAGGGGCGCCGCCCGCGCGCCCGCATTGCGGCGGCCCGAGCGCGCTGCTATACTCGTGGGCTTTTCGGAAAAATCCGAAGGGATTCACGTTTTCGTTCGTCTCTGGCCCCCTCGCATGTCACGTCATGAAAAGGGGAATCGGGCCGGGGTTGGACCTATTTGGGACTATTCATTCATGCCAACCATCAATCAACTGGTGCGTCAGGGTCGCGAGGTCGAGAAGATCAAGTCGAAGAGCCCTGCCATGCAGAACTCGCCGCAACGTCGTGGCGTCTGCACCCGGGTCTACACCACGACCCCCAAGAAGCCGAACTCCGCTCTGCGTAAGGTCGCCAAGGTGCGCCTGACCAACGGCTTCGAAGTCATCTCCTACATCGGCGGCGAAGGCCACAACCTCCAGGAACACAGCGTCGTGCTGGTCCGTGGCGGTCGTGTCAAGGACTTGCCGGGTGTCCGCTACCACATCGTGCGCGGTTCGCTGGACCTGCAAGGCGTCAAGGATCGCAAGCAGTCTCGCTCCAAGTACGGCGCGAAGCGTCCCAAGAAGGCCTGATCCAGGTCGGAATCAACGGTGTTCGGTCGCCTGGCTGGCGCATCGAGCGAAGTGACCCGCTGTCGGGTCGAGTAAGTGAGAGTTTCTTGTTGGCTCTCGCGGTGCTGGAAACGGCGCCAACTGAAGCAAAGAGGTTAAGAAAATGCCACGTCGTCGCGAAGTCCCCAAACGTGAAATCCTGCCGGATCCCAAGTACGGCAATGTCGAACTGTCGAAGTTCATGAACGTGATCAT
>JAGIBP010000057.1 GCA_017744285.1 Variovorax sp.
CAGGGCGTCATGGGCCGCTACTACGCGCTGCACGACGGGCTCGACCCCACCGTGGCCGACGCGATCGAAGACCACTACAAGCCGCGCTTCGCCGGCGACGAGCTGCCGCGCAGCAACGTTGGCATCGTCGTGGCGCTGGCCGACAAGCTCGAAACCCTGGTCGGCATGTTCGGCATCGGCAACCTGCCCACCGGCGACCGCGACCCCTTCGCGCTGCGCCGCCACGCGCTGGGCGTGATCCGCATGCTGACCGAGCGCCATCTCGCGCTCGACCTGCGGGCGATGCTGAGCGTCGCCTTCGCCGCCTTCGGCGGGCCGAAGGCCGGGGACCTGGCGCTTTCGGACCCGACCGATGCACTCGAGGCCTTCGTCTACGACCGCCTGGCCGGGAGTCTGCGCGAGCAGGGCGCCAGCGCGCAGGAAGTCGAGGCCGTCCTCACGCCGCGCCCGCAGCGCCTGGCCGAAGTGCCCAAGCTGCTCGCGGCGGTGCGCGCCTTCGCCGCGCTGCCCGAGGCGCCCGCGCTCGCCGCGGCGAACAAGCGCATCGGCAACATCCTCAAGAAGTCGCCCGAGGCCGATGCGCACGTGAGCGAACTGCTGCTGCAGGAGCCCGCCGAGAAGGCGTTGCATGCCGCCATGCAGCAGGTCGTGCCCGTGGCCAACCGCCAGTTCGAGGCCGGCGACTACACGGCCTCGCTGCAGACCCTGGCGGCCTTGCGCGATCCGGTCGACGCCTTCTTCGACGGCGTGATGGTCAACGCCGAGCAGTCCGATCTGCGCCTGAACCGCCTCGGCCTGCTCATGATCCTGCACGGCGCGATGAACCGCGTTGCACAACTCGAGCGGCTGGCGGCGTAAGCTTCGGGGCAACATGAAACTCGTCATCCTCGATCGCAACGGCACCCTCAACGTGCACCGTGAGGATTTCGTCAAGAGCGACATCGAGTGGACGCCGCTCCCGGGCGCGCTCGAGGCGGTGGCGAGGCTCAATCATGCGGGCTGGCACGTGGTCATCGCATCCAACCAGTCGGGGCTCGGGCGCGGGCTGTTCGACGTGGCATCGCTCAACGCCATGCACGCCAAGATGCACAAGATGCTCGCCGCGGTCGGCGGCCGCATCGAGGCCATCTTCTATTGCCCGCACAGCCCCGACGAGAACTGCGACTGCCGCAAGCCGAAGCCCGGTCTCTTCCTCCAGATCGGCGAGCGCTTCGGCGTCGACCTGGCCGACATCCCGGTCGCCGGCGACAGCCTGCGCGACCTGCAGGCGGGCGCCGCTGCCGGCTGCGAACCGCACCTGCTGCTCACCGGCATGGGTGCGGCCTGCCGCGGCATGGACCCGCTGCCGCCCGAATATCCACCCAACACGCGTGTTCACGAAGACCTCGCCGCCTTTGTCGACTTCCTCCTCGAACGCGAAGAAAAAGCCGCCCTGAAGGTGGCCGTCTGATGTCCTTCATCCGCTCTGTCATCCACGCGCTGTGGATGCTCGTCACCGTGATTCCGTGGGGAATCATCATGTGCGTCAACTCCCTCTGGAAGCGCGGCATCCCGCTGTACTGGATGGCCGTGCGCTGGCTCGGCTGGGCGATCGGCGGGGCGCGCCTGATCCTGGGCATCCGCACCCGCGTCACCGGAATGGAGAACCTGCCGAAGGACAAGCTCGCCGGCGCTGTCCTGCTGGTGAAGCACCAGTCCACGTACGAGACCTTCCTGATGCCCACGCTGATGCCGCATCCGCTGGCATTCGTGTTCAAGAAGGAGCTCATCTACGTGCCGTTCTTCGGCTGGGCGATGGCACGGCTCGACATGATCCACATCGACCGCAGCCAGCGCACGCAGGCATTCAACAAGGTCGTCTCGCAGGGCCGCGAACTGCTCAAGCAGGGCATCTGGATCATCATGTTCCCCGAAGGCACGCGCATCCCGCGCGGGCAGCAAGGCGTCTACAAGACCGGCGGGACGCGCCTCGCCTGCGAGACCGGCGTGCCGGTGATCCCCATCGCCGTCACCTCGGCCAAGGTCTGGCCGCGCAAGGCATTCGTCAAGACGCCGGGCGTCGTCGACGTGTCCATCGGCCCCGCCATTCCCAGCCTCGGGCGCCGCCCCGACGAGCTCATGCGCGAGGTCGAGGCCTGGATCGAAGGCGAAATGCGCCGCCTCGACCCGGAGGCCTACGTCAACGCACCCTCGCAGACCGCGTCCACCACCGCCTGAACCCCGCATGCGCGCGCTGCTGCAGTTCACGCTCGATCTGTTCGATCCGCCCGCACCCGCGCCCGCGCCGAAGCGGCCGGCAGGCGGAGCACCGGCGGGCGACGCCCTGCCGCAGCACCCGGCACCCGCAGCCCCGCTCGCCGACACCCGCAGCCGCGTCAGCTTCATGCACCCGCGTGCCAGCCGCGAAGTCGTGCTGGGCCACGCCCGCATCGCCTACGAGTTCACGCGCGGCAAGCGCCGCACCATCGGCTTCGTCGTCGGCGCCGAAGGCTTGTCGGTGCGCGCGCCGCGCTGGGTCGCGTTGCGCGACGTCGATGCCGCCGTGGTCGAGAAGTCGAGCTGGATCCTGCGCAAGCTCGCCGAAACCCAGCAACGCCACGAGCGGCTCGAAGCCACGCGCATCGACTGGAAGGATGGCGTGAGCTTTCCCTTTCTCGGCCAGCAGGTCACGGTGCGGCTGGATCCGCACCACGCCTTCGACGGCGTCGGCGCCGTACTCGACGCCACGGCCGACGACGGGCCGCCGACGCTGCGCCTGGCGCTGGCCAACAATGCCACCTCCACGCAGATCCGCGATGCCGCGCAAGCGTGGCTGATGCGGCAGGCCCGGCGCATCTTCATCGAGCGGCTGGAGCACTTCGCCCCCCGCCTGGGGGTGCGCTGGAAGAAGCTGAGCCTCTCGAATGCGGCCACCCGCTGGGGCAGCGCGAGCGCGGACGGCAGCATCCGGCTGCACTGGCGACTGGTTCACTTCCGCATGTCGGTCGTCGATTACGTGGTGGCGCACGAGCTCAGCCATCTGCGCGTGATGGACCACAGCGCCCGATTCTGGGAAACCGTCGAAAGCGTGGTGCCCGACTACGAGTTGCTGCGCCGGCAGCTCAAGGACGAGGCGGTGCCGCGCTGGTGAGGGCGCGGCGCGGCCTTCAGCGCGTCCGCGGCGCGCGCCGCCGGATCCTCGCCCACAGCGCACGCAGCCTTCGGGCGCGGTCTTCGAACAGATAAGAGCCGACGAGCGCCAGCAGGCCCGAGACGATGCCGGTCACCACGGCCTCCAGATGGGGAATGCCGTAGTGTCCCGGGTGCGAGAAGGTGTCGCCCGCCATGGTGAGCAAGCCGATCAGCAGCGCGTTGCCGTAGCGATGGGCATAGAGCTTCATGGCCGGCGTGAAGGTCAGGAGCAGGGCCAGCGCGCCGGTGAACAAGCCGGTTTGCAGCGCGAGGACCCAGTGGGGGAGGCTCAGGAGGTTGGTGAGGCTCCCGGGCATGCAGGTCATGCAGGCGCTGGCCGGCTGCCAGAAGCGCTGGACGAACAGGACGAACCGACGCTTCCATGGCCCGGGCATCGCGCGCACTCCGTCAGGTGCAAGGAGCCGCCATGGTCGCACATCGCGGGTCGATGCGGCGGCTTCCTGCGCCTCAGCGGGCGTGCGTCACCCCGCCGTCGACGACGAGCGTCGAGCCCATCACATAGTCGCCCGCGCGCGACGCGAGGTAGATCGCCGCGCCGGCCATGTCCTCGGGCTCGCCGATGCGGCCGGCGGGGATGCGGGCCTTGACCTCCTCGGCGCGGTCGCGCGCGTCCTTGTTCATGGTCGACGCGAAGGCGCCGGGCGCGATCGCGCTGACGACGATGCGGTCCTGCGCCAGGCGCAGCGCCATGCGGCGCGTGAGCTGGATCAGGCCGGCCTTGCTCGCCGCGTAGGAGTAGGTTTCCTGCGGATTGACCGAGATCCCGTCGATCGACGCGATGTTGATGACCTTGGCGAGGTGGTCGGTCGCGGCCTTCCTGAGCATCGGCGTGAGCGCCTGGGTCAGGAAGAAGGGCGTCTTCAGGTTGAGGTCGACGACCTTGTCCCAGCCGCTCTCGGGGAACTCGTCGTAGGGCGCGCCCCAGGCGGCGCCGGCGTTGTTCACGAGGATGTCGAGCTTGTCTTCGTGCTTCGAGTACGCATCGACCAGCGCCCGTGCACCTTCGAGCGTGGAGACGTCCGCCGGCAGCGAGACGCAGTGGCCGAAGGCAGACAGCTCCTTGGCCGTCTGATGGCAGGCCTCGGCCTTGCGGGCGGAGATATAGACGCGGGCGCCCTGGGCCAGAAAGCCTTCGGCGATCATGCGGCCGATGCCGCGCGAGCCGCCGGTGATGAGCGCGGTGCGCCCTTCGAGCGAGAAGAGTCGGGTGGTGTCCATGCGGTTTGTCTCCTGGTCAACGCCGCAAGCTTAGTGCGGCAGTCCGGCGAACCGCGTCACCTTGGCGGCAGGGCGAGCGACCTCTGGCTGGCGAAGAATCGCTCCGCGCCGGTGATCGGATCGCGAAAGCGCACCTCGCGCGCCAGCAGTTGAAGCGGGCGCTCGTAGTCGTCGGTGCCCTCGGGGCGCAGCACCGGGTAGATCGCGTCGTGGAGGATCGGCATGCCGAGCGCATGGCAGTGCACCCGCAACTGGTGCCGCCGCCCGGTGATCGGCGAGAGCGCGAGGTGCGCCCAGTCCGCGCCGGTGGCGAGCACCTCGATGTGCGTCTCGGCGTTGGGCTCGCCGGGCACCTCGCGCATGCACATGAACTGGTGCTCGTCGTCCTGCAGGCGGCTGCGGTGGACGGCGGGCGGCGCGAAGTGGGGCGGGCGATGCACGACCGCCTCGTAGCGCTTCTCGATCGCGCGTTCGGCAAAGAGCTGCACATAGGCGCCCCGGCTGGCGCGCTGCACCGAGAAGAGCACGACGCCGGCGGTCTCGCGGTCGATGCGGTGCAGCGGCACGAGTTCGTCGATGCCCAGCTTGCGTTTGAGGCGCACCAGCAGCGTCTCCTGCACGTATTTGCCGACCGGCGAGATCGAGAGAAAGTGCGGCTTGTCCACCGCGAGCAGGCGCTCGTCGCGAAAGAGCACCTGTTCCTCGAACGGCACGCGGGGCTCGTCGTCGAGCTGGCGGTAGTAGTAGATGCGCAGGTGGGGCTCGAAGCGCCGCGTGGGGGTGATCGGCACGCCGCCCGCGTCGAGCACCTCGCCCGCGCCCATGCGCGCCTGCCATTGCGCGCGCGTGACCGCGGTGAACCGGTGCGCGAAGTAGTCGAGCACGGTGGTCCACTCGCCCGCCGGAAGCACGACGCAGCTGGGGCCCACGCCGTCCCGCACCGGGAGCGGCAAGACGCGCGGCTGGCCGGCCCGGCGGCTCATCGGGAGACCTCCAGCCTGCGGCTCATGCGCAAAGAAGCGATGCGATGTCGGAGAAGGCCGGCCGCACCGCGATGTCCTCATCCATGCAGCGCGAGCGCAGCTGCGCGAGCAGCGCGTGGCGCGCTTGCTCGCCCGCGGAGGCCGGCTCGCTGCGCGCGAGCAGTTCTTCGAGGAGGCAGCCGAAGGCGCGTGCCTCGATGCGCTCCAGCGCCAGGCGGGTGGCCTCGTCGCCCCGTGGCAGGAAGCAGGCCGCGCCGAAGTCGCCGAGCAGCACCTCGCCTTGCCCGTTCCAGAGCATGTTGTGCGCGTACAGGTCGCCGTGCACGATGCCGCGGGCATGCAGCTGCGCGAGCGCCGAAGCGATGCCGCCCGACATGCGCCACGCGGTGGCGAAGGACCAGCGTGCGTCGTCCGCATAGACATCGCGCGTGCACGACTGCAGGCTCGGCGGCCCGGCCAGGTTGCGGAAGGAGGGTTCGACCAGCTTCAGCACGAGGCCCGGCGTGCCTTCCGGATGGTCATGGATGCGGCCCAGGACCTCGATCAGGTTCGGGTGCCTGCCCGCCGCGATGCAGGCGGCCATCTCGCTGTGCGGCCAGCCGTCGCTGGTGACCTCGCCCTTGAAGAGCTTGACCGCGACGGCCTGCGTCGTGGCGCCGTCCGCGCGCCGCCAGTCGGCCTGGTGGATCACGCCGGAGGCGCCCTCGCCGAGCCGGTGCCGCAGCGAGAGCTGCCGCCACGGCACGGCCTCGGTCGGCACGGCGTTCATCGCGGCGGCTTCCGGCCCGTCGTCGAAGGGATTGCCCGAGAAGGCCAGCCAGGAAAGGCGCGGCAGCGACAGCAGCCACGCCGGCAACGCGTCGAACGCGTTGGCGGAAATGCGGACCAGCTCGAGGGCGCGGCAGGCCGCCATCTCGGGCGGCAGCGCGCGCAGGCGGTTGCCCGCGAGCATCAGCTTCTGCAGCCGAGGCCGGCGGCCGAGTTCGGCGGGCAGCGATTCGAGCTGGTTGTCGGTGAGGATCAGCCAGCGCAGCCGCGGCGGCAGCGACTCGGCCGGCACGCGCTGGATGCGGTTGGCCTTGAAGGCGACCATGTCGAGCTGGGCGCATCGCCCCAGCGCGGCCGGCACTTCGGTGAACGGGTTGTCGGAGCAGAACAGCACGCGCAGCTGCGAGAGCCGGTGCAGGTCGTCGGGCAGCGCGCAAAGCGCGTTGCCCGAGAGGTCGAGCACCTCCAGCGTGTCGGCGAGCTCGAAGATTTCGCGCGGGAACTCGGTGAGCCCGCAGCGCCTGAGGTCCAGCCGCCGCGCACCGGCCAGCTCGCCGGCGCGCAGCTGGCTCAGCGCGTTCATTGGAACAGGCCGAAGCGGTAGATGCCGTCCGCGCCGCGCCGGCGCTGCAACTGGCCGGAGAACCACAGCAGGTGCAGGTGCGCCACGGTCTCGCCCATCGCGAAGGTCATCTGGTGCAGGTCGAGCGCGCGCTTGAAGAGGATGGGCAGCCCCTCCGCAGCGCTCAGGGGACGGGCGACGCAGGCCTCGAGCAGCTCCGCGAGCCGGTCGCGATGGTGCTCCTTGAGCTGCTCCACGCGGCGGTGCACGCCGGTGAAGGGCTTGCCGTGCGAGGGCAGGCCCAGCACGTCCGCCGGCAGCGCCTTGAAGCGCTCGATGCTGTCGAGAAAGAGCTTGAGCGAATTGGCCTCGGGCTCGCCCGCGTGCACGCTCACGTTGGTCGAGATGCGCGGCAGCATCATGTCGCCGCCAAGCAGGGCGTTGAGTTCCTCGCAGTAGAGCGCGATGTGCTCCGGCGAGTGGCCGTAGCCGCTGATGCACCGCCACGCACGGCCGCCGATGCTCACGACGTCGCCATCCATCATCCGCACGAAGGAAGCGGGCACCGAGGGGACCATGTTCACGTAGTAGCTCGATCGCGCGCGGATCTTGGCGACCGATTCGGGGTCGACCAGCCCGTGCGCGGCGAAGAAGTCGGCCGCCGCATCGCCGCCGGCGAGCGTGTCGCCCGCGGTGGTGAGCACGCGCGCGACGTGGTAGTCGGTCGAGCTGATCCACAGCGGCGCGTTCCAGCGCGTGCACAGCCACTCGGCCAGGCCGATGTGGTCCGGATGCATGTGGGTGACGATCACGCGCAGGATGGGCAGGCCCTGCAGCTGCGTCGCGAAGATCTGCTCCCATTGGGCGCGCGAGGCGTCGTGCGAGATGCAGGTGTCGACGACCGACCAGCCCTCGACGCCGTCGATCTTGTCGCGCAGCAGCCAGAGGTTGATGTGATCGAGCGCAAAGGGCAGCGCCATGCGGATCCAGCGCACGCCGGGCGCCACTTCGAGCGCTTCGCCGGGCGCGGGCAGCGTGTCGCCGAGGGGGTAGTTGAGTTCGCGTTCGAGAAGGTTCATGTACGATTGACGTTAACGTAAACGTCATGGCAGGAAGCCACCATTGTAGGCAGTGCCGCCCGATCGCGCTGTCGCACCCGTTTCTTTCCGGATTACATGCCGTCACAGACCTTCACCATCGGCGAGCTCGCGAAGGAGTTCGACCTCACCACGCGGGCGATCCGCTTCTATGAGGACATGGGCCTGCTCGCGCCGCAGCGCGCAGGGCTGCAGCGCATCTACAGCGCGCGCGACCGCACGCGGCTGACCCTGACGCTGCGCGCCAAGCGGCTGGGGCTCACGCTCACCGAGGTGAAGGAAATCCTCGACATGTACGACAGCCCGCGCGACACCGCCGCGCAGCTGCAGCGCTTTCTGGGCGTGCTCGGCAATCACCGCCAGCAGCTCGAGGCGCAGCTGTCCGACCTGCAGGCCAATCTCGAAGAGATTCGCGCGCAGGAGAAGAAGGCGCGTGCCGCGCTCTCTCGCGCCGAGAAGCCGAAGGCGCGCTGAGCCGGCGCGCCGACCCGTTCATCCTCACAATCCCAAACGACAGGACCCCCATGGACCCCACCTCTGACAACCTCGAAGACCTGTTCGCCCACAACCGGGCCTGGTCCGCGCGCATGGAGCGCGACCGGCCGGGCTTCTTCTCCAGCCTCGTGAAGCAGCAGACGCCGAAATACATGTGGATCGGCTGCTCCGACAGCCGCGTGCCGGCGAACCAGATCACGGGCCTGGAGCCGGGCGAGGTCTTCGTGCATCGCAACGTCGCGAACATCGTCGTGCACTCCGATCTCAATGCGCTGTCGGCGATCCAGTTCGCGGTGGAGCGGCTCAAGGTGCAGCACATCATGGTCGTGGGCCACTACGGCTGCTCGGGCGTGCAGGCCGCGCTCGAAGGTGCGCGCATCGGCCTTGCGGACAACTGGCTGCGCCACATCCAGGACGTGCGCGACCGCCACCACGTCATGCTCGACTCCCTGCACGAAAGCGCGCGCGCCAACGCGCTGTGCGAGCTGAACGTGGCCGAGCAGGTGGTCAACGTGGCCGTCAGCACCGTGATGCAGGATGCCTGGGCCCGGGGCCAGTCGGTCACGATCCACGGGTGGGCCTTCGGCGTGCACGACGGCCTCATCCAGGACCTGGAGATCACCGTCGACGGCACCAAGCCGATGGAGAACCTCTACCGCGCCGCCGTGCAGCGCATCCGCCACAAATGGAGCAAGCCGGTGGAAGACCACGGCACCTCCGAATACATCAAGTAGGCGAGGGGCGCCGGGTCGATGTTTCCGCAGCGCCTCGATTCGCCGCTGGCCTATGACATCGCCAGGGCCATGCGCGACGGATTCGACCGGCACTACCGGTTGTTCCGCGCCGAGTCGGCGCGCGCCAAGCACCGCTTCGAGACGGCCGACTGGCACGGCCAGCAGCGCGCGCAGCGCGAGCGCATCGAGTTCTACGACCTGCGCGTGGGCGAGGCGGTGGCGCGGCTCGAGAAGGAGTTCAAGGCCGGCGACCAGCCGATGGCCGTGTGGCACCAGGTCAAGCTGCACTTCATCGGTCTCCTGGTCGACCATCACCAGCCGGAGCTGGCCGAGACCTTCTTCAACTCGGTGACGACCAAGATCCTGCACCGCGCGTACTTCCAGAACGACTTCATCTTCGTGCGGCCGGCGATCAGCACCGAGTACATCGAGCCGCGCGACGCGCCGACCTACCGTGCCTACTACCCGAGCGCCGACTCGCTCCCCGACACGGTCCGGACGATGCTGCAGGACTTCCGCCTGCAGGGGCGCGGCCATGCCCATCTGGAGCGCGATGCCGCCCGCGTCGCCACCGCGATCCTCGGCCGCTTCCACCAGGTGAAGCTGCGGGCCAACTTCCAGGTGCAGGTGCTGTCGGGGCTCTTCTATCGCAACAAGGGCGCCTACGTGGTCGGCAAGATCATCAACGGCTTCACCGAACTGCCGTTCGCGCTGCCGATCCTGCACGACGCGGACAACCGCTTCTACGTCGACGCGGCGCTCTTCGGCGAGGAAGACCTGCAGATGCTCTTCAGCTTCGCGCGGGCCTACTTCATGGTCGACATGGAAGTGCCGTCGGCCTATGTGCAGTTCCTGTGCTCGCTGATGCCGAAGAAGCCGCGCGCCGAGATCTACAACGCGCTCGGCCTCGCCAAGCAGGGCAAGACGCTGTTCTATCGCGACTTCCTCAAGCACCTGGCCTACTCGAGCGACCGGTTCCGAAGCGCCCCCGGCATCAGGGGCATGGTGATGCTGGTGTTCGACCTGCCCTCGTTCCCGTACGTGTTCAAGGTCATCCGCGACTTCTATCCGCCGCAGAAGGACACCACGCGCGAGCAGGTCAAGGGCAAGTACCTGCTGGTGAAGCAGCACGACCGCGTGGGCCGCATGGCCGACACGCTGGAGTACAGCAACGTGGGCTTTCCGCTCGACCGCTTCGAGCCGGCGCTGATCGAGGAGATCCGGCAGTTCGCCCCGAGCCAGCTCGAGATTGGCGACCGCGACGGCAACGGGGAGATGGAGGTGGTGCTCAAGCACTGCTACATCGAGCGCCGCATGATCCCGCTCAACATCTACCTGCAGGAGGCGTTCGACCTGCTCGAGCAGCCCGAGCATGCCCATCGTGCGAGAAAGCAGCTGGAGCATGCGGTGATCGAGTACGGCAATGCGATCAAGGACATGGTGGCCGCGAACATCTTTCCGGGCGACATGCTGTGGAAGAACTTCGGCGTGACGCGCGGGGGCAAGGTCGTGTTCTACGACTACGACGAGATCGAGTACCTGACCGACTGCAACTTCCGCAAGGTGCCCGCGCCGCGCACCGAGGAAGACGAGATGAGCGCGGAGGCCTGGTATGCGGTCGGCCCGCGGGACGTGTTCCCCGAGACCTTCGGCCCGTTCCTGCTGGGCCATCCGGCGGTGCGCGAGGCCTTCATGGCCCACCACGCGGACCTGCTCGACGCGGCCTTCTGGCAGAGCCACAAGGAGCGCATCCAGGCCGGGCAGATCCTCGATGTCTTTCCCTATGACGAGGCCCAGCGCTTCAGGCACGCGGGCCATGAAACCCATTTCTGACCACTCTCTCCGAAGGAGCAATTTCCATGAGCGAATCGATCGTGATCGTCGGCGCCGCCCGCACCCCGATGGGCGGTTTCCAGGGCGACTTCTCTTCTCTTGCCGCGCATGACCTGGGCGGCGTGGCGATCAAGGCCGCGCTCGAACGCGCCGCGATCCCGGCCGACAGCGTGGGCGAAGTGCTGTTCGGCAACTGCCTCATGGCCGGCCAGGGCCAGGCGCCGGCGCGGCAGGCGGCCTACAAGGGCGGCCTGCCCGACAGCGCGGGCGCGGTCACGCTCAGCAAGATGTGCGGCTCGGCCATGAAGGCGGCCATGATGGCGCACGACATGCTGCTCGCGGGCACGCACGAAGTGATGGTGGCCGGCGGGATGGAGAGCATGACCAACGCGCCCTACCTCATGCTCAAGGGCCGCGGCGGCTACCGCATGGGCCACGACCGCATCTTCGATCACATGATGCTCGACGGCCTCGAAGACGCCTACCAGCCGGGCCGCTCGATGGGCACCTTCGGCGAGGACTGCGCGGCCAAGTACAAGTTCACGCGCGAGCAGCAGGATGCCTTCGCCATCGCGAGCGTCGAGCGCGCCAAGGCCGCCACCGCGTCGGGCGCCTTCAAGGCCGAGATCGCGGCGGTGACCGTCAAGGGGCGCGGGGGCGAGACGGTGATCGACATCGACGAAGGCCCGGGCAAGGTCAAGGTCGACAAGATCCCGACGCTCAAGCCCGCGTTCAAGAAGGACGGCGGAACCATCACGGCCGCATCGAGCTCGTCGATCAATGACGGCGCCGCCGCGCTGGTGATGATGACCGAGAGCCGCGCGAAGAAATACGGCGCGAGGCCGATCGCGCGCCTCGTCGCGCACACCACGCATGCGCAGCAGCCGGAGTGGTTCTCCACCGCCCCGGTCGGCGCCGTCGCCAAGCTGTTCAAGAAGACCGGCTGGGGCGTGAAGGACGTGGACCTGTGGGAGGTCAACGAGGCGTTCGCGGTGGTGCCGATGGCGCTCATGCACGAACTCTCGGTGCCGCACGAGATCGTCAATGTGAACGGCGGCGCCTGCGCGCTCGGCCACCCGATCGGCGCCAGCGGCGCGCGCATCATGGTCACGCTCATCCATGCGCTGCAGCAGCGCGGCAAGAAGCGCGGCGTCGCGACGCTGTGCATCGGCGGCGGCGAAGGCACGGCCGTCGCGCTCGAACTCGTCTGATCGCCTGGTCCCTTTTCGCGGCCCCGTGACGGCCGCACGCCCGCATCGTCGCGTGACGGTGCGGGCCTTTTTTTGCGATCCGCTCCCTAGAATCGATGACTTGTCCAACGAGGAGAAACCTGTTCATGCATCCGGCCTTCCCGCGCACTGCCTTCGCGACGCTGTTCGCCACCGCTTTCATCGCCTTTGCCGCTCACGCCCAGACCCGCGACCAGGCCCTGCTGGACGCCGCCACGGCTGAGAAGCCCGCCGTCATCAAGACGCTCGAGAACCTCGTCAACATCGAGACCGGCACCGGCGACGCCGAAGGCCTCGCCTCGGCCGGCGCCTACCTCGAAGACCAGCTCAAGTCGCTCGGTTTCACCGTCACGCGCAGCAAGTCGGCTGGCATCGTGGTCGGCGACAACATCGTCGGCAAGATCAAGGGGCGCGGCGGCAAGAACCTGCTGCTGCTCTCGCACATGGACACGGTCTACCTCAAGGGCATCCTCGCCAAGGCGCCGTTCCGCGTCGATGGCGACAAGGCCTACGGTCCCGGCATCGCCGACGACAAGGGCGGCAACGCGGTCATCATCCACACGCTCCGGCTGCTCAAGGCGCGCGGCTTCGAGGACTTCGGCAGCATCACGGTGCTGTTCAACACCGACGAGGAAAAGGGCTCCTTCGGCTCGCGCGACCTGATCCAGGAAGAGGCCGCGAAGGCCGACTACGTGCTCTCCTTCGAGCCCACCGGCGCGGGCAAGGAAGACCTCTCGCTCGGCACCTCGGGCATCGCCTATGTGCAGGTCAACATCACCGGCAAGGCCTCGCACGCGGGCGCGGCGCCCGAGCTTGGCGTGAATGCCCTGGTCGAGGCCTCGGACCTGGTGCTGCGCACCCAGGACATCGACGACAAGGCCAAGGGACTGCGCTTCAACTGGACCATCGCCAAGGCCGGCGCTGTGTCGAACATCATCCCGGCGAGCGCCACGCTCAACGCCGACGTGCGCTACGCGAAGAACGAGGACTTCGATGCCGCGATGAAGACGCTCGAGGCGCGCGCGCAGAAGAAGAAGCTGCCCGATGCCGAGGTGAAGGTGCTCGTCACGCGCGGACGTCCGGCCTTCAACGCGGGCGAGGGCGGGCGCAAGCTGGTCGACAAGGCAGTGGCCTACTACAAGGAGGCCGGCGGCGAACTCGGCATCACCGAGCGCACCGGCGGCGGCACCGACGCGGCGTACGCGGCGCTTTCGGGCAAGCCGGTGATCGAGAGCCTGGGGCTGCCGGGCTTCGGCTATCACAGCGACAAGGCCGAGTACGTGGACACCAGCGCGATCCCGCGCCGCCTGTACATGGCCGGCCGGCTGATCATGGACCTCGGCCAAGGCAAGTAAGTCCTTCCGTTCAAGGAGCCCCCATGCTGCTCAGTCCCGACCAGGAAGCGATTCGCGATGCGGTGCGCGCCTTCGCGCAGGCCGAACTCTGGCCCAACGCGCCGCAGTGGGACCGCGACCACACCTTCCCCAAGGCGGCCCACGAAGGCCTGGCGGCGCTGGGCGCCTATGGCATCTGCGTGCCCGAGGACGACGGCGGCGCGGGGCTCGACTACCTGACGCTCGCACTGGTGCTCGAGGAGATCGCGGCGGGCGACGGCGGCACCAGCACCGCCATCAGCGTGACCAACTGCCCGGTCAACGCCATCCTCATGCGCTACGGCAATGCGGCGCAGAAGAAGCAGTGGCTGCAGCCGCTCGCGCAAGGAAAGATGCTCGGCGCCTTCTGCCTCACCGAGCCGCAGGCGGGCAGCGATGCCTCGTCGCTGCGCACCACCGCGCGCAAAGACGGCGACGGCTGGGTGATCGACGGCGTCAAGCAGTTCATCACCAGCGGCAAGAACGGGCAGGTCGCGATCGTGATCGCGGTCACCGACAAGGGGGCCGGCAAGCGCGGCATGAGCGCGTTCATCGTGCCGACGGACGCGCCCGGCTACAACGTCGCCCGGCTCGAGGACAAGCTCGGCCAGCATTCGAGCGACACCGCGCAGATCCTGTTCGACGGTTGCCGGGTCGCGGCCGGCAACCTCATCGGCCAGGAAGGCGAGGGCTACAAGATCGCCCTCGGCGCGCTCGAGGGCGGCCGCATCGGCATCGCCGCGCAGAGCGTGGGCATGGCGCGCAGCGCCTTCGAGGTGGCGGTGAACTACGCGAAGGAGCGGCAGGCCTTCGGCGGCGCGATCTTCGAGCAGCAGGCGGTGGGCTTCCGCCTGGCCGAATGCGCGACGCGGATCGAGGCCGCGCGCCAGCTCATCTGGCACGCCGCGAGCCTGCGCGATGCGGGCCGGCCTTGCCTGAAGGAGGCGGCGATGGCCAAGCTCTTCGCCAGCGAGATGGCCGAGCGCGTGTGCAGCGCCGCGATCCAGACGCTGGGCGGCTACGGCTACGTCAACGACTTTCCGCTGGAGCGCATCTACCGCGATGTGCGCGTGTGCCAGATCTACGAAGGCACCTCGGACATCCAGAAGCTGCTCATCCAGCGCGCCCTGGCCTGACCCGCGATGTCCGCCCAAGCCGAATCCGGGCCGGCCTGCCCCTGCGGCCGCCGCGATGCGCGCGACAGGCCGCTGGCCTACGGGCAGTGCTGCGGCCGCTACATCGAGGATTTCGCGGCCTCGCCCGCGCCCGATGCCGAATCGCTCATGCGCTCGCGCTACAGCGCCTTCGTGCGCGAGCGCGCCGACTATCTGCTCGCGACCTGGCATCGCAGCACGCGCCCCGCGTCGCTGGATTTCGAACCCGGCGTGAAGTGGCTGGGGCTCGAGGTCCGCGCGCGGTCGGCGCCGGACGCGGACCGCGCCGAGGTCGAATTCGTCGCCCGGCAGCGCGGCGTCTCCGGCGCCGCGGTGCGCCTGCACGAGCGCAGCCGTTTCGTGCGCGAGCCCGACGGCGACCGCCTGCGCTGGTACTACGTCGACGGCGATCTGCGATGACGCCGGCCGCCTGAGGCGGCGCGCCGGGATTGTGCGCGGGGTGGATACAGTCCGATTCCTTTTGGCCTATTTATCTTCTGGCCCGGCGCCCTCACACTTCGTCCCGTGGGTCAATACGCCACGCGCGTCTTGCCCAAAGATCAACAACACGGGCAGAGGACGACATGGCGATCAGAGAAACACTTCCGAGGATGCAGTGGCGGCGCATCGCGGCCGCCTTCCCGCTGGCGGCCGCCGCGTGGCTGTCGGCACCGTTGGCCCAGGCGGCCGGCGAGGCGCCCCTCTTGACGCCGTTTTCCGCTGCGCAGGGCGGCGAGGCGCCGCAGCCGTGGCGCTTCACTACGCTGCCGAACAAGGCGCCCACGCGCTTCGAGGTGGTCCAGGAAGACGGCAAGCGGGTCCTCAAGGTGGATTCGGACCAGTCGTACGGCAACCTCGTCCATGCGGCCCACCTGCCGTTGAACAACAACGCGACCCTGGCCTGGCGCTGGCGGGTCGACGCCTTCGTGCAGGACGCCGACCTGCGCACCCGCGCGGGTGACGACGGCGCCGCGAAGGTCTGCGTGTTCTTCGACTTTCCGACCGACAAGTTGTCGGTGAGCGAGCGCACCCGCCTCGCGCTGGCGCGCAAGGCCACCGGCGAAGAGGTTCCGAGCGAGGCGCTGTGCTACGTCTGGGACAACAAGGAAGCCAAGGGCACCGCACTGGCGAATGCCTTCACGCGGCGCGTGCGGATGTTCGTTCTCGAATCGGGCCCCGCGTCCAAGCCCGGCACCTGGGTGGCCGAGCGCCGGAACCTGCTCGCCGACTACAAGCGCGCCTTCGGGGACGAGGCGGGTGACACCGTGCCGGACATCACCGCCGTCGCGATCTCGGCGGATTCGGACAACACGCATGGCCATGGGGTCGCGTATTTCTCGGACGTCGAACTGCATGGCGCACCGTCGACCCAGGAGGCGGCCAGCCAGACAAAGGATTAGAAAAGGCAGATCTCAGCCATGAACGACTTCGTCGCACTCCTCGCCAGCCAGGGTCCGGCCCTGGTCTTCGTCGCCACGCTGGCGGCGCGGCTGGGTGCGCCGGTGCCCGCCGTTCCGTTCCTGGTGGTGGCCGGCGGCCTGACGGTCGGCGGCGGGCTGTCGTTCCTGGCCGTCACGCTGGCGGCGCTCGCGGGCAACATCCTGGGCGACGGCGCGTGGTTCGTGGCCGGCCGGCGCTGGGGCTATCGCGTGATGCGCCTTCTGTGCCGCATCTCGCTGTCGGCGGACTCGTGCGTCGAGCGCAGCGAAAGCATCCTCGGCCGCTGGGGCGGCCTGTCGCTGATCGCCGCCAAGTTCGTGCCGGGCGTGTCCGTGGTGGCGCCGCCGATGGCCGGTGCGCTGGGCATGTCGAATGCGCGCTTCCTGGCCTACGAGACGGTGGCCGCGCTGATCTGGACGTTGGGCTTCCTGCTGCTCGGGCGGGCGTTCCATGGCGCGATCCACGACGTGCTGGCCGTGCTCTCGGGCGTGGGCGCGACCGCGGCGGCGGTGTTCGCGGTGCTGCTCGGCGCCTTCGCCGCGTGGCGCTACGGGCAGCGCCGGGTTGCGCTGCGGGCGAATGACGTCGATCGCATCGAAGTCGGCGCCCTGCGTGCCGCGCTCGCGGCCGGCATGGACGTGACCGTGATCGACGTGCGCTCCGAAGAAGCGCGCCAGCTCGATGGCCGCGTGATCCCGGGGGCGATCGGCGTGTCGCTCAAGCACATTCCCTCGCGCATCGACGGGTTCGCGGACGGCCGCGAACTGGTGGTGTATTGCGACTGCCCCGAAGACGGCGGCGCGATCGCCGCGGCGCGTCTCTTCATCGCCGCGGGCGTGCCGCGCGTTCGCGTGCTGGCGGGCGGCATCGATGCCTGGATGGCCGAGCCCGGCGCCGGCGGGCCGCCGGCGCACGCCGCCGCGCCGATGCCGGTCGCCCGCCCTGCCTGACCACTGGCTGACGCCGTCGCGCGTCGCTTGATCCCCGGTGCGCCGCGCGCCTAGAATCGCCCCCGCTCCGGGGTGTGCGCAATGTGGCGCGCTGAGATGGCCAGACGGCCGAACCCGCGAACTTGATCTGGCTCATACCAGCGAAAGAAGAGCTGCGACTCCCGGCATGTCCGGTCCCGACCTCCGAGCGGGGCCTCGTCCACGGAGCGATTGCGGAGCACCCGTTGTCCCACGACCAGGAGTGCCCCGCATGAACGCCATCGACAAGTTCGCATCCCTTCTCACGCTCACGCGTGAACCCTTTCCCGCTTCCACCAAGAGCGCCATCATCGGCAGCCGGCCCGACCTGCGCGTGCCGGTGCGCGACGTGCAGCTCACCAACGGCGAGTGCGTGTCGCTCTACGACACTTCCGGCCCCTACACCGATCCCTCGGTCGAGATCGACGTGCGGCGCGGCCTGCCGGGCGTGCGCGAAGCGTGGATCGCCGAGCGCGGCGACACCGAAAGCTACGCGGGCCGCATCCACAAGGCGATCGACGACGGCGCGACGCACGCCGACCGCGATGCCGAGCGCATCGCCGAGCTGCGCGCGGGCGCCCAGGGCCTGCAGCGCACGCCGCGCCGCGCGAAGTCCGGCGCCAACGTCACGCAGATGCACTATGCGCGCCGCGGCATCGTCACGCCCGAGATGGAGTACGTCGCGCTGCGCGAGAACGGCCGCCGCGAATGGATGGCCGAATACCTCGCCGACGCGGCGCGCGAGAAGCGCCTGGCCGGCAACCCGATGGGCGCGAGCATCCCGAAGATCATCACGCCCGAGTTCGTGCGCGATGAAGTGGCGCGCGGCCGCGCGATCATCCCGGCCAACATCAACCACCCCGAAGTCGAGCCGATGGCGATCGGGCGCAACTTCAAGGTCAAGATCAACGCCAACATCGGCAACTCGGCCGTCACCTCCAGCATCGAGGAAGAGGTCGAAAAGCTCGTGTGGGCGATCCGCTGGGGCGCGGACAACGTGATGGATCTTTCCACCGGCCGCAACATCCACACCACGCGCGACTGGATCGTGC
>JAGIBP010000058.1 GCA_017744285.1 Variovorax sp.
ATGGGCGAGATCACCGCGGCGAGCCAGGAGCAGACCTCGGGCATCGAGCAGATCAACCAGGCCATCACGCAGATGGACCAGGTGACGCAGCAGAACGCGGCACTGGTCGAAGAAGCGGCCGCCGCCGCCGGATCGCTGCAGGAGCAGGCCGGCAGCCTCGTCAAGGCCGTGAGCGTATTCCGCCTCGGCAGCGACGGCGAGGCCGCCCGCGTGATCGCGCAGGCACGTGCCAGGAGCGCGCCCGTGGCCGCGAAGCCCGGGGCTGCCAAGCCTGCGGCCGCCAAGGCCAAGCCCGCCGCTGCGGCTGCCGCACCGCAGGCGCAGTCCGTCGCGCGCACCGAACCCTCGGGCGACTGGACGGAGTTCTGACGCCGGTCTTCAACATCGGCGCGGGGCTGCCGATATAGACGGGGAAGGCATCGCCGCGCGGTGCCACCCGCACATCCTCACCACACACAGGTCAAAAGAACATGTCAGGAAGCTTGTTTTACACGGGTCTGAGCGGCCTCAGCGTGGCGCGTAGCTCGCTGATGACCACGGCCCACAACACCGCCAACGTCTACACGGCCGGCTACACCCGCCAGGTGGCCGAAGTCGCCACCAACGGCGCCATCAACAGCGGCTCCGGCTACATCGGCAGCGGCGCGCGCATCACCACGGTCTCGCGCAGCTACGACCGCTACCTGACCGCGCAGCTTGCCACGGCGCAGTCGACCTCGGCGGCCCTGAGCGCCTACGGCTCGCAGATCAACCGCATCGACACGCTGCTGGCCGACAAGACCTCGGGCCTGAGCCCGCTGATGCAGAACTTCTTCACCGCGGTGCAGGGCGTGGCGAACACGCCGGCCGATTCGGCCGCGCGCCAGCAGCTCATCAGCTCGGCGCAGGCGCTGGCGAACAAGTTCCGTTCGACGGACCAGTACCTCACCGACCAGAACAACTCGATCAACGAACAGATCGTGGGCAGCGTCGACCAGATCAACACCTACGCCAGCAAGATCGCGAGCCTCAATCAGCAGATCAGCATGATGACCGCCGTGGCCGGCGGCCAGCCGCCCAATGACCTGCTCGACCAGCGCGACCAGCTCGTGAGCGATCTCAGCCAGATCGTCGACGTGAAGGTGCTCGAGCAAGACAACGGCAAGTACAACGTCTTCATCGCCACCGGCCAGTCGCTCGTGGTGGGTGACCAGGCTGCGAAGATGCAGGCGGTGCAGTCGTCCGCCGACCCGATGCGCAAGGCGATCGCGCTCGTGGGCATCGCGGGCAACGTGCAGGAGCTGAAGGACGGCGCCATCACCGGCGGTTCGCTCGGCGGCATCCTGAGCTTCCGCAGCGAAACGCTCACGCCGGCGCAGAACGCGATCGGACGCCTCGCGGCGGCGCTCGCCAGCGCGGTCAACGATCAGCACAACCTGGGCGTCGACCTCAACGGCGCGCTGGGCAAGGACTTCTTCGCCACGGGCGCGCCCGCCGTGTTCTCGAACCTGAAGAACGTGGGCAGCCTCGTGATGAGCGCGTCGATCACCAACGCCAGCCAGCTCACCACCAGCGACTATTCGGTGCAGACGAAGGTGGTTGCCGGCGCGGCGACCTACGTCGTCACGCGCCTGTCGGACAACCAGGTCATCCCGGTTTCGACCACGACGGACGGCGGCACGCCCCCGACCGTCCTCGCCCTCGACTTCGAAGGCGTGCGGGTGTCGATGGGCAGCGGCACCCCCGCCAATGGCGACACCTTCCTGGTCCAGCCGACGCGCTTCGCCGCCCGCGACATGGACGTGCTCGTGACCGACCCCGCCAAGGTCGCCGCCGCCTCGCCGGTCATCACCGGCACCACCGCCGGCAACCAGGGCAACGCCGCCATCAGCACCGCGACCATCGGCGCGCCCTATCAATACGTGCCGCTCGCCAGCAACCTCACGCTGAGCTACGACGCGGCCACGGGCGACTTGAATGGTTTCCCCGCTGGGTCCTACATCACCGTGACGCCGGCGAGCGGACCCAGCGTCACCTACAACCCGGGTGACGCGATCCCGTACAGCGCGGGCGCCACCTATTCCTTCGACGGCATCACCTTCACCATGACCGGCACGCCGGCCGACGGCGACAGCTTCACCGTCAACAAGAACAACGGCGGCGTGTCCGACGGCAGCAACGCGCTGCTGCTCGGCGCGCTGCAGCGCAAGGCCCTGGTCGGCGGCGGCACCACCACCTTCAACGGGGCCTACTCGCAGCTCGTGAGCGAAGTCGGCAACAAGGCGATGGAGATCAGCGTGGCCAGCAAGACGCAGGACAGCGTGACCGGCCAGATCAAGGCCGCGCAGCAGTCCATCTCGGGCGTCAACCAGGATGAAGAGACCGCCAACCTGCTGATGTTCCAGCAGATGTACCAGGCCAACGCGAAGGTCATCCAGACCGCGTCGACCATCTTCGACGCGATCCTCGCGATCAGCGCCTGATCGCCATCCACACACAGATATCAGGAGCCGTGATGCGCATCAGCACCAGTTCTTTCTACGAGCAGAACGTCAAGGCCATGGGCCTGCAGCAGCAGAACCTCTTCCGCGTGCAGCAGCAGCTGTCGGCCGGGACCAAGTTCCTCACCGCCGGCGACGATCCGGTCGCCGCGGCGCGCGCGCTCGGCGTCAGCGAATCGCTGGCGGAGTCGTCGCAGTACGCGGCCAGCCGCAGCCGCGCGATGCTCTCGCTGTCGCGCGAGGAAACCGCGCTGAACAGCGTGACTTCGCTCCTGCAGAACATCAAGACGCTGACGGTGCAGGCCGGCAACGGCACGCTGTCGGACGCCGACCGGTCCGCGCTGGCGACCACCATCCAGAGCAATCTCGACCAGCTCGTCGGCCTCGCCAACTCGGACGACGGCAATGGCCAGTTCCTGTTCGCCGGCTACAAGAGCGCCAGTGCACCCTTCGTGCAACAGGCGGGCGGCGGCGTGCTGTACATCGGCGACCAGGGCCAGCGCCTGATGCAGGTGGACGTGGCGCGGCAGATGTCGACCTCGGACGACGGCCGCAGCATCTTCCAGTCGGTGCAGGGCGGTGCGGGCTACGTCACCTCCAGCGGCCCCAATACCGGCACGGGGATCTTCGGCAGCGTGGGCATCGTCGACGCGACCGATCCCGACTATGGCAAGGACTTCCAGATCAGCTTCACCGGCGGCGTCTACACCGTCACCACCAACGACACGCCGCCCGTGACGGCCGCGACCGGCACGTACGCCCCGGGCAGCCCGATCAGCTTCGGCGGCCTGCAGATCAGCGTGACCGGCACGCCCGCGGACGGCGATACCTTCAACGTGACGACGGCCAAGAACGCCGGCACGGACATCTTCGCCTCGATCGGCGCGCTGGTCTCGGCACTCAAGGTGCCGCTCACCGGCGGCGGCGCGACGGCGCAGGCGAACCTGCAGAACGCGCTCAGCACCGCCAACGTCAAGGTCACGAACGCGCACGACAACGTGCTGACCGTGCTCTCGTCGGTGGGCTCGCGAATGAGCGAACTCGACTCGCTCGACAGCAGCGGCGAGTCACGCACTCTGCTCGACAAGGGCTACCTGTCCGAGATCCAGGATCTGGATCCCGTGGCCGCGATCTCGGAGTTCTATCAGCGGCAGACCTCGCTGCAGGCGACGCAGATGACCTTCGCGAAGCTCAATTCGATCGCGCTGTTCAACTACCTGTAACCGCATCAGGGGGTGGCGTCGCCGCCTCGGCCGAAAGGAATAGGGCCGCCGCCTCGGGAGACCGGGGCGGCGGCCTTTTCACGTCGGGAGTGGCCCCTCGCGCCGAGCGAGTGCGCATTAGTCGGCACTGGATGTCTATTTCTTAAGTCGAATGTTTACATTCGTCTGCAAGGTTGATCAAATTGCCGCGCTAGAAAACCAATGAGGAGGAAGTTCCATGTTGACCTTCATCATCCCGGTGCGGCATCCGGAGAACGCGAAGGACTGGCGCCGCGTCAAGCGCACCCTCGAGCAGACGGCCGCGTCGATCGCGAACCAGGACTCCAACGAGTGGCGCGCGGTCGTGGTCGCGAACACGGGCTCCGACCTGCCGGCGCTCCCCGCGCGATTCACCGTGGCCTGGGTCGACTTCGCACCCAATCCGGTGCACGACATCGGCCGCGACACCTCGCAATGGGGTGACCGGTTCGAGGCCTTCCGCTATGACAAGGGCCACCGCGTGCTGGCGGGGCTGCTGCATGACCCGGGCGCCGACCACTACATGGTCGTCGACGATGACGACTTCGTCTCGTCCCGCTTGGCGAGCTTCGTCGCGCGCCACCCGCAGGCGCACGGCTGGTATTTCGGCAAGGGCTATGTGTGGACCGAGGGCGGGCGCTGGATCTTCAGGCATTCCAAGCTCCACAAGGCCTGTGGCACGACTCACATCGTGCGCCGCGATCTCATGAAGATCCCGGCCACGGCGGCCGAAGCGCCGCTGGCGCATGTGCGCTGGCTGGGAACGCACGCCCGTGTCACCGAAGACTTCGTCGCCGCGGGCACGCCGCTCGCGCCGCTGCCGTTCCCTGGCGCGGTGTACCGGGTCGGGCACGGCAACGCGCACAGCCAGTCGGGCACCGTGCGCCACATGTTCTTCCTGCGCAGGGGCATGCTGGTGCGCCCGCATGTCCTGGCCACCAACCTGCTCCGTCTGCGCCTGCTCTCGCCGGCCCAGATCGAGGAGTTCGGCATGGCGCGCGCTGGCGCCGTTCCGGGCATCGCCCAGGAAGGCGCCGTGTCGGTTGCCCTGCGCTGACTCGCTGGCGGCAGACGTCGCCGCCAGCTCAAACCCTCTCTTTCGCGCGTGAACCTCGCCCCGGACTCGGGGCGAGGCTTTGGTCATGCGCGCGTTTCGTGGGCCTGCTGGCTTCGTCGGCTCGCGCGTGCTTCGCATTTCATCCTGACCGTGATCGCAACCGTGAACTTCACGTTTAAGTCTCTGGTTGCGCCAAGAACGCGTCGTCGCCGCGACACAACAAGGCCTGGAGCCTTTTGGTCAATTCGGCAGGATTTTGGTTTGGTTCGGCAGGAGATTTTCAGGGTCGAAAAGGTCGCGCTGATGCAATGACTCCACCTTCCCGCAGGGAGGTTGGCCCAGGGAGGCCAGGGGGCACCAGAACGTGAGTCACGGTGTGCCCTGCGCACTGGGCCTTGTTCAACCTTGGAGAAACTTGCAATGAAAAAATCACTGGTCGCCCTGGCTGCTCTGGCCGTCGTCGGCACCGCCTCCGCGCAGTCGTCTGTCACGATGTTCGGCGTTCTCGATGCCGGTATCAGCAGCTGGTCGAATAAGTCCGAGGACAAGAACGTCTACGACTGGAATGCCGTCATCGCGAACCCCGGCAACCCCTTCTACATGAACCGCGGCTCCGTCACCCAGAGCTGGACGGGCATGACGAACTCGGGCTACAACTCCAGCCGCCTGGGCTTCCGTGGCACCGAAGACCTCGGTGGTGGTCTGGCCGCGAGCTTCTGGCTCGAAGCGGCGCTGGGCAATGACACCGGGGCTGCGGGTGGCAGCGGCGCCGCTATCAACAGCGGCCTCTTCAACCGTCGCTCCACGGTGAGCCTGTCGGGCAATTTCGGTGAAGTCCGCCTGGGCCGTGACTACACCCCGACGTTCTGGAACGACACCGTGTTCGATCCGTTCGGCACCAACGGCGTCGGCACGAACCTGCCCTACAAGGCAGCATCGGGCGCCATCGGCCAGGACGGCTGGAAGAACGACCAGTACGTTCGCGCCAACAACTCGGTGGGCTACTTCCTGCCCCCGAACCTGGGTGGCTTCTACGGCCAGGTGATGTACGCCTTCCACGAGAACGCCAAGTACAGCCCCGGCGATGCAACGCCCGCGGCCAACAACAACTCGCGCACCGGTCGCTACGCCGGTGGCCGCTTCGGCTATGCGAACGGTCCGGTCGATGTCGCGTTGGCCTATGGCTCGACCACGATCGGCGACAAGTTCTACGCCGGTGACACCACCAACATGAACACCTGGAACCTGGGTGCTTCGTACGATCTCGGCCCCGTCAAGCTGTTCGCCGAGTACAACGACACGAAGGTCAAGACGGATTCCACCGGTCTGGGGCTCGTGGCCACGACGCAGAACTTCATGGACATTCGCGGCATCTCGAATCCCTCGGTCAAGGGCTGGCTGATCGGCGCGACCGTGCCGGTTGGCCCGGGCCTGATCCGCATGTCCTATGGCTCGGCCAAGTACAACAACGATACGCAACTCACCTTGCGCGAGGCGATTGACCCGTACCGCTGCCTCAACAGCACGGCCGCCGGCTGTGGCAACGACCCGAAGGCCAACCAGTTCGCCATCGGCTACGTCCACAACCTGTCCAAGCGCACCGCCCTGTACGCGACAGTGGCACGCGTCAGCAACAAGGACGGTGCGGGCCTGGCTACGAGTACCGCGGGCCTGGGTTCGGGCTATGCCGCCAAGTCGCCCGATGTCAACATCCCGGGCTTCGGGAACGTTCCGGGCGTCGGCCTGACCCCGAAGACCTCGACCGGCTACGACTTCGGTATCCGCCATTCGTTCTGATCGGGCTGTCCCAGTCTTGATCCTCAGCCAGTGCTGAAGGCTGCCCGACGCAAGTCGGGCAGCCTTTTTGCCTTTTCAGGCGGCACGCGCACATGCGCAACGGAAAGAAGAAAACTGCAGGGAGTGTCACAAATGCACAGTCAAGTCTCCTCAGGACAGGGGGCCGAAGAAATGCTCGATCTGAACGATCTGCGCATCTTTGCCTATGTCGCTGCGCTGGCCAGCTTCACCCTGGCCGCGGAAGCATTGAGCATCCACAAGTCCAGTGTCAGCCGAAGCGTGGCCCGACTCGAAGCGCTGCTCGGTACGCCCCTGATCGATCGCACCAGCAGGAAGGTGGAACTGACGCGTCGTGGCATCGCGCTCAGAGCCAACTGCATCGAGATCCTCTCGCGTGTCAGCGACACGATCGACACGTTGAAAGCGCCCGGCGAGGCGAGGGGAAGGTCCTACGCCGTTCATGCGGCTAGCCGTCTGCGTCATTGAATCGACGCGGGCCGGGGGGCGGCGCCAAGCCATCTGGCGCCCGCGCTTGCGCAGTCCCCTCGATCAGTTCAGGCCGATGCGCGAGGCCTGCCGCATCTTGCTCGGCGTCATGCCGTACCAGCCCTTGAATTTGCGGCCGAAGCTGGTGGGGTCGGTGTAGCCCAGCTGCGAGGCGATCGACTCGATGGAGAGTTCGGTGTGCTTCAGGTACCAGGCCGAATGGCTCCTGCGCACCTCGTCCTTGATGTCGGAGTAGTTGGCGCCGGCCTCCACGAGCCTGCGCATGAACTTCCGCACCGAGACGTCGAGGTCTGCCGCCAGTTCGCTGACGTCCGGGTTGTCCATCAGGCGATCGAGCAGTGCGTGGCGCACGCGTTGGACGAATTCGCCGCGCATCTGTTCGGATTGCATGCGCTGGCACGTGCGGGCCGCGTCGAGCGAGGTCGTGGGATCGGTGCAAACACTGGGGACTTCGAGCAGCTTCACCGGCAACTGGAAGGTCAGGCAAGGCTGATCGAACACTACGCTGCGGACATGGCGCAGGCTCGAATCTGCTTCGGCCGTGGGACGCGGGTAGGGGAGCCCCACCACGAGTTCGTCGACGTAGCGGCCGAGGATCGCTTCGAGCATGTGGCCGTGCGTGCCGACGATGGATTGGATCAGGAAGAAATGGGCCTCGCAAAGCGGGCGCGTCGACTTGACCTTGAAGATGCTCCATCTGGGTCCGTTGTCGAGTTCGAACTCCATGCCTGCGAAAATCAGCCGGGCGTACCGCGCGAGGAATTCGAGCCCCTGGCCGAGGGTGTCGCTCGTCAGGGCGCCGATGCCGACCGGGCTGTGATAGGGCTGGAAGTTGGCACCGGCCAGCACGCCGAGCGCGGGTTCGCCGCTGCACTCGACCGCGTGCGAGACGAAACGCCGGAATGCGGCGAAGCCGACCATGGGTTGTCCGTCGCGCAGGTCTTGCCACGTGAGACCCGATCGCTCCAGGACTGTGGCAGGCCGAACGCCCCGGCTGGCCAGATAGTCCAGGACCACTCGGACGTAGGCCGGGTGCACGAACGGAATGAAGACCTCTTTGGATCGGGTGTTTGCTTTCACTGTTGTCAACCGCCTTCCCTGACTTGTCGCGTTGCGGCGAAAAAGAGTCATCGAGTTTGGGACGGGGCAAGCGAGCACATCCATCAGGCAGCTCTTTCGACTGCGCAGGAAAACTCTTGAATCTCGTTGCGCCAAAGTGCGGCTGCAAGGAAGGGGTCGGGTGCCGCGGGGCGGCGGGTGCAGCGATTGCAGCGCGACCGCTAGCGAAGGGCCTGGACCAACTGCACCATCGCTTCGATCCCCGCATCGAAGCGCGGCTGCAGCACGGCGCCCAGGTGCGGCATCAGGAGCTGGAGCATCCAGATGCCCGCGAGCAGCGTCAGGGGAAAGCCCACGGCGAAGATGCTGAACTGCGGCGAGGCGCGGTTCAGGATGCCCATGGCGAGGTTGAGCGTGAGCAGCGCGGTGACGAGCGGCAGCGCCAGCATCAGGCCGCTGGAGAAGATCTGGGCGCCGCTGGCGGCGATCACCATCCATCCGTTGCCGTGAAGCGGCGAAGCGGAGATCGGCAGCGCCTGGAAGCTCTCCGCCAGCGCGGCGATCATCATCAGGTGCCCGTCGACGGCGATGAAGATCAGCATCGCGAGCATGTTGAGCAGGCGCGCCACGACCATGGTCGCGCCGCCGTTCATCGGGTCGAAGAACGAGGCGAAGGACAGGCCCATCTGCAGGCCGATGTATTCGCCCGCGGCGAGCACGGCGGCGAACACGATCTTCATCGTGAAGCCCATCGCGACGCCGATCAGCACCTGCTGGATGATGATCCAGACGCCGCCGGCCGAGACCACCGGGACGTCCGGCATCGGCCCGAGGGTGGGCGCCAGCAGGATGGCGAGCGCGCCCGCGAAGGCGATGCGGACCTGCCGCGGCACCACCGACTCGCCGAGCACCGGCGCGGTGCTGACCAGCGCCAGCATGCGCACGAACGGCCAGAGGAAGGCCACCAGCCAGCCGGTGAGCTCCGCGGAGGTGACGGAGAAGACTTGCGGCATCAGGCCACGTTCACCCCACGAGCTGGGGAATGCTCGTGAAGAGTGCGCGGATGTAGTCGAGCATCTTCTCGAGCATCCACGGCCCGGCGACGACCAGCGACAGGAACACGGCGACCAGCTTCGGGATGAAGGAGAGCGTCGCCTCGTTGATCTGCGTGGCCGCCTGGAAGATGCTGATGACGAGGCCGATGATGAGCGCGACCAGCAGCAGCGGCGCGGCGAGCATCAGCGACACCTGGATCGCCTGGCTGCCCATCGTCATGACGGTTTCGGGGGTCATGTGGGGGATTCCGGGTCGCTAGTTGAAGAAGCTTTGCGCCAGCGCGCCGATGAGCAGCTGCCAGCCGTCGGCCAGCACGAAGAGCATGAGCTTGAAAGGCAGCGCGATGCTCGCGGGCGGCACCATCATCATCCCCATCGACATCAGCACGCTGGCGACCACCATGTCGATGATGAGGAACGGGATGAAGATGGTGAAGCCGATCTGGAAGGCCGTCTTCAGCTCGCTGATCACGAAGGCCGGCAGCAGGATGCGCAGCGGGACTTCCTCGGGCCCCTGCATCTCGGGGGCCTTGGCGAGCTTCGCGAAGAGCGCGAGGTCGTTCTCGCGGGTCTGCCGCAGCATGAAGGTCTTGAAAGGCTCGATGCCGCGCTCGAGCGCCTGCTCGGCGCTGATCTTGTTGTCCGAGAAAGGCTTGTAGGCGTCGGTGTAGGCCTTGTCGAAGACCGGCGACATCACGAAGAAGGTCAGGAAGAGCGACAGCCCGACCAGGATCTGGTTGGGCGGCGAGGCCTGGGTGCCGATCGCGGTGCGCAGGAGGCCCAGCACGATCAGGATGCGCGTGAAGCTGGTCATCGACAGCAGCAGCGCGGGCAGGAAGGTGAGCGAGGTCAGCAGCACCAGCGTCTGCACGCTGAGCGACCAGGTCTGGCTGCCGCCGGGGCCGGGCGTGCTGGTCAGGCCGGGAAGGCCCTGCGTCCAGGCCGCCAGGGGCAGCACGGCCGCGAGCAGCACCACGCCGCCCCGAAGGCTTCGGCGGAAGAGTTTGCGCATCATGGAGCCGGGCGGGATGTGCCGGTGATGGATTCGCGCAGCTTCTGCGCGAAGAGGTCGATGGGTTTCAGCGCCGCGACCGGGGCGGCGGCGGGCGCTTGCGGGACCGCTTGTGCGGGCAGGGTGTGCAGGGTGTTGACCTGCGTGGGCGTGACGCCGAGCACCAGCCAGGTGCCGCCGACCTCGACCACCACCACGCGCTCGCGCTGGCCGACGTTCGAGCTCGATACCACCTTCACGACGTGCCCGCCGCCGAAGCGCTGCAGCCCGAAGCGCCGCGCCAGCCAGGCGCAGAGAAAGATCAGCCCGAGCACCGCGACCATGCCGAAGCCCGCCTGCATCAGCCCGCCCGCGCCGACGACCGGCGCAGCCGCCTCGACAGGATGAGAAGGCACCGTCGGCAGCACCGCGTGAGCGGGCAGGGCGGCCCAAGCCGTCACCGCGCCAAAAAGGCGCGCCCCGAAACCGCGGAACCCCGCGGAACCGGCGTTGCCGGGCCGCTGGGGTCGACCCCGGAGAGGGGGTGTCAGAGCCACACGAAGTGGGCGAGGCCGGAGGTGAATCACTTCGCGAGCTTCTGCATGCGCTCGGAGGGCGTGATGATGTCGGTGAGGCGAATGCCGTACTTCTCGTTCACCACCACCACTTCACCCTGCGCGATCAGGTAGCCGTTGATCAGCACGTCCAGCGGCTGGCCGGCCAGCGCGTCGAGTTCCACCACCGAGCCCTGCGAGAGCTGCAGCAGGTTCTTGATGGTGATGCGCGTGCGGCCGATCTCGGCGGTGAGCTGCACCGGCACTTCCATCACGCGGGCGATGTCGAGCGCGGTGACCCCGGCCGCGGCCGATGCCGTTTCCTGGATCTGCTGGAAGACCTGCGTCGCGGCCGGCGCGGGCGCCGGCTCGGTGGCTGCCGCGGGCGCGCTGGCGGTCTGCTCGGCCAGTGCGGCTGCCCAATCGTCGGCGTCGCTGGCGGGAGAGGTGTTGTCAGTCATGGTCGTTCTTCGAATCGCTGTCTTGGTGATTGATCATGTTTTGCACGCGCAGGGCGTAGCGGTCGTTCGAGATGCCGTAGCCGCACTCCATGACCGGCACGCCGTCGACCTTCGCGATGACGCTGGCGGGCAGGTCGATGGGCAGCACGTCGCCGACCTGGAGCTTGAGGATCTCGCCGATGGTCGAGGACATCTTCACGAAGTCGGCGGTGAGCTCGACGTCGGCGGCCTGCATCTGCTTGGACATCTGCGTGACCCAGCGCTTGTCGATCTCGACCTCGTCCTGGATCGGGTTGGACAGCAGGTCGCGGATCGGCTCGATCATCGAGTACGGAATGCACACGTGCAGGAAGCCGCCGACGGGGCCGAACTCGATTTGCAGCGTGGTGTTCACCACCACTTCGTTCGGCGCCACGATGTTGGCGAGCTTGCCGTGCATCTCCGCGCGCTGGTAGTCGAAGGTGAGCGGATACACCGGCTGCCACGCCTCGCCATAGCACTGCAGCGAAAGATCCAGCAGGCGCTTGATGATGCGCTGCTCGGTGCGCGTGAAGTCGCGGCCTTCCACGCGCACGTGGTAGCGGCCGTCGCTGCCGAAGAGGTTGTCCACCACGAGGAACACCAGCTTCGGGTCGAACACGAAGAGGGCGGTGCCGCGCAGCGGCTTCATGTGCAGCATGTTGATGTTCGCGGGCACCGGGAGGTGGCGCACGAACTCGGCGTACTGCTGGATCTGCACCGAGCCAACCGAGATGTCGGGGCTGCGGCGCATGAAGTTCAGCAGCGCGCCGCGCAGGCCGCGCGCAAAGCGGTCGTTGATGACCTCCAGCGTGTGCATGCGGCTGCGCACCACGCGATCGGGCGCACCGAGGTCGTAGGCCGGGAGGCCGTCGGCCGGTGGCGCGGGCGTGGATGTCTGGTCGACGCTGCCGCCCGTGACGCCCTGCAGCAGCGCATCGACCTCGTCCTGCGAGAGGACCTGTTCATAGGCCATGGGTCGCTTGCCTGCTGTTGATCACTGGACCACGAAGGTGTTGAACGACACGCTCGCGATGCCTTGCGGCGGCAAGGTGTCGCTGAGCGGGCGGTTCAGCTCGGTGCGCACTTCCTCGGCGAGCTTGGCCTTGTCCTCGGTCGACATCAGCGTGTCGGGCGCGCGGTTGGACAACATCAGCAGCGCGCGGCTGCGCAGCTCGGGCATGAACTCGACGATCTGCGCCTTGGCGGCCTCGTCGCGCACCTTCAGCGACATGCCGATGTGCAGGAACTTGCGGCCCTCGGCCTGCAGGTTCACGGTCAGCGGTTCGAGCGTCACGAAGATCGGCTTCTCGGGCAGGGGCTTGGCCGCTTCCGCCGGAGCGCTCCTGCCGTGGAGGAACATGTAGCCGGCCGCGCCGACGCCGAGCAGGGCGACGCCGAGCAGGAGGCCGATCAGCAGCTTCGACGAGCGCGGGGCGGCGGCGGGTGTGGCGCTGGCGCCAGGAGATGAAGTAGCCATGTTGGAGCGAGGTAACTTGTTCGGTCTATTCTTTGCGAACTCCCCTGCAAGTGAACGGCTGATCAAGCGTGGAAAAACGCGTCAGCTCCGTTCATTGCAGGACGGTTTTCACGCGAAGGTGTCGAGGCCGGCGGAGGCGCGGCGCGAGGCCGCGGCCGCCGGCACCGGTGCCGCCTGGACGGCAGCGTTGTCCGCGTGCGCGGTGGCGGCATCGTCAGGGCGGCCCTGCGGGCGCGACGGGTTCTGATCGGCGAAGGCGCCGCCGCTGTTCGGTTGGCGTGTCTCGGCACCGACCGAGGCCTGCCCGAGGGTGATGCCCTGTTCGGCCAGCGTGGTGCGCAGCTGCGGCAGCGCGGCCTCGACGGCCTTGCGCACTGCCTCGTGCGCCGACACGAACATCGCCTGCGCCTGGTTGTCGCCCATCGTCAGCGTGACCTTGAGGGGACCGAGCCCGGCAGGGTTGAGATTGAGCTCGGCGACCTGGTGGCCGCTGGCGTTCATGCGGATCATCTGGTGGCCGATGGCCGGCCCCCATTCGCTGCTGCCGACCTGCGGGGCCACGGTCAGCGTGGGCGTGGAGGGCTTCGCGGAGGCGGCGGCGCGGTCGGCACCGGCGGACTGCGCGGCCTGCAGGGCGGGCATCGATGGCGCCTCGGGCGCATCGGCGGGTTCGGCCGAAGCAGTGTCGGGCTGCGCCGCGGGCGCATCGATCTTGGCGGTGACGGCTGCGGCGCCGTCGCCCGGCGCGGCGGGGGCCGGGTCGGTCGACGTGGCAGCGGCCGCGGAGGGCGCTGCGGTGGAGCCGGCCTTCAGGGGCACCGAGGCTTTCGCATCGGCCGGCCGCGCGGTGGCCAGGGCGGGCGCGGGCACGAGGGCTGCAGCCTCGGTGGCGGCATCCGGCAGCGGCGCGGCGGCCGTGGTCGCGGCGGCCGCGGCCGCGGGCAGGTCCGCATCGGCGCCTGCGTCCGCGACGCGCGCGCCCGGGTGCGTGCCCTGGGGGGGCGCTTCGGGCGCCGGGGCGTCCTTCGCGACCGCAGCGTCGGCCGTGCTCGGCTGGGCGCCGTCGGCCAGGGCCGTGGCGTCCGTCGGCAGGGCGGTTGCCGATGCCGCGTTCGCCGCGACGCCAGCCGCCGCCGCGGCGGCCGTCGAGGCCTGGCCGGCGGTCAGCTTGTCCTGCGCAGCGGCGGGAACCATCGAGGCGGGCAGCGGCGCGAGCAGGGCCATGACGTCGGCCGCGCTGAGCTCGCTTTTCTTCTCGCCGGCACGGCCGGGCTTGCGGGTCGCGACGGTCTCCGGGGCGGCCGCTGTCTCGGCGCTGTCCTTGGCGCCGGCGGCCGAGCGCGAGCGCTCGAGGGCCGCGCCGAAGCTCCGGCCTTCGGACGCATCGGCGGTGCGGCCGCGCGCGCCCGTGGCCGCGCCCTGGAGGCCGGGGAGGTTGAGGGAAGGCGAAATGGGTGTGGGCATGGCGGGTTCCGAGGAAGCGTCAGAAGGTCGGGTTGGCGGCGCGGTCGAAGAACTTGCGCGTGGCGCGCTCGTCGCTGTCGCGCTGTTCGCGCTTGGCCTGCGCCATCAGTTCCTGGCGGCGCACGCGTTCGGCGAGCGTGTCGAACGAATTGAGGCGGCGCTTGTTGTCGCGCCAGTCGGCGCGCCCGTGGTCCAGGCGCGTGAGCGCCTGCGCGACGATGGCGCGCTGCTGCTCGATCGCGCCGTCCAGCGTCGCCAGGAAGGCCTGGTAGTTGCGCCACTTCGCGGTCGGCAGCCCCTGGCTCATGAGCGCCTGGAGCTGGTCGTGGTAGTCCTGCCGGTACTTCAGCAGCATGTCGAGCTTCTGGCTCGCGCTGAGCTGCGCGTTCTGCAGGGTGCCGAGCCGCTTCGCGGCGTCGTCGGTGCGCGTGCGCGCAAGCTCGGTGAGCGTGTCGAGAGGGAGTCGCTGGGACATGGTCGTTCCTTCCTGGATCAGCCGGGCTCGAAGAGCTTGGTCATGCGCGCGATCGAGGTGGCGTAGTCGGTGCGCTCTTCCATCGCCTGCTGCAGGAAGGCCTCGATGCGCGGGTACATCGCGATGGCCTGGTCGAGCTGCGCGTCATGGCCGGGTGCATAGGCGCCGACGCTGATCAGGTCGCGGTTGCGCTGGTAGCGCGAGAGCATCTGCTTGAAGCGGCGAACCGATTCGAACTGCGCGGGCGGGATCAGCGCGGTCATCGCGCGGCTGATCGAAGCCTCGATGTCGATCGCGGGGTAGTGCCCGGCTTCGGCCAGCGTGCGCGAGAGCACCACGTGGCCGTCGAGGATGGCGCGCGCCGAATCGGCGATCGGGTCCTGCTGGTCGTCGCCTTCGGAGAGCACGGTGTAGAACGCGGTGATCGAGCCGCCGCGGCCGTCCGCATCGCGCGCGCCGTTGCCGGCGCGCTCCACCAGCGCGGGCAGCTTCGCGAACACCGAGGGCGGGTAGCCCTTGGTGGCCGGCGGCTCGCCCACGGCGAGGGCGATCTCGCGCTGCGCCATGGCGTAGCGCGTGAGCGAGTCCATGATCAGGAGCACGTCCTTGCCCTGGTCGCGGAAATACTCCGCCAGGCAGGTGGCATAGGCCGCGCCCTGCAGGCGCAGGAGCGGCGAGTTGTCGGCCGGCGCGGCCACGACGACCGCGCGGGCCAGGCCCTCCTCGCCCAGCGTGTTCTCGATGAAGTCCTTCACTTCGCGGCCGCGTTCGCCGATCAGGCCGACCACGATGACTTCGGCGCTCGTGTAGCGCGCCATCATGCCCAGCAGCACGCTCTTGCCCACGCCCGAGCCGGCGAACAGGCCCATGCGCTGGCCGCGGCCGACGGTGAGCATCGCGTTGACGGCGCGCACGCCGACGTCGAGCACCGAATCGATCGGCGCGCGCGAGAGCGGGTTCATCGGCGGCGACGACAGCGGCACCTTGCGGTGGATGTCCAGCGGGCCCAGGCCGTCGAGCGGACGGCCCGCGGCGTCGACGACGCGGCCCAGCATGCCCGTGCCGACCGGCAGGCGCTTGGCGTGGCCCTCGCCCAGGGCGCCGCTGCCGGCGCCGCCGGGCCGCGGGATCACGCGTGCGCCGGGCAGCAGGCCCGACACTTCGCTTTGCGGCATCAGGAAGAGCTTGTCGCCGGCGAAGCCGACCACTTCGGCTTCGGCGTGGCGCTGCGGATGGCCCGGCGGGAGTTCGACCAGGCAGTCGCTACCCACCGGCAGCTGCAGGCCCACGGCTTCGAGCACCAGCCCGACGGCGCGCGTGAGGCGGCCCGATTGCACGGTGACGGGTGCACGGGCCACGTCGTGGCGCGCCCGCGTCAGGGTGTCGAGCCAGGTGCGCAGGTGCTGGTCGGCCGGAGCCTGGGGCGTGTCGACGGTCATCGCTTCAGATCCCTTGGGCGTCCACGTCGCGGTGCAGCGCGGCGGTCACGTTCTTCCAGCGCGTCTCGAGGCTGGCGTCGAGCTCGCCGCTGGCCGATTGCACGCGGCAGCCGCCACGCGCGATCGTGTCGTCCGCGCGCAGTTGCCAGCCGGCGGATTCCAGCTCGTTGCCCAGGCTGTTCTTCACCAGCGCGACGTCGTCGGGATGCAGCAGCAGGCGCGGCTCACCCTGCAGGGCGGGCTCGGCATGGAGCAGGTCCTGCACCAGCGGCAGCACCCATTCGGGCTCGGCGCGCAGGGTGCGGTGCACCACCTGCCGCGCGATGTCGAGCGCCAGCGTGAGCAGCGCATCGGCCACCTCGCCTTCGGCGCGCCGCAGAGCGGCAGGCAGGCTGTTCGCGAGCGCGAGCAGTTGTTCGGCATGGGCGCTGGCGGCCGCGAGGCCGGCCGCGACGCCTTCGGCGTGCCCTTCGGCGAGGCCTTGCGCGCGGCCCTGGGCATGGCCCTGCTTGCGGCCCTCGGCCTCGCCGGCGGCGCGCGCTTCCCGGCGCAGCTGGGCCAGCTCGGCCGCATGCAGCAGCGCGGGCGAGGGCG
>JAGIBP010000059.1 GCA_017744285.1 Variovorax sp.
ACGTTGACCTGGAACAGGTTGCGCAGGTCGTACTGGCTCGGGCAGGTCAGGCCCAGGTGGCGCTGCTGCTCGACCGATGCCGGCTCGGTGTCGCCCTGCGTGACGATGATGCGGCGCAGGTTGGCGCGGTGCTCGCCGGGCACGTCCTGCCAGGCCTTTTCGCCCTTGTGGTCGCCGAAGTGGATCTCGCGGTTCGCGTCGCCCGGGTTCAGGAAGATGCCCCAGCGGTAGTCGCGCATCTTCACGTGGCCGAACTGGGCCCAGCCGTTCGGATCGACGCTCACGGCCGTACGCAGGTAGACGTCGAAGTTCGTCGAGCCCTCGGGGCCCACGTCGTCCCACCAGTGGATGAAGTTCGGCTGCCAGCCTTCGAGCGCGCGCTGCAGCGTGCGGTCTTCGCTCAGGTTGACGTTGTTCGGGATCTTCTCGCTGTAGTTGATCGTGCTCATGTCGTGCTTCCTCGGATGTTCGTGGGACGGATGGATCAGACGCGGTTCATGTCGAAGCCGGCTTTCTGGCCGGTGCCGTAGACCTTCAGCGCGCCCTTCTCGCCGACGGCGTTCGGGCGGTTGAAGATCCAGTTCTGCCAGGCCGAGAGGCGGCCGAAGACACGGGTGATCATGTTCTCCTTGCTCGCGAAGCGCAGATTGGCTTCGAGGCCGGTCAGCGCATCGGGCGACATGGCCACGCGTTCTTCGATCGCGATGCGGATCTCGTCGTCCCAGTCGATGTCGTCGGGCGCCATCGTGACCAGGCCGAGCTTCATCGCCTCGTCGGCGTCGAGCGCACGGCCGGCGGCGCCGCGGGCGGCTTCGAGCGGTGCGGTCTCTTCATAGAAGCGGCGCTGCAGGCGGCTCTGGTCGTTCACCATCGGGAAGAAGCCGAAGTTGAATTCGTTGAGCGTGAGCTTGGGCGCCTTCTCGGCATCGTCGGGCAGCGCGAGCATGTAGGCGCGGTCGGCCGCGAAGGCCAGTTCGGCCAGCGTGCCGGCGAAGCAGGAGCCGGATTCGATCAGAGCGAACAGGCTGCGCGAGGAGACGTCGAGGCGCGCCAGCGTGCGCCGCAGCAGGCCGATGGTCTCGCGCACCAGCCAGTGGTCCTGGTGCGCCAGCATCGTGGCGTCGCTCGCGAGCACGGCCTGGGCGTCGCCCTCGGTCTTGAGCAGCCAGGCGCCGACGTCGAGTTCGTTGGTGCGCATGCACAGGATGGCGTCGTCGAGCTGGCGCGCCATCGCGAGCGGCCACCAGGCCACCCCCGCGGCCTCGATGCCGGCGATGTCGGTCGGCTGCGCGGTCTTCGGCGCCTTGACGGTGAAGGTGGCGGTGCGGCGGGCGCGGTCGATCTCGACCGTGACGTATTCGTAGCGCAGGCTGTCCGGGCCGTCCTCGCGCTCGACGCGCGTGAGGCTCACGCCTTTGCCGTCGGCCGGGCGGTGGCTGCCCTCGCCGAGCTTGGCCGCGCGTTCCTGCACCGCCGCGGCGAACTGCGCGGGCTTGGCAATCGCATCGACCAGGCGCCAGTCGACCGCGCGCTGGCCGCGCACGCCTTCGACGCTGGTGCAGAAGATGTCGGCGAGGTCGTGGCGCACATGGCGCTTGTCGGTCACGCGGGTGAGGCCACCGGTGCCGGGCAGCACGCCGAGCAGCGGCACTTCGGGCAGCGAAACGGAGGACGAGCGGTCGTCCACCAGCACGATCTCGTCGCACGCCAGCGCGAGTTCATAGCCGCCGCCGGCACACGCGCCGTTGACCGCCGCGACGAACTTCAGGCCCGAATGCTTCGACGAATCCTCGATGCCATTGCGCGTCTCGTTGGTGAACTTGCAGAAGTTCACCTTCCACGCGTGGCTCGACACGCCGAGCATGAAGATGTTGGCGCCAGAGCAGAAGATGCGGTCCTTGCCGCTGGTGACGATGACCGAGCGGACCTGCGGGTGCTCGAAGCGCACGCGGTTGAGCGCATCGTGCAGTTCGATGTCCACGCCCAGGTCGTAGCTGTTGAGCTTGAGCTTGTAGCCGGGGCGGATACCGCCGTCTTCCGCGATGTCGAGCGACAGGCGGGCGACCGAGCCTTCCACGCTCAGCTTCCAGTGGCGGTACTGCGTGGGATCGGTGCGGTAGTCCACGCGGGCGGGGTGAGCGGCGGTTTCGGCCATGTCGGTCTCCTGGGGGTTCGGGGGCATCGAAGAACAATAGTGCATTTGCCTATCGCATGGACATGCATCATGCTGCATGTTTTCGGGTGCGTCAACCCTGGAATGGATTTTTTACAGGCAGTCGGTGGCGAAAGGCGAATCAGCCTTCGTGGTGCAGGGACTCGCGCACGGCGTCGCGCAGGAGCCGGAAGCTTTCGGCGAGCCCGTGCCCGGTCGTGTCGACGGTCAGGTCGGCCTTCGAATAGAAGGCGGCGCGGCCGGCGAGGATGCGGCGCAGGTCGTCCATCGCCTCCTTGCTGGCGGCCATGGGCCGCGTGTCGCCCTGCGCGGCGACGCGGCCCATGTGCTCCTCGGGCGCGGCCTGCAGCCAGACGGTGGTGCAGTGCGCGAGCAGTTCGTTGAAGGTCGCCGGGTCGGAGACGATGCCCCCCGGTGTGGCGATCACCACCTCGCTGTAGATCTGCACGGTTTCCTCCAGCGCGCGGCGCTCGTAGCGCCGGTAGGCGTTGGTGCCGTAGAGGTCGTGGATCTCGCGCACGCTGCAGCCGGCGAATTTCTCGATCTCGCGGCTCAGCTCGATGAAGGGCACGTCGAGGTCGTCCGCCAGCATCTGCCCCAGCGTGGACTTGCCGGCGCCGCGCAATCCCACCAGCGCGATGCGGCGGCGCCGGTGCGGGTCGCCCGCCGCGGTGCCGAGCAGTTCGCCAAGGGCGATGCGGGCGCGGCGCAGGTCGGCCTCGCTGCGGTGCTCCAGCAGTTCGCGGATCAGCAGCCACTCGGGCGAGGTGGTGGTCACGTCGCCGACCAGTTCGGCCAGGGGGCACTGGAGCGCGCCCGAGACCTGCTGCAGCACCAGGATCGACGCGTTGCCGATGCCGTATTCCAGGTTGGCGAGATGGCGCTCCGACACGTTGGCCGCCTGCGCGACCGCCTTGCGCGTCAAGCCCCGCCGCGCGCGCAGGTTGCGCACCCGCTCGCCCAGCGCGACCAGCAAGGGGTTCTTGGCTTCTTCGGCCTGCGCAGGGGCGGGGCTGTCGACGGTCAGCACCGCCTCGTCGGCTTGCTCATTCATGATGTTCTCTCGGGGTTAACACCCATTCATGCACTATATTGCTTGACACTCGAGGGGTGGGTGCTTATGGTTCGCGACAGGCAAGATACTGCACGTCGGCATTTGCCGCAAGCAAGTTTGTTCCCATGCACCACGAGGCGCCCATGTCCAAGCAAGCCTTCCATCAACTCGTCGCCGATGTGGCGACCCAGATCGCGGGCCGTCCGCTCGACCGCGAACTCGACCGCTGGCTCAACACGCACCACGGCGCCGGCAGCCCCACCTATGAAGCGCTCAAGCAGGCCTGCATCGGCGGCGTCGCCGAAGGGTGGCTGTGCGAGCGCGAGGGCGGCGGCATCCGCTACGGCCGCGTCTTCAAGGCCGAGGATGCGCTCGCCCGCTTCTCGGTCGACGTGGTGGACATGCGCGACATCGCCGGCCCGCATCACACGCATCCCGGCGGCGAGATCGACCTGATCATGCCGCTCGAAGGCGACGCGACCTTCGACGGCCGGCCGGCCGGCTGGTGCGTGTACCCGCCCGGAAGCGCCCATTTCCCGACCGTGGCGCAGGGCCGCGCGCTGGTCCTCTATCTGCTGCCCGAGGGGCAGATCCAGTTCACCAAGTAACGCCATGACCGAGCTTCTTTCCAATTACGTCGCCGGCCGCTGGCAAGCGGGCCGCGGCGCCGGCACGCCCCTTTTCGACCCGGTGCTCGGGACCGAGCTGGCCCGTGTCGACGCGACCGGCCTGGACCTCGCCGAGGCCTTCGGCTTCGCGCGCGACGCCGGCGGCGCCGCGCTGCGCTCGCTTACCTACCGGCAGCGCGCGGGCCTGCTGGCCGCCATCGTCAAGGTGCTGCAGGCGAATCGCGACAGCTACTACGAGATCGCGACCGCGAACTCGGGCACCGTCAAGAACGATTCGGCGGTCGACATCGATGGCGCGATCTTCACGATCGGCCAGTACGCGAAGTGGGGCGATGCGCTCGGCGACGTGCGCGCGCTGCGAGACGGCGAGGCGGTCAAGCTCGGCCGCGAGCCCGTGTTCCAGTCGCAGCACCTGCAGGTGCCTACGCGCGGCGTGGCGCTGTTCATCAATGCCTTCAACTTCCCCTCGTGGGGCCTGTGGGAAAAAGCGGCGCCCGCCCTCCTCTCGGGCGTGCCGGTGATCGTGAAGCCCGCGACCGCCACCGCCTGGCTCACGCAGCGCATGGTGCGCGACGTGGTCGAGGCCGGCGTGCTGCCGGCCGGCGCGCTGTCGGTGGTCTGCGGCAGCTCGGCGGGGCTGATGGACCAGCTCCAGAGCTTCGACGTGGTGTCGTTCACCGGCTCGGCCGACACGGGCGCGGTGATCCGCTCGCACCCCGCGGTGGCGCAGCGCTCGGTGCGCGTGAACATCGAGGCCGACAGCCTGAACTCCGCCCTGCTGCTGCCGGATGCCGCGGCGGGCTCCGACGCCTTCAACCTGCTGGTGCGCGAAGTGGTGCGCGAGATGACCGTCAAGACGGGCCAGAAATGCACCGCGATCCGCCGCATCCTCGTGCCGGCGGCGCTGTACGACGCGGCCGCCGAGGCGATCGGCGCCAAGCTGGCCGGCATCACGGTCGGCAACCCGCGCAACGAATCGGTGCGCATGGGCTCGCTGGTGAGCCGCGCGCAGCTGAACGCGGTCCGCGAAGGGCTCGATGCGCTCAAGACCCAGGCCGGCGTGCTGCACGACGGCAGCGCCCGCGCGCTGGTCGATGCCGATCCGGCGGTGGCGGCCTGCATCGGCCCGGTGCTGCTCGGCGCGCGCGATGCCGATGCGGCAGAGCGCGTGCATGACATCGAGGTGTTCGGCCCGGTGGCCACGCTGCTGCCCTACCGCGATCTCGACCACGCGATCGCGCTGGCGCATCGCGGCCAGGGCTCGCTCGTGACCTCGCTGTACGGCGCCGACGACGCCGCGCTCGGCCAGGCCGCGGTGCAGCTCGCGGCGAGCCACGGGCGCGTGCACGTGATCACGCCCGACGTCGCGCAGACCCACACGGGCCACGGCAACGTGATGCCGATGTCGCTGCACGGCGGCCCCGGCCGCGCGGGCGGCGGCGCCGAGCTCGGCGGGCTGCGCGCGCTGGACTTCTACCACCGCCGCAGCGCGGTGCAGGCCAGCCCCGCGGTGCTGGCGCAGCTCGGCCTGCCGCAGGCGTAGCCGGCCCGCGCGGCCCGAACGAATCCAAGGAGACACACGATGAGCCTGCCAGAGACCTTCAACTTCGCCGAGCACCTGTTCGCGCTCAATCGGGGCCGCGCGCGGAAGGCGGCCTACATCGACGATCGCGGCGCACTCGGCTACGGCGAGCTCGAAGACCGCGCGCGCCGGCTCGCCGCCGCCTTGCTGGCCGACGGCGTGCAGCGCGGCGACCGCGTGCTGCTGCTGATGCTCGACAGCAGCGACTGGCCGGTGTGCTTCCTCGGCAGCCTGTATGCGGGCGTGGTGCCGGTCGCGGTGAACACGCTGCTCACGGCCGACGACTACGCCTACATGCTCGAACACAGCGGCGCCACGGCGGCCCTGGTCTCGGGCGCCCTGCTGCCCGTGCTGCAGGAAGCGATGTCGAAGGGCGCGCACCAGGTGCGCCGGGTCTTCGTGTCGCAGCCGGGCTCGGCGCTGCCCGAGAACGCGCGCAATCTCGATTCGGCCATCGCCGCCCAGCAGCCGCTCGCGGCGCCCGCCGCCACCGCGCCGACGGAGCATGCCTTCTGGCTCTATTCGTCGGGCTCCACCGGCAAGCCCAAGGGCACGGTGCACACGCATGCCAACCCGTGGTGGACGGCCGAGCTGTACGGCAAGCCGGTGCTGGGGCTGACCGAGAACGACATCTGCTTCTCGGCCGCGAAGATGTACTTCGCCTACGGGCTCGGCAACGCGCTGACCTTCCCGCTGTCGGTGGGCGCGACGGTGCTGCTGATGGCCGAGCGGCCCACGCCCGACGCCACCTTCAAGCGCTGGACCGGGGCCTACAAGCCCACGGTGTTCTTCGGCGCGCCGACCGGCTTCGCGGGCATGCTCGCATCGCCCCACCTGCCGCCGCGCGATGCGGTGGCGCTGCGCATGTGCTCGTCGGCCGGCGAGGCGCTGCCCGGCGAGATCGCGCAGCGATTCAAGCAGCACTTCGGCTGCGACATCGTGGACGGCATCGGTTCCACCGAGATGCTGCACATCTTCATCTCGAACCGACCCGACGACATCCGCTATGGCACCACCGGCCGGCCCGTGGAAGGCTACGAGATCGAGCTGCGCGGCGCGGACGGCCAGCCGGTGCCGGTCGGCGAGGTGGGCGACCTCTACATCAAGGGGCCGAGCACCGCCGTGATGTACTGGGGCAACCCCGAGAAAACCGCCGACACCTTCCAGGGGGGCTGGACCAAGAGCGGCGACAAGTACTCACGCGACGCCGATGGCTACTACACCTACGCCGGCCGCAGCGACGACATGCTCAAGGTCAGCGGCATCTACGTCTCGCCCTTCGAGGTCGAGGCCACGCTGATGCAGCACCCCGCGGTGCTCGAAGCCGCGGTGATCGGCAAGCAGGACGCCGACGGCCTCACCAAGACCAAGGCCTTCGTCGTGCGCAAGGAAGGCCAGGGCGTCACCGAGGACGAGCTCAAGGCCTTCGTGAAGGAACGCCTCGCGCCCTACAAGTACCCGCGCTTCATCGAGTTCGTCGACGAGCTGCCGAAGACCGCGACCGGCAAGATCCAGCGCTTCCGCCTGCGCGAGCGGGAAAAGCAATGAGTCCCGACACCCGGTTCGCCGCCCTCGAATGGCGGGGCCGCGACGTGCGCATCGAATACGTGCGCATCGCCCCGGAACGCAGCGACGCGCCGCTGCTCGTCTTCCTGCACGAAGGCCTGGGGTCGATCGCGATGTGGAAGGACTTCCCCGAGAAGCTCTGCGAGGCCGGCGGCTTTCGCGGGCTGGTGTTCTCGCGCCCCGGCTACGGCCGATCGACGCCGCGCGGCGCCGACGAAGTGTGGGACGTGGACTTCATGCACCGACAGGCGCACGAGGTGCTGCCCGCCTTTTTCGAGGCCCTGGGCCTCACCGAGAAGCCCTGGCTCTTCGGGCACAGCGATGGCGGCTCGATCGCGCTGCTCTATGCGGCGCGCTTTCCGGCCCGCGTCGCGGGCCTCGTGGTGCTGGCGCCGCACATCTTCGTGGAGGACGTGACCGTCGCGAACATCGAGCTCGCGCGCAAGGCGTATCTGGAGACCGACCTGCCCAAGAAACTCGGGCGCTACCACGACGACGTCGATTCGGCGTTCTGGGGCTGGAACCGCATCTGGCTGCATCCGCCGTTCCGGCAGTGGAACATCGAAGACGAACTCGGCACCATTCGCTGCCCGGTGCTCGCCATGCAGGGCGTCGATGATGAATACGGCACGCTGCGCCAGATCCGCGACATCGTGCCGCGCGTGCCGCAGACGCAGCTCCTGGAGATTCCCGACTGCGGGCATTCCCCGCATCGCGACCAGCCCGAAACGGCGATAGTGGCGACCGTTTCATTCGTGAGAAACCCGCCGCCAATTCAGGGAAAACTCTCAATTGAGAGCTAAATAGTTTAGTTATAAAGTATTGACGCCTGCGACATCCTGCGGTGTCCCTGGATCTCGGAACCGGCGGCGGCCGCCATTCTTTCACTCAATCAACACAAGGAGACTTCCATGAGCACTCGCATCGCACGCACCACCTTGACGGCGCTGACGCTGGCCTGCCTGGCCACGCTGAGCCACGCCCAGACGGGCAAGCTGAAGGTGGGCCTGATGCTTCCCTTCAGCGGGACCTATGCAGCGCTGGGCGTCGCGATCGAGAACGGCTTCAAGCTGCAGGTCGAGGAAAAGGGCGGCAAGCTCGGCGGCCGCGAGATCGAGTACGTGAAGGTCGACGACGAATCCGACCCGGCCAAGGCCACCGACAACGTCAACAAGCTGATCAAGCGCGACAACGTCGACGTGATCATCGGCACCGTGCACTCCGGCGTCGCGATGGCGATGGCCAAGGCCGCGAAGGAAAGCGGCACCGTGCTGATCATCCCGAATGCCGGCGCCGACGCGGTGACCGGCCCGATGTGCGCGCAGAACATCTTCCGCAGTTCGTTCTCGAACTGGCAGCCTGCCTACGCCATGGGCGAGGTCGCCGGCAAGCAGGGCAAGAAGCGCGCGATGACCATCACCTGGAAGTACGCGGCCGGCGACGAGTCCGTGGCCGGCTTCAAGGAGGGCTTCGAGAAGGCGGGCGGCAAGGTCGAGAAGCAGCTCACGGTGCCGTTCCCCAACGTGGAATTCCAGGCCCTGCTCACGGAGATCGCGGCGGCCAAGCCCGACGTGGTGTATTCGTTCTTCGCGGGCGGCGGCGCGGTGAAGTTCGTCAAGGACTACGCGGCGGCCGGCCTGAACAAGACCATCCCGCTCGTGGGCCCCGGCTTCCTGACCGACGGCACGCTCGAAGCGCAGGGCGACGCCGCACAAGGCATGCTGACCACCCTGCACTACGCCGACGGCCTGAACACGCCGCGCGACAGCAACTTCCGCACCGCCTACGCCAAGAGCTTCAAGCTGCAGCCCGACGTGTATGCGGTGCAGGGCTACGACGCCGCGCAGATGCTGGCCATCGGCCTCACCGCCGTGAAGGGCGACATCTCGAAGAAGGCCGAGTTCGCGGCCGCGATCGAGAAGGCCAGGATCGACAGCCCGCGCGGCGCGTTCACGATGAACAAGGCGCACAACCCGGTGCAGGACATCTACCTGCGCAAGGTCGAGGGCAACGAGAACAAGCTGGTCAACGTCGCGGTCAAGAACCTCGCCGATCCTGCACGCGGCTGCAAGCTCTGATCGACTCAAGGCCACTGCATGGATTTCGGTACCTTTCTCGTTCAATGCCTGAACTCCGTGCAGTACGGCCTGCTGCTGTTCCTGGTGGCATCGGGGCTGACGCTGATCTTCGGGATCATGGGCGTGATCAATCTCGCCCACGGCAGCTTCTACATGATCGGCGCGTACATGGCGTTCGCGCTCGCGCCGCTCTTCGGTGACCAGTTCATCGTGATGCTGGTCGCGGGCGTGGCGCTCGCGGCCCTCTTCGGCTATGTGCTGGAATGGGCCTTCTTCAGCTACCTCTACCAGCGCGACCACCTGCAACAGGTGCTGATGACCTATGGGCTGATCCTCGTCTTCGAGGAGCTGCGCTCGCTGCTCGTGGGCAACGACGTGCACGGCGTGAAGGTGCCGGCCTGGCTCGACGGCAGCTTCGCGCTCGGCGAGCTCATGAGCTATCCGTGGTATCGGCTCTTCGCCTCGGCGGCGTGCGTGCTGCTGGCGCTCGCGCTCTACTACGTGGTGAACCGCACGCGCCTGGGCATGATGATCCGCGCCGGCGCGAGCAACCGCGACATGGTGCGCGGCCTGGGCATCGACATCCGCCGGCTCTACCGCATCGTCTTCGCGGCGGGCGTGGCGCTGGCCGCGCTGGCCGGCATGATCGCCGCGCCCATGTCCTCGGTGTACCCCAACATGGGTGCGAGCGTGCTCATCATCTGCTTCGTGGTGGTGGTGATCGGCGGCATCGGCTCGATCACCGGCGCGCTGGTCGCCTCGCTGCTCGTGGGCTTCGTCGACACCTTCGGCAAGGTGTTCTTCGCCGAGCTGAGCGGCATGGGGGTGTACGTGCTGATGGCGATCGTGCTCATCTGGCGTCCCGAGGGCCTCATGGGCAAAAGGCTGTGAGCATGCAACGCGCTTCGTTCTTCATCCCGCTGGCGTGCGCGATCGCGCTGGCGCTGCTCGGCCCGACGCTGAGCCCCTATCTCTCCGACCTCGTGGTGAAGGTGATGATCCTCTCGATCTTCGCGCTGAGCCTGGAGCTGCTCGTGGGCATGACCGGGCTCGTGAGCCTGGGCCATGCGGCCTTCTACGGCATCGGCGCGTACGCAACGGTGCTCGGCTCGGGCAAGGAAGGCGGCTCGATCGCCCTCCTGCTGCCGCTTGCGATGGGCTGCGCCGCCGCCTATGCGCTGGTGGTCGGCGCCCTGAGCCTGCGCACGCGCGGCGTGTACTTCATCATGGTCACGCTGGCGTTCGCGCAGATGGCCTTCTTCGTGTTCCACGACACCGCGCTCGGCGGCGGCAGCGACGGGATCTACATGTACGTGCGCCCGGCCCTGGGCGCACTCGACATGGAGAACCGCGGCGTGCAGTTCTACTTCGTGCTCGCGTCGCTGGTGTTCACCTACGGGCTGCTCGCACTGATCCGCCGCTCGCGCTTCGGCGCCGCGCTCGCGGGCATCCGCGTGAACGAGCAGCGCATGCGCGCGGCCGGATTCCCGGTCTACGGCTACCAGCTCGCGGCCTTCGTGATCGCGGGCGCGCTCGCGGGCCTGGCGGGGTTCCTGCTGGCCTCGCGCGACGGCGTGGTGAACCCCGAACTGCTCGCCTGGCACAACTCGGGCGAGGTGCTGCTGATGATCATCCTGGGCGGCCTCGGCCACCTGCGCGGCGCGGTGATCGGTGCGGTGGCCTTCACGCTGCTCAAGGAGCTGCTCTCGACCCACGCCATCGTCGGTCCGCTCGCGGACCACTGGCAGCTCACGCTGGGCCTGGCCATCATCGCGTTCGTCGCGCTGCTGCCCAAGGGCATCATCGGCATCGCGGCGCGCATCTCTCCCCGGGGGGCGGCATGACCAGCTTGCTTTCGGTCGAATCGCTCACGCGCCGCTTCGGCGGCCTCGTCGCCGTCAACGCGGTCACGCTGGACCTTCGCCGCGGCGAGGTGCACGCGGTGATCGGCACCAACGGCGCCGGCAAGTCCACGCTGATCAACATGCTCTCGGGCGAGATCGGCGCCTCCGAAGGGCGCATCTCGCTCGACGGCGAGGACATCACCGGCCGCGCGCAGTTTCGCCGCGCGCTGGCGGGGGTCGGGCGCAGCTACCAGCGCACCACGATCTTTCCGGAGTTCACCGTGCTGGAGAACTGCCGCCTCGCCGCGCAGGCCGCGACGCCCAGGCCGTGGGCGATCTGGCAGTCGTCCAGGGCTTGCGCCGAGAGCAATGCCTCGGCACGCGAGGCGCTCGCCGCCGCCGGGCTCGACGCCGTGGCCGACCGCATCGCGGGCACGATGAGCCATGGCGCCAAGCGCCAGCTCGAAGTCGCGATGTGTCTCGCGACCCGGCCGCGCGTGCTGCTGCTCGACGAGCCGCTCGCCGGCATGGGCGCGGAGGAGACCGAGCGCATGCTCGCGCTGCTCGAGCGCCTCAAGGCCTCGCACGCGATCCTGCTGGTCGAGCACGACATGGATGCGGTCTTCCGCATCGCCGACCGCATCACGGTGATGGTGAACGGCACGGTGATCGCCACCGGCGATCCGGCCTCGATCCGCCAGAACCCGGAAGTCCGCATCGCCTATCTCGGGGAGGACCACTGAACATGCTCAAGGTCCAGGGCCTCAACACCTACTACGGCGACAGCCACATCCTGCGCGGCGTCGACGTCGACATCCCCGCGGCGACCTCGGTCGGCCTGCTGGGTCGCAACGGCATGGGCAAGACCACGCTGATCCGCTCGCTGATGGGCTATGTGCGCCCCGCGTCGGGCCAGGTCCTGCTCGACGGCCAGAACGTGACCGGCTGGACGCCCGAGAAGATGGCGCGCCGCGGCATCGGCTACGTTCCCGAGGGGCGCGGCATCTTCCCCAACCTGTCGGTGCGCGAGAACCTCGTCATGAGCGCGCGCCCGGGCATCGACGGCCGGCGCGACTGGACCTTCGACCGCGTGATGGCCACGTTCCCGCGCCTGACCGAGCGACTGTCGAACGGCGGGCAGCAGCTGTCGGGCGGCGAGCAGCAGATGCTCTCGATCGGCCGCGCGCTGATGACCAACCCGCGCCTCATGATCCTCGACGAGGCCACCGAAGGCCTGGCGCCGCTCATCGTCGCGGAGATCTGGCGCGTGATCGCCGACATCCGCGCCACCGGCATCGCCACGCTGATCGTGGACCGCGACTGGCGCAAGGTGCTCGGGCACACCGATCAGGCGGTGGTGATGGAGAAGGGCCGCATCGTGCGGCACGGGGTGTCGGCCGATCTGCTGGCCTCGCCGGACGTGCTGGAGGACGTGCTGGGCGTGTGAGGGTGCGTCGGACGCCATTGCGCGCCGGCGACGAATGCCATCGCCAGCGCCGCAACACGGGAGTGTCTAGGCCTGCCCCAGGGCCCGCGAGCGGCGCAGCCCCACGCGCAGGTGCGAGAGCATGGCATCGAGTTCGGCGTCGGAATGGCCCTCGCCCTGGCCTTCCAGATCCCAGGCCCAGATGGCCTGGATGTCCGGCACGAACATGTTCTCGAAGACTTCAGCCGCGACCCACGCCAGGTTGGCCCGGTGCAGGTGGAAGCGCCGCGCGATCTGCCGCAGGGCCACCGATGGCGGTCCCTGCGAGAGCTCTGCCCTTGCCACGAGGCGAATCTCGTCGCTGACTTCGAACATGGGCAGCGTCGTTCATTCCTGCGGCTCGAGCGCGGCCGGCGCCACCTCGGCTGCGCCCTTCTTGCGCGAGCGGAGGAGGAACGAGACCAGCTGCCAGACGATGAACACGGCGATCAGCGAGAGCAGCGTGCCGCTGATCGGGCGTTGCACGAACACGTTGAAGCTGCCGCGGCTCAGAAGCATCGCGCGGCGGAAGTTCTCTTCGAGCATCGGGCCGAGGATGAAGCCCAGCATGAGCGGGGCCGGATCGAGCTCGAGACGCATGAAGAGGTAGCCCATCAAGCCGAAGGCGGCGGTGATGAAGATGTCATCGAGGCTGTTGTTGACGCTGTAGGTCCCGATGCAGCAGAAGAACAGGATGCAGGGGAAGAGCACGTTGTACGGAATCTTGAAGACCGACAGCCAGTAGCGCACCAGCGGCACGTTCAGCACCAGCAGGAAGACGTTGCCGACCCACATGCTGGCGACCAGGCCCCAGAAGAGTTCGGGGTGGCTCGCGATCATGTTCGGGCCCGGCTGGATGCCCTTGATGATGAAGGCAGCCAGCATCAGCGCCATCACCGCGTTCTCGGGAATGCCGATGCTCATCAGCGGGATGAAGCTGGTGCGCGCGGCGGCTTCGTCGGCCGCGGCCTGGCCGGCCACGCCTTCGATGCAGCCGGTGCCGATCTCGTCCTTGTACTTGCTGACCTTCTTGTCGAGCGCGTAGGCGGCGAACTGGGCGATGGTCGGGCCGCCGCCGGGCAGGATGCCCAGGAAGGAGCCGATGGCGCTGCCGCGCAAGGCGCTCGGCCAGATGCGCTTGAACTCGTGCCAGGTCGGGATCAGGTTGATCTTGCCGCTGAAAGGCGAACGCTCTTCACGTGCGTCGAGGTTCTTGGTGATCTCGGCGATACCGAAGCAGCCCAGCGCGATGCTCACGACGCCCACGCCGTCCACGAGGAAGGGCAGGTCCAGGGTGTAGCGCTGCATGCCGCTGTTCACGTCGGTGCCGATGCAGCCGAGCAGCACGCCGATCATGCACATCGCCAGGCCGTTGAGCAGGCTGCCGGTGGTCACGAAGCTCACGCAGACGAAGCCCACGAGCATCATCGCGACGTAGTCGGCCGGACCGAAGAGGAAGGCCACCTCGCCGAGCATCGGCGCGAGGAAGGTCAGCACGATGATCGCGACCGTGCCGCCGATGAAGCTGGAGAAGCCCGCGGTGAACAGCGCCACCCCGGTCTTGCCCTTCAGTGTCATCTGGTAGCCGTCGATGCACGCCACGATACTGCTGGCGTGCGGGATCTTCATCGTGATCGCGCTGACGCTGTCGCCGTACTGCGCGCCGTAGTAGATGCCCGCGAGCATGATCAGCGCGCCGGTGGTCGGGATCGAATAGGTGAGAGGCAGCAACAGGCTGATGGTGGCCAGCGGACCGAGGCCCGGCAGCAGGCCGACCAGCGTGCCGACCACGCAGCCGATCGCGCAGTACATCAGGTTGTGGAGCGTCAGGGCGTGCTCGAAACCGAACGCCAGGTTGTGAAGTGCTTCCATGATCAGAACAACGGCAGGTTCAGGCCGAGCAGGTATTGAAGGGCCAGTGCCATCGCGATCAGGCCGGCGGAAATCTTGACGTTGCGCCACCACGAATAGGACGTGCCGGCCAGGGTCGAGCAGAACACCATGAAGACGATGCCCGCGATCATGTTCACGTACAGCGACACCACCGCGAAGCCGCAGAGGCTGCCGAGAATGATCACGATGTTGCGGTAGTGCAGGGGCAGGTGCACCTTCGGGACCAGGAAGGAGCGCACCACGGTCACCACGGCGATCACCAGCAGCATGCCGCTCACCATGAAGGGGAAGAGGCCGGGTCCCGCATGGGCAAGGTTGCCAATGGGGTAGCGAAGCGCCTGCAGGCCGAAGGCCAGCGCAATCGCCATGAGGAAGAGTCCTCTGACTAGATTTCGATTCATATGCTCACGAGCAGGTTGGGGTCATCGCATCCCCCACCCTGTTGCGCGAACCGATGCGGGACTTGTCTCCATCCGGACGGATGTCCAGACAGCTTCGATGGTCCGATTCGGCAACTGACTGGAATCTGACCACGACCGGTCGTGAAACTACGTACCGCGCGCCGGCGGCGGCCGCGCTCAGCCCACGGGAATGAAGGCCGTGATCAGCACCAGCGAGCTCAGCACCACCCAGACCGCCGCGAGATCCCAGGCGAGCGTGCGGGCATCCGTGCGCTCGCGCCGCACTCGCAGCGCCATCGGCGCACGGGCGTTCGTGCAGGCGTAGTAGGCCGGCAGCTTGTGCGCACAGCCCTTGCAGTAGCAGGCGCGCGGCCGGTTCAGCGTCTTGCATTCCTCGCAGATCTCGCCGCTGTCATCGCTCGCCCGCGAGCGCACCAGGTCGATGAGTCCGACGAACGCGACCGGGGCGGCGGCGGACGACGCGGTGTCGGCCGTCTCGGCCGTCCATGGGCCCGGCGCCGGACCGGCGTGGCCAAAGTCGACGAATGCCTGATGCGCGACGAACCACAGGTGCCCGCGCGAACGGCCATGGATCACGGTGGAGAGGGGAGACATGGGGCTTTCCTCGCTTTGGTTGATGTGAAAAAATCACATTTCCAGTTCTCCGATCAACATCGGAGCATTCCTGTCAGACGGAAGCTCAAGTTGGTGTCCGTCTCGCCAAGGCCGGGAGAAAACGTGTCGCAACGTGTATCTCGCGCAGGTGGCGTTCCTCCGCCGAGGAAGAGCCCGGTAGGCTGAATGGCGAAGGACGGCACCAGCGCCAGGGGTCCCGCGAGAGGCCGTGCGAAGGCACCGCCTCCGGCAAAGCCTGTGCTGCCCGCCGAGGGGCAGGGCGACTGGGCGCTCGCGGCCTGCGCCCGCGTGATGCGCCCCCTGGTGCGGCTCGCGCTGCACCTGGGCGTCAAGCACGCGCAGCTCGACAGCCTGCTGCGCGGCCTGCTGGTCGAGGAGGCACAGCGCGCCTGGCGCGTCAAGGGCGTCGAGGCGAACCTGAGCCAGCTCTCGCTCGCCACGGGCCTGCATCGCAAGGCCGTGACCTCGATGGTGCGCGATACCGTCGAGCGCCTGCCGTCCTCCGAGATGTCCGCGCCCGCCAGGACGCTCACGCAGTGGCTGCGCCTGTGCACGGACGATCCCTCGCGCCGCAAGCTGCCCATCAACGCGGGCGGGCCGGGGCCGTCGTTCGAATCCGTCGCGCACGAGGCCAGCCGCGGCAACGTGCATCACCGCGCGGTGCTGGACGAACTCGTCCGGCTGGGCATGGTGAGCGAAAGCAACGGATTCGCGGCGCTGGAAGCGGACGGCTTCGTGCCCGCGCGTGACCTGCGCGGCATGCTCGCCTTCCTGGGCGACAACGCGCGCGATCACCTGCTGGCCGGTGTGTCGAACACGGAGGGCGCCAGCCACCCCGCGTTCCTCGAACGCTCGGTGTTCGCGAAGGGCATCACGGCCGAGGACTGCGAGCGCATCCATCAGATCGCGCGGACACGATGGAACGCGCTGCATCACGAACTCGCGCGCGAGTTCACGAGCGCCTGCGCCGACGCGCCGAAAGAGGCTTCGGCGCGCATGCGCATCGGCATCTATGCCTACTACGAGGAGAGCCCTCCGCCCGCGCCGCAGGCGGAGCCCGCCGCCCCGGGTGCGCGGACACGGAGGCGACCATGACGAAGTCGCACCTGCGCGCGGCGTGCGTGGCGCTCGCCCTGGCCTGGCTCGCGTCTTGCGGCGGCGGGAGCGGCGGTGGCGGCGCACTGCCGATGGCCGGCGGCGGCGCGGCGGGCCCCGCAAGCCCGCCC
>JAGIBP010000005.1 GCA_017744285.1 Variovorax sp.
CTCCGGGCTGGCACGCGCGGGGCATGACGCGCTGCTCAAGATGGCGCCCGGTGTGGTGCCGCTCAACCAGCTCTGGTGGACGCTGCCCCAGTTGCTGCGTGCCAACGACGAGGGCCTGCTCGGTGGCATGACCTGGCAGCAGGCGTGCGCCCTGGCGCTCGAGCGCGCGGCCGCGAGCTTCGACGAGCGGCCGTGGGGCGCGCATCACCCCGTGGCACTCGCACACCCGCTCAGCGGGATGTTTCCGGAGCACGCGGCGCGGCTCGATCCGCCCGGCGCCAGCGTCGGCGGCGACAACGACACGGTGCTCGCGAACGGATGCCAGTCGGCCGGCGGCCTCAAGGCGGTCTATGGCGCGGTGGCGCGCTACGTCTTCGACGTGGGCCGCTGGGACCAGTCGCGGTGGGTGGTCTTCGGCGGCGTCTCGGGCGACCCGGGCAGTGCGCACTATGCCGACCAGCATTCGCTCTGGGCCGCCGGAGACCTGGTGCCCATGGTCTACGACTGGGCGCTCGTCGCGGCCGGGAGCGCCTGCACCGTGCTTCACCCCGCGGCAACGACGCGACCCGTTCGCCATTCAAGAACCGAAGGAGCAAGAGACGATGAATGATCCGAAGCGCACCGGTGCGCCCCAAGACGACCCCGGCGCAGACAAGCCGCAACAGAAGAAGGCCAAGCCCTTTGCGCAGCGCGACGCCGCCGACGTCCGCACGCGGACCGCGTTCAACCTGGGACGCTCGCGCATCGCGCCGATGTATGCCGACGACGGCTGGATGGACAGGCTCTGGTACGACGCACCGCGCGAGGATCCGACCTGGCCCGAGGTCCACACCTACACCGACGCCATGAGCTACGAGCCCGGAGAGACGGTGGTCTTTCACAGCAGCACGCATGCCGAGAGCTGGATGCTCGAGATCGTTCGGGACGGCGAGCATCCCGAGACGGTCCACAGGTGCGAAGGCATCCCGGGCCGCTTCAGCAACACGCCGAAGGATGCGTACAAGGCCGGCTGCGACTGGCCTGAAAGCCATCGCTGGAGGATCCCGGCGGACGCCCGTTCCGGCTTCTACAAGGTCATCTCGACCTGCATCCGCCCCGATGGCAGCCGCTACGTGCAGCATCACTTCTTCGTGGTGCGCCCGACGGCGGCCACGCAGAGTTCCAAGCTGCTGATGATCCTGCCCACCAGCACCTGGATGGCCTACAACGACTGGGGCGGTGCCTGCAGCTACTACGGCGTGGATGGCGAGGCGGGCAACCAGTTCACGCCGCAGCTGAGCTTCCACCGCCCCTGGACCCGCGGCATGGTCTGGCTGCCGGAGGGCGCGCCGCGCATCTGCGCCGAGCCCGTGCCCGATCCGCTCGCGGCGCCTCGCTATCACATCAAGGACTGGGCCTGGAGCCATGGCTACGGCTACTTCTACGCCGCCGCGGGATGGGCGCAGTTCGATCGTCATTTCGTCTGCTGGGCCGATCGGGAAGGCATCGCCCTGGACATGATCACGCAGACCGATCTGCACTTGCGGCCGGAGATCCTGGCGCGCTACAAGTCCGTCGTGATCGTCGGGCACGACGAATACTGGTCGCGCGAGATGCGCGACAACATGGACCGCTTCGTCGAGGCCGGCGGCAAGCTGGCGCGCTTCGCGGGCAACTTCCTCTGGCAGATCCGCCTGGAGGACGGCGGGCGGCGCCAGGTCTGCTACAAGGATCGCGCCGCCAACGAGGATCCGGTCAGGGGGACCGACCAGGCCCACCTGCTGACCGATGCGTGGGACAGCCTGAACGTGAAGTACCCCAGCGCGCTGACCGTCGGCGTCAGCGGCGCGATGGGTGTCTTCGCCTCGTGGGGCGACTTCGCGCCCCGCAACAGCAAGGGCTTCACCGTGTATCGGCCGGAGCACTGGGTGTTCGAGGGGACGCACCTGCAGTACTCGGAGGTCTTCGGCGCCGAGGCCAACATCTTTGCGTACGAGGTCGACGGACTCGACTTCACCTTCCGCCACGGCCTGCCGTATCCGACGGGCGACGACGGCGCGCCGGCCGATCGCATCAGCATCCTGGCCATGGCCCTCGCGGTGAACACCGAGGGCTTGTTCCCGGTGGACGGCTGGCGCTACTACCTGGGCGACAGCCCCATGCGCGGGAACGCCATTCGCCTCTATGGCGATGACTCGCCCGAGTCGCTCGCGAAGACGCGGCATGGCTCTGGCATGCTGGTCCACATGCCCAAGGGGCAGGGCGAGGTGGTCACGGCCGGCACCTGCGAATGGCTCATGGGCCTCAAGCGCAACGACTTCTTCACCTGCCGCATCACGCGCAACGTGCTGGATCGCTTCACGGCCTGAGGCGCACCGAAGCGGGGCGCCTTCCAGCTGTCGAAGGCGCCTTCGCGGGCCGCTTCGAGGCAGCGAAAACCCTCGCTCGATTCCGTTGACACTCGTAAAAACGGCGATATATCATATAACCGCAATACGCTTGTCATCAGGCATCAGGAACCCCGTGACCGACTCCAAGACACCCCATTCATCGGACGCCGAAGCGTCGAAGCCGGCGTCGGGCGGCAAGCCCGCCTTCTTCGGTCAGCGGTCGGCCGACGATCCGGCGACGAAGCATGCCTTCAACCTCGGCCGCCAGAGCATCGGCCCGATGTATGCCGATGGCGGATGGCGCGATCGCCGGTGGTACGACGCGCCCCTCGAGGATCCCTCGTGGCCGGAGGTGCACACCTACACCGACGCCATGTCCTACGAGCCCGGGGAGGACGTCGTGTTCCACAGCAGCACCTATGCGCCGAGCTGGTCGATCGAGATCATCCGCGACGGCCTGGTGCCCGAGACGGTGTTCAGCCGCCAGGAGATCCCGGGCCGCTTCCATGCCGCGCCCAAGGATGCCTACAAGTCCGGCTGCAACTGGCCCGAGAGCTTGCGCTGGACCATTCCGCAAGGCACGCGGTCGGGCTTCTTCAAGGTGGTTTCGACTTGCCTGCGGCCCGACGGCACGCGCTACGTGCAGCACCACTTCTTCGTGGTGCGGCCGACCCGGGCCACGCGGACCGCGCCGTTGCTGATGATCCTGCCGACCTCCACCTGGATGGCCTACAACGACTGGGGCGGCGCGAGCAGCTACATCGGCATCGACGGCAACGGCAACGAGTTCTCGCCGAACCTGAGCTTTCTTCGCCCATGGACGCGCGGCATGGTGTGGCTGCCCGAAGGCGCGCCTCGCATCTGTGCCGAGCCCGTGCCCGACCCGCTGACCGTACCGCGCTACCACCCGAAGGACTGGGCGTGGAGCAATGGCTTCGGCTACTTCTACGCGGCGGCAGGCTGGGCCCAATACGACCGTCACTTCGTCTGCTGGGCGGAGCGTGAGCGCATCGGCTTCGACATGATCACGCAGACCGATCTGCACTACCGACCCGAGATCCTCGACCGCTATCGCGCCATCGTGATCGTCGGCCACGACGAGTACTGGACGCACGACATGCGAAAGCACGTCGAGAAGTTCGTCGACGACGGCGGCCGGCTCGCGCGCTTCGGCGGCAACTACATGTGGCAGGTGCGCCTGGAAGACGAGGGCCGGCGCCAGGTCTGCTACAAGAACCGCGCACAGGCCGAGGACCCGGTGCGCGGCACCGACCAGGCCCACCTCTTGTCGACCGGGTGGGAGAGCCAGGCCGTGAACTGGCCCGGGGCGACCACCGTGGGCGTCAACGGACTCGGCGGCATCTACGCCTCGTGGGGCGGCTTCTCGCCGCGAAACACCAAGGGCTTCACCGTCTACCGCGCGGACCATTGGATCTTCGACGGAACGCAACTCGGCTACGGCGACGTGTTCGGCAACGAAGCCAACATCTTTGCCTACGAGGTCGACGGCCTGGACTACACCTTCCGCCACGGGCTGCCCTACCCGACCGGCGAAGACGGCGCACCCACGAACATCTCGATCCTCGCGATGTCGCCGGCCCTGAAGGCCGAAAGCATGTTCCCGGTGGACGGCTGGCGCTACTACCTGGGCGAGAGCGACATGCGCGGCGCCGCCCAGACACGATTCGGCGACCAGTCGCCAGAGTCCCTCGACAAGGTCCGCTACGGCTCGGGCATGGTCGTGCACATGCCGCGCGGCTGCGGCGAAGTGGTCACCGCCGGCACCTGCGAATGGATCATGGGCCTCAAGCGAAACGACTTCTTCACCTGCCAGATCACTCGCAACGTGCTGGATCGATTCACCCGGCAAGCCTGACGGACTGCTACTCGCCGCGGCAGCGGGCGACCGTTGTCTTCTCTTCGCGTTGGACCTCGCGGAGTTCCTCACTCTCCCTTCAGATAGGACATGCCATGAATGCAAGAAAGGCCCTGAAACACCTTGCGACCGGCGCAGCGATCGCTGCCTTGCTGGGAACGGTCGCCCTCACGCCCGCGCAGGCGGAGCTCAAGAAAGGCGGGCAACTGCGCTATGCCTACCCGTCGGGTCCTGGAACGCTCGATCCTTTCGTTTCGAGCAGCGCGGTCGAGCTCGAGGTGATCCAGCACCTGTACGACGCGCTCATCACCGTGGGCGAGAAGTACGAGACCCGGCCGATGATCGCGACGAGCTACGAGATCGCCGACAACGCGCGCACCTTCACCTTCAAGATCCGCAAGGACGTCAAGTTCCACGACGGCACGCCGCTCACCTCGGCCGACGTGCTGGCTTCCTTCGAGCGCTACAAGAAGGTCAGCACCAACGCGGTGATCTTTGCCGACGTGGCCAGCGCCACCGCGCCCGATCCGGAAACCTTCATCATCAAGCTCAACAAGACGAACTCGGCCTTCATCGACACGCTGAAGGCACCGGTCTATCCGTTCGTCATCCTCCCCGCGTCGCAGAAGGACAAGCCGGCGCGCGGCATCGACATCATCGGAACGGGCCCGTACAAGCTCAAGGAATGGGCGAAGGACAGCCACCTCGTGCTCGAACGCTTCCCCGGCTACGTGCCCAATCCCGCCTACAAGGGCACCGACGGCTACGCGGGCAGCAAGGTCGCCTACCTCGACGCCATCACCTACCGCTTCATTCCCGAAGCCAACGGGCGCGTCGCGGCGCTGCAATCGGATGATGCGGACGTCGTGGCGAACATCCCGGTGGATCTTGCCAAGCGCTTCGAAGGCGACAAGCGCCTCGTGGTCCAGCGCGTGGAGCCCTATTGCATGCAGGTGCTGATCGTCAACAGCAGCCAGGGCGCCACGGCCAATGCCAAGGTGCGGCAGGCCATCAACGCCGCGGTCGACGTCGACGAGATCACGATGGCGACCGGCGATGTGGCGAAGAAGAACCCGTCGCTCACCTATGACTTCAGCCCCTGGTACCAGGGCGCGAAGATGAAGGCCTACTACGACCAGAAGAGCCCGGCCAAGGCCGCGGCGCTGCTGAAGGAAGCAGGCTACAAGGGCGAGACGATCACGCTCCAGTCGACCGCGCAATACCCCAACTACCGCACCACGATGGTGGTGCTGGCCGAGCTGCTGAAGGCCGCCGGGATGACGGTCAAGGTTGACCTGGTCGACTGGACCACCAACGCCAGCAACATGCAGCGCGGCACCGGAACGTGGAACGTGTCGACCACCAGCTTCTGCTCCGATCCGCTGCTGGGTCCGCAGAAGTGGCGCACGCAGCTCTACACCTTCCCGCAGGTGAAGAACGACACCGTGATGGACGCGGCCTACGAGCGCTTCTTCACGTCGACCGACGACGACGTCCGCAAGAAGGCCTGGTACGAGATCGAGAACCAGGTGCTGAGCCAGGCGTACGTGATCAAGATCGCCGACCTGGCGAGCACCAACGCCTACAACAAGCGCGTCGAAGGATTCACGCCGTTCATCCTGCCGCGTTTCTGGAACGTGGGACTGAACTGAGAGGACGCGCATGCTGCGAAACGTGGCCATGCGCTTTGCGCAGGCCATTCCCGTCCTGATCCTGGTGGCGGTGCTGGCGTTTACGCTGATGCACATGCTGCCGGGCGATCCCGCCATCGTCATTGCCGGCCCGGATGCGACGCCGGAAGCGGTCGATCGACTGCGGCACCAGCTGGGCCTCGACCTCCCCCTGTGGGAGCAGGTGATCAACTGGCTCGGCCATCTCGCGCGCGGCGATTTCGGGCAGTCGCTGATGCTGAACCAGGGGGTTCTCTCGGCCATCGTCGACCGCCTGCCCGTGACTTTGTCGCTGGCGCTGCTGGCCTTCGTCATCACTGTGCCGGTCGGCGTGCTGCTGGGCATCACGGCGGCCTACTGGCGCAACACCTGGATCGACTCGCTCGTGATGGGCGTGGCACTGCTCGGCGTCTCCATCCCGAGCTTCTGGATCGCGATCGTCTCGGTGGTCGTCTTCTCGGTCGAATTGCGCTGGCTGCCTTCTTCCGGCTACACGCCGCTGTCCGAAGGCATCGGACCATGGTTCCTCTCGCTGGCCCAGCCCGCGATCATCCTGGCGATGTTCCAGGTCGGCTACCTGGCGCGCATGACGCGCTCGAGCATGCTCGACGTTCTCGGCCAGGACTACATCCGAACCGCGCGCGCCAAGGGCATGAGCGAGTGGGTCACCATCGGCCGGCATGCCTTTCGCAATTCGCTGATGTCCGTCGTGACCGTGAGCGGCATCATCCTGTCGCTGCTGATCGGCGGCTCGGTGGTCATCGAACAGGTGTTCGCGCTGCCGGGCATCGGCCGGCTGGTCGTGCAGGGCATCATGGCACGCGACTACCCGCTGGTGCAGGGCACCATGCTGCTGCTCGGCCTGTGCTTCGTCGTCGTCAACGTCGCGGTGGACCTCGTCTACACCGTGGTCGATCCGAGGGTGCGCTATGACTGACGCGACCGCACTGAAGATCGCCGGCGACGCCATGGCGCCTGCGCAGGCCCAGCCCGAACAACTGCTGGCGCCTCGCCGCAAGCTCCGGATCCTGCGCAAGCTGGTGCGCCATCGCTCGTTCATGATCGGCCTGGCGATCGTGCTGGTGCTGCTGATCGCGGCCATCGTGGGGCCGATGCTCACCGGGATGGAGCCGACGCAGATGCGCATGCGCAACCGCTTCAAGCCGCCGATGCCGGGGCTCTGGTTCGGTGCCGACCAGTTCGGCCGCGATGTGCTCACGCGGGTGCTGCACGGTGCGCGGCTGTCGCTCTTCATCGGCCTGTCGGTGGCGCTGATGTCCGGCGTGATCGGCGGCATCGTGGGCGTGGCGGCCGGCTACTTCAGGCGCCTTGACTCGCTGCTGATGCGCTGCATGGACGCGCTGCTGGCTTTCCCCGCGATTCTTCTGGCGATCGGCATCAGCGCGGCGCTGGGCCCGCAGACCCTCAGCGTGATCGTGGCGCTGGGCATCGCGTACGTGCCGCGCACCGCGCTGATCACGCGCGCGTCCACGCTCGTCATTCGCGAGATGGAATACGTCGAGGCGGCGCGGCTCGCGGGCGCGAGCCATCTGCGGATGATCTTCCGGCACATCCTGCCGAACTGCATGGGTCCGCTGGTGGTCCAGCTGACCTTCGTGTTCGCCTACGCGATCCTGGCGGAAGCCACGTTGAGCTTCCTGGGCATCGGGCCGCCGCCGCCGGCGCCGAGCTGGGGCAACATCATTGCGGAAGGCCGCGACTTCGCCGTCGAGGCCTGGTGGATCATGCTGTTCCCGGGCCTGGCCATCAGCCTGGCGGCCCTGGGCATGAACCTGCTGGGTGACGGCCTGCGCGACGTGCTCGATCCGCGACTGAAGGTGGAAACATGACGGCGACTTCTGCTGTGCTGTCGGTCGAGGACCTGACGGTCGAGTTCCGCAACGAGGCGGGTTGGGTCCCGGCGGTTCGCAACGTGAGCTTCGACATCGGCCCGCGCGAGTGCCTCGGCATCGTGGGCGAGTCGGGCAGCGGCAAGAGCGTGAGCGCCTTGTCGATCCTGCGGCTGCACGCGCGTGGGACCAGCCGAATGCCCACGGGCCGCATCCTGTTCCAGGGACGCGACCTGCTGGCCCTGCCCGAGCGCGAGCTGCGGGCGATCCGCGGCAGCGACATCGCGATGATCTTCCAGGACCCGATGTCCTCGCTGAACCCGGTGCTGACCATTGCCGACCAGATCATCGAGCCGCTTCGCCTGCACCAGGGATTGAGCCGCGCCGCCGCGCGCAAGCGGGCGATCGAGCTGCTCGAGCTCGTGCGCATCCCGGACGCCGCGCGCCGGGTCGACGAATATCCGCATCGCCTGTCGGGCGGCATGCGGCAGCGCGTCGTGATTGCCATAGCGATCGCGTGCCGCCCCAAGCTGCTGATCGCCGACGAGCCGACGACGGCGCTCGATGTCACGGTCCAGTCGCAGATCCTGCAGCTCCTCAAGGAACTGCAGGCCGAGCTGGACATGTCGGTGGCATTGATCACGCATGACCTGGGCGTCATCGCCGAGTTCGCCGACCGGGTCGTGGTCATGTATGCGGGGCAGGTGATCGAATCGGCGCCGGTGCAGCAGATCTTCACGCAGCCTCTGCACCCCTACACGGACGGGCTGCTCGCCGCGATTCCGCGGCTCGAAGGTGCGCCGGGGCGGCTCAGCTCGATTCCCGGCAGCATCCCGGACCCCTCGGTGCGAATTCCCGGCTGCCGCTTCAGCCCCCGCTGCCCCGAAGCGCTGCCCCAGTGCCACCGCGAACCGCCCGACCTGGCGGCCGCCAACACCCATCGGCTGACGCGCTGCCCGCCGCGCCTGGCCGGCTGCCTGAGCGCCACACGATGAGCAACGTCACTGTCCTTGCGTCGCACGCACCCATCGTGTCGGTGCGCGACCTCGAGAAGACTTTCACCCTCAAGCGCCGCGCGGGCGCGCCGGCACGCAGCCTGCGCGCGGTGCGGGCCGTGAGCTTCGACATCGCCAAGGGCGAGACCCTGGGCCTCGTGGGCGAATCCGGCTCCGGCAAGTCGACCACCGGTCGCATGCTGGTCGGACTCATTCCCGCGACCGCGGGGCGCATCAAGCTGTTCGGTGAAGAGCTCACGGGCAAGCCGCCCCGCGGCACCGTCAAACGCATGCGCGAGCGCGTGCAGTTCGTGTTCCAGGATCCGCACGGCTCGCTCGATCCCCGCATGCGGGTGGGGGACGCCATCGCGGAGCCGATGGACATCGCCGGCGGCTACAGCCGTGCGGACCGGCAGCGCCGCATCCAGGAACTGCTGGACACCGTGGGCCTGCCCCGCTCATGCGGCGAGCGCTTTCCCCACGAGTTCTCGGGCGGCCAGCGCCAGCGCATCGGCATTGCGCGGGCCCTCGCGCTCAAGCCGCAGTTCATCGTGTGCGACGAGCCGGTCTCGGCGCTGGACGTGTCGTTGCAGGCGCAGGTCGTCAACCTCCTGCAGGACCTGCAGGAGGCCTTCGGCCTGAGCTACCTGTTCATCGCGCATGACCTGGCCGTCGTGCGCAACATCTCCCATCGCGTGGCCGTGATGTATGCCGGCGCGATCGTGGAGATCGCGCCGCGCGACGAGCTCTACGGCTCGCCGCAGCATCCCTACACCCAGGCCCTGCTCGACGCGGTGCCGCGGCCCGACCCGTTCCGCCGGACCTCGTCGGCCGTGCGCGGCGAACTGCCCAGCCTGCTGAGCCCGCCATCGGGCTGCATGTTCCACAACCGCTGTCCCCACGCGACCGAGCGCTGCCGGCAGGAATCGCCGGCCCTGCGCCCCGTGTCGCTGACGCGCCAGGTGGCCTGTCACCTGGTCGGGGGCGACGCGGCAGCCAACAAGCGCTGAACCGGAGTTCTCGATCCCTGCCCGTCAACTCGTCCAAATTACTGATATATCATATATGAAAAGCACTTCCAGCAATATCGCCGCGGCGCGAGCCGAGGCATCGACCGCACCCGTGGATGCCGCCCTGCGCGAACGCGCCCGGCGCGTGGTGCCGGGCGGCATGTGGGGCCACCTGAACGCGGCGGCGCTGCCTTCCGGGTACCCGCAGTTCTTCGCCCGTTCCGAGGGCTGCCATCTGTGGGACGTCGACGGACGCGAGTACGTGGACTTGATGTGCAGCTGGGGACCCATCCTGCTGGGCCACCATCATCGTGGGGTGGACGACGCCTACGCCAGGCAGGCCGCGCTCGGTGCGTGCATGAACGGGCCGGCGCCGGTGATGGTCGAGCTGGCCGAACAACTGGTCGGCCAGATCGCGCACGCCGATTGGGCGCTGTTCCAGAAGAACGGCACCGACGCGACCACGACCTGCGTGACCGTGGCGCGCGCGGGCACCGGCCGTCGAAAGATCCTGGTCGCGCGAGGCGCCTACCACGGCGCCGTACCCTGGTGCTCGCCGTCGCTGGTCGGCGTGACCAGCGAGGACCGGGCGCACCTGATCTACTTCGACTACAACGATGTCGAGAGCGTCAAGGCGGCCGTGCAGCAAGCCGAGGGCGACCTGGCCGCGATCCTCGTCAGTGCCTTCCGGCACGACCTGGGGCGTGATCAGGAAGCGCCCACGCTGGCGTTCGCGCAGGCAGTGCGCGCTGCGGCGACCGCGGCGGATGCCGCGCTGATCGTCGACGACGTGCGCGCCGGATTCCGTCTTCACCCCGGCGGCAGCTGGGAGACCGTGGGCGTGCGGCCCGACCTCAGCGCCTTCAGCAAGTCGATCGCCAACGGATACCCGCTGGCGGCGGTGACGGGCAACGACCGCTTCCGCGAGGCGGCATCGAAACTGTACGTGACCGGCTCGTTCTGGTGCGAGGCACCGCCGATGGCCGCGGCGCTCGTGACCCAGCGAACCCTGGTGGCGGAGCAGGCGATCGCCCACATGGTCGCCATGGGCCAGCGGCTGCGCGACGGGCTGGCGACGCTCGCTCGCCAATCGGGCATCGGCCTGCGCCAGAGCGGGCCGGTGCAGATGCCGATGGTGCTGTTCGATGACGACGCGGACGGCCACAAGGGCCGCACGTTCTGCAATGCCGCGCTGAGCGCCGGCGCCTATTTCCATCCGCGCCACAACATGTTCCTCTCGGCCGCGCACCAGCCGGAGGACATCGACCGCGCCTTGTCGGCCGCCGCGGCCGGCTTCGAGGCGCTCGCGCGGGCGAGGCCCGGCCACTGAGAAGGCGGCCAACAGAAGGACCGGCGCAACAGCACCCGCGGTCGGCGCACCATGATCCCGATGCCGATGTCCCCGCCGCTGCGCCGGCCGGCGTTTCGCAGCATCTGGATCGCGAGCAACGTCTACTTCCTGGGCAACGCGATGCAGGCCATGGCAGCGGCGTGGACGGTGCTCGCGATGACCGGCTCGTCCTTCCTCGCCGCGCTGGTTCAGACGGCACTGTTCCTGCCGCGCTTCCTGCTGTCGCTGCCCGCAGGCGTGCTGGCCGACCTCACCGATCGGCGCCGGCTGATCCAGGCGTCGCTCAGGATCAATGCCGCCGCCGCGCTGCTGTTGTTCGCGCTGCTGATGGCGGGCGCCGCCAACGCGGGGACGGTGCTCCTGCTGATCTTCGTGATCGGATGCTGCGGCGCGATGATGACGCCGGCCTGGAGTTCATCGACCAACGAACTCGTCCCGCGCGAAGAGCTGCCGCAGGCGATCACCGCGATGTCGGTGGCCTTCAATGCCGCACGCGCAATCGGACCGACCCTGGCGGGGGTGCTGTACTCGACCGTCGGCGGCGTCTGGAATCACGCCATCGCGGCCTTCAGTGCCCTGTGGATGTCGCATGCGAGCCGGAAGCACCCGCCCCGTCCGCATCCGCCCTCGCGCCTGCCGCCGGAACGCCTCTGGGCGGGAATGGTCAGCGCGCTGCGCTTCGCCAAGCATTCGCGTCTCGTGCGATCGCAACTGGTGCGCACGGTCACCTACAGCACGATCGGCTCGGCGCTCTGGGCGCTGCTGCCGGTGATCGGACAGCGGCGGCTCGGCATGGACGCGACCGGCTACGGGCTGCTGATCGGCTGCCTCGGCGCGGGCGCCGTGGGCGCGGGCCTGTTCATCGGGCGATTGCGGCAGCGGCTGGGGCCCGAACGCATCGTCATCGGCGCCACGCTCGTCTTCGCCGCGGCCATGCTGGTGCCGGCCTTCGTGACCTCGGCAGGACTCGTGTTCCTCGCGCTGGTGCCGGGCGGCGCGGCATGGATGTCCGCCATGTCCACGTTCGACACCGCCACGCAGACCAGCGTGCCGCCGTGGGTCCGGGGGCGCACGCTGGCCATGCAAACCGTCTGCACCCTGGGCGCCATCGCGGTGGGCTCGGCCCTGTGGGGTGCGCTTTCCGACTTGGTGGGCCTGTCGTCGACGCTCCTGCTGGCATCGGGCTTCATGATCGCAAGCCTGAGGCTCGCGCGCATCTTTCCGCTGCGCCTCGGCGCGACCCAGGACGTGACCCCGGCCGCGCGCCTGAACGCACTGCTGCTCGAGAAGGAGCCCCGGCCGGACTCGGGCCCCGTCGCCGTCGAGATCAGCTATCGCATCGATCCTGCCCGGACCGACGCCTTCCTGGCCGCGGTCAGTGCGTTGCGCGAGCCGCGGCGCCGCGATGGCGCGAGCTTCTGGCGCGTCTACCGCGACCTGGGGGACAGCAGCCGATTCGTCGAGCGCTTCATCGTCGACTCGTGGTCGGCCTACCTGCATCAGCAGATGCGCTCGACCCTGGCCGACGAGGCGCTCGAGGCCGCCGTGCTGGACTTTCTGCGCGAAGGCGAGAGGGTGCACACTGCGTACTACCTGGCCCAGGCATGGCAGCCGTCATCCGCCTGAGAGATGTTCCTTCCTTCACGAATGCCCAGCATGCCTGACAGCTCTTCCTCGGCCTCGTTGTGCTTCCTTCCCGCGCGCGAGCTCGCGGCCATGATTCGCGAGCGCCACGTGTCCTCGCGTGAAGTGGTCACGGTCTTTCTCGATCGCATCGACCGCCTGAATCCCCGCTTCAACGCGATCGTCTCGCGCGTGGACCGCGCCGATGCGCTGGCCGAGGCCGATGCCGCCGACCGGGCTGTCGCGCGGGGCGACCGGCTGGGCCCGCTGCATGGCCTGCCGCAAGCGATCAAGGACACCGCCACGGTGCGCGGCATGCGCTCCACCTTCGGCTCGCCGCTGTTCGCCGACAACGTTCCCGAAGCCGATGCGATCTTCGTGCAGCGCATGCGAAGCGCGGGTGCGATCTTCATCGGCAAGACCAATGTCCCGGAATTCGGCCTCGGCTCGCACACCTACAACCCCATCTTCGGCCGCACCGGAAATGCGTGGGATCCCACCCGCAGCGCCGGCGGTTCGAGCGGGGGCGCCGCCGTGGCGGTGGCCCTGCGCATGCTGCCGGTGGCGGATGGCGGCGACATGGGCGGATCGCTGCGCAATCCGGCCGCCTTCAACAACGTGCTCGGCCTGCGTCCCTCGCAAGGCCGGGTGCCGGCCTGACCGCGCGAGGAGAGCTTCGTCCACACGATGGCGATCGAGGGTCCGATCGGCCGCAGCGCCGGCGATCTCGGGCTGCTGCTTTCGGTGCAGGCGGGCTATGACCCGCGCGTGCCGCTGTCCATCCATGGCGGCTTCCCCGACCCCGTGGGCAAGCTCGGCTGCGACCTCGCCGGCCGCCGCATCGGATGGCTGGGCGACCTCGGCGGGCGGCTGCCCTTCGAGGCGGGCATCCTCGAGCTGTGCCGCGAGGCGCTCTCGCGGCTCGGCGATGCGGGCGTTTGCATCGAGCCGCTGTCGCCCCCGGTCGAGTGGGAGCGCATCTGGCGCGCCTTCGTGGTGCTGCGTCAGTTCAGCCTCGGCGGCGGCCGCCTCGGGGTCGCCTACGACGATCCGGCGCGCCGCCGCCTCATGAAGCCCGAACTGCAATGGGAGATCGAGCAGAGCCGGGCCTTGAGCGTGGCGCAGGTGCAGCGCGCATTGCTGGATCGCACCGCGTGGCTCGACCAGGTCCTCGGGCTCTTCGCCCACCACGACTACCTGGCATTGCCCTCGGCCCAGGTGTTTCCCTTTCCCATCGAGTGGAACTGGCCGCGCGAGATCGCGGGCCACCCGATGGACAGCTATCACCGCTGGATGGAGGTCGTCACGCCGGGGACCTTGTCGGGCTGCCCCGTCATCAGCCTCCCGGCAGGCTTCGGCCCGTCCGGGCTGCCGATGGGCGTGCAAGTCATCGGGCGGCCGCGTGAGGAGCTGTCGCTGCTGCAGCTCGCGCATGCGTTCGAGCAGGTCGCCCCCTGGATGAAGCAGCTGCCGCCGGCGGCAGCGAACGCAGATTGATCGGAGTCGCAACGATGGGTCCCCACTTTCACATGCCGGCGCGCCAGAACTTCTACGCCGGCCGTTCACCCGCACGCGGCAGCGAGGGCATGGCGGCGACCGCGCACCCGCAGGCCACGCTGCTCGCGATCGACATCCTGCGCGAGGGCGGAAGCGCCGCGGACGCCGGCATCGCCGCCATGGCGCTGCTGTGCGTGATCGAGCCGCAGGCGACCGGCATCGGCGGCGATTGCTTTGCCGTCTATGCGCCGGGCGGGCGATCGCCGGTCGGCCTGAATGGATCGGGTCGCAGTCCCGCACTGGCCACGCCCGAGGCGCTCGGTGCGCAGGGGGTCTCGCGGATCGATGCGCTGAGCGCTCATGCCGTGACGGTGCCGGGTGCCGTGGACGCATGGTGCGCCCTGCATGCGCGCTATGGACGCCTGCCGTTCGAGCGCCTGCTGGCGCCGGCGATCCACGCGGCTCGCGAGGGCTACATCGTCCACGACCGCGTCGCACGCGACTGGGCTCTCTATGTCCCGCGCCTGAAGGCCGACAGGGTGTCCCGCGAGACCTTGCTGGTCGACGGGCGCGCGCCTGTCGCCGGAAGCAGGCACCGGCAGCCGGCGCTCGCGCGGACGCTCGAACACATCGCCGCGAAAGGGCGTGCGGGCTTCTATGAGGGGCCGATTGCCGAAGGACTGGTGGCACGGCTGAACGAACTGGGCGGGTTGCACACGCCGGGCGACTTCGCCCAGACCCGTGCGGATCTCGTCGACGTGATTTGGACCGAGTACCGGGGCCTGCGGGTCTGCGAGATCCCGCCGAACACGCAGGGCGTCACGGCCCTGATGATGTTGAACGTGCTGTCGGAGTTCGCGCTGGGGCCCGAGGTGGCGGAGCATCATCGCCTTCACCTGCTGGCCGAAGCCACCAAGGCCGCGTATCGACGTCGGGATGCGCTGATCGGCGACCCGGCGTTCGCAGGGAAGTATGTCGAGCGGCTGCTCTCGCCGCAGGAGACGCAGCGCATGCGCGCCGAAATCGACGCGCATCGCGCCGGCGCATTCGGGCCGCTGCCGGAGGTCCAGCACCGCGACACCACCTACCTGTGCGTGGTGGACCGCGACGGCAATGCGCTCTCGCTCATCAACTCGCTGTTCGAGGCGTTCGGCACGGGCATCTCGTCGGAAAGCGGCGTGATCTTCCAGAACCGCGGCGCCAGCTTCAACCTGCAGCCCGGGCACCCGAACGTGCTCGCGCCTCGCAAGCGCCCGATGCACACGATCATCCCGGCCATGCTGTGCAAAGGCGACGAGGCGGTGATGCCGTTCGGCGTGATGGGCGGCCACTATCAGGCGGCGGGCCATGCGGCGCTCGTCTCGAACATCCTCGATCTCGGATTGAACGTGCAGGAGGCGCTGGCACGGCCCCGCAGCTTCGCCAGCGAGGGCCGGCTTCTCGTGGAGCCTGGCATCGAGGAGAGCGTGTGCGCCGCGCTCATTGCCAAGGGGCACGTGCTGGACATGCGCCCGTCGCCGATCGGCGGTGGCCAGGCGATCTGGATCGACCGTGCGAGCGGGCAGTTCGTCGGCGGCAGCGATCCTCGCAAGGACGGGATGGCGCTCGGGTACTGAGCGGTCAGCCGCCCGTGCCGCCGTGCAGCACGATCGTCACCAGCGCCGAGGCATCCGTCTCGGCGCGCAGGTCGTGCACCGCGTTGCCCTGCAGAAACAGGACCTGGCCTGCTTCGAGCCGCCGCTCGCCGGTGTCGAGCCCGACGACCAGCACCCCCTCGATGCACTGGATCGTGATTTCGCCGGGCACCTTGTGCGGCGGCAGCGTCTTGCCGGCGGGCAGGACCACGCGCATGACCTCGAGCTGCCGCGACTTGAAGATCGCTGCCGTCCTGCGATCGGCGAGCGTGGGCCCGAAGGGGCGAACGTCGCGCGGTTCGCCGGGGTCTGCGTGTTCGAGTGCCATGTGGGTTGCCTCCAGCCGATGGACCGGTCACTCGGCGGGCGCGCCGGCCTTGCGCGCATAGAACGCCGACACTTCCTCGATTTCCTGGTCGGTCATCGTGCGCGCCACGTTGCGCATCTGCGCCTCGGAATCGTTGCCGCGCTCGCCCGAGCGGAAGGCCTTGAGTTGCAGCACGAGATAGCCGTGCGGCATGCCCTCCAGCCACGGCGCGCCGAACTTCTGGTCGATGCCGCCGTGGCACGACACGCACGGCGCGATGTTGCGCAGCGGCGCGCCGACCCGCACCAGCGCGGGAAGCGCCTCGTCGTAGGTGGTGGGCGCCGTGCGCGCCTTCGGCAGGTAGGCGTAGTAGGCGGCCAGGTCGGCGATGTCGGTGTCCGAGAGGCCGCGCGCGAGCGCCTCCATGATCGGACTGCCGCGCTTGCCGCTGCGGTAGTCCATGAGCTGCTTGATGATGACTTCCGGGTACTGGCCCGCCAGATTGGGCGCATCCGAGGTGCTCATGCCCTGCGCGCCGTGGCACATGGTGCAGTTCAGCGCCAGCGTTGCGCCGCGCCCGATCGCCTGGCGCGAACCCGCCTCGCCCATCGAGCGCTCCAGCACCACATCGGTGGCGGTGGCGGCCTGCCGGGGCGCGCCGCCGATGGACCAGTCGGCCGGCACGCCCGCAGCCCTGCAGATGCTCTCCCAGACCCCCTTGGCGCTGAAGTCGCCGTGCGCGGACGGCAGCAGCAGGAAGCCCACGAGGAAAGCGCCCACCGTCAGCACGATCAGCCAGAGGACGCTCTTGCGGAACCAGGGATTGCGCCAGCCGCGCACGCCATGCACCTTCATCACCGGCTCCCGATCGGTATGACGGGCACGTAGGCGTCCTTCAGCAAGGCCAACTGAAGGATGGGGTAGCCGTAGTTCACGACGGTCAGCCCGATCATCATCGCCACCCAGAGGCCGAAGCCGTTCAGCGCGAGCGGGGTGTGTGCCGCGGGATGCGCCGTGCGGCTGAAGCTGAAGGGCGCCGCCGGCGCGTCCGCCTTCCTGCGCGCGGTGGCGAGGATGTAGACCAGCAGGACCCCGGACGCGAGCAGGACGAAGCCGCCGATCGCGGACATCGTGACCGTCCAGGCCTGCGGTTGAAGCTCCGGATGCGTGTAGTCGTAGTAGGCCATGCGCCGCGGCATGCCGAGCAGACCCACGAGGTGCCAGGGCATCGACAGCACCAGCATGCCGACGAACCACAGCCAGATCTGCGTGCGCACGAGCCGGGCCGGCAGCGGCCCGCATCCGGTCAGCTGCGGCCACAGCTCGTAGGCGATCATGAAATACATCAGCACGATCGCGCCGCCGAAGATCAGGTGGAAGTGCCCCGTGACCCACTGCGTGTTGTGAACGGTCTCGTTGAGCTGGTAGCTCATGTTGATGATCCCGCCGGCGCCGCCGAAGCCGAGCATGACGAACGAGAAGGTCACTGCCAGCATCATCGGGTTGTTCCATGGCAGCGTGCGCAGCCAGCCGAACAGGCCGGTGCCGCCGCGCAGCCGCCCGGCGATCTCGACCGAGGCGACGATCGTGAACACCGTGAGCAGCGTCGGCACCGACACCATCGCGGTCATGACCGCATGCACGAACTTGAAGCCCGAGCCCACCTGCGGGTCGGCGAAGAGGTGGTGGATGCCGATGGGCATCGAGAACACCAGGAAGAGCACGAAGGCCACGCGCCCCATCGTGTCGCTATAGAGGCGACCGCCGATCGCGCGCGGCACGATGGTGTAGAAGGCGATGTACGTGGGCATGAGCCAGAAGTACACGATGGCATGCAGCGTCCACGAGAAGAAGACGCGCGCGAGGCCGGCGTTGATCGTCTCGGTGAGCCCGAGCGAGGCCGGCAGGATCAGCACCAGCACCTCGATGGCCGCGCCGAGCGAGGTCCACGCCCACAGGTAGGCGCCCGCCACGTTGCCGAACATCGCCAGCGGCACGGGCACGCCGGGGTTCTCCTTCTTCCATGCGCGCAGGTTGATCGACATCAGCGCGACCCAGATCCACGAGCCCACGACCACCAGCACCACGCCGAGGTAGTAGAACGGGCTCGCGAGCATCGGCGGGTAGAAGGTGTAGAGCACCGAGGCCTTGCCCAGCCCCATCGTCACGGCGGCCACCGCCGTGCCGACGATCACCAGCCAGAAGCCGGCCCACGCCCAGCGCAGGCCGATGAGCGGCTTCTTCAGCGCCAGCTCGACGATGGCATAGCCGAAGCCCATCGCGACCAGCGTGGGAAGCACGTAGGCCATGACCGTGCCGTGCGCCGTGACCGAGCGGTAATAGTGCTCGGGGTTGTTGACCCAGGTGGCCAGCGGGCTGCGGATGTACATCTGCCAGGCGCCCAGCACCAGCGCGCCCACGAAGGCGACGAAGGCCACCCAGAAGTGGGCCAGAACGAGCTTGCTAGCGCGCAACACAGCGGAGCCTTTCCCCCGGCCGCGCGCGGGCCAGGAACTCGTCGCGCGGCAGCACCTGCACGCGCGCCCACATGGCCTCGTGGCCGGTGCCGCAGTACTCGTGGCAGGGCATGAGCTGTTCGCCGGTCCTGCGGAACGAGGTCGTGAAGGTCGCCACGAAGCCCGGCACCACCATCGTGTTGGCATTGGTGCGCCCGATGATGAAGCCGTGGATGGCATCCGTCGCCGTGGCGCGGAAGGTCACGGGCGTTTCGGCCGGCACCACGATGCATTGCGGCTCGAAGGAATACTGCTGTGCGACCAGGCGCACCACGACCCGGTCGTCCGCCTCGATGGCCGTGCCGAGGTTGCTCTCGACGAACTCGCCGCGCACATGCACCGTCTTCACGTCGATGGTTTCCACGCGCGACGGCGGCATCGAGGCCCAGTGCAGGCCGGTGACGATCATCATCAGCACGAGCACCGCGATGATGACGCCGACGACGATCGTCCAGCGCCGCTCGGCCGCGACGGCGATCGCCTCGGACTCGTGCGAGGGCGGCATGGTCGCGCTCATTGGACCGCACCCCGCGGCAGGTACGCCGCGAAATAGAAGATGAAGTAGATCGCCACGACGATGGCGGTGGCGATGCCCGCGACCGCAAACGCGCCCGCGGGCCCGCGGCGCACGATCTCGTCGACGCGGCGGTCTTCCTCTTGCTCGGGAGTGCTGGACATGTCTTGTTTCGTCATTCCGGCAGCAGTTTCCGGAGTTCGCTGATCTGGGCCGCGTCGACCGGCGTGCCGCTGTTGTTCCAGGCCACGCGGATGTAGGTCACGACGGCGGCGGCTTCGTCGTCGTCGAGGACGTGGCTGAAGGGCGGCATGCCGTGCGGACGCGGGTTCTTGCGCGTGCCGGGCGCGTAGCCGCCGTTGAGCACCATGCGGATCGAGTTGACGGGCGAGGCCATCGTGATGGACTGGTTGCCCGCCAGCGGCGGGAAGGCCGGCGGATGCCCCTTGCCCTCCTCGCCGTGGCACATCGCGCATTGCGTGCCGTAGATCTTGCGCCCCGCCTCCATCACGGTGGGACTCACGAGCCGCGCCTGGCTCGTCGGCGGCGCTTCCGAATCGCGCTGCGGCAGGGCCTTGAGGTACACGGCCATGGCCCGCACGTCCTCGTCGCTCAGATACTGCAGGCTGTTGTAGACCACCTCCGCCATCGGGCCGTAGGTGGTGCCGCGGTGCGAGGCGCCGACCTGCAGCAGGTCCACGATGTCCTGGATCTCCCAGTTGCCCAGGCCCGCCTCGCGGTTCGAGGTGAGCGAGGGCGCATACCAGTTCTGGTTCGGGATCATGCCGCCCTCGAAGGCTTTCGATTCGCTCGATCCGCCCAGCGCATTGATGGCCGTGTGGCACATCGCGCAGTGGCCGAGGCCCTGCACCAGGTAGGCGCCGCGGTTCCATTCGGCGCTCTGGTTCGGATCGGGGACGAACTCGCCTTCCCTGAAGTACAGCGTGCGCCAGCCGATCAGCAGGTCGCGGTTGTTGAAGGGGAACTTGAGTTCGTGCGGACGGTTCTGCTGGCGCACCGGCGTCACCGACATCAGGTAGGCGAAGATGGCGTCCGAGTCGGCCCGCGTGACCTTGGTGTAGGAGGCGAAGGGCATCGCCGGGTACAGCAGCGTGCCGTCGCGCGAGACGCCGGTGTGCATCATCCGGTAGAAGTCGTCGGGGCTCCAGCGGCCGATGCCGGTCTCGTCGTCGGGCGTGATGTTCGGCACGAAGAGCGAGCCGAAAGGCGTCGGCATGGCCCGGCCGCCGGCGAAGGGCTTGCCCGTCGGCTCGGTGTGGCAGGCCACGCAATCGCCGGCGCGCGCGAGGTACTCGCCGCGGCTGATGATCTCGGAGGTCGCGTCCCGCGCTGGGGTGCGGCCGGTTTCGGGCAGCGCCGCCGGCCGCAGCCACCAGACGATGGCGGCGCCTACCAGGGCGAGCACCACGAGCGCCAGGAAGATGCGCAATGCGACCTTCATCGCGTTCACCGCTGGCTGCCGCATGCGAGAGGCATGCGAACGAGGTTGGACGCCTCGGGCGACGGGTCCTTGGGCGGTGGCCGCTGCGACAGCCACGCCGCCACGGCGTTCATGTCCGCGTCGCCCAGGCGCGTGGCCACGCGCTTCATGCAGTCGGGCTCGGCCGCGTGGCGCTCGCCGACGCGCCAGCGCGTGAGCTGCGCAACGACGTAGGTCGGCTGCAGTCCGACCAGGCCCGGGATGCCGGGCTCCATGCCCGTCAGCCCGGCGCCGTGGCAGGCCACGCAGGCGGGAATGCCCTTGGCCGCATCGCCGCTCGTCACGAGCGTGCCACCCCGGCGCAGCGCTTCGGCGTCAGCCTGGATCGCCGTCGGCGGCGCGAAGGGCGGGCGCTGGCTCGCGAAGTGCTGGGCGATCTCCTTGAGGTAGGCATCGGGCAGATAGGCCACCAGATAGTTCATCGGCGGATAGCGCCGCGTGCCGTCGCGAAAGGCCACGAGCTGGTTGAACAGGTAGCCCGCGGGCTTGCCGGCGATGCGCGGGAAGTACCCGTTGTCGGCGCCCTGGCCGCTCTGGCCGTGGCAGGTGACGCAGCCCTGCACGCGGGCTTCGAGGGAGTCGACGTCGCGAAACGAGGGGATGGTGCTGGATTGCGCACACACGGGGAGGCTGGCGCCGCCACACGCGCTCAGCAGCGCGGCACCGATCGCTCGCCACGCGAAGCGGCGGGACCCTTCATGCATCGGGGGACAGGCCGCACCGGCGCTTCTGGCCGGCGCATCCGCAACAGGTGTCGGGGAAGGAACGGAACTTCATCGCAGGGCTCCTGTTCGTTCGTGTCCAAGGCAGGCCCGGGTCGGCCGAGGCCGTGGGGCGCCGATGATCTGGCAAGCAGTAGTTCTTCGAGAACGAGCCGTTGGATCGTAGCGAGGGCCACTCTGCTTCGCAAGACGCTTCATGCAGCTCGTCTTCATCCTTCTGTAAGAATCCTGATGCAGGATGGCGCCAGACAGTTCGCGGGCGCTGGTAGAGGGCGCTTCGGCACCGATCCGTGCGGATCGGTCCCCTCGATGCCTCGGACTGTCCCTTTCCTTCCCTCGGCGTGGGTGCGCGTTCCCCGCACGCGCTGCGTGCAATCGCTGCGCCGGGACGTCGCTGTGCTATGGTTTCATCGCCTCGCCCCACGAGGATGCAACCCCCCGCCGGCGAAGAAAATGACCGACGCGATCGTCCACCTCATTGTCGAAGGCCGCTCCATCGAGGCCGCGGCCACGAGCTCGATCCTGCAGGCCTTCGTGCAGGCGGGAGAGACGCTCGTCGAGGGCGTCGGATGCATGGGCCAGGGGGTGTGCGGCTCGTGCCGCGTGATGGTCCGGCGCGCCGGCCAGCACGACGTGCAAACGCAGCTCGCCTGCGAGACCGTCGTCGAAGAAGGCATGCAGGTCGCGTTCCTCGACTACCTCACGCCCTCCAACCGGCGCGCCTACCGGATCGAGGATCTCGCCGACAGCTGGCAGGCGCCGCGCAAGCTGCTCGAGTTCTTCCCCGAGGCGCCGCACTGCCGCCACTGCAGCGGCTGCGACCGCGCCTGCCCCAAGGGGCTCGAAGTGCAGCGCGGCGTCAACCTCGCGGTGGAGGGCGAGCTGGGCGCGGCCGGCCAGGTCTTCGACGAGTGCGTGATGTGCAACCTCTGCACGCTGGCCTGCCCGGAACACATCCGCCCGAACCATCTCGGCCTGTTCGTGCGCCGCACGATCGCGAGCCTCACGCTGCGGCCCGCCGACCTCATGCGGCGGCTGGAGGAGATCGAGCGCGGCGAGATGACGATCGATCTCGACGCGCCGGGCGCGCGGCCGCCGCGCTGATCGATAGCAGCAGCAGACCATGGCCGCCTCGATACCGTACGAAGAAGCGCGCCGCAACTATCGTGCGGGCAGGGCGCTGGCGCTTCGCGGCGATGCGGTGCCGGTCGAGCAATTGCTCAGGGACTGGCACCCCGACCACGGCGCTCATGCACGCGTGGCGCTGGCCGTCGGCGTCAACCGCGGCGACCCGTGCCAGCCCGAGCTCGCGCGCCAGCTCCAGGCCAACTCGCTGATCGACGACATCGACATCGCCGGCGCACAACTGGTGACCACCGACGTGCTGGTGATCGGCGGCGGCGGCGCGGGCTGTGCCGCGGCGCTGACCGCGGCGCGGCAGGGTGCGCAGGTGGTCCTCGCCACCAAGCTGCGCCTGGGCGACAGCAATACCGTGATGGCCGAGGGCGGCATCCAGGCCGCCGTGGGAGCGGACGACAGCCCGCAGCGCCACTTCGAAGACACCCTGCGCGCCGGCCACTTCTGCGCCGAGCCCGAGCTCGTCGCCCAGATGGTGATGGACGGCCCGGACGTGCTGCGCTGGCTGATCCGGCTCGGCATGATGTTCGATCTCGAGGAAGACCGCCCGCTCGGCGGCCGGCTGCTGCGCAAGAAGCCGGGCGGCGCCTCGGCGGCGCGCATCCATTCGTACCGCGACTACACCGGCCTCGAAATGATGCGCGTGCTGCGCGAAGCGGTGGACCTCGACCCCGCGATCGCGGTCTGGAACCGCTGCCCCACGGTGGAGTTGCTGTCCGACGAGCACGGGCAGTGCGTCGGCGCGGTGGTCTACAACCTCGAGTGGCGCAGCTTCGTGATGGTGAGGGCGCGCGCGGTGATCCTCGCGACCGGCGGCGCCGGGCGGCTGCACCTCAACCGCTTTCCGACCTCCAACCACTATGGCGCCACCGCCGACGGCCTGGTGCTCGCCTACCGCCTGGGCGCCAGGCTGCGCGAGCTCGATTCGTTCCAGTACCACCCGACCGGCATCGCCTACCCGCCCCACCTGGCCGGCGGGCTGATCTCCGAAGCCGCGCGCTCGGCGGGCGCGAAACTGATCAACGGCCAGGGCGAGCGCTTCGTCGACGAGCTGCAGCCGCGCGACGTGGTGGCCTCGGCCGTCCTGCGCGAATGCGGCGAGGGGCGCGGCATCGAGCGCGGCGGGCGGCTCGGCGTCTTCCTCGACACGCCGACGCTCGAGCGCGAGAACCCCGGCATCCTCGCGCAGCGCCTCGTCACGCTGCGGCACCTCGCACGCAAGTGCGGCCACGACCCGGCCGAGGAGCCCTTCCTGGTCTACCCGACGCTGCACTACCAGAACGGCGGCGTCGCGATCGACCGGCATGGCGCCACCGGCATCGCGGGCCTGTACTGCGTGGGCGAGCTGAGCGGCGGCATCCACGGCCGCAACCGCCTGATGGGCAATGCGCTGCTCGACATCCTGAGCATGGGACGGCGCGCCGGCGCGAAGGCCGCGGAATCGGCCGGCAGCGTCGCGAGCGGCCGGGCCGGCATCGCGCATGTCCATGCCTGGCAGCGCGAGCTGATGCTGGCGGGCCTGCCGCTGGACGCGCGCTCGCCGCGGCTCTTTCCCGACTATGCGCATTTCGACCTGCGCGCCGATGCGGGCGTGCGGGCGAAGGAGCGCGCGCGCGGCGTGGCGGGCATCCGTTGAACGCGGCGTGGCGAGGACCGAATCGATGAACGAGCCCAACCAGGTCATGCTGAAGGACGACGTCCTGGTCGGCGCGGACCTCGACGCGTGGCTCGCGCATGGCGGCGGCGAGGGCCTGGCCCGCGCGCTGCAGGCGCCGGACGCGGTGATGGCCGAGATCGAGCGCGCCGACCTCCGGGGCATGGGCGGCGCCGGCTTCGCCACCCATCGCAAGTGGGCGCCGGTGGCCGCCGCGCCGCGCGGCGACAAGTGGGTCATCTGCAACGGCAACGAGGACGAGCCCGGCACCTTCAAGGACCGCTTCCTGCTCGAGCACACGCCGCACCAGGTCGTCGAAGGCGCGCTCATCGCCGCCGTGGCCACGCGCGCCAACCACGTGGTGCTCTACGTGAATCCGCACCAGCCGCGCGCCCTCGCCGCGGCGCGCGAAGCCGTGCGCCAGTGGCGCGGGCACGCGCACTTCGCGAGCATCGAGGCGCTCTTGGGCGGGGCGCTGTCGCTCTCGGTGGTGGAGAGCTCCGGGCTCTACATCGGCGGCGAGGAGACGGCCGTGATCGCGACCGTCGAAGGGGGCTTTCCGTTCCCGCGCCGCAAGCCGCCGTTCCCGGCCGAGCACGGCGTGCATGGGGCGCCCACCGTCGTCAACAACACCGAGACGCTGGCGCACCTGCCGGGCATCCTGCGCCATGGCGCCGAGTGGTATCGCGGCCTCGGGCTCGGCCATGCGTCGGGCACCAAGCTCTACTCGCTTTCGGGCGACGTGCTGCGGCCCGGGCTGTACGAGCTGCCCATGGGAACGCCCCTCGAGGAACTGGTCTTCGTCCACGGCCGGGGCATGCTGCAAGGCAAGGAGTTCAAGGCGGTCTTCACGGGCGGGCCCTCCAACACGCTGCTCACGCGCGGCGACCTCGATGTGCCGCTCGATTTCGATTCGGTGCGCGATCGGCGCTCGCGCCTGGGGACGGGCGCGATGATCGTGGTCTCCGAGGGCACGAGCATCGTGCGCAAGGTGGCCGAGTACGTGAACTTCTTCGCGCAGGGCTCGTGCGGCCAATGCCCGCCCTGCAAGGGCGGCACCTTCCAGCTCGCGCGCGTGCTCAACCGCATCGACACCGGGCGCGGCGTTCGCAGCGACCTCGCGTCGCTGGCCAACCTGTGCCGCCTGCTACCGGGCAGCGGCCGCTGCGGGCTGATCGATGGCGCTGCCACGGTGGTGGAAAGCTCGCTGCACCACTTCATGCACGAGTACGAAGCGCTCCTGATGGGCTAGCGCGGGCGGCGCTTCATCGACCATCACGCGAAGCCGCTAAGCTTTCGCCATGAAATCCCAGTCGCCGACCGCCTCCCCGAAGTCCCACGCAGCCGGCGCCCCCGCCGGCAAGGCGGCGGGCCCGGGGCACGACAGCGGCGCGCCGATCTCGGCCGTGCTCGCGCGCATCGAGAGCCTGTGGAACTCGCTCGGCCCCGTGGGCCAGCGCATCGCGGCCTTCATCGCGCAGAACCCGCAGGAGGTGGTGCACATGTCGGTCAGCGAAGTGGCCGAACGCACAGGTTCGAGCGAAGGCAGCATCGTCGGCCTGTGCAAGAACCTCGGCGCGACGGGCTTCCAGCAGATCAAGATCGCGCTCGCGCAGGAGCTGGTTCGGCCGGTGCAGTTCATCCACGAAGACCTCGAACCCGGCGACCCGGTCGAGACCACGGTGCGCAAGATCTTCCAGAGCAACATCCAGACCCTGCACGACACCCAGGGCGCGCTCGACGTCAAGGCGATGGAGCAGGCGGTGCGCCTGCTGCGCCGGGCCAAGCGCATCGAGATCTACGGCATCGGCAGCGCCGCCACCATCGCCGAGGATGCGCACTACCGCATGTTGCGCATCGGCCTGAAGGCCACGGTGGCGGTCGACTCGCACGTGCAGGCGATCAGCGCCTCGCTGACCGGGCCCGACGTGGCGGTGCTCACCGTCTCGCACTCGGGCAGCACGCACGAGACGGTGACCGCGACGCGGCTGGCCAAGGAGGCGGGCGCGTCGACCATCTGCATCACCAATTTCGGCAAGTCGCCGATCCAGGCTTTCTGCGACGTGCTGCTGTTCACCATGGCGCGCGAGACCAGCTTCCGCACCGAGGCCATGACCAGCCGGCTGGCGCAGCTGGCGATCATCGATGCGCTCATCGCCTGCCTGGCGCTCAGCGACTACGAGACCTCGGTGAAGACCTTGCGCCAGACCTTCGACGTGCTGTCGCTCAAGCGGTACTGAGTGCCCCCCAGGGCCGGGCTACGCCCAGCCCGCTCCCCGAGGGGGACAAGACAACCCGGGGCGGCCCGGCGCTCCCCTGGGCGTCGGCCGCTCGAGCCGATCCGCCAGTTCGGCCAGGCTGGCCGCATCGGCCTCGGGACGCGGGCCCACGAGCAGCGCGCAGGTCGGTGGCGGGGTTGTCGCCGATCACGATGGTGTTCGCGCGCGTCGCCCCGGGGCCGAGACGGCGCAGGCCTTCCTCGAACAGCAGCGGGCCGGGCTTGCCCAGGACGGCCATCGGCGCCACGCCGCTCGCCGCCGTCAGCGCGGCCAGCAGCGCGCCGGTCTCGGGCACCAGGGTGCCGCCGGGGCCGGGGTGGTTGTCGTCGCCATTCGTCGCGATCAGCCGCGCGCCGCGGCGCAGTTCGTTCGCCAGGCGCGCGAGCCGCGCGTGGTTGAAGTGCGGGTCCAGCGCCAGCACCACCAGGTCCGCGTCGGCCTCCACCAGCGTGCAGCCCTGCGCAAGCGCATGGCGCCGCAGCGACCGGCTCGCCGCCAGCAGGATGCGCGCATCGGCATGCGCGCGCCGCAGGTGCGCCACGGTGGACTCGCCCGCGAGCACGACATGCGCGGGCTCGATCGCGAGCCCCATGCGCGCGAGCCGGCGGGCCACGCCGCGGGCGGTGTGGGTGGAGTTGTTCGACACGATCACGCAGCGCCCGCGGTAGCGCGCAAGGAGTTCGGCCGCGCCGGGCAGCGGCTCGTCCTCGCGGATGAGCGTGCCGTCGAGGTCCAGGATCAGGTGGCGGGGGGAGGGGAGATCGTCGGTGGAGTTCATGGCATCGGGGCGCGCGATGGACCGCGCGCGGTGGCGGAGATTCTATTGAGCTTGTCTCAGTCGAAGTTGATAAATCGAATGAGCTTGTTTCATTTTCCTGTCACGAGCGATTTCTAAAGTTCTCGCATCGGCCCGTGCCCTTGTCCGTTCAACCTCCTTCATCGACCGCAAAGGAAAGCAACCCATGAACCTCGTCCTTTCACTGCGTGGCCTGGCTGCCGCTCTCGTTCTCGCCGCGCTGGCCGCCTGCGGCGGCGGCAGCGGCGGTTCCGGCTCGCCCGTGGCGTCCGCGCCCGGCACGCAGAACCCGCCATCGTCCACGCCGGATTCGCCGTCCGCCCCGGTGCTGAGCTGCGCGCCCTGAGCGCGGCCAGCGAGACGCTTCGAACTCCTCACGTTCCCATCACGCAACCACAGAACACCATGACGAACTCCCTTCCCCGCCGCGACTTCCTGCGCAAATCCGCCGGCGCGCTGGGCGCCGCCTCGGCCCTCTCGGTGCTGCCGCCGTCGATCCGCCGCGCGCTCGCCGCCGACGCGGCGGTCGAGACCGGCACGATCAAGGACATCAAGCACATCGTGATCCTCATGCAGGAGAACCGCAGCTTCGACCACTACTTCGGCACCCTGCGCGGCGTGCGCGGCTTCGGCGACCGCTTCCCGATTCCGCTCGCGACCGGCAAGTCGGTGTTCTTCCAGCCCAACCCGGTGGCCGGCGGCCCGGACATCCAGCCCTTCCGCCGCGATTCACGCGTGGCCAATGCCCTGATCGGATCGGGCACGCCGCACAACTTCCCCGACCAGCAGGCCGCCTGGCAGCAGGGCAAGATGGATCGCTGGATCCAGTACAAGAACCAGGCGACGATGGGCTATTACCTGCGCGAGGACATCCCGTTCCAGTTCGCGCTGGCCGACGCCTTCACGATCTGCGACGGCTACCACTGCTCCGTGCTCACCGGCACCGACCCGAACCGCATCGTGTTCTGGTCCGGCTCCAACTTCAATCCGGAACTGCGCAAGCAGGGCATCAACTGCACCGACACGGATGCCGAGCCGGTCAACTCGCGCTGCTGGCCCAGTCCCTACAACTGGGTCGAGGGCCGCGCGCAGCAGGCCGACGGTTCGGGCCAGATCGACCCGGCCACCAGTGCCTACAACTACAAGTACACCAACTCCGCCTTCGAATGGGACACGCTGCCCGACGTGCTGCAGAAGGCGGGCGTCACCTGGCACATCTACCAGAACATGAACGACAACTGGACGGGCGCGATGCACGGCTGCCTGGCCTTCAAGAGCTTCCGCACCGCGCAGCCGGGCTCGCCGATCTACGAGCACGGCCTGACCGGACCCGGCACGGTCACGGGCGGGCTGAACACCGTCACGCTCGGCAGCGCCAGCTCGACCACCTTCCTCGACAAGCTGCGCCAGGACGTGCTCGACGGCACCTTGCCGCAGGTCTCGTGGGTGCTGCCCACCCAGTACCTGGCCGAGCATCCCGGCAGCAACGGCGGCGTGAGTGGCGGGGCCAACCTGGTCGCGCAGGTGCTGGACGCGCTCACCGCCAGCCCCGAGGTCTGGAGCAAGACCGCCTTCTTCATCACCTTCGACGAGAACGACGGCTTCTTCGACCACGTGGCGATGCCGGCCGTGCCGTCGTATGACGCGAACGGCACGCTGATGGGCAAGTCCACCGTGCCCCTGGACGGCGAGTACTTCGACAACGGCGGCCCGGTGGGCACCAAGTACCTCACGGCGAGCGACACCATCAGCGGCAGCATCCGTCCGTACGGCATGAGCTCGCGCGTGCCGATGTACGTGGTCTCGCCGTGGAGCCGCGGCGGCTGGGTCGATTCGCAGGTGTTCGACCACACGTCGATCGGCATGTTCCTGGAGAAGCGCTTCGGCGTCACGGTGGAGGCCATCAGCCCGTGGCACCGCGCCGTGGCCGGGGACCTGACCTCGTGCTTCAACTTCGTGAACCCGAACGACCCGACCGTGCCGACGATGCCCATCACGAGCAACTTCGAGGCGGTCAACACCGCGCAGCGCGCGCTCGCCAACACCGGCGCCGTGACCACCGCGCCCGCCACGCCGCAGCCGCTGTACCAGGAGCCCGGCACGCGCCTGTCGCGCGCGCTGCCCTACGAGCTGCACACCAGCGCGCGCGTCGAGAGCCGCGGTTCGCTGTCGCTCGTCTTCGCCAACTCCGGCAAGCAGGGCGCGGTGTTCCATGTCTACGACAAGCTGCACCTGGACCGGATCCCGCGCCGCTACACGGTGGAGGCCGGCAAGCAGCTGCAGGACGACTGGAACACCGCCGCCACCGACAGCGGCAAGTACGACCTGTGGGTCTACGGCCCCAACGGCTATGTGCGCACCTTCAAGGGCGATGCGCTGGCGTGGGACGCCGCCGGCTTCAAGCCCGAGGTGCAGGTCTGCTACGAGCCGGCCACGGGAGCGGTCTACGTCAAGGTGCGCAACGGCGGCCGCGCGGCCGGCCGCGTGACGGTGCAGGCCAACGCCTACCGCACCGACGGCCCCTGGACGCTGGAGGTCGGCGCCGGTGCCACCGGCCAGCTGCACTGGAACCTCGACGGCAGCGGCCGCTGGTACGACTTCACCGTGACCGGCGACAACTTCGAGCGCCGCTTCGCCGGCCGCGTCGAAACCGGCAAGGACAGCGTGAGCGACCCCGCGATGGCACTGCACCTGCACGCCTGAAGCCCGGCCCCGGCGCGATTCGACTGAAGGGGCCTCGTCATCGGCCCGGGTTCAGTTCGGCCAGCGATTCCATGAACGCCCGGCTCACGGGCGACAGCGAGCGGCCGGCGCGCGTGACCAGGCCGATCGGCCGCGAGAGGCCGGGCCGCTGCAGCGGCACTGCCGCGAGCGCATCGTTCTTGATCAGGTGAAGGGCGAGCCGCGGCAGCGCGGTCAGGCCCAGGCCCGCGGCCACCAGCGCGCCGCTGGCGGCCACGCTGGGGTACTCCAGCGTCGGCACCACGTGCATTCCCTTCTGCAGGAAGGCCGCGTCGGTGATCGGGCGGATGCTGCTTCGGGTGCCGCTGGCGATGAAGGGCCGGCCGCTGAACACGGACCACGAGACCGATGCCCGCCGCGCCAGCGGATCGTCTCGCCGGCACAGCAGCACGAAGGTGTCGTCGAACAGGTGGCGGTATTGCAGCGGCTCGTGGGCGCCGGGCCGCACGCTGATGCCGAAGTCCGCGCGGCCCTCGTCCACCGCCGCCCGCACGAACTCCGCCGGCCCTTCGATGAACGAGAACTGCACCTGCGGCGAATGCCGGCGGAACCCGGCGATCGCAGGCGGCAGCAGCGCGACGCCGGTGGACGGCAGCGCCGCCACCGTCACGTGGCCGCTGCGCCCTTCCAGGAACTGGGACAGTTCGCTGAAGGCGCTGTTGAAGTTCTCGAGGATGCGCCCGGCGATCGGCAGCAGTTCGCGCCCCGCGGGCGTGAGCTCGACATGGCGCGTGTCGCGGTCGAACAGGCGCGCGCCGATGGCGTCCTCGATGACCTTCACGGTCCGGCTCAGCGCGGGCTGCGACACGTGCAGCGCCAGGGCCGCGGCCCGGAAGTTGGCGGTCCTGGCCACTTCAACGAAGACTTCGAGCTGCTGGAGCGTGAGATTGATGCGCACGGCGCGTCCTGGCGATTGATGCGCCGACGTTATCAGAGATATAGGAATATTGTTCTTCCCACATCAGGACCGCCTCCCCAGAATCCGGCTTCATCAAGGAGACAGGAAAGCCGATGCAAAGAATTCTCGAGGGCGTTCGCGTCCTGGAGCTCGGGCAGGTGCTGGCCGGGCCGTTCGCCGGAGCCATCCTCGCGGACCTCGGCGCCGACGTCGTCAAGCTCGAGCGGGTCGAAGGCGGCGACGATGCGCGCCACATGGGGCCGGCGTTTCGCCATGGCGACGCGCTGAACTTCCACATCTTCAATCGCGGCAAGAAGTCGGTCGCGATCGATCTCAAGCGCGCCGAGGGCCTGGCGGCGTTCGAGCGGCTGGCCGCCGAGTCGGACATCCTCATCCACAACCTGCGCCCGGGCGTCACCGAGGCGCTGGGCATCGACGGGGAGCGCCTGTGCGCGCGCCACCCTGGGCTCATCTATTGCGAGATCTCGGCCTTCGGGCACGTGGGGCCCATGCGCATGCAGCCGGGCTACGAGCCGCTGATCCAGGCGTTCAGCGGGCTGTCGGCCATCAACGGCGGCCCGGAGGATCCGCCGATGCGCACGGGCGCCTCGGTCTGCGACCAGGGCACCGGCATGTGGGCGGTCATCGGCGCGCTGGCGCTGCTGCAGCGGCGCCAGCGCACGGGCAGGGGAGGGATCGTTCACACCTCGCTGCTCGAGACCGCGCTGACCTGGACCGGCCAGAAGGCGGATGCCTATGCCAACGAAGGCCGCCTGCCCGACCGGCACCGCTCGGGGCATCCGGGCTTCGTGCCCTACGAGGCGTTCGACACCGCGGACGCTCCGCTTCTGATCTGCTGCGGCAACGACCGCCTGTTCGCCAAGCTCGCGCACGAGCTCGGCCGCGGCGACTGGGTCGCGGACCCGCGCTTTGCCACCAACCGCGCGCGCCTGGCCCACAAGGGGGCCCTGGTCGACCAGCTCGCGCCGCTCCTGCGCGAGCGCGCGCGTTCGGAATGGATCGCCCGCTTCAATGCCGCGGGCGTGCCGTGCGCGCCGGTTCACAGCGTGCCGGAGGCGCTCGCCCACCCGCAGGTCGAGGTCCTCGGCATGCAGCAACCCGTGCCCGGCGAAGATTTCCGGCTCACGAGCCTTCCCATGTCCATCGACGGCCGCAGACCGACGCACCGCGCGGTGGCCCCGCGGCTGGGCGAACACAACGCCGCGTTCGAGTTGCCCGCGATGGAGGGCAGGACGCATGGCTGACCTGCCGCGCCGCGTGCACCTGTACGAGGAAGGCCCGCGCGAAGGCTTCCAGATCGAGCCCGGCCCCATCGCCACGGCCGACAAGGTGCGCTTCATCGAGGCGCTGGCCGACACCGGCCTGCGCGAGGTGCAGTGCGTCTCCTTCGTCGACCCCGTGCGCGTGCCGGGCATGGCGGACGCGGAGGCCGTGGCCCGCACCCTGCGCCGGCGCGAGGGCGTCCGCTACACGGGCCTCTGGCTCAACCAGCGCGGGCTGGAGCGCGCGCTGGCCACGCCGCTGGACATCGAGGGCGCGGTGCGCACCAGCGCCTCCGAGGCGTTCTCCGTCCGCAACAACGGCCGGAACACCGCCGACCTGCTGCAGGCGCAGCGCGAGACGCTGGCCTTCTGCGTCTCGCGCGGCATCCCGGTGGCGAGCGGCATCGTCACCACCGCCTTCGGCTGCAACATCGAGGGCGCGATCCCGGTGCGGCGGGTGGTCGACCGCGTCGCGGAACTGCTGGCGCTGCTGCGTGAATTCGGTCTTCGCTTGCCGATCCTGCGCCTGGCCGACACCGTCGGCTGGGCCAACCCGAACAGCATCGCGGCAGTGGTGGGCGCGGTGCGCGAGCGCTGGCCCGCGCTGCGCCTCGGGCTGCACCTGCACGACACGCGCGGCACCGCGATGGCCAATGCACTGATGGGCCTGCAGATGGGCATCGACACCTTCGACAGCGCCTGTGCCGGCCTGGGCGGCTGTCCTTTCGCGGGCCATGCCGGCGCCGCCGGAAACATCTGCACCGAGGACCTCGCCTTCCTGTGCGAGGAGATGGGCATCGACACCGGCATCGACCTCGACGCGCTGGCGGAATGCGCGCGCATGGCCGAGCGCATCGTCGGCCATCCGCTCCCCGGCAAGCTGATGCGCGGCGGCACGCTGGGCCGCCTGCGGCACTGATTCGCCACTGGCAACACTCACCCCACTGACAGAGACAAAGAGACAACCCCATGCTGAACACCCTTCACAAGACCTTCGGATCGGCCGCCCTCCTCGCCGTCGCAGCCCTGTGCGGCGCCTCGCTGGCGCACGCGCAGGCGTACCCCAGCAAGCCCATCACCATCGTGGTGCCCTTCGCCGCCGGCAGCGGCACCGACCAGCAGGCGCGGGCGATGGGACAGGCGCTGAGCACCGAGTACAAGGTGCCGGTGATCGTGGACAACCGGGCCGGGGCGAGCGGCTTCATCGCCGCGCAATACGTGGCCAAGGCCGCGCCCGACGGCTACACGGTGCTGATGACCACCAACACCACCCACGCCGCCAACGAGCACCTCTTCAAGAAGCTGCCCTACGACCCGGTGAAGGACTTCACGCCGGTGGCGCTGCTGTCCAAGGGGCACATGCTGCTGATGGTCAATCCCGCGTCGCCCATCAAGTCGGTGTCGGACCTGATCGCCGCGGCCAAGGCGTCGCCGGGCAAGCTGAACTTCGGCAGCGGCAGCTCGTCGAGCCGCGTGGCGAGCGAACTGCTCAAGCAGATGGCGGGCATCGACGTCACCAACGTGCCCTACAAGAGCAACCCGATGGCCATCACCGACCTGCTCGGCGGGCAGGTCGACTTCATGTTCGCCGACGCCCCCACCGCGCTGCCGCAGGTGAACTCGGGCAAGCTGCGCGCCCTGGCCGTGAGCGGCACCCGGCGGCTGGCCTCGGCGCCCACCGTGCCCACGGTGGAAGAAGCCGGCGTGAAGGGCTACGACATGTCGTACTGGACGGCCGTCTACCTGCCGCCCGGCGCGCCGGCCTCGGTGACCGGCAAGCTCAACGAGATGATGACCAAGATCTCCGCCCTGCCCGCCGTGACGGCCTACCAGGAGGCCACCAGCGGCGAAGTCGCGACCAGCACGCCCGAGGGGCTGGCCCGATTCCAGGCCGAGGAATCGCTCAAGTGGGGCAAGGTGATCCGCGCCGCGGGCATCCAGCCGGAGTGAGGCCGTGGCAGCCAAGACAGTCAGGATCGGCGGCGCCAGCGGCTTCTGGGGCGACAGTTCCGTCGGCGCGCCGCAGCTCGTCGAGAAGGGCGAGATCGACTACCTGGTGTTCGACTACCTGGCCGAGCTCACCATGTCGCTGCTCGCGGGCGCGAAGCTCAGGAACCCCGAGCTGGGCTACGCCACCGACTTCGTGACCACCGCCATGGCCGCGGTGTTGCCGGCGGTGGCGCGGCGGAACATCCGCGTGATCTCCAACGCAGGTGGCGTCAACCCGCGCGCCTGCGCCGCCGCGCTGGAAAAGCTCGCGGCCAGCCTGGGCGTGCAGGTGCGCATCGCCGTGGTCACCGGCGACGACGCCATGCCGCTGGTGGATGACTTGCGCGAGCGCGGGGCCGGCCACATGACGACCGGCGAGCGCCTGCCCGCGCGGCTGTTGAGTGCGAACGCCTACCTGGGCGCGGCGCCGATCGCCCGCGCGCTGGACGAAGGGGCGCAGATCGTGATCACCGGCCGCTGCGTCGACAGCGCGGTCACGCTGGGCGCGCTGTTGCACGAGTTCGGCTGGCGCGCCACCGACTGGGACCGCCTGGCCGGCGGCAGCCTGGCCGGCCACATCATCGAGTGCGGATGCCAGGCCACCGGCGGCCTGCACACCGACTGGGACCGCGTGCCCGACTGGGCGCACATCGGCTATCCGATCGTCGAGTGCGCCGAGGACGGCAGCTTCACCGTCGGCAAGCCCGCGGGCACCGGCGGCCTGGTGAGCCGCGCCACGGTCGGCGAGCAACTGCTCTACGAGATCGGCGACCCGGCCGCCTACCTGCTGCCGGACGTGGTGTGCGACTTCCGCGAGGTGCGCATCGCCGACGCGGGCACCGACCGCGTGCAGGTGCGCGGCGCGAGGGGCCGCGCACCCTCCGGCCAGTTCAAGGTGACCGCGACCTACGCCGCGGGCTACCGCTGCAACGCCGACCTGCTGGTGGTCGGCTTCGAAGCCGCCGCCAAGGCGCGGCGCAGCGGCGACGCGATGCTGCAGCGCACGCGCGATCTCCTCGCCGCGCGAGGATGGGAAGATTTCTCCGGAACGCACATCGACGTGCTGGGCGCCGAGCAGTGCTACGGGCCGCGCGCCACGCCCACCCCGCCGCGGCAGGCGGTGCTGCGCGTCGCGGTGACGCACCCGAGGAAGGAGGCCCTGGAGCTCTTCGCCAAGGAGATCGCCGCGGCCGGCACCTCGTGGGCGCCGGGCACCACCGGCGTCGGCGGCGGACGGCCGTCGGTGTCGATGTCGATCCGGCAGTTCCCCTTGCTGGTCGACAAGGCCCTGTTCACGCCGATGGTGGAGATGGAGGGCCGCACGTGGCGCGTGCCCTGCGACGTGGCGGCCCCGGACACCGCGGTGCCGGCCCCGAGCGCGGTGCCCGAGGCGCAGGCGGAGTTCGCCATCGGGAACGACGAGACCCTCGAAGTCCCGCTGATCCGCCTCGCCTGGGGGCGCAGCGGCGACAAGGGCGACATCTCCAACATCGGCATCATGGCGCGCCACGCGCGCTACCTGCCGGCGCTGCGCGCGCAGCTCACGGCGGAGGCGGTGCGCGCCCATCTCGCGCATCTCGTCGATGGCCGGGTCACGCGCTACGAGCTGCCCGGCATCGACGCCTTCAACTTCGTCTGCGAGGAAGCGCTGGGCGGCGGTGGCATGGCATCGCTTCGCACCGATCCGCTGGGCAAGAGCATGGCGCAGCTCCTGTTGGGCATGCCGGTGCGGGTCAGTGCGCGCCTTCTGGGCGAGGCGCCGCCAACCTGAACGCGCGCGCCCCGTCGCGCGGCCTGGCCCGCGCGGCGCTCAGGCCCTGCGCAGGAGCCATGCAATGGCGCCGACGCCTGCGAGAACGGCAAAGACGGTCAGGGCGAGGCCGGCGGCGTCGCCGCCCTGCGAAGCCGCCGCGAGCGGCGCGTGCGGTGTGGCCGGCGATGCCGCCGGACCGTCGAATGGCGTGAAGATCGCGCCGCCGGATGCCGCGTTCTCTTCGCGCCGCGCGGGCTCGGGCGCGGGCTCCGCACCGCCGGTGCCGCCCAGGGGCGTCCAGGCCGGCGGCTGCGCCGGCGCGGCGGCCTGCTGCCCCGGTTCGGGCGGCATCGAGATCGTGTCGAGGTCGATCTCCGCACCCCGGCTGCCCGTCGACACGCACAGTGCGATCAAGGCCGCGCCGATCGCGGTGGGACAGTGGAGGCGTTGCATGGGGCGAAGTGGGGGCGGCATCGAGGAGCCGGTCATTCTGGAAAGCGCACATGACAGCACCATGAACCCGCGTCGTCCCCAATCGCGCTGTCCTGGCGGACGGCGCACAATGAGCGCAGGAGGGTGCAGGCGCATGTCGTTCGTTCTTCAAGTGCTCGCCGACTACGGCTACCTGGCCGTCTTCATCGGCTGTCTGCTCGAAGGCGAGACCATCCTCGTGCTGGCGGGCTTCGCCTGCCACCAGGGCCATCTCTCCGTGCCCCTCACCTTGGCCGTGGCGGTGGCCGGCGCCACGCTCGGCGATCAGCTCTTCTACTGGCTCGGGCGCTACCGCGGCCCCGCGCTGTTCGCGCGCTTCCCGTCGCTCGCGCAACGCGCGCAGCGCGTGCTGGCCTCCCTGTCGCGCTACGACGGGCTGGTGGTCATGGGCGTGCGCTTCGTCTACGGGTTGCGCATCGCGGGGCCGATCGCCATCGGCGCGATCCGCATGCGGCCGCGGCGCTTCGCGTTCTTCAACCTGCTCGGCGCCTTGCTGTGGGCGCCGCTCGTGGGCGCGGCCGGCTATCTGTTCGGCTCCACGCTCGAGGCGCTGATCGGCGACGTCGAACGCATCGAGCTGACGGGGACGGTGCTCATCGTCGGCGCCGCGCTGGTGCTCGTGGGGGTGCGCCGGTGGGCGCGGGTGCGGCGCGGCACCTGAGCGCGCACGCGGCCGGCCGGCCGTTCAGGAACGGCCCTTGAACAGTCGCTTCAGCCAGGAGTCGCCCGCGGGCTCGGCGATCGGCGCTTCCACCGGCGCGTGCGACAGCTCGATGCCGCGCGCCATCTGCGCCAGGGTCTCGAAGATCAGGCGCTGGGTCTCCAGCCGCACGCCCGAGGTGCGCTCGAAATGGATCACCGTGCGTCCCGCCTTGAGGGAGTCGCCGCCGAGGTCGAAGAAGTTGTCGCGCGGATCGATCTCGTGCGCGTCCAGGCCGAGCACCTCGGCCCATACGTTCGCGAGCGCGGCCTCGGCCGGCGTGCGCGCTTCGCTGCGGATCTCGCGGCGCACCCGCGCCTCGGACACGGGTGCGGGGAGCGCATGGCGGTCGATCTTGCCGTTGGGCAACAGCGGCAGGGCCGCAAGCGCCACGCAGTGCTGCGGCACCATGTAGTCGGGCAGGCGGCTGCGCAGGTGGTCCTTGAGGCGCGCGCTGTCGACGGCCGCGCCCGGCGCCGCCACCACGTAGGCCACCAGCCGCACGTCGCCCGGCCGGTCCTCGCGCGCCATCACGAGGCATTGCGCCACCTCGGGCAGCACCCGAAGCTGGGCCTCGATCTCGCCCGGCTCGATGCGGTGGCCGCGCACCTTCACCTGGAAGTCGAGCCGCCCCTGGTGTTCGAGCAGGCCGTCGTGGCGCCAGCGGCCGCGGTCGCCGGTCTTGTACAGGCGCGCGCCGGGCCGCGGGCTGAACGGGTCCGGCACGAAGCGCTCGGCCGTCAGCTCGGGCTGGTGCAGGTACCCCAGCGCAACGCCGTCGCCGCCGATGAAGATCTCGCCGGAGCATCCCACGGGGCAGGGCTGGCCGGCGGCATCGAGCACATGCACGGTGGTGTTGGCGATCGGCCGGCCGATCGCGATCGGGCCGGGCGCCGCGGGCACCCGCCAGCACGTGGACCAGACGGTCGTCTCGGTCGGGCCGTACATGTTCCACAGCTCGCCGGCGCGGGCCGAGAGGGCTTGCGCCATGTGCGCGCTCAGGCTTTCGCCGCCGATGAGCGCCTTGAAGCCGGGACCGCCGTTCCAGCCCGCGTCGATGAGCATCTGCCAGGTCGAGGGCGTGGCCTGCATCGCGGTCGCGCCCGACTGTTCGAGCAGGGCCCGCAACGCCGCGCCGTCGGTCGCCTGCTCGCGGTGGGCCAGCACGATGGCGGCGCCCACGGCGAGCGGCAGCAGCAGTTCGAGCACGGCGATGTCGAAGCTCAGCGTGGTCACGGCGACCAGCACGTCGTCCTTGCGCAGGCCGGGCTCTTGCCGCATCGACTGGAGGAAGTTCACCACCGCCCCGTGCGGCACCACCACGCCCTTGGGCCGGCCGGTGGAACCCGAGGTGTAGATGACGTAGGCCGGGTCCTCCGGCCGCGCGTCGCGCTCGGCGTCGGGCGGTGGCGGGGTGCCGGGCGCGTCCTCGTGCGCGTCCTCGTCCAGCAGCAGGCGGGGCACGGGCACGCCCTGCCAACGGTCGGCCAGGTCGCCGCGGGTCAGCAGCAGCGCCAGGCCCGCGTGCTGCGCCATGTCGTGCAGGCGCTGCTCGGGGTAGGCCGGATCGAGCGGCACGTAGGCCGCGCCGGCGCGCAGCACGGCGAGCAGCGCCACCACCATGCCCGGGTCGCGCGGCAGGCAGAGCCCGACCCGCTGCCCGCGGTGGATGCCTCGCCGGCGCAACCGGTGCACCAGCCGATGCACGCTCGACCACAGCTGCGCGTAGCTGATCTCGTCGCCCGGGCGCTGGATCACCGCCATGGCGTCGATGCCGCAGTGGCGCGCCAGCAGATCGTTGAGCGTGTGTCCGCGCGCAAAGGCCCGCGCGGTCCGGTTCCATTCGGCCAGCCTCGTCCGTTCCTGGGGGCTCGACAGCGGCAGCTCGCGCATCGGCCGGTCCGGCTGCTCGATCAGGCCTTGCAGCAGGTGCAGGTAGTTGTCCAGCAGCGCCTGCGCGGCGGCGGCCGTGAACAGTTCGGTGGAGTAGGTGAGCGACACCACGTTGCCGCCCACGGTGTCGATGGTGAGCGCCAGGTCGAACTGCGTCGCGCCGAGGTCGAGCGGCATGTCCTCGACCTCCAGCCCCTCGAGCGCCAGCGCCTGGTGGGGCGTGTTGAGCACGTTGAACATCACGCGCACCTCGGGCATTCGCCCGCCCTGGCCGCGATCGCGCAGGTAGCCGACCAGATCGTCCAGGGGCACGTCCTGGTGGGTGAAAGCCGCCAGGCAGGTCTCGCGCACTTCGCGCAGCAGCGCGCGGAAGCTCTGTCCTGGCTGCATCACGCAGCGCAGCACCAGCGTGTTGATCAGCGAGCCGACCACCTCCTCGGCTTCGACGCGGGTGCGCCCGGCGATCGGCGTGCCGACCGCGACGTCGTCCTGGCCGCAGTAGCGCGAGAGCAGCCACTGGAAGGCCGCGAGCAGGGTCATGAAGGACGACATGCCGTGCTGCGCGCTGAAGCGCTGGATCTGCCGCAGCCGCTCGTCCGGAAGAACCTGCCGCACCCGCGCGCCCGCGCTCGTGAAGCGATGCGCCGCGGCAGTATCGACCGGCAGCGCAAGCGGACTCATGCCGGCCAGCTGCCGCAGCCAATAGCGCACCTGCGGCCCGAGCACCTCGTCGCCGATGTGCCGGCGCTGCCAGTGCGCATAGTCGATGAAGTCGATCGCCCCGGCGGCCGGCGGCGGCGGCGCCTTGCCATGCACGCCCGCGCGATAGAGCAGCTGCAGCTCGCGCAGCAGGATGCCCCAGGACCACGCGTCGCCGATGATGTGGTGCATCACCAGGACGAGCGCGTGGTCCTCGTCGCCCAGGCGGATGAGGACGAAGCGGTGCAGCGGACCGCGCTGCAGATCGAAAGGCTGCGCCGCGAGGCGGCGGGCCTCGCTGTCCAGGCGCTCCTCGCGCACCCCGGCGGGCCACGCGCGCCCGTCCACCTCGATCAGGTTCGCGGCCCGCGGACGGCCGATGATGGCCACCGGCTCGGTGTCCGCCAGCTCGAAGGTGGTGCGGAAAGCCTCGTGCCGCGCGACCAGTTCGTCCAGCGCGGGGCGCAGCACGTCGAGCCGCAGCGGGCCGCGCATTCGAAGGGCCTCGCGCATGTTGTAGGCCGCGCCCTGCGGGTCCATCTCGTGCAGCGCCCACATGCGCCGCTGCGAGAAAGACACGACCGCCGGCTGCGCGCGCGACACGATGGCGATCGGGCTCGCGGCGGCGGCATCGCCGTCCGAGGCGTGGTCGAGCCGCCCCTTCACCACCCGCGCCAGCGCCTCGATCGTCGGATGCTCGAACAGGCTGCGCACGGGCAGCTCGATCTTGAAGGCGGCGCCGACCCTGGAGACGATCTGCGTCGCGAGCAGCGAATGCCCGCCGAGGTCGAAGAAGTTGTTGCGAACGCCGAAGCCGGACCGCCCCAGCACGGCCTGCCAGGTCTCGAGCAGCACGGCTTCGATCGGCGAGCGCGGGCCGACACGGTCCGAGGACGCCGCATCCGGCTCGGGCCGCGGAAGTCGGCGCCGGTCGATCTTCCCGCTCGGCAGCTGCGGCAGCTCGGGCAGGAACACGAAGACGGCCGGGACCATGTAGTCGGGCAGGCGCGCCTTGAGTTCGGCGCGCAGCGCGTCCGCATCGGGCTGCGCTGCGTCCGCGGCGACGACGTAGGCGACCAGTTCCTTGTGTCCCGGCAGGTCCTCGCGCAGCGCCGCGGCGGCCGCGCGCACGCCGGGGCAGGCATGGAGGGCGGCCTCGATCTCGCCCAGTTCGATCCGGAAGCCCCGCAACTTGACCTGGTGGTCGCTGCGTCCGATGAACTCGACCACGCCGTCGTTCAGCCAGCGCGCGAGGTCGCCGGTGCGGTACATGCGCTCGCCGGGCCGGAAGGGGTTGGGCACGAACGCCGCGGCGCTCTCCGCCGGCCGGTTCAGGTAGCCCAGGCCCACACCCGCGCCGCCCACGTAGAGTTCGCCGGCGACATTCACCGGCTGCGGCTCGCCCCAGGCATCCAGCACGTAGAGCTGCGCATTCGCGATCGGCCGCCCGATGGGCACGGTGCGGCGTTGCGGCACGTGCTCGCCCAGCTCGTACCAGGCGCTGTCCACCGTGGCTTCGCTGGGGCCGTAGAAGTTGCCGAGCGTGACGCCGGGCAGCGCCTGGCGAAAGGCGCGCGCGAGCGCGCTGTCCAGCGCCTCGCCCCCGCTCAGCACCCAGCGCAGCCGCGAGCGGCGACGCAGCGCCGGCTCGTCCAGGATCACGCGCATCTCCGACGGCACGAACTGCACGACGGTGATGCCGTGCTCGCGGATGGCCTCCGCCAGGCGGGACATGTCGCGCTGCGCGTCGGGCGGCGCCAGCACCAGACCGGCGCCCGAGCTCAGGGTCGAGAGGAACTCCCACAGCGAGGCGTCGAAGCTGATCGAGGTCTTCTGCAGCACGCGGTCCTGCGGCGCGAGCCGCAGCGCCTCGTTCATCCACAGCACGTGGTTGCTGAGTCCGCGATGCGTGAGCTGCGCGGCCTTGGGCGTGCCGGTCGAGCCCGAGGTGTAGACGAGGTAGGCCAGGTGATCCGGGCGGCTGAGTTCCTCGATCGGCGGCAGGGGCGCGCGCGGCATCTCGCCGCCATCGGCCGGCACCTCGGCGATCGCGCCCGGGGGCAGCGCGTCGAGGCGGCGCAGCACCTCGCCGAAGGGCGCCTGCGCGAGCACGCGCATCGGCGCCGCATCGGCGAGCATGGCGCGCAGCCGGTCGGGCGGATGGTCCGGATCGAGCGGAAGCAGCGCGGCTGCGGACTTGAACACGGCGAGCATCGCGACCACGAGGCCGAAGCCGCGCTTCATGCACACACCGACCACGGCCCCGGGCCCCGCGCCCTCGGCGCGCAGCGTCAGCGCGAGCTGCTGCGACAGCGCCTCGAGCTGCCCATAGGTCATGGTCTCGCGGCCGAAGCGCAGCGCGACGGCCTCGGGCGTGCGCAGCGCCTGGTTGCGCACGTGCACGTGCGCCGGCAGCTCGCTGGCGAGCGGGCGGGCGCTGTCGTTCCACTCGACCAGCAGACGCTGTCGCTCGGCCTCGCTCAGCAGCGGCAGCCGGGCCACCGCGCATTCGGGTTGCGCCACCATCGCCGCGAGAAGCCGGCGGAAGTGCGCCGCCATGCGTTCGATGGTCTGGGCATCGAACAGGTCGGTGCGGTATTCGATCTCGGCCTCCAGGCCATCGCCCGCCGCGGTCATGCAAAGCGAGAAGTCGAACTTGGCGCTTTGCGAATGCACGCCCAGCCGTTCGCTGCCAAGGCCCTCCAGCTGCAGCACGCGGTGGTCGAAGTTCTCCAGGGCGAAGGACACCTGGTAGAGCGGGTTGCGGCTCGCATCGCGCACGGGACTGAGTTCGCTCACCAGCCGGTCGAAGGGCATGGCCTGGTGCGTGAGGGCCTCCAGCATCGCCTGGCGGCTGCGCTGCACCAGCGCCGTGTACGAGGGCTCGCCGCCGAGTTCGGCCCGCAGCACCAGCGTGTTGACGAAGAAGCCGACCACGTCGCGCACGCGCGGGTCCTCGCGCCCCGCGAGCGGCACGCCGACGGCGATGTCGTCCTGCCCGGTGTAGCGCATCAGCAGCGCCTGGAAGGCCGCCAGCAGGGCCATGAAGAGCGTGGCGTCCTGACTGCGCGCGAAGGCCTTCACCGCGGCCGTGAGCTCGTCGTCGATGTGGAACGTCAGCGTCCGGCCGGCCGAGCCGGCCTGCGGCGGGTGCGGGCGGTCGGTGGGCAGCCGCAGGGTCTGCAGGCCCTGTAGCTTCGCGCGCCAGTAGTCGAGCGCCGCGTCCATCTCGCCGCGTTCGAAACGCTCGCGCTGCAGCCGGGCATGCTCGGCGAAGTCGAGCGCCGGCTCGGGCCATGCCGCGCCGTCGCCCCGGGCGTACAGCCGCGCGAGTTCGCGGTGGATGATGCTCATCGACCACCCGTCCGCGACGATGTGATGGATCACCAGCACCAGCACGTGGTGGTCCGGCCCGAGGTGCAGCAGCTCGGCGCGCAGCAGGGGCGCGTGCGACAGGTCGAAGGGCCGGGCCACGCTGGCGGCGATGCGCGTGTCGATCGACGCATCCGACGCCGAGCCGCCTCCGGCCGCCGCATCGGCGCGCATCATGCGAAAGCGGTCCATGGCCTCCGCGACCCGCATGACGCGCTGCACCGGCCCGTCCTCGGTCGCGTGGAACGAGGTGCGCAGGCTGGCGTGGCGAGCGATCAGCGAGCGCAAGGCCTGCTCGAGGCGCGCGGCATCCAGCGGCCCCGCAAGCCGCGTCACCGAGTGGATGTTGTAGGCCGCACTGCCGGCCGCCAGCAGATCGAGGAACCACAGCCCTTCCTGCGCGAAGGACAGCGGCGCGTCCTGCGACGCCGCTGCCGCGTGCCGCGAGGCGGCCAGCGCCCGCTGTTGCTGCTGGAGCTTGCGCGCGAGCAGGCGCCGCCGGACCAGGGCCATGTCGATGTCCCCGCCTTCGGGCAGGGGGTGAGTCGGGTCGGAGGTCACATCCATGGTGCGGGGAAGAAGGCGGCGCTAGGCGCCGGGATGGCGCGCGACGTCGTCGTCCGCGCGTTGATCGATCTCGGCCTGCAGCACGTCGGCGAGCGCATCGGCATCGTCGATGGCGGCCTGGATCAGCGCCGCGAAGCCGGCGACCGTGGGCGCCGCCAGCGCGGCCGACGCGGACAGCGCCAGGCCCCACGTCCGGTTGACCGTCTGCGCCAGGCGCGCGGCCGACAGCGAGTCGCCGCCCAGCGCGAGGAAGTTGTCGTCGGGGCTGCCGACCGGCCGGCCCAGCAGTCCGGCGAACAGCCGCGCGACGCGGGCCTCGATGGCGGTGAAGCCGCGCGCGCCGCTGCTCGCCGCCAGCGCGGCGCGCTCCATCGCCTCGTGCAGCCGCCGGCGTTGCAGCTTCCCGCCGGCACTGGTGGGGATCTCGCTCAGGACGTGGATGCGCGCGGGGATCTTGAAGGCGGCGATGGTGCCGAAGAGCGCTGCGCGCAGCGCCTGGGCGGGGACATGGTGGCCGCGCTCCAGCACCACGGCAGCGTGCACGTCCTCGCCCAGCGTCGGATGCGGCACGGGGTAGGCGGCTGCCTGCGCGACGGCCGGCAGGCGCAGCAGCGCCTGCTCGACGTCGAAGGGCGCGAACTTCTCGCCGCCGCGGTTGATGATGTCGGCTTCGCGCCCGACGATGTACAGATAGCCGTCGGCATCGAACCAGCCATGGTCGCCGGTCACGAACCAGCCGTCGCGGAAAGCCCCGGCGTTGGCCGCCGGCGCGTCCTCGTAGCCGCCGAAGACCACGGGCCCGCGCGCCACGATGGCGCCGACGCTTCCCGCGGGCTGATCGCGGCCCGCGGCATCGACGACGCGCAATTCCGCGCCCGCCGGCAGGCCGACCGATCCGGCCTTGCGCCGTCCGGGCGGCAGCGGGTTGCTGGCCATCTGGGTCGCGGACTCGGTCATGCCGTAGGACTCGATGACCGGCGCGGCCCAGAGGCTCTCCAGGCGACGCAGCAGCTCGGGCGGCATCGCCGAGGAGGCCGAGCGTATGAAGCGCAGCGTGGGGTGCCAGGGTGCGCGCCGTGCGTGCGCATCGCGGGCCAGATCCGCGACCGCGCGATGGATCGTGGGGGCGGCCGTGTACCAGGTGGGCCTGAATTCGTCGATCCACGACAGAAAGTCCGCGCCGTCGAAGCCCGGCGTACACACCACGGACGATCCGGCGGCAAGCGGCGCGAGCAGCCCGCCGACCAGGCCATGGCTGTGGAAGAGGGGCATGAGGCACAGGCCGCGGTCGTCGGCGGTGAGTGCGAGATGCCGCGCGATGTTGCCCGCCGATGCCAGCACCTGCCGATGACTGAGCGGCACGCGCTTGGGCGGCCCGGTGGTGCCCGACGTGAAGAGGACGAAGGCGGTGTCGTCCGGCGCGGGGCCGGCATGCCCGTGGGCTTTGCGCGCGTGCGCATCCGGCGGCGGACCGGACAGCCACGCATCGAGATCCAGCGCGAGGTGCACGATGCCCTGCTGCCGCGCGAGACGGGCCGCCAGCGCATCGCCCGGCAGGGCGAGCATCGCGTCCGCGCGTGCGTCGGCCAGCAGGGCCGCCAGCTCGGACGCCGCCAGCCCGGAATGCAGCGCGACGGCCGTCGCATGGCAGCCGACCGCCAGGAGCGCGAGCGCGAGCGCCACGCCATGCGGCAGGCAGACCGCGATGCGCGAACCCGTGCTGAGGCCGCTGGACGCGAGCCATTCGCCCGCACGCGCGACGACGCCCGAGAGCTCGGCATAGCTCAACGCGAGCCCACCGGGCGCGAGCAGCGCCGGCGAGGACGGACTCGCCTGAGCGCGCGAGGACAGCCAGCGACGCAGGGTCGCGCCTTCGGCCCCCGCGGCGCTCGCGTCCTCTGCGGCGCGGACACGCGCGGCAGTCACGGTGCCCGGGGCGCAGTCAAAGGGGGCGTCACTCGCATATCCGTCGCCTTTCTGGGAATCACGCTCCTTCTTCGCACGCCGATTTGCAGGGGTATGTAGGAAAGAGACCCAACTTGGAGACAGATGGTTACAGTCGTTCCGCGGAGGGCTTGGAAACCCTTCTGGCGAATGCGCGGCGATGCAAGAATCCGCGCCAGCATGAGCGGCTTTCTCAATCACGCGGAACTGCGGCAACTCGCCAGGCGCCGGCTTCCGCGCGGGATCTTCGAATACGTCGACAGGGGCACCGAGGACGAAGCCGGCCTTCGGCACAACCGGCAAGCCTTCGAAGCACTGCGCATCCGCCCGCGCGTGCTGACCGGCGGCGGCACCCGCTCGCAGGCCGTCACGCTGTTCGGGCAGGCGTTCGACCTTCCGCTCATCGCGGCGCCGATGGCATGCGCGGGGCTCGTGTGCTATCGCGGCGAGGTCGAGCTGGCGAAGGCGGCGGCCGCGAACGGCATGCCGTTCTGCGCGGCGCTGGAGGCCATCAACTCGCTGGAGGAGATCGTCGAAGCGAGCGCGGGGAGCACCTGGTTCCAGGTCTATGTCTGGCAGGACGAGGCGCTGGTGCGCGACCTGCTCGCGCGTGCGTGGGGCCTGGGCGTGCGCACGCTCGTCGTCACGCTCGACAGTCCGGTCGAGAGCAAGCGCGAGTACAACCTGCGAAACGGCTTCGGCATGCCGTTCCGCTTCTCGGCGCGCAACGTCTGCGACGTCGCGCTGCACCCGCGCTGGGCCTTCGGCGTGCTCGGCCGCTACCTGGCCGCCGGCCGGGTGCCTTCGCAGTCGAACTACCCGCCGGAACACCGCAGCAGCCTGTTCGCATCGAGCCGGCCCGTGGCGTTCCACGACGACCTCGGGTGGCAGCACATGCACTGGCTGCGCGAGCAGTGGAAGGGGCACCTGGTCCTCAAGGGCATCCTGCATCCGGGCGATGCGCTGCTCGCGGCAGAGCTCGGCGCGGACGGCATCGTGGTCTCGAACCATGGCGGCCGCACCTTCGACAGCGCCGTGGCGCCTATCGAGGTGCTGCCCGAGATTGCGCGCGCCGTCGGCGACCGGATGGTGGTGCTGGCCGACAGCAGCGTGCGCCGCGGCAGCGACGTGCTCAAGCTGATGGCCGCCGGCGCCAGGGCGGTGATGGTCGGCCGCGTGCTGCTCTATGGCACCGCGGTCGGCGGCATGGCGGGCGCGAGCCAGGCCATCGCGATGCTGCGCGACGAGATCGACAGGGCGCTCGCGATGAGCGGAGGCAAGGACATTCGCAGCGTCGACGGCGATCTGCTCTTCGGCGCGGGCCGGCGCTGAACCCCTTGCGAACCAGGGGAGGCGACGGCCGGGCCGGCGAGGCAGGGCATGCTAGATTCCCGCGGGACACAAGCCATCGACGTGAACATCTCCATTCGCCAACTGCAGGGATTCATACGGGTGGCGCGGCTGGGGAGCTTCACACGCGCCGCCGAGCAACTGCACATCACGCAGGCGGGGCTGAGCGCGATGATCCGGGACCTCGAAGCCTTGCTGGGCTGCCGCCTGTTCGATCGCACCACGCGCTCGGTCTCGCTCACGCGCGAAGGGCACGATCTTCTGCCGTCGGCCGAGCGCATCGTCGCCGAGATGGCCTCCGCCGTCGCCAACATCCAGGCCTCGACCGCGAAGGCGCGGCGCATCCTCACGGTGGCGGTGACGCCCATCGTCGCGGCCGGGCTGCTTCCGCAGGTCTGCCGGGAACTCATGGCCGTGGCGCCCGAGGTCACGATCCAGGTGCGCGACGTTCCGCAGCCGCAGATCCAGCGCCTGGTGGACAGCGGCGAGGTCGACATCGGCCTGGCGATCTACCTCAAGCCGGCCGCGGGCTGCGAGGTGAAGCACCTGCTCGACTTCCGCATGATGTGCATCGCGCCCGCGGGCCAGTTGCCGAAGGGAAGAAGGCGCAGGTCCGGCTTCAGGGACCTGGCCTGGCGGCACCTGCCGTCCAGCCCGTTGATCGCGCTGCCGGCCGACTCGTACATCCAGCAGGAGATCGACGCGTACCTTGACGCGCACGGCCGGGCCGTCGAAGGCCGGCCGGTGTGCAACTCGATGCAGACCATCATCGCGATGGTCGCGGCGGGCTACGGTGCCTCCGTGCTGCCCTCCATGATCGTCCCGCAATGTCCGGCCGCTCAGTTCGATCTGGCCTGCATGACCGAGCCGTCGGTGCCCCTGCCCTACTACCTGATCGCCAGGAAGGGCCGGAAGCTCCCCGACACGGTCGAGTCGTTCGCGCAGACCTTCGTGCGGGTGGCCACGCGCCTGTGCGGCACCTGACGATCGGGCCCTACGCGGCGACGGGCGCCAGCAGCGGCGTGTTCTCCGGTTCGTAGGCGAACAGCCAGCCGTAGCGCTCGCGCACCTTGCTCTCTTCCCACTCGCGCGCCACATAGCGGGCGGCGCCCGCCGCATCGGCCAGTTCGGGGTTGTGGAAGCGCTTCGTGTTGGCCGCGGAGCCGAGGACGATGCGCGTGGTGCGCTCGATGCGCGTCGCCTGGTACACCTGCAGGGCATGCGCGGGATCGTCGCCATGGGCCTGCAACGCACGCGTGAGCACGCGGGCGTCCTCGATCGCCATGCCCGCGCCCTGGGCCAGGAAGGGCAGGGTCGGGTGCGCGGCGTCGCCGAGCAGGGTCACGCGGCCGCGCGTCCAGTTCTTCAGCGGTTCCCGGACCATCATCGCCCAGCGCAGGGGTTGGTCGATCAGGCGCACGAAGGACTGGACGTCCTCGTGCCACCCCCGGAAGTCCTCGAGGCATTCCTCGACCGAGCCGCGCTCCGTCCACGACTCGCGCACCCACTGCTGCTTCTCGACGATGCCGGTGAAGCTGACCAGCGATCCGCCGTGGACCGGGTAGTGCACGATGTGCGCGCCGGGCCCGACCCAGTTGACGCCCGAACTGCCGCGCATGCTGGCCGGCAACTGCGCGATCGGCAGGACACCGCGCCAGGCGATGCAGCCCGAGAAGACCGGGCGGTCCTGCGCGATGAGCTGCTCGCGCGTGACCGAGTGGACGCCGTCCGCGCCAATCAGCACATCCCCGGCGAGCCGGGTGCCGTCGGCCAGCCGGACGAACGCGCCGTCGCCGTTCTGGCCGACCTCGTCGACCTTGGCGCCCAGGCGAAGCGCATCCGGCGCGCGCGCGGCCAGCGCGCGCACCAGGATGTCGTGCAGGTCCGGACGATGCAGCATCATGTACGCGTGCCCGTAGCGCTCCAGCGATTCGGCGCCCAGGTCGAACAGGGGCCATTCCTGGCCCGTGTTCCACAGGCGAATGACCTTGCCTCCCGGCTGGATGGTGACGCGCCTGAGTTCGTCGTTCAGGCCGAGCCCGTTGAGCACGCGCGTGGCGTTCGGGCTGAGCTGAAGGCCCGCGCCGACGGCCTTGAGCTCCGAGGCCTGTTCGAGCACGGTCACCTTGTAGCCGGCCTGGACCAGGCACAGCGCCGCCGTGAGGCCGCCGATGCCGGCGCCCGAGATCAGGATTCTGTCGATCGATGAAGTCATGGTGTGCGAGGGGTCAGAGATAGAAGAAGTCCAGCTGGGAGCGCAGGAAGTCGTTGGCCAGCACGATCTTCTTGCGCTGGATGCGATAGGCGCCGCCGCTGCCATCGACAACCCAGCGCAGCGTGTGTTCGTAGCGGCCCGCATAGGAGACGAGCTCGCCGTCCTTGTGCTGGAACACATGGCTGTTCCAGGCCGACTTCACCAGCACGCCGTCGCCGTCGTCCTGCGCTGTCGCGAGGCTTCCGGCCACCAGGTGCGCCGTGCGCGGAATGGGCAGGCTGGCCACCGACCGTCCGGAGATCACCCGCTGCACGCGCTCGCGCAGGAAGGCGCGGCCTTCGAGGTGCATGAAGGACAACTCGGTCATCGGGTCCTGCGACAACTCGGACTCGCTGCGCCAGGTCGGCACCCAGAGCACGGCGTCTTCCAGGTAGAGGTCGAGCCATGCGTTCCAGTTCTGCTCGTCGAGCAGCTGCGCTTCGAGCGCGACCAGCTCGACCGCGAGAGACTTGCGCTCGGCGTTCATGCCGCCTCCTTCGCCCGTGCCTGCGCATCGCGGGCCAGGCCGCGCTCGATCAACTCGCGCCAGTAGCGGTAGGTGGGCTGCATGACGGTCTCGTCGCCCAGGTTGAAGGCGCCCACCACGGACGAGACGGGCGCCAGCCCCAGCTCGGCCGCCGCCGCGGGCGGCGTGGCGGTGCGCGCGGTGGTGCCGCGCACGTGCCCCTGCTGCCATCGGATGGACCGCGCCGCGAAGCCGCGCTGGCAATCCTCGTAGTTGCTGATGTCGTCCGGTGTCGCGAGGCCCGTGGGATTGAAGAACTCCTCGTACTGGCGGATCCTCAGGCGGCGCGCCTCGGCGGATTCGCCCACCGGCGCCAGGCAGAAGGTCGTCATCTCGGTGCGATCCACCGACAGCGGCCGCCAGATGCGCAGCTGCAGCGATGCGTTCTCGGCGAACTGCGCGTTCGGGAAGGCGGTGATGTTCCGCACGTAGGTCATCCACTTCGCCCGCGTGGCGCCGACGCGGCGTTCGAGCTCGTCGCGAACGAACGAGAGCGGCGTGGCCTTGTCGCTTGGGGCCGGTCCCCACATGGCGTTGTGCCCATGGGCGAATGCGAAGGTGCCCCGCTGCAGTTCGGTGCTCTTGAACTTCGAATAGACGGAGGAGGCGCTCTCCCGCTTCTGCAGCGCCTGGATGTAGGACGGGTGCGTCGACGAGAAGTGATAGGGATCGACGCCGTTCTCCATCTGCAGCTTCCAGTTGCCGTTGAACGTGAACCGCGTGCGGCCCGGGATGCATTCGATGCCATGCGGGCTCTGGTCCACGATCAGGTCGATCATCTTGCGCAGGTCGCCGAGGTAGTCTTCGAGCGCCGGCACGTCGGCGTTGAGGCTTGCGAACAGCACGCCGCGATAGCTCTCGAAGCGCGCGACCGGCAACAGGCCGTGGTCCTGCGCGGAAAAGCACTCGGGGTAGGCGCCCTCGCGCTGGTCCTTGACGAGGATGTTGCGGCCGGTCGCGTCATAGGCCCAGCCGTGGTACTGGCACACGAAAGTGCGGGCGCTGCCCTGGCCGTGGTGGCAGACCAGCGCGCCCTTGTGGCGGCAGCTGTTGATCAGGCAATGCAGCTGCCCATGGGCATCGCGGGTGACGATCACCGGCGAACGCCCGATGTGGGTGGAGATGAAGTCGTAGGGCTTCGGGACCTGGGACTCGAGTCCGACCAGGTTCCATGTGCCCTCGAAGATGTGCTTCATCTCGAGCTCGAACACGTCCGGATCGCGATAGATGTCGCGGCCGACGAGAAAGTCTTGCCCGGCGTCTTCGTCGAAGAGCGTGCGGAGCGAGGTGCGGGAGGTGCGATTCATGATGGCGACTACTGCTTCAGCGAAATGCCCGCTGCCTTGATGAGTGCGGCCCACCGCTTGCCGTCTTCGTCGATCTTCCGTGCGAAGCCCGCGGGCGTCGTGGCCTCGACGAAGAAGCCTGCGGTGCGAAGCGCCTTGACGACGTCGGGATCCTTCACGATGGCCGCGATGCCCTCGTTCAGCAACGAGATCCTCTCCGGCGCCGTGCCTTTGGGGGCCAGCAGTCCGAACCACGTGGTCGCGTCGAAGCCCGGATAGCCCTGTTCGTCGAGGGTCGGTACCTCGGGCAGGTCCGGCCAGCGTTGCAGGCTGGTGACCGCCAGCGGCACCACGCGCTGGGACTTCACCATCGGCGTGATGGTGGTGGGCGTGTCGAACAGGATGTCGACATCGCCACCGAGCAGCGCCGTCATCATGGGGCCGCCCCCGTTGTACGGAACGTGAAGGGCGGAAACCTTCGCGCGGTCCTTGAACAGCTCGGTGATCATGTGGGCCGTCCCGCCCGTGCCGGTCGAGGCGTAGTTGAGCTTGCCCGGCTCGCGCTTCGCGAGCTTGACCAGTTCGTCGGTGTTCTTGACGCCCAGCGCGGGCTTCGCGACGAGGATGAACGGCGCCGCCACGACCAGGGAGATCGGCGCGAACGAGCCGACCGGGTCATAGCGCACCTCCTGGAGATGCGGCGCGATGGCCAGCGCGCTGGCGGTGCCCCACAGAAGGGTGTAGCCATCGGGCCGGGCCGCGGCGACCTTGGCGGTCCCGATCGTGCTGCCCGCGCCCGGGACGTTCTCGACCACGAACGGAGCGTTGAGTTGCTTGGCCAGGGCCGTCGCCACCACGCGCGCCGAGGTGTCGGTCGGGCCGCCGGAGGCAAACGGCACGACGATGGTGACGGGCTTGTTCGGGTAGTCGGCTGCCGGCGCAGCGGCGGCGCCGGCGGCGGCGAATAGCGCCATGAGGCCGCGCTGGAGGCGGCGGAAGATCGTGGGGGGCACTGCGTCTCCTGTGTGTCTGAGGTCTCTGGAGCGCCGGATTACACCGGCGCTCGACTCACAAGTGAAGCAACAATATCTATTGAATGCACAAGGAATTCTTGTGAATCCAACGCCCGCCCCCCGACAGGCAGCGCCCTGTCGGCGCGGCGAGCGCGTCAGGCGGCCGTCATGCGCGCGACGTCGTCGATCCAGCTCGCGAAAGCCTGCATCTGCGCCTGCACGAAGCGGACCGTGTCCTCGTCCTTGCACTGGCCCTCGGCGTCGAACTTGGCGGGGGCGTTGCCGATGAACACCTCCGGCTTCGCGAGGGGCAGGGCGTTCAGGCACTGCAGCAGCTTGCGCATCTCGTACTGAACGCGGGCACCGCCAAGCGGGCCGCCCGAGGCCGACAGGATCGCCACGGGTTTGCGCGCGAACGGCTGGTCCGTGCCGCGCGAGATCCAGTCCAGCAGGTTCTTCAGCATGCCGGGCACCGAGAAGTTGTACTCGGGCGTGACGATGAGCACGCCGTCGGCGGCGGCAATGCGCTCGCGGATCGCGGCCACGCTGGCCGGGAATCCTTCGGCCGCCAGCAGGTCCGCGTCGAAGGGCGGGACGCTGCGCCAGTCGAGGAGTTCCACCTCCACATTCGCCGGCAGCTTCGACGCCGCCAGCTTGAGGGCCATGGTGTTGAGGGAGTCCTTGCGCAGGCTTCCGCTGATGCCGATTACTCGCTTTTTCGTACTGTTCATGAGGTGTGTTTCATAGCTTCGAATCCGCCGGGGAGGGCGGGCCCGGGTGGAGTGTGCCTGCAGATTGGAGCGTGCTCGCCCGCGCGCCCCATCCCTCGGCGCCGGATCGATCTTGATTTGGAACAAACAAACGGATTTGCCATGGACTAATCAGCGCGATAGACTTCGCACTTAGATAATGACAAATGCATTCGCCATAAGCGAAAAACCAGCTCTGGAGACGACCTCATGTTGAAGACCTATGCATACCCCCGGTTCCCCTACCGCCGCAGCGACGAGCAGCAGGCCGGCACCGCGCGCCGGCACCCCGTCGTGGTCATCGGCGCCGGCCCGATCGGCTTGACGGCGGCGCTGGAGTGCGCGGCGCGCGGCATTCCGGCGGTGGTGCTGGACGACAACGACACCGTCAGCATCGGCTCGCGCGCCGTCTGCTATGCCAAGCGTCCGCTGGAAATCTGGGACCGCCTCGGCCTCGGAGAGCGGATGGCCGAGCGCGGCATTCGGTGGCAGGTTGGCAAGGTGTTCTTCCATGACGACCTGGTCTACACCTTCGACCTGCTGCCCGAGACCGGTCACAAGATGCCCGCGATGGTCAACCTCCAGCAGTACTACCTGGAGGAATCCCTGGTCGACGCCTGCGACAAGTCGCCGCTCGTCGACCTGCGCTGGAAGCACAAGCTCATCAGCCTGTCGCAGGAGCCCGACCACGCCGTGCTCACGGTGGAAACGCCCGACGGAATCTTCCGCATGGAGGCCGACTGGGTGATCGCCTGCGACGGCGCCAACAGCGACACGCGGCGCATGGTCGGCGGCGGCTTCACGGGGCAGTTCTTCCAGGACCGCTTCCTGATCGCCGACGTCGTGATGAAGGCCGCGTTCCCGACCGAGCGCTGGTTCTGGTTCGACCCGCCGTTCCATCGCAACCAGAGCGTGCTGCTGCACAAGCAGTGCGACGACGTCTGGCGCATCGACTTCCAGCTCGGCTGGGACGCCGATCCCGACGAGGAGAAGAAGCCCGAGAACGTGATCCCGCGCATCCAGGCCATGCTCGGCAAGGACGTGGAGTTCGAGCTGGAGTGGGTGTCGGTCTACCAGTTCGCCTGCCGCCGCATCGACAACTTCCGCTACGGGCGCGTGCTGTTCGCCGGCGACGCGGCGCATCAGGTGTCGCCCTTCGGTGCGCGCGGCGCGAACACCGGCGTGCAGGACATCGACAACCTGTTCTGGAAGCTCAAGCTCGTCATCGACGGCAAGGCGCCCGAGACCCTGATCGACAGCTACCACGAGGAGCGCGCCTTCGCCGCCGACGACAACCTGCTGAACTCGACGCGCGCGACCGACTTCATCACCCCCAAGAGCAAAGGCAGCCGCGTGCTGCGCGATGCGGTGCTGGCGCTCGCCGAGCATGAGCCTTTCGCGCGCAAGATGGTCAACAGTGGGCGCCTGTCGACGCCGACGCCGTATCTGCACTCGTCGCTGAACACGCCGGACGAATCGCCCTTCGGCGGCCTCATGAAGCCGGGCACCAACTGCGCCGATGCGCCGATCGAAGCGGACGGCCAGCGCGGCTGGTTCCTGAAGAACCTGCCGACCGGCTTCTCGCTGCTGTGCTTCGGCAAGGCGCCGGCCGCGAAGGACATCCGTGCCGATGGCGTCAGCGCCCAGGTGCTGGTGGCGGGCCGCGACTTCATCGACGTCGAGGGCCTGCTGAAGCAACGCTACGACGGCGGCGACGGCACCGTCTACCTGCTGCGCCCCGATCACCACGTCGCGGCGCGCTGGCGCGCGTTCGACGAACAGAAGATCCAGGCCGCCCTGCGGCGCGCCTGCGGCCGGTACTGAAAAACCCCACGTCAGGAGGCAAGCATCATGACTCGGCTCAACCACGAACCCAACATCGCCGACCCCGACGGCTTCTATGAAGAACTGATTGCGTGCCAGCGCGATCTCGACGACGAGCGCACTGCGCTTTTTCAGGCCAAGTTGCTGCTCCTGCTCGCCAACCATGTCGGCGACCGCGGCGTGCTCGCCGAGGCGATGCAGGCAGCAAGACGGGGCCTGTAGCCGCCGGGCCGATCACTTTCACCCACCACTCGAACCCAAGGGAAAACTGCCATGAGCATCCAACGCTTTCACCATGTCGCCTACCGCTGCCGCGATGCCGAAGAAACGGTGCGCTGGTACAAGAAGCACCTGGACATGGATTTCGTGCTCGCCATCGCCGAAGACCAGGTGCCCTCGACGCATGAGCCCGATCCCTACATGCACCTGTTCATCGACGCGGGCGGCGGCAACATCCTCGCCTTCTTCGAGTTGCCGAACTCGCCGGCCATGGGCCGCGACACGAACACGCCGGAATGGGTGCAGCACATCGCGCTCAAGGTCGAGACCCTCGACGAACTCGCGCAGACCAAGGCCCGGCTCGAAGCCGCCGGCATCCCGGTCGTCGGGATCACCGACCATGCCATCTTCAAGTCGATCTACTTCTTCGACCCCAACGGCCACCGCCTCGAACTCGCCGTGGATACCGCGACGCCCGAGCAGATGAAGAAGCTCGATGACGTGAAGTGGGCCATGCTCGAAGAATGGTCGCGCACCAAGCGGGCGCCCAAGCACGCGGCCTTCCTGCACGCCAACGAATTCGGGAAGACGGCGCCCGTTCTCTGAACCCGGGGCCGGCACGCCGTCGACCTGCCTTGAATGCCCGCTTTTCAGCAGAGCGGGTTCTCCCATCGGCGCCGGGAATCGCCCGGCGCGCCATCGGCTACCTCACCTGGGCCCGGCTGTAGCCGCTCAGGCGAGGGCCAGCCCCGATGCGGCGATCCAAACGCCGCAGGCTGCAATTAGCCCAGTCACCGCAACACCGCAATCAGTGAAACCGCTCAAGATTCTCTTTTGAGACGGTTCTCATTTGAAACAGGTGTATCTCTCTGCAGTACAGCGCCTGTACCCACGCCGAATTTCTCGGGGGGCTCCCGTCGCGGCATCCCTGCCAGCGAAGGCTTCCGATTCTTTCATCCGAGGGTCTCCATGACTACGACTTCGTCCCTATCGCTTGAGCGACATGCGCCTTCCGGGGTGATGCGCACCGTACCGCGAGCGATCGTTCGCGGCGCGCTGGTTCTCGGCGTTGCCTGCGGGGCATGGCTCTCGGCCGTTGCAGTCTGCGCCGGCCGCGACGCCGACGCGGCCCCCGGCCATCGTCGTCGAACTCACCCAACACAAAGTCATCAAGAACGAGAGGGGGGAGGGGCAACTCGTCGATGCCGCCTCGGTCAAGCCTGGCGATGTCATCGAGTACCGCGCCACCTACACCAACAAGTCTGCCCAGGTCGTGACGGGTCTGGTCGGCAACCTGCCGATCCCCGAGGGCCTCGAATACCTGCCGCGCAGCGCCAAGCCGGGTGCCGATCTGGTCAAGGCGGCGGCGGAAGATGGCGTCTTCGCCGCCGAGCCGCTCTTGCGCACGCTTCCGGGCGGCAAGAAAGAGCCGCTGCCCTACGCCGACTACCGCGCCCTGCGCTGGACGCTGGGCCGCTTGCCCGCTGGCGGCGTCACTGCCGTGAGCGCTCGTGCGCGCGTCGAAGTCGCAGGGCCGGCCAAGCCGGCCGAAGCGCCAGTCGCGACCAGCGGCTTGCCAACTTCCGCCGCCAGCAAGCCGCGATGCCCCCGGCCTGCTGAACGAGGTCCTCCGTGTCTTGGGGTGCGTGCAAGCGCGCCCCTTTTCTTGTTCGCGCATGACTCCCCAATAACAAATCTCGTCCACGAACTTCAACAGAAGAAGGAAAAATCAAAGTGAAAACAGCTGTCACACACAAGGCCGCCCTCGGGCGGCTCGTGCCGTGGCTGGCCGGCGTCACGTTGGGCTTCGGGCTCCTTTTCGGAGCCTCCTCAGCGTCCGCCGCGCCGCCTCCGGCCAATACGGTCATCGGTAACCAGGCTTCGGCCTCCTACGCCGACACCTCCGGCAACATCCAGCAGGCCACCTCGAACAAGGTCGAAACGCTGGCCCAGCAGGTCGGCTCGTTCAACCTCGACGGCGGAACGACCTACAACAACCTCGCCGCGCCTTGGCTCCAGAACACCAAGACGGGTGCTGCTGGCGCGACGGTGTATGCCCCGCACGTGGTGAACAACACGGGCAATGGCACGGACGTCTTCAACATCAAGGTCGATACGACGACCACCCCCGCTGCGTTCAGCAAGGTCGAGGTCTTCGCTGACGCCAATGGCGACGGTCTGCCCGACAGCACCACGCCGATTTGTACCGTGACGCCTGGGACCCCCTGTGAGGTTTTGAATCAGTCGATTCCTGGCAACGGCTCGTTCGGGTTCGTGGTTGCGTACTCGATTCCCGCGACCGCCACCGCGCCCGCCCATGACGGCTCCGGCCAGTCTGTCGGCGTACAAGACCGACGTGGCCTGCACGGCCTATGACGGCGTCGGAACCAACACCGGCGGGCCCACCGTCAACCTCCCAAGCGGTACCAACGGGCAGCAACAGAACAGCCTGCCCATCGGCCCCGGCGATGCAGCCAAGGCCATCGTGTGCCGCTACACCAATAAGTCGCTGCCGACCCTCACCATCGTGAAGGAGACGCTCGGCGGCGTCGACGCCTTCGACTTCTCGGGCATCTTCACGGCGGGCACGGGGGGCAGCGTGGGCTTCTCGATCGACAGCGCGATTTCGACCCCGACGCTCGGCGGCTGGAGCGAGAAGATCTTTGCCGACCCGGGCTGCACCGGCAGCCTCCAGCCCGGCGCGACCTTGCTGTTTCCGCCGAGCGTGCCCACCACGGTCACTGCGGGCCAGCAGGTCTGCGTGATCGTGCAGGAGTACATCCCAGGCACGGCGCTGCCGGGCTACACGGACGACGCGAAGGTGCGGGCCGACTTCGTCTTCACCAACGCGACGCCGTCGCTCAGCGCGAGCTATATGGTGGACGACATCACGACCGTGTCGAACTCCGCGCTGGAACTGATGAAGGAAGTGCGCAACGTGACGCAGGGCGTGACCACCTTCGACGTGACGAACAAGGCCAAGTCCGGCGACACGCTCGAATACCGCGTGACCTACACGAACAACGCGGCCAGCCCGATCAGCAACCTCACGCTCAACGACGTGACGCCCGCGTACACGACCTTCGTGTCAAGCACTGCGGGCACCACGCCCGCGACGCTGACGGCGTGCAACAAGACGACGCCGGCCAACCCGCCGCCCGCGCCCGCCGTGGCGTGCGGCGCGGCCCAGCCTGCGGGTGGCACGGGGCCGGTGAGCTGGAGCTTCACGGGCACGCTGAGTCCGGGGGGCACGGGGTTTGTGTTGTTTCAGGTGAAGGTGGATTGAGGCGCGCCATGTGCACGCCGTTCAACCGCTGATGGGGCTTCTTTCACGCCTGGGCCAGCATTCTCTGGGGCAAATGTGTAGTCCTTGGTTGTACTTTTCTTACATTCTATGTAACATAAGTATTACACCCGGATACAGCCCAGAGACCCATGGCCCGCTTGCTCCTGATGCGTAAGAACTGTGCCCCCAAACAAGTCGAGCTTTGCGGCGAGCGCACGCTTGTCGGGCGCGATGCCAGCAACGACCTGCGGATCGACCATCCGCAGGTGAGCCGGCACCACGTCGAGTTTCGCGTCGAAGGGGCCACCACGTGGCTCATCGACCTCGGCAGCCGCAACGGCACGCTGGTCAACGGGCGTCTCGCGAGGCAACGGGCCCTGCAGCACGGGGACGTGATCGGCATCGGCGATTGCGACATCCGTTTTCTCACGCGTCACTCGCAGTTCGAGCTGCCCAAGGATCTCGCGCTGGCGGACTGAGCCTTACGGCGCGGCCGTTGCAGGCCCTGGGTACCAGCGGTCCTTGGCGAGCATCACTTCATGGTGGCCGGCACCCGAGGGGATCATCGGGAAGCAGTTCTCCTGCGGCGCGACCTGCACGTCGAGGAAGAAGGGGCCTTCCCAGGCAAGGCATTCGGCGATTGCGTCGTCCAGCTCGCGCGGGTCGGCGACACGGCGAGCGCCCCAGCCGAACGCCTTCGCGAGTGCCACGAAATCCGGCAATGCCGCGTTCCAGCTGTGCGAGAGCCGGTTGCCGTGATTGAGCTCCTGCCACTGGCGCACCATGCCCATGTAGCCGTTGTTGCTGAGCACGAGCTTGACGGGCGTGGCGTGCTGCACGGCGGTCGAGAGCTCCTGGATGTTCATCAGCACCGAGGCGTCGCCGCTCACGCACACCACCAGCGCGCCGGGGTGGGCGACCTGCGCCCCGATCGCCGCGGGCAGGCCGTAGCCCATGGTGCCCGCGCCGCCCGAGGTGAGCCAGCGCCGCGGCCGTTCGAAGCGCAGGTGCTGGGCCGCCCACATCTGGTGCTGGCCCACGTCGGTGGAGACGATCGCGTCGCGCCCGTCGAGCCTCGATTGCAGCCCGGCCATGAGCTGCTGCGGCACGATCTGGTCCTCGCGCGTCTCGAAGTCGAGGCAGCGCGCATCGCGCCAGTGCCCGATGCGCTGCCACCAGGGCGCGAGCCGTTCGGCGGCGAGCCCGTGCAGCTCGGGCAGCGCGAGCAGGCCATGCAGCACGCGCGCGCAGTCGCCGACGATCGGCACGTCGACGCGCACCGTCTTGTGGATGCTGCTCGGGTCGATGTCGATGTGGATCTTGCGCGCGTTCGGGCAGAACGTGTCGAGCCGGCCGGTGACGCGATCGTCGAAGCGCGCGCCGACGTTGACCACCAGGTCGGCCTCGTGCATGGCGAGGTTGGCTTCGAGCGTGCCGTGCATGCCCAGCATGCCGAGAAACGCGGGATCGGAGGCCGGGAACGCGCCCAGTCCCATCAGCGTGAGCGTGCATGGCGCACCGGCCGTGCGCACCAGCCGCGCGAAGGCCGCGCAGGCCTCGGGGCCTGAGTTGACGAGCCCGCCGCCGCCATAGAACACCGGGCGGCGGGCGGTGGAGATCAGGTCCGCCGCGCGCTGCAGGCTGCCGTGCGGCACGGCGATCTCGGCTGGCACGCGCAGCGAACGCGATGACGCGGCCGTGGCCTCGTCGGGCACGCAACGGGCGAGCTGCACGTCCTTGGGCACGTCGAGCAGCACCGGCCCCGGCCGACCCCCGGCCGCGATGGCGAGCGCGCGGCGCACGGCGTCCGGGATCTGCGCGGCCGAACGCAGCTGGCCGTTCCATTTGGTGACCGGGCGCGACATGCCGAGCGCGTCGCTTTCCTGGAACGCGTTGGTGCCGATCACCGCCGTCGCCACCTGGCCGCTGATGCACAGCACCGGCACCGAATCGCTCATGGCATCGAGCAGGCCGGTGATGGTGTTGCTCACGCCGGGCCCGGAGGTGACGAGCACCACGCCGACCTTGCCGGTGGTGCGCGCATAGCCCTCGGCCGCGTGCACCGCGGCCTGTTCGTGGCGGACCAGGATGTGGCGCAGCCGGGGCTCGCCATGCAGCGCGTCGTACAGCGGCAGCGCCGCGCCGCCGGGGTAGCCGAAGAGCGTGTCGATGCCGCATTCGACGAGTGTGTCGAGCAGCCGCTCGGCGCCGTTGCGAGCTGCGGGGGCGCTGTCGGCCGGCGCGGGCGGGGGAGGGGAGTGCAGGGCGATTTCCATGCAAGGATTTTTTCGAACTTGCCGCAGAATGTGCTTCGGAAATTCGAAGAGAACGGAGGATTCCTTGAAGATTCAAAGGAAAAATCAAAAATCAGGCGAAGAATTTTTCGACAAGATCGACATGGCCATCCTGCGCATCCTGCTGCAGGACTCGCGCCGTTCGCTGCAGGACATCGGCGCCGAGGTGGGGCTCGCGGCCACCAGTTGCTGGAGCCGCATCAAGCGGCTCGAGGCCGAGGGGGTGATCCGGCGCTACACGGTCGACGTCGACCCGGCGAGCCTGGGCTATCGCGACTCGGTGATCGTGCAGCTCACGCTCGAGAGCCACACCGACGAGACGCTGTACGAATTCGGACGCGTGCTCGCGACCATCCCCGAGATTCTGGAGGCCTACCTGGTGTCGGGCGACTACGACTACTACATCCGCATCGCGGTGCGCGACACGCGCGACTACGAGCGCCTGCTGCGCGAGAAGCTCTACAAGATCCCCGGCATCCGCCACAGCAAGTCGCACTTCGTGCTGCGGGTGCTGAAGGAGGCGAGCGTTCCGGTCGATTAGGTGTCGGGAGTCCCCGTCTCCCGCCATGCCGAGCACGGACCGCGGAGCGAGTTCCGGTTCTCGCAGATGAAGGGGGCAATTCGGATGGCAAGATTCATGTGGGTGCCAGGTGTGGTCGAGGCGCGCGACGTTCGGGTTCTAATGCAAGCCATGAGCACGACCTACCGCATCCCCGGGGCAGTTCTGACCGAGCGCGAGCATTCGGTTCCCTTGGTTCACGGCGACCCGCTGCGTGGCACGATCAGCGTGTTCACGCGCGAGCTTGCTGCGCCGGACGGTCTTGATCGCCCGTATCTCGTGTTCCTGCAAGGCGGCCCAGGCTTCGAGGCGGCCCGACCCACGAGCCCGCCCTCCGGGTGGATGGCGCGTGCCCTCGCCGACTTCCGGGTCCTGCTGCTTGACCAGCGGGGCACGGGGCGCTCCACGCCCGTCGGGCCTGTCATCCCTGGGGCAGCGCATGCCGAACAGGCCGAGTACCTCACGCATTTCCGTGCCGACTCGATCGTGCGCGACCTTGAACTGATCCGCGCTGAACTCGGCGTCCAGCGCTGGAGTCTGCTCGGTCAGAGCTTCGGGGGATTCACCTCGCTCACGTATCTGTCGCTGGCGCCCGAAGGCCTGCGGGAGGTACTGATCACCGGCGGCCTCGCGCCGATCACGAATCGGCCGGTCGACGAGGTCTACGCGGCGACATGGGCGCGCGTGCGCGAAGCGAACCAGCGCTATCACGCCCGATACCCAGGAGACCTCGATCGTTTGCGCACGATCATGCGCCGGCTCGACGAGGAAGATGTGCGCTTGCCCAACGGCGACCGCCTCACCTCGCGTCGGTTTCGGCAAACCGGAATGTGGCTCGGCGACAGCGCCGGGTTCGAACGGCTGCATCACCTGCTCGAGCTGCCTTTCGGCTCGGCGGCATTCCTGTTCGATGCGCAGATGGCCTCGCCCTGGGAGCGCAATCCGATCTACGCGACGCTCCATGAGTCCTCGTACGCCGACGGGGGTTCCACCCGCTGGTCCGCACACCGGCTCGCGCCCGAAGAGGCGATGACCGGCGATCTCCTCGGCGCTGAGCACGTCTTCCCCTGGATGTGGGATGACTACTCGGGCTTGCGCGCACACCGCGAGGTGGCGCAGCTTCTGGCCCAGCATCCATGGCCGCGCCTGTACGACGCTGACCGCCTCGCCCGCAACGAGGTCCCGGTGGCAGCGACCGTGTACGTCGACGATGTCTACGTGGAGCGATCCTTTGCCGAGGAGACGGCCCGTGGCGTTCGCGGGCTGCGGGCTTGGGTGACCAACGAGTACGCGCACAACGGCCTGCGGGCCGATGGCGAGCGCATCGTGGGTCGCCTGCTCGACATGGTCCGCGGCCGGACGTGAGCCGGCGGGCGGGGCCTGCGCGTCCACGGTCGAGCGCGTGAACCGCGTTCCGGCCAAGCCTTTCGACAAGGCCCGCCTTCACTAGATCATCGAGCTTCGGAGTCTTGGAGGAGCAGCAGGGGCCGGCCTTCAAGCCACGCCAGGATGTTGGCCACCACCCCGCCGTAGAAGGCACGGAGGTTGTCCCTCGTGGCGTAGCCGAGGTGCGGGGTGAGCACCACGTTGTCCAAGGTCAAGAGTGGGTGGCCGGCGGGCAGTGGCTCCTGCCAGAACACATCGAGGCCGGCGCCGGCGATGCGCCGCTGCCGCAGCGCCTGCAGCAGCGCCTGTTCGTCGACCAGAGCGGCGCGCGCCGTGTTCACCAGCAGTGCGTCCGGCTTCATCTGCGCCAGGCGATCGCCTGAAACCAGGCCGGCCGTGCGCTCGCTCAGCACCAGATGCAGCGAGACGATATCTGCCTGCGCGAACAGCGCGTCGCAGCTGACCGCTTTCGCCCCGTGCTGCGCGGCGCGTTCCGTGGTCAGGTTGGGACTCCAGGCGATCACCTCCATGCCGAAGGCGCGGCCGACCTGCGCCATCCGGCTGCCGACGTTGCCCAGGCCGGCAAGGCCGAGCACGTTGCCCATGAGCCCGCCGGCCAGCAACGGCTGCCAGCGCCCATCGTGCAGCGCCTGGTGCGAAGGCAGTAGCTTCTTGGACAGCGCCAGAATGAGCGCCCAGGCGATCTCGCACGTGCTGCCCCGCCCGTTGCTCGAGCCGCGAGAACCCGTGACGACGACGCCGCGCCGGCGGCAGGCGGCGAGGTCGATGGCGGCGTTGCGCAAGCCCGTGCTCGCAAGCAACCGCAGGTTGGGCAGCCGCTCGATCACCGAGGCGGGAAAAGCGGTGCGCTCGCGCATGGCCACCACCACCTCGAAGTCGGTGAGCCGGCGCACCAGTTCGTCTTCGTCCGCCGCTGTATCGCGCAAGGACTGCACCTGCGTGCCCGCGGGCAGCGACTGCCAGGCGGCCAGCTGCAGCGCCTCGCCCTGGAGGTCGTCGAGGATCGCGATGCGAACCATGCGCTCACTCCAAGGTGATCTTCGCCTTCGTCACCACGGCACCCCACCTGTCCGACTCGGATTGCATCAGCTTGCGGTACTCGTCGGGCGTATTGGTCACCGCGCTCGCGCCGAGGGCAGCGATGCGGTTCTTCACGTCCGGCGTGGTGAGCGTCGTCACCAGGGCCTTGTGCATCTTGTCGAAAATGGCTTGCGGCAGGCCCTTGGGAGCGATGATCCCGTAGTTCGATTCCGACACCACGTTCGGCAGGCCAAGTTCGGCGGTGCTGGGCACGTCGGGCAGCAACTCGGAGCGGCGCAGGCTGGAGACGGCGAGGATCTTGACGCCACGCGCGGTAAAGGGCCGTACCGCCGGCAGGTCGGCGGCCAGCACCTGGACTTCGCCCCCGAGCAGGCCGGTGACGGCGGGCGCCGCGCCCTTGTACGCGATGTGCATCATGTCGATGCCCGCTTCCTGCGCGAACAGCGCAGCGCCCAGGTGCGGCGTCGTGGCGTTGCCGGCGGAGCCGTAGTTGAGCTTGCCCGGCTGCTTCTTTGCCAGCGCGATCAGTTCCTGCAGGCTCGCGACCGGCACCTGCGGCCCGACGGTGATGACCTGCGGCACGCGCGCGACCAGCGAGACATAGTTGATCTCCTTCACCTCGTAGGGCATCTTCTGCAGGTGGGGCAGCACGGTGATGCCACCGGGCACGCCGAAGCCGAAGGTGTAGCCGTCCGGGTCCGCCTTGATGGCGGCATCCATGCCGATGATGCCGCTGGCACCGGCCTTGTTGTCGATGATGATGCTTTGGCCCAGCACCTCGCCCAGGCGCTGCTGGAAGGCGCGGGCGATCTGGTCCACCGGGCCGCCTGGCGGATAGGGCACCACGATGCGGATCGGCTTGCTGGGCCAGTTGCCTTGGGCGTGCGCCGGCATGGCCAGTGCGGTCAGCACGGCAGCGGTGCCAACGAGCAGGGAACGCCTGTTCATTCGAGAGTCTCCTGATGGTTCTGAAAGGTTGGGGGACGGGGATCACGCGTCCTGCAGCAGCAGGATGAACTGCGCCACCACCGCGGGCCGGTCGTGGCCCTCGATCTCGAATTCGCACAGGGTGGTGATGCGCGTGCCGGGGCGGGTGCGCTCGGCCGACTGCAGGGTCTGGTGCAGGCGCACGCGCGAGTTCACGGGCACGGAGGCGGTGTAGCGCACGCGGTCCGAGCCGTAGTTGAGGCCTTTGCCGCGATGCTCGACGCGCCAGATGTCGCGTTGCAGCCGGGGCACCAGCGAGAGCACGAAAAGGCCGTGCGCGATGGTCCTGCCATCGGGCATCTCGCGCGCCGCGCGCTCGGTGTCCACGTGGATCCAGAAGTCGTCGCCGGTTGCATCGGCGAAGCCGTCGATGTGGCGCTGCTCGATGGTGAACCACTCGCTGGTGCCAAGCTTCCTGCCGACGTGCGCCTGGAAGTCGGAGGGGGTCTGGAGGATCAGCATGTCGTGCCTCACGTCGGCAGTTCCAGCACGGTCTTGGCCAGCACGTTGCGCTGGATCTCGTTGCTGCCGGCGAAGATCTTGGCGTTCATCGCGTTGAACAAGGGCGCCACCACGTGCAGGTCGATCTCCTCGCTGCGGCAGTGGTCGCGCAAGGCACCATAGTCCTGTGCCGACTCGATCAACAGCAGCGCAAGGCGCTCGTAGGTCTCGGTCGACCAGATCTTCAGCATCGAGATCGTCGGCGGGATCGGCTCGCCGCGCTTGGCCAGCTCCGCGAAGCCGGCATAGGCCGCGCGCAGGTCCGCGGTGTCCAGTTGCAGCTCGGCGAGCCGTGCCGTGAATGCGGCGTCCTCGAACAGGCCGCGCTGGCGCGCAAGCTTCTCCACCTGATGCAAGGTGTGCTGCGAGTGCTTCGGGCTGCCGGTGAACAGGCGCTCGAAGCCGAGCAGCGCCTTGGCCACGGTCCAGCCCTGGTGCAGCTCGCCCACCAGGTTCTCACGCGGCACCCGCACGTCGTCGAAGAACACTTCGCAGAATTCCTGCTCGCCTGCGATGTTGCGGATCGGGCGCACGGTGATGCCTGGCGTCTTCAGGTCCACCAGCAAGAAGCTGATGCCTGCCTGCTTCTTCACCGTCTTGTCGGTGCGCACCAGCATGAACATGTGGGTGCCGTCGCTGCCCCAGGTGGTCCAGGTCTTCTGGCCGTTGACAATGAAGTGGTCGCCGTCCAGCACGGCCTCGGTGCGCACCGAGGCCAGGTCGGAGCCTGCATTCGGCTCGGAGTAGCCCTGGGTCCAGACGTGTTCGCCTGCCAGCACCTTGGGCAGGAAGCGCTGGCGCTGTTCCTCGGTGCCGAAGCGCATGAGGATCGGGCCGATCATCACCAGGCCCTGGTCCGGCGCACGCGCCACGCCCCAGGCTTCCGTTTCCTCGATGTAGGCGATCAGCTTCTCGGCCGGCAGGCCCATGCCGCCGTACTTCCTTGGCCAGGCGGGCGCGAGCCAGCCCAGGCGCGAGAGCGTCATGTACCAGTCGCGGGTCTCTGCCCAGGTCTGGCGGTACGGCATGTGCCGGCGCTCTGGCGGATAGTGCTTGGCGAACAGCGCCCGCACCAGCGCGCGGAACTGCGCCTCGGACATGGCCTCCCAGTCCTGCCCGGGCGAGAAGTCGGCTTCGACGGCCAAGGCCGCAGGCGGGACCGCGGGAGGTTGCGGCGCCAGCTGCTGCCAGCGGCGGCGATGCGCAGCGGCGTTGCCCCAGCGACTGGCCAGTGCCATCGCGCGCTTGAAGTACAGGCCCACGTCGTATTCGTTGGTGGTACCGATGGCGCCGTGCATCTGGATGGCCAGGCGCGTCATCTCCGTGGCCGCGAATGCGCAGCGCGCCTTGACGCGGCTGGCCGTGGCGGCGAGGGATGCATCGCCGGTCGCATGAAGGCCTTCGCACAGGCAGGCTGTCGCCAGCTCCACCTGGATCAGGCCGTCCACGAGGCGGTGCTGCAGCGCCTGGAAGCTGCCGATGGGCTTGCCGAACTGCACGCGCGTGTTGAGGTAGTCGCGCGTGATCTCGAGGCTGCGCCGCGCGATGCCCAGCAACTCCGCGGCCTGCGCGATCCGGGCGATCTCGTTCGCGCCTTGCAGCGCCACCAGCGCCGACTTGCCGTGCGCGAGCAGCAGGCCCTGCGTGTCCTGCAGTTCCAGTGTGGTGATGGCGCTGCCGTCGACGCCGCATGCATGGCTGGCCTGCAGTCCCGGCGCGCCCGCGGCCACCCAGAACAGGGCGAAGCCCTCGTTCAGCGTGGCCGCCACGATCCAGCCGTCCGCGCCCGGCCCGGGACGCACGAAGCGCTTGCGGCCGGTGAGCAGCGCTCGCTCGCCCTGCAGGCGCGCGGTCGCTTCTCCCGGGCCCGCATCCAGTTCGCCGGCACGTTCCTGCCACGCCACGCCGCTCACCAGGGCGCCCGATTGCAGGTCGGCCAGCAGGCCATCGCGCGCTTCGCCTGCAGGCAAGCGCGCCAACAGGGCGATCGGGTGCACGCCCGCATCGACCAGCGGCTCGGGCAGCAGGTGCCGCCCCGCTTCCTCGGTGATCGCCGCCAGCTCGGCCATGCCCAGGCCGAGGCCGCCATCCGCCTCGGGCACGAGGATGGAGAGCCAGCCCAGCTTGGCGATGTCGGACCACAAGGCGCGGTCGAAGCCGCCACCCGCGTCCTCCAGCGCGCGCACGCGCCGTCGCTGGTCTGCAGCGCCCAGGAAGCCCGCGGCGCTGTCGCGGAACATCGCGATGGAGTCGTTGTCCGCCATCTCAGATCACCTTCTCGGCGCGCAGGTGCGCGATACGCTGCTCGTCGAGACCGAGGCGTTCGCTGAGCACCTCGGCGGTGTGTTCGCCCAGCAAGGGTGGGGCGCGGTGGTACTGCACCGGCGTGGCGGAGAACTTGACCGGGTTCGCGACCTGCGGCACCTTGCCCGCCGCCGCATGCGACAGCTCGAAGCGCATCTGCCGATGCACGACCTGCGGGTCCGCGAACACTTCGGCGAAGCCGTTGATGGGCCCGGCGGGCACGCCCGCGCCCTCGAGGATGTCGTACCACTCGTGCACGCCGCGCTGGAGCAATTGCGCGGCGAGCAGTGGGATCAGCACCAGCCTGTTCTTTGCCCGTGCGGGGTTGGTGGCGAAGCGCTCGTCGCTCGCCCATTCAGGATGGCCCAACTCGCGGCACAGGGCGGCGAACTGGGTGTCGTTGCCGACCGCAATGACGATCTGGCCGTCGGCGCAGTCGAAGGACTGCCAGGGGCAGGTGATGGGCGAGACGTTGCCCAGGCGCGGCGGCTGCTGGCCGGAGACAAGGTACATCATGCCCACGTGCGAGATGGCGGCGACCTGCGCGTCGAGCAGCGCGAGGTCGATGTGCTGGCCCTCGCCCGACACCATGTCCCGATGGCGCAGCGCCGCCAGGATGGCGCTGACTGCATAGAAGCCCGCCGTGATGTCGCCCACGGAATAGCCCACCCGCATCGGGCCGCCGCCTGGTTCGCCGTCGGCGTGCCCGGTGATGCTCATGAGGCCGCTCATGGACTGGAACAGCGGGTCATAGCCAGGCAAGTGGCTGTAGGGGCCGGACTGGCCGAAGCCGCTGATGGAGCAGTACACGAGGCGCGGATTCACTTCGCGCAGCGAGGCGTAGTCCAGGCCGTAGCGCACCAGGTCGCCCGCCTTGAAGTTCTCGATGACGATGTCGCTGTCGCGAGCGATCTCGCGCACCAGTTCCTGGCCCGCGGCCTGGGCGATGTCGACGGTGACGGAGCGCTTGCCCCGGTTCATGGCGATGAAGGACGAGGTCTCGCGTGTCTCCTGACCCGCGCTGTTGCGCACTCGCAGGCCCTGGTGCCGCACGTCGTCGCCGCGCCCCGGGCGCTCGACCTTGATCACATCGGCACCGAAGTCCGCCAGCATCTGGGCGGCCCAGGGGCCGGAGAACACGCGGCTGAGGTCGAGCACGCGCACGCCATTCAAACAAGTCATGGGATCGATAGCTCCTCGCTGGAACGAATCTAGGGGAAGGCACCCGTGCGAGCCACGCATGGGCGCGCAAAGCTGCTATGCAGGGTCGCCGCCGCGGGCGAAGTGCAGCAGCGTTTCGCGGTGCTGGTCCAGGCGCGGCACGGGCGGCAGCTTCTTGGGATAAGGGCGATCGGAGAACAGGATGGGCGTGACGGCGGCCCGCTGGCCCCCGCCGTCGGCGATGAATGGCAGCGCGCCGCGGCTTTGCACCTGGGGGTCGGCCATCATGGCGGCGACGTCGTTGAGCGGCCCGGCGGGGACACCTGCCGTGTCCAGCCGCGCCAGCCAGTGCGCCACCGGTGCGGTCTCGAGCACGTCTTCGATCTCGCGCTTGAGCGCCGCGTGGTTCGCCACGCGCAGCGCGCGCTGCGAGAAGCGCGCGTCCTGCGGCAACCCGGTGCGGCCCAGCACTTCGGCCAGGGCGGCAAACAGGTGATCGGAGCCGGCGGCAATGACCAGGTGGCCATCGGCCGCGTGGAAGGCATCGAAAGGCGCGGCGCCGGTGTGCCGCGCGCCGGTGGGCCCGGGTGAGGTGCCCGTGCACCACAGCTGCGGGATCGCGCTTTCCAGCATGGCGATCTGCGACTCGAACATGGACACGTCGACGTGGCTGCCACACCCGGTGCGCGTGCGCTGCAGCAGAGCTGCCTGGATGCCATTGCAGGCGAACATGGCCGCGCCGATGTCGCCGATGGATGAGCCGGCACGCGTGGGCGGACCGCCCGGATGGCCGGTCACGCTCATCATGCCGCTCATGGCCTGCACCACCACGTCGTAGGCCGCGCGCTCGCGGTAGGGCCCGGTCTGGCCGAAGCCGGAGATGGAGGCCAGCACCAGACGCGGATGATGTTCGCGCAGCCACTCGTAGCCGAAGCCCAGCTTTTCCAGCACGCCCGGCCGGTAGTTCTCCACCAGCACGTCGGCGCGTGCCAGCAGTTGCTCGAAGACACCGCGGTCGCAGGACACCTTCAGGTCGAGCGCTATCGATTCCTTGCCGCGGTTGATGGCGGCGAAGTAGGCCGAGTCACCGACCGGGCCCATGGGCAGGAACTGGCGAGCCTCGTCGCCAGTGCCGGGCTGCTCGACCTTGATGACCCGCGCGCCGAGGTCGCGCAGCATCATCGTGCAGTACGGCCCGGACAGCACGCGGCTCAGGTCGAGCACGACGAAACCATGCAAGGGTCCGGCGGCGTCGGTGGCGGGCGTTCTGGCTTCCATGCCGCCAATTCTTGGTGGCTGGCCCCTGCCGCACAATGCGCCGCGCGCCATAGCTGCCTTGCGCGCCCGCACAAGCCCGGGTGCGCGGCGCCACTCGCGACGGGCTTGCGCGGCACGGAGGAACTGTCAGGCGCGGGCTGTCGGCGGGCCTCGTGCGCCAGCCTTGCGGTTTGACGCAACCCAGCGTTGCGGCCTGGCGCGGACGTGCCAGGGCTTGGCCTGCCTATCATCCTTTCCATGCCCCGCATCCCGCTCTTTCCCCAAGATGGCATGGACGCCGCCCAGCAGGCTGTCCTGGACAAGATCCTTTCCGGCCCGCGTGGCAGGATCCAGGGCCCCCTGCGCGCGGCCTTGCACAACCCGGAGCTTGCCGACAAGTGGCAGGCGCTGGGGGCGCTGCTGCGCTACGGCACCTCGCTGCCGCCGCGCCTGTCGGAGATCGCCATCCTGGTGACCGGGCGCGCCTGCAACTCGCCCTTCGAGTGGTACGCGCACCGCATCGAAGGCGAGAAGGCGGGCATCGAAGCGCCGTTCCTGGATGCGCTGCTTGCGCAGTCCGAGCCGCCCGCGATGTCGGAGGACGACGCCATCGTCTGGCGCTATGCGGTCGAACTCAATCGCGACAGGTCCGTGTCCGACGCCACCTATGCCGCAGCGGTGAAGCGCTGGGGTCCCCGCACCGTGGTGGAGCTGACCGCCCTCATCGGCTACTACACCATGGTGGCGATGACCCTCAACTGCCACGAGATCCCGCTGCCGGAAGGCATCTCTCCTGCCTTCCCGCTGCCGCAGCACCTGGAAGCGAAATGAGTGAAATCGAAAGCATTGCCGACGGCTGGGACTGCCACGCCCACCTGTTCGGGCCCTACGAGCGCTTTCCCTTGGCGGCCGAGCGCAGCTACACGCCCCCGGAAGCGATCGAGGCGCAGTACCTTGCGCTGCTGCGCCGCCTGGGCCTGAAGCACGGCGTGCTGGTGCATCCCAGCGCGTACGGCGATGACCATTCCCTTCTGTTTCACGCGTTGGCTGCGCAGCCTTCGTTGCGCGGCGTGGTGGTCGTGCAGGCCGGCAGCACCGCGCGGCTGGCCGACCTGCGCGCGCGCGGTGTGCGCGCCGCGCGCTTCAGCCACCGCAGCGGCGCCGGCGCCAATTTCGCCGGCAGCGCTTCGCTGGCCGACCTGCGCGCGTTGGCGCCGGCCCTGGCCGATGCGGGCCTGCACGCGGAGCTCTGGACCGACTGCAAGGTGCTGCCGGAGATCGCCGATGAACTGCGCAAGCTGCCGGTCACGGTCGTGATCGACCACATGGGCGGCTTCGACGCCAAGGCGGGCCTGAACGATGCCGGCTTCCGCGCGCTGCTGGCGCTGCTGGAAAGTGGAAAGGCCTGGGTGAAACTGTGCGCCTACCGTAACCTGCTGAACGAGGCGGACTGGGGCGTGGGCCGCGCCTTCCAGCAGGCCATGGTGGCCGCCAATCCCGAACGGCTCCTCTGGGGCAGTGACTGGCCTCACCTGCGCGTGACGCCCACGCCGGACGCCGTGCAACTGCTGGACATGTTCATGGACTGGGCGGGCAGCGATGCACTCGTGCAGCAGGTGCTGTCGATCAACCCCGGCCTCCTGTATCGCTGAGAAAACATGACGGTCGGAAACGTGCTGATCGCGGCGGGCTGGTCGACGAGCATGCGCTGGCGGCGGCGGTGCGCAGTGGCCATCTGGCGGGGGCGGCGGTGGACGGCTGGCCTGGTCAACCCCGAAATCCTGCGAGCCGCATGAGGGCCCATTCGATGGCGATTCGCTCCGAAACGATCCGACAGGTCACCGCGCAGTTGTACGACCGTTCACTGCGGGGGATCCCACGAGACACCGAAGCCGCGCTGCGTCGGGCCGACGCGGCCGAGCGCAACGAAACCGCTCGCCGCACGCTGCGCATCATGCTGCAGAGCGCCGAGGCGGCGCAGCACGAGCAGCATTTCATCTGCTCCGATGCCGGCGTGCCCGTGTACTTCGTCAAGGTGGGCGCGCAGGCGCGATTCGAAGGCAGCGTGCGACAGGCGATCACGGACGGCTTTGCCGAGCTCGTCGACACCATCGAACCGCCGCTGCTTCCGCACGTGACGCATCCGCTCACGCTGGAGCGCGGCTACCAGGGCAAGGGAATGCCCATCGTCACTTTCGATCTGGTGGACGAATGCGACTACGTCGAGATCACTTGCTCGCCCAAGGCGCTGGGCTCGGGGCGTTGGGCCGCCCTGGAGATCTTCAGTTTTCCAGATCTGAAGACGATCGAGACCTTCGTGCTGGATACCGTGATCAAGGCCGGCTCGCAGCCCTGTCCACCGGTGGTCATCGGCGTCGGCATCGGCGGCACCTTCGACTACGCAGCCAAGATGGCCAAGGAGGCGACCTTGCGTCCCATCGGCCAATCGCATCCCGAGCAGATCGTCGCCGAGATGGAGCGGCGCCTGATGCAGGCGGTCAACCAGACCGGCTTTGGTCCCATGGGCACGGGGGGTGACAGCACGGCAATGGCCGTGCACGTGAACTATTGCGCCGGCCACGGCTTCACGCCCGTGGCGGTGGCTTTCAACTGCTGGATCAACCGGCGAACCCGGGCGCGGCTGCACAACGACGGCCGCGTCGAAACGCTCGAGTGATGCCATGGCCGTCCAGGAACATCGCCTGCAATTCCCTCTGAGCGAAGCCGACGCACGCCGCCTGCGCGCGGGCGACCTGGTGACGCTCTCCGGCGAGATCGTCATCACGGCCGGCATGCCCACGCACGAGAGGCTGCTTCGCTGCCTCGACGGCAGCGAAGCGCTGCCCATGCCCTTGCACGACGCTTCCGTGATGCACCTGGGCAGCTTCAGTCGGGAGAGTGAAGGCCGCTTCGAGGTGCTGTATCTCAACCCGACGACCAGCACTCGCTTCAACCCCTTCATGCCGCGGTTGCTGCGTGGCTTTCGCTGGCATGCGGTGGGTGGCAAGGGCGGCCTTGACCATGCTTCGGCCGAGGCCCTGCAGGAAGTCGGTGGCGTCTACCTTTCCTTCCTGGGCGGCGGTTGCACGCTGCTGTCGCGCGCCGTGCAGGGGGTCGTGGAAGTGGGTTGGAGCGACATGCTCACCCACTACCGACTGGTGCGACTGCGGGTCGAGGGGCTCGGCCCGACCACGGTAGGCATCGATGCCCAGGGCCGCAGCCTGTACGACGAGGAGAAGGCCTCGGTGCAGGCGCGGCGTGCGGCCATCGTCGCGCAGATGGACGCCGCGCGCATGGGTGGGTCCTAGCCCGGAACAGGAAAGAGCGTGCCGCCGGCCAGGATGCGGCCGAGGTCCAGGACCTTGACGTGGGACAGCGGTCCGGCGTTGTTCATCGCGGTGTGATCTCGGTGGGGTCCCTGGGCGAGCCCTGCCAGCCCTCGCCGCCAGGCGGGCGCTGCAGCATCGGCCGGTGGTAGATCTCCCCGAGTCCCGCGTAGAACGGTCCGCCCAGGCGAGCCACCGGCCGAAGCTTGAGGCTGTCCACGCGCTTGCCGTCGTACACCTGCGGTGAAAGGTGGAAGGCCACCACTTCTCCGATGAACAAGGTGTTGATGCCGCGTCCGAGCACGACCACCTGGTCCAGGCGGCACTCCATCTGCACCGGCGCCATGGCGATGCGGGGCGGTCGTACCTTGCAGCTGGGCAGCAGCGCGATGCCAAGCGCCTCGGTCTCGCTGTGGTGCGGCGCATAGTTTTCGCCGCAGGCATGCATGACTTCGAAGTTGGCCTCCGTGGCGACGTTGACCACGAATTCCCCGTTGGCCTGGATGTTGCGCGCCGTGTCCTTGGTTTCGCCTTCGCGCAGGGCGACGTTCACCGCGAGCATGGGCGGACTGGTCGCCACGTAGTTGTAGGAGCTGAAGGGCGCCGCGTTCACGCGCCCTGCGGCGTCGACCGTCGTGATCCACGCCACCGGGCGCGGCACCACGCAGCCGATCACCAGCCGGTAGGCCTCCGCGGTGTCGAGGCCCGCACCGTCCACGAAGATGAAATCGTCCATGCGCGCAGTGTCGTGCATGCGGACGCGGCGGGAGATGCGCGGGCGCGCATCACAGCTTTGCGGATGCGCGGGTGGCTCGAGGCCAGCCGTGTCCGCAGAATCGCCCGGACCTTTTCGAGGAGCTCCATGCGTCCGTTGCCCCGCTTCAATCGCCGGTCCTTTCTTGGCTTCACGGGCGCGCTGTGCGTCCTGCCATCGGCGCTGGCAGAACCGGCCTGGCCCTCCCGGCCGGTCACCCTGGTCCATCCCTATGCCGCTGGGGGGCCCGCCGACACCATGGCGCGCGCCCTCGCGCGCCAACTGGAGCAGCGGCTCAGGCAGCCGGTGATCGTCGACGCGAAGCCCGGCGGCGCGGCGACCATCGGCACCGGCTTCGTGGCCCGCGCCCGGCCGGATGGCTACACGCTCCTGCTCGGTACCTCGGCCGGCCATGTGGTCACGCCATTGATGCAGAAGATTTCCTACGATGGCCTTGCCGACTTTGCCTTCATCGCGGTGGTCGCCGACCAGCCGAATGTGCTGGTGGTGCACCCGGCCCTTGGCGTGGACAGTCTCCAGGCGCTCATCGCTCTGGCCCAGCGCGAGCCGGGCAAGCTGAACTACGCATCGGCCGGAACCGGCGGCGCGACCCACCTGGGCGCCGAGGCTTTCCTGCAGCGTGCCGGCATCCGTGCCACGCATGTGCCTTACTCCGGCGCGGCGCCCGCGCTGAAGGACCTGCTGGGCGGGCAGGTCATGATGGGCATGCTCAACCTGGCCGCCGCCCAGCCCTTCATCGAGCAGGGCAGGCTCAAGGCGCTGGCCTATGGCGGCGCAAGGCGTTCTCCCGTGCTTCCCCAGGTCCCCACGATGGCCGAGGCGGGATTTGCCGGTTCCGAGGTCTCCACCTGGTACACGCTGGCCGGCCCGAAGGGCACGCCGCCCGCCGTGATCGAGATGCTTGGCAAGGCCGTGGCTGCCGCCAATGCCGATCCGGCCTATCAAAAGGTTCTCGCCGACTCTGGCGCGGAACACATGGACCTGAGCCCTCTGCAGACCACCGCGTTCGTTCAGAACGACAAGGTGCGGATGGCGAAACTACTCGGGACGCTGGACCTTCTCGGCAAGTGATGACGCCCGGCGAAGCCAGTCGCCCTCAGAAAGCAACGCGCACGCCGAGGTCGTAGCCGGTCGAAGACCTTGGAACAACGCCGCTTGCTGCCGGAAACGCCGGTCCGCTACCACCCACCGTAAGCGCGGCGCCGTCGCGGTCGTTCACCCGCGCGGCCGTTGCGTAGAGCGCGGTCCGCTTCGATAGGTTGTAGACAATGCCAAGGGCCAGCTTGCGCGCCGATGCATCAGGTCTGCCGGGCGTATTGAAATCGTAGGTGACACGCGCGTAGGAACCACGGAGCATTGCCGGCCCGACCGGTGCCGTGAAGCCAATGAGATAGCCGCTCACTACCGTGTCGGGAGGCATCGGTCTGAAGCCCGGACCATCGAATACGTGCGTGTTCTTCACCCGGGAGAATTCACCCATCAACTTCAACAAGCCGAAATCGTATGCAGCACCGAGGCTTGCTGTCTTGACTGCATCGGTGGTCCCGGCCTGAAAATTGTCGCCCACCGTGCTGTTGCCAGCTGCGGCGGCTACATCGAGAGGGCCGCTCAGGTAGCCGAGTCGGCCACCGACGTAGCGTCCGGTTCGGGAGTTATTGGGTACGGGCGGCGTCAGCGCGGCCGGGTCGTACTTGGTGTTCTCGTGCAGCGCGTACTGCAGCTGGCCATAGACGCCACCAAGGTTCGGCGGGAGGAAGTAGGCGATCGAATTGCTGTTTCGCACGTTGTTGACGTTGCCGCCGAAGCCGCCCGCACCTGCGGCAAGGTTGAGGTTCGAAGCCGAGAAGATCAGGTTCGTACCGACGCCGTTGGTGCCGAACGGGTCGTACACGGTGTCGTTCCAGAAGGTTGGAAGGTTGTCCCGACCTGCGCGCACCTCACCGAACGCGCCAGAGAGGCTCACAGTGGATCGACGGCTGAAAGCCAGCGAGGAGCTCCCATCGTCATTGGACAGCGGCGACTCAAGCCAGAAGCTTGCCGCAAGTCCTCCTCCGAGATCTTCCACGCCGCGAAAGCCAAGCCGGCTGGTGTTGTAGCCGCTATTGACCATGGCTGTCCTGGAGACACTGCGCTCCCGGCCGGTGCTCGTCTCTCGCGAGGTGGCTTTGTAGTTGCTCATCGCGGCGTCCACTACGCCGAACAAGGTGACGGATGATTGCGCTGCGACGGTGCCGCATGCGACCAGTGTGCCAACGGCGATCAATGTTCTCTTCATTTGCTCTATGTCTCCAGGTTGAAAGGAAATGGGCGAACGCGTGCCTCGCGACGTCTCGTCACGAATTGCGTACGAAGTGAGGGGGACGTCCGCGGCAGCCGGACGCCGAAGGCGCAAGCTTTCGCTCAGGCCTTCAGGGGCTTACGGGATCACGCGAGCCTGCCGGCCACATGGACCAGCTTTCCGACCAGTTGATCCAATGCGGTCCGGATCGTCGGGTCCTTGAGCGAGCCGTCCTCCGCGAATGCCTGGTCCGCACGCGGCAACGAGAACTGCTCAGCCAAGGTCAGCGCGCCCAAGGTCTGCAGGATTGCGCGAAGGGCGACCAGGCCGCGCAGTCCCCCCAATGCGCCGGGGGTCGCGACCATCATCGCGGCCACCTTGCCATTGAGCTTGACCATGCCGGCCGGGCCTCCCGCTGGCCTCGAAACCCAGTCCAGCGCGTTCTTGAGCAGTGCGGAGACCGAAGCGTTGTTCTCCGGTGACGCGATCAGCAGGCCGTCGTGCGCGTGAAAGAGCGCCTTCAGCTTGCCGACGTTCTCCGGCAAGCCATCTCGACCTTCGATGTCGCCGTCATAGATCGGCAGCGGATAGTCGCCGAGGTCGATCAATGTGACTTCGGCGCCCGCGGTGCGTGCGGCCTGTGCGCCGAGTCGCACCAAGCGACGGTTCAGCGAGGACTCGCGGGAACTCCCCGCGAAAGCCAGGATGCGGGGCGGGGTGCTCATTCCGCCGCTCGCACGCTGACATCCATTTGGCCGAGTTCCGCGCAGCTCGCCTGAAGCAAGTCGCCCGGACGGATGGGGCCTACGCCCTCAGGGGTCCCCGTGAACAACAGGTCCCCCGGATGGAGCGTGTAGAAGCTGGAGGCGAACTCAATCAAGCGGGCAACGTTCCACACCATGTCGTTCGTGTTGGTGTTCTGGCGCATTTCCCCGTTCTGCTTGAGGCTCAACTGCAGGGCATCAGGGTTCGCAATGGCATCAGCTGTGGTCAGCCAAGGGCCGAGCACCGTGTAGGTGTCGCAACTCTTGCGAAAGCTTCGGTCCTCGGTTCCGCGCACTGTGATGTCCAGCCCGAGTGAATAGCCGGCGACATGGTCGAGCGCTGAGGCTGCGTCGACTCGATCAGCTTCGCGACCAATGACCACGACGAGTTCGACCTCGAAGTCCGTTCGCCGATCGAGGAATCGTTGGGAGATACCCTGCGACGGACCCACGAGCGAAGAGTTGGCCTTCAGAAACAAGCCGGCCTTGCCGATGTCGGTGATGTTGAAGCCCGGCGATACGTTGTTCGCCTGCATCTCGGCGATGTGCGCCCGGTAGTTCACCGGCGCGGCGACAATCTTTCCGGGTCGCGCAACGGGAGACAGGAGCTTCACCTCCGAGAGCGGCTTCGACGCGAGGGTCGTGTTGTCCACTGGCCACGCGGCGTGCATGGCGGGCAGCGCGGCAATGAGCGGGTCGCCGGACGGGCTGCTCGGAAGCGATTCGATCGCGCGCGCGGCAATGTGGGTGATGTCGAATACGCGGCCGGCATTCACCAGGCCCACGCGGTTGTTATCAAAGCGGCAGATTTGCACGAGAGTTTTCCTTGAAGTTCAAATGGAGCGGTGATCACTCCGGCTTCGCGCCGGAGTCTTTGACCACCTTGGCGAGACGAGCGGTTTCGTTGGCCATGTGCCTGGCCATTTCCGATGGCGTGCCTGCGATGACGACGCCGCCGAAGTCCTCGATGCGACGTTGCACCTCCGCGTCCTTCAGGGCGCGAACGAACTCGGTGTTGAGTTTCTCGATGACTGCCGGCGGCGTGCCTGCTCGAGCGACGATGCCAAACCACGCGTCGAGTTCGACGCCGGGGTAACCTGCTTCGGCCATCGTTGGCACGTCCGGCAATACGGGGGCTCGACGAGCGCTTGTCGCAGCCAAGGCCCGCAGTTTTCCTTCCTTGACGAAGGGTGCCGATGTCGGCCCGTCGAAGAAGAAGTCGACCCTTCCCGCCAGGACGTCGGGAAGCGCGGAGACTGAGCCCTTGTAAGGCACGTGCGTCACGTTGACGCGTGCCTGAGCCTTGAAGAGCTCCCCGACGAGATGTGAGCCGCTGCCGATGCCTACCGAGGCGAAGGTGAGCGTGCCCGGACGGGACTTGGCCATGGCGACGAGGTCGGCCACGGTGCGCGCCGGGCTGGAAGCCGGAACCAGGAGGAAATGAGTAGACGAGAACGTCAGAGTAATCGGCTCGAAGTCCTTCACGGGGTCATAGTTGAGGCGCGGGTACAGCGATGCGTTGATGGCGTGCGTACCGATGCTCGCCCAGAGCAGCGTGTGACCGTCGGCGGGCTGCTGTTTGAGCGAAGCAATCGCTGTCTGGCCGTTCGCGCCCGGCTTGTTCTCGACCAGCACGGGTTGGCCGATGTGCTCGGCAACCTTCGCGGCGGCGAGGCGGGCCGCCTGGTCTGTAATGCCGCCAGCGCCAAACGGCACGATCAGGGTGATCGGGCGGCTTGGAAAGGTCTGGGCCGAGGCGGCCAAGCCGAGCGCAAGGAATGCGAGGCCAGCGAGAGCCTTGATCGTTTTCATGATTCTGTTGTCTCCGGTGTAGTAGCGGCGCAGCCAGCAATAGCGATCGGCTAGCCGCGCTTGAGCGCGTCGGCAGAGAAGCCCGCCACTTTCCTGTAGCGCTCCTGCCAATCGATCAGTTCGTCCTGCGAGATGACGTCTTCGATCTTCTCGAAGGGCCGTCCTCCTGAGCGTTCATGGACCACACGTAGGACCGCATCGGGCGCGATCTCGCGGTTGGCCAGGACGACGTCTCCCGTGGCTTTCAGCCGAAGCGTCTCGTATTCCTTCAGCACCGAGGGCCAGTTCTGGTCGGCTCGAAGGAGCGGCGCGAGTGCTAGCCCATCGAGAATGGCCTGGGCAGCGCCATTGGAGCCGCGAGGCATCATCGGGTGAGCCGCGTCGCCCAGGAGCGTGATCCGTCCGTCGGTCCAGAAGGGAAGGGGATCCTGGTCGACCATCGGATACTCATAGATCGAATCGGCCGCGCGAAGCACGGCAGGAACGTCGAGCCAGTCGAAGCGCCAAGCCTCGAAGTTCGAGATGAACTCTTCGACACGGCTCTTGCGGTTCCAGTCGCGCAGCAGTTGATCGTCGGGCTTGCTGATCTCGATGACCCAGTTCAGGAGCTGGTGCCCCTCATCGTCGACCTGGTCTCGAATCGGATAGATGATGAGCTTTCCGGTCTCGTACGTACCGACATAGGCCATGCTGGCGCCACTCAGGAAAGGCTTCCAGCGTGTGGTGCCGCGATACTGGGTTGTGCCTTCATAGCGGGGCACGGCCTCCTTCGGGTGATAGAGCCGACGGAAGACGGAATGCACGCCGTCGCATGCCACGGCGATTGCGCCTCTTTGTGAAGGAAGCGCTGCCCCGTCACCGTCCACGAAGGAGACAGTGGCGCCATGTGAGTCTTGATCCACTCCGACGCATCGATGACCCAGCTGCACCACGCTGGTGCCGCAACGCTCTTGGAGCGCTTCGAGCAGGACGGCATGCAGGTCGGCTCGGTGGATGGAGATCTGAGGCCAGTCGTATCCCGCGAACTTGCCGCGAGGCTCGCTGTATACGTGTTGGCCGTGGCCTGTGTAGAAGCAGTACTCGCGCGTTTCCACGCCCTTTCGGATGAGCCTTGGCAAGAGACCCAGGCTCGTCAGAGCCTTGACGGCGTGCGGGAGCAGATTCAGCCCCACACCGAGCGGCTTGATCTCCGTCGTCGATTCATAGATCCGGAAGGGAACCCCTGCCTGATGAAGGGCCAGCGCAAAGCTCAGGCCGCCGATACCGGCGCCGATGATGAGGACTTCTTGGTGATTCGTTTTCATGGGGATCTCGTTCAGGACAATTGCTCTTCGCGTAGGTGGTCAATCCGTCGCAGCAGCTCGCGATCGCTCATGACAAAGAGCGTCGATTTCTGAATCGCCTTGTGTTCGGTCCAGGCCCAGCGGGGCAACGTGAAGACGTCGTGTTGCTGCCATGAAATGCGCTGCTCGCCGAATCGGGTTTCGCCTTCGCCTTCGATGACGACCGCGATGGCTGTGGCGGTCGTGCGTTTGGGCGCGGTGGAGAGCCCCGCGTCGATGCGATGCGCGTGGCAATCGATGGTCGGCATGACGGCGCCGCCATCGACTGGGTTGACGTAGCGCAGAAGCTTCGAGCCGTCCTTGGACGGTGTCATGGCCTCCAGCGCCTGGTGAACGCGCGACCATGCGTAGCGGTACAGAGGAGAGTAGCGAGTGGCCGCAGGCGCATCGGGCAGCAACCCACCTTCCGCCATGGCGCCGTCGCTGAGTTCCGCGAGTCCTCGAGGAGGGATAGGACCTGGCCCATGCTCGAAGAAGACGTCCTGCAACTGGCGCGCAAGCGGATAGTCCAGGCCGTCGAACCAGACCATCGGTGTGCCGCCCTCGTGGACATGCTCGTGCCAACTCATTGCCGGTGTCAGAACCAGGTCGCCAGGCTCCATGAGACAGCGCTTCCCGTCCACGACGGTGACCGCGCCGCTGCCGCTCATGACCAGGCGTAGAGCGGCAAGCGTGTGGCGATGGGGGGGTGCCGATTCACCGGGAAGCAGGATCTGCAGGGCGCCAGACAGTGTCGGGGTGGTGAAAACGGTTCCCGGAAAGTCCGGGTGGGTCAGAAGGAGCGCTCGGCGCTCGGCCTCGTGCATGCTGACTTCGCGCGATGCGCGATCAACAAGCTCCGACATCGTGCTCCATGGCCAGTGCAGCGCGGCGTGCTCGTGCGGCTCGCGGGTGTTGAGCCGCATGTAGCGGTCCCACAGGGGTTGGACATGGACGGCGGCCAGCGCATCCAGCAGGGGTATGTGGTGTTCCTGGGTCATTGGGAGCCTCCTTCGGTCAGTGCGGGATAGATGGAAGATTCATAAAGGTGTCATGCCGATGATGAGTATGCCAACCAATAGTGTAGGATAGAGAACGTAGTTGCACCCTTGTGCGCTAGATAGGTTCTCTGCTATTAATCGGTATGCCAACTAATAGTGGCAAGTTGATTCATTCCAACGCAACAACTGGAGACCCCACGTGACCATCCGTATCGCAGCCATCGGGACCAGCCATTGGCACGCCCTGAACGATCCCGCCTATCTGCGCCAACTCGCGCGGATGCCCGATGTGCAACTTGTCGGCTTGCACGACGACGATCTGGCGGTCGCCCAACGCCGCTCTTCGGAAGTCGGTGGTCCGCCGGCATTCGTCGACCACCGCCAGATGCTCGACGACACCCGGCCGGACTTCATCATCGCGCTCGGACGGCATGACCGCATGGCGGGACTGGCGCTTGAATTGCTGGATCGAGGCTTGCCGTTCCTCATGGAGAAACCCATGGGCTTGAACGCACGCGAGGTGGAGCGTGTCGCGATCGAGGCGCGCAAGCGAAGGGCCTTCGTTGCGGTCCCCATGCCTCAGCGGTTCTCCCCGTTCTGGGCGCAGGCGCAGCGGCTGCGCGCCGCGGACGCCTTTGGCCCGCTCTCGCACATGTACGTACGCATGAACCGTTTCACTCCCAAGCGATATCCCGCTTGGGACTGTCCGTGGATGCTGGACCCTACGCTATCCGGCGGCGGATGCCTGCGCAATCTCGGCGCCCACGCCTTCGACATGATGGCGCAATTCACGGAGGAAGAGCCCGAGGTCGTCGCTGCGCAGGTCAGCCATCTTGCGCGCTGCGAACGTGTCGAAGATTTCGTCACCGTCATGCTCCGGACGCCCAGTGGGGTTCTCGGCACGATCGAGATCGGCTATGCCTATCCGCGCCTTCCTACTCCGGACAACCAAGGTCCTGGTCGGGACAAGCTATTGGACGGCGCTGATGGCGAATGGAAGGTTGCCGGCCGAGATGCGTTGCTGATGGCGAAGGACGGAATGCTCCGCATCGTGACGCGGGACGCGGAGCACAACTTGCCAGGCGACTCCTCCGTCAGTCCTTCTTTCCAGCTTCTGCGTGATGCACTGGATCGATGGCAGCGCGGTGAAGCGCCGCTCGTGGGCGTAGAGGATTGCCTGCGCGCCGCCCGATTGACGGATGACGCCTATCGGCTTGCCGGCGTCATGCTGCCCAACTAAAAAGCGTCCCGCCCGTTGACACAGGCTCGTGCATATAGGTAGCATACCAATGATCGGCACAGCATCAATAACTGAGATCTTCTTGAAAAGCCTTGCCATGAACCACGTGCGGCGCCAGCTGTTTCGTCTTCTGCTCGTTCTCCTTCCTGGAATCGCCCTCGCGCAGATTCACCCGCCCCAGCCCTTGACCATCATCGTGCCGTTCCCGCCCGGTGGAATCGCCGACGCAAGCGTGCGTGTGATCGCCGCAAGACTGGCAGACAACATGGGTCGGCCCGTCCTGGTCGACAACCGATCGGGAGCGGGAGGGCAGGTCGGTGCTGCCGTCGCCAGGCATGCCAAGCCCGACGGAAATACGCTGTTCCTGGCAAATATCGGCACGCACGCGATCAATCGTTCGCTCTACGACAAGCTGAGCTACGACCCGGTGAAGGACTTCGAGCCAGTCACTGAGTTGTTCAGCTGGACCCATGTCTTGGTCGTGCCGGCGAGCAGCAAGGCGACGAGCTTGGAATCCCTGATTGCCGAGGCCCGAGCGAAGCCCGGAAAACTGGTCTTCGCCTCACAGGGCGTCGGGAGTGGAGGGCACCTGCTCGGCGAGATGTTCAAGTCGAGTGCTCACATCGAGGTTGAACATGTGCCTTACCGCGGGTCGGCGCAGGCGATGCAGGACTTGCTCAGCGGGCGCATCGATTTCTTCTTCGATGGCGTGGGCGTTCTTCCCTTCGTCAAGGACGGCAAGGTCAAGGCGCTGGCAGTGACTGACGTCAAGCGCCTTGCCCAGCTGCCAGATGTGCCGACGATGGGTGAACTCGGCCACCCAGCCGTTGAGATGAGCGCCTGGTTCGGCATCGTGGCGCCTTCGGGTACGCCCCAGGCGGTCATCTCCAAGCTGAACCAGGACTTCGTCAAGGCGGCCAAGGACCCTGATGTCGTCAAGAGGCTTGGCGACGGCGTTCGCATCGACACGGGAAGCCCGGATTCGTTCGGTGCATTCATGGCCTCCGAGACCGACCGGCTCGGCCGAATCGTCAAGGCGTCCGGCGCGCGCGCCGATTGAGACTCTCCCTCACGTTCATTTCCCTCAACCCTCCATCACATCACTATGAAGCTCCATCCATTCCTCCTTCTTGCCAGCGCTGCAATCGCTCTGTCTGTACCGGGCATGGCGTCGGCTCAACGCGCTCCCTATGGGAAGCCCTTAGGCCTCGACACGGCACGCAAGGTTGCAGCAGCCGCTGAAGCCGAGGCGAAGAAGGTCGTAGGTCCCTTCGGGGTCACGATCGCGGTCTACGACTCGACCTGCAACCTGGTACTTCTCGACCGTATGGACAATACGAGCCTTGGCACCGTGCCGGTAGCGCAAGACAAAGCGTCGACTGCCTGCAACTTCCGCCTCGATACCAAGGGTGCAATGGATCGCCTTGCGCAAGGGGGCGGCAACATGATTCTTCTTGCGCTGCGCGGCTTCACCGCAATCGAAGGAGGCGTGCAGTTGATTTCCGACGGTCAAATCGTCGGCGCGATCGGGATCTCGGGCGGTAGTTCGCAGCAGGACGAGCAGATTGCCAGGGCGGGCGCGGCCGCGCTCGGCAGGCAGGCGCAATGAGCCGCCTGCAACTGAGCCTCGCCTTCTCCGACTACGACCGCGTCAGCGCCCTCGCCAATGGCGAGGTGAGACCGGAGGGCATCGACCTCAACTTCCAGGTGCTCCCGGTCGAAGAGACCTTCTTCCGGATGGCGCGTCATGAAGAGTTCGATGTGGCGGAGATGTCCTTGTCCACCTATTGCGTGACCCTGGCGCGCGAGCGCGCGCCTTTCATCGCGATCCCGGTGTTTCCCTCCCGCGTGTTTCGCCACGGCAGCATCTTCGTCTCGAACCGCAGCGGCATTGCCCGGCCTGAGGACCTGGCTGGAAAGCGTTTGGCCTGTCCCGAATACCAGATGACCGCACCGGTGTGGATTCGCGGAATTCTGTCCGACGAGTACGGCGTGAAAGTCGAAGACGCCGAGCATTTCAACGGCGGCATCGAGCAACCCGGACGCGATGAAAAGATCGGCCTGCAGCTTCCGCCTGGCATCCGCCTGCGAAATGTCGGGCCGCAAAAGACCATCGCCCAGATGCTGGCCGACGGAGAGGTCGACGCGCTGCTGGCCGCGCGGCCACCATCTACGTTGCACTCACGCCCGGATGATGTACGCCGCTTGTTTCCGGACTATGCGGAAGTCGAGCGGGACTACTACAGGCGCACCCGCATCTTTCCCATCATGCACACGGTTGTCATGCGTCGCGCCGTCTACGAGGCGAACCGATGGATCGCCCAGTCGCTGCTGAAGGCGTTTGTCGAGGCGCAGCGCAAGACATACCGCGACCTCTCCGAGTCACATGCCTTCAAGGCCATGCTGCCATGGTTGCCCTCCCATGTGGAGGAGGTTCGATGCGCGATGGGCGACGATTGGTGGCCCTATGGATTCAGTGCCAATCGGCATGTCCTGGACACCTTTCTGCGTTACCACCACGAGCAAGGACTCTCCCCGACACGTCTGCAGCCCGAGCAACTGTTTGCTCCGGAGTCTTTGGAGAGCGCTCTGATCTGAGCCGGGCCCGGTCGGGGCGACGGGGTACCTTGGGGGGGCATATGAATGGCCTGCCTATAATGGGTTCACCAACCATCGACAAGGCCTCCACACGTATGTCACTGGACAAGTTCTATTCCCGGCCTGGCCACCTCATTCGCCGTCTCAATCAGATCTCAATGGCAATGTTCGCGGAGGAGACGAACAGCGTTGGCCTCACCTCCGTCCAGTACGCGGCGCTGAACATGATTCAGGAGGTCCCGGGCATTGATCAAGCCTCTCTCAGTGACATGATCGCCTTCGACAAGACGACGATCGTCAAGGTGCTCGATCGGCTGGTGGAAAAGAACTTGATCACACGCACACGCTCCGAATCCGACCGTCGAATCAACCATCTCAATGCGACGCCCGAAGGTGCGCAGCTGCTCAAATCGATCCATCCGATGCTCGATCGAAGTGATAAACGGATCCTTGCGCCGCTCAGCGCGGAGGACCAGCGCAAGTTCATGGAGATGCTCACGCAACTGGTGCAGGTGAACAATGTGTATAGCCGTGCACCGCTGGCTGTTCGAGAGGATCTGCTCGCCCGAGCCACCCCTGGGCCGAAGTCCCGAAAGCGAGCTTGAGGCCCATGACAGGCGCGCCTTCATCGGTGCGACCCTAGCCTGCGAGCAAGTGCTCGATCAATTGGGGGGTTGTGCTGACCCCATATTTGCGCAACAGCCTCGTCTTGTAGATGTCGACGGTGCGATGACTGATCCCGAGGGCCTTGGCGACTTCCTTGCCGGTACGCCCTTCGATCAACAGGGCTGCCACGTCCCGCTCGCGTGCGGTCATCGATCCGCGCAACGTCGAGTTGACCTTGCGGCCCATCGACAGATCGGTGAACGCCCAGAGGGTCTCTCGATGCGGGTCCTGCGGGGTGTACGTGAACCCGCTGACATGGACCCAGAACAGTTCGCCATCCAGCCGGCGCATGACTCGATCGTCTGAAAACGTTCGGAACTCGGAGGCCCTTCGAGTTCATCGTCGAGGCCATCGCTGCACAGCTACCGGCGCGTCTTACTGGAAGTGAGGAAGCTCAGGCGAGTCGCACCACGTGCGCTTCTTTCGGGTCGACGCGTCCGCCATGCAGGCGGACGATCAGAGCCCGGGCATCCTCGAAGCCCTGGTGCTCGACCATCCGCATCCAGCGATTGCCGGGCGCGCTGAGCTCGGTGATGAAACGGCCTTGTGCGGCGTTGAAGCGCCGATTGACTTCTGCCGGGCCCCAATCCGCATTGCGCTTCCTGATCTGCACGGGCGCGAAATAGAGCTGGGGCTTGGGCCCGGGCAGTGCGGCCTCCTCCAGGAAGGCTGTCTTCTGCGCAGAACCAGCGTAGCAGTCGTACACCAGCGCATCGCCGAAGTGCTGATGCACCTGCGCGCGCAGCGCATCGTCCCCTGCAAAGTCGACATACAAGGTGGGCACGTCCGCTGGAAGCAGTCGTACGTCGTCATAGCGCATCACCTGGTCGTAGCAGCCCAGGTTCTCGACGAATCCGCGGTTGCGCTCCGAAGTCAGTGCCACCAAGCGGCGCCCCGGGCGCCCATCGAGGCAGAAGGCGGTGCCGTAGGCGGTCTTGCTCGAAGCGCTGGAGACGATCACCTGGCGGGCACCGAAGAACTCGTTGTCTTCCAGGAAATCAGCCAGCATGAAGGAGGTGATGAAGAGCGGCCGCACCAGCATCTGGTAGTTCTCCAGCGTACGCTCGTAACCTGCGTCATGGCTGCAACGCATGTACTGGTTGTAGGCCGAGACCAGGTCGCTGCGGTGCGGCGCACCATCGTAGAAGCCGCGGGGCGTGACGCGGATCGGTGTCATCCGCAGATGGCTGGCGATTGGAAAGTATCCGTAGAAGCGTTCGCCGACCTCGACGCCCGCCACCTTGGACGCCACGACGTCCGCGAAGCCCCAGGCGGGCATGTGGCCCCAGTCCGGATCGCCGGTGGGAAAGAAGGACCAGTACTTCATCATCGCGTCCCCAAAGGCCGCATAGGTGATGTTGTTGGTCGTCAGCGAGAAGCGGTCGATGCGCATCAGCACCCCGCCTTCCTGCAAACGACCTGATTCCGACGAACTGCGCAGGCGTGTAATGCCCAACGCATCCTTTCTCGTCTCGAGGCGGGTTAAAGTGAATTCAGTGGTGGTGCTCATATCCGGTTCCAGCAAAATTTTGGAGGGCGTTGTCTTGCAGGAAAAAATGTATCGCCCCAATCCCCGCAGCGGGTTCGGAAAGCAGGCCGGCGCGCAGGCGACCCGCTCCAAGCCCCTGAAGCGGCCCAAGCAGGCGCGCGGCAAGTTCACGGTCCTGGCCATCTACGACGCCTTTGTTCGGATTTGGCGGGAAGAAGGATGGGAAGGCGTCACCACCCGCAAGGTGGCGCTGGAAACCGGCATTGCAGTCGGTACCCTGTACGACTACTTCCCCGACAAGGAGGCGCTGCTGTCAGGCTACGTGCGCCACTGCGTCGAGGCCTTGCTGGCGCGGCTGGACGCCGATGTGATCGCGCCGCTCGATCTGCCGTGGCGCGAACGGCTGGCCAAGCTGGTGCGCATCACCTGCGACGGCGACGCGCATGGCCTACCCACCTTCGACCACGGCATGCTCGTCATCGAGCACCTTGTGGCCGAGCCCAAGCACCACCGGCGCGTGTACGACGAGCTGGCGTCGCGCTGGGTGAAAGCTTTCGCGGCCTGCAAGGATCTCGAGATGCAGCCATCGCCCGGCGCCATTTCGGCCATGTTCACTGCCGCCTGGGGGGCCAGGCGCTATCGGCTGCTGTTGCTGGCGGAGCCGCCAGCGTTCGACGGCGGCGAGTGGGTGCGGGAGATCGAGGCGATGGTGCTGGCGCGGGTGCACTGACATGGCCGCGTCACCAGCAAGGCAATCTCAGAAATTCTTCAGCGTATCCAGCTGCGGCTGCGTGAGGCCGCGCTGGTAGACCATGTTCGTCCTGAAGTTGTTGGCGATGTCCGCGAGCTGCGTATCCACTTCGGTGGCCCGTGCCGTGATGTCCATCGCGGTGAGGCCGGTGTCGGTGCCCGACATCACCACGAAGTTCACCAGCGTCACACTGCCGCTCGCGGGGACGGTGATGTTGAATTTGAAGAGAAGGCGGTCACTTCCGTCGCGTGCACCGAGCGCGGTGTTGGACCTGTAGTCGACGAGGTCCGCCGTGCCGAATGCGAAGCCAATGTCTCGATCTCCGACGACGCCGCCGTTCGACTTGTAGTCCCACGCAGTCAGTGCCTTCTGAGTGGCGACGCCCGGCGTCGGGTAGATGATGCCGTAGGCATCGGAGCCAAGGTTGGTCTCGTAGGAGACCTCGGCCACGATCGGCGCGGCCGTGGGGTTATGGAAGACGTCCGTCAGGCGCGCCCACAGCAGGTTGGGCTGCGTGTAGAAGGTGCGTTGCACCTCGAGTCCGTTGACGGTTCTCGTGCCCGTGCGCACGTTCTGCGAGGCCTTGGAGGCGACAATCGTCCAGCCGGTGCCTTCGGCTTCGAAGTCGCCGTTGACGACGAACTCCGTGTTGGCGCTGTCCTTGACGGACACATCGTCGATGGCCGAACCGCTGGGCAAGCCATTCCAGTTCGGGCTGTTGCCCGAGAGCCGCTGCTCGAAGGAGAGCACCACGGTTTGCCCGATGAACGCCGCCAGAGAAGCCAAGCCCCACGCCCCCGAGGTGCCCGAGCGGTCCGACCTGAAGAGAGTTGCGAGCAAAGCCCCTGCGGTGTCACGCAAGACCACCTGACCGTACTGCGCCGGGTCCGACAGTGAAGTGCCGACGAAGCCCGGGCCGGGGACCCCGCGCCAGGTCAGCGAGATCGCGGGACCGATTGCGTTGGTGAGATTCAGGGTCTGCTGCAGGCGAACCTCGACGCCAGCATGCAGATAGGCATACCGGCCCGTGGTGTTGAAGAAGGCCGGATCCGTGGTGAACGACACGGCCTTGATGCCATCCGCCGGCCCCATCTCGGGGCCCAGCGCGGTCAACTCGGCCCAGGTCTGGTTCGGAGGAAATGCGCTGCGCGTACCCGCCACGCCGACGTAAAGCTGCAGCGTGCCATCGAACTGGTCGTCGCCGCCGTCGACGATGGAGAAGTCTTCGCCCAGGTCCCAGATGTTGGCCTGCCCCGGTGCCACTGAACGATTGCCGTCGGTCGCGGTGATGGTCTGCAGGAACATCGTTCCGGCCGGCAGGGAAGTCGGCGTCGCGAGTTCAGGGACCGGGGGCGGCACAGGCGCGGGCGCCGGTGCTTCGGGCGCAGGAGCGGGCGCGGGTGCCGCTGCGGGCGGCGCGGCCGAAACCGGGGGAAGCGCGAAGCCGCTGCTCTTTTCTCCGCCTCCGCCGCATCCCCCCAGCACCCCTGCGCCCACCACGCTGAGCGAGAACCGTCGACGATCCATGTTCTTTTCTCCAGGGGTGATTCTCGAGGAACGCGAGCATACACCAATGACTTACATATGTAATGAAATAATTCAATCTTCCACGATGGGGCGCACGGCGCCAGGCATGCCGCTGCACTAGGCGCGGCGTTTTCTGCCGTTGGGCCGGGCGGGCGCCGACGGCTCTTCGGGCTCGTCCAGGGGACCCGCCGTGCTCTCGAGCTGCGACAGCACGCGCAACACGAAGTCGATGCCGCGCTTGCGCTCGTCGGGCGCGAACTGCGCCATCGCCGGCGCCAGCACCGAATGGTCGGCCAGGTGATCGATCGCGCTTTCGACCACCTGCATGCCCTTTTTCGTCAGATGCACCAGAAAGCCGCCGCCATGGGTGGGGTCGGGCAGGCGCTCGGCATAGCCGGCGGTGACGAGGCGGTCGACCTTCTTGGTGATCGCGCCGGAGGTGACGAGCAGCGCGCGGAAGAGGTCGGTGGGCCGCTTCACATAGGGCGGGCCGCCGCGCCGCAGCGCCAGCAGCACGCGCATGTCGCCGCCGCCCACGCCGTATTCCTTCTGGCAGTGCTGGTCGTAGGCCCGGTCCACGAGCGTTCCAAGCCGCATGAAGTAGATGGCCAGGAGGAAGTTGTCGAGATCGAGATCGCCGCGTTCGGTGCGCCACTGCATCGCGATGAGCTGGCTGTGGCTCGCCTGCGGCGGCGCGCCGAGCCCCTTGTCCGTGGGCTTTCCGATGGCGCGATGGTGATTTGAGTCTTCCATGGAAGTAAAGCGGGGCGGTGAACGGAATTTTAGCCATGCCATCCTTTCCTCCCTTGAAAAATAGCGTCGCCGTTGACAGAGGGTTTCCCCTATTCGCGATGGAAAAGCCGAGATTTATCTTCCGCGGAAGACGAAAACGACAGAGACAGCCCGCCGGGTCCCAGGCCTCGGCGCAGATCCCCGAACCAAGGTATCGCCCCATGACATTCCCATTCGCCCGTCTGCTCTTCGGCATGGCTGCCGCCGCCGTATTCGCAGCCTCGCCGGCTGTCCAGGCCCAGGAGACGATCAAGATCGGATTCGTGGGGCCGTACACCGGGCCGTTCGCGGTGGCGGGCGAGTCCTTTCGCCACGGGGTCGAGGCCTACATGGCCCTGAACGGGAGCACGGTGGGCGGGCGCAAGGTGGAAGTCGTGTATCGCGACAGTGCCGGCGCCGACCCGACGCTGGCCAAGCGGCTGGCCGAGGAACTGGTGGTGAAGGACAAGGTCGCGATGCTCGGCGGCTTCTACCTGAGCCCCGAGGTCGCCGCGACCGCGCCCGTGGTCAACGCCGCCCGGGTCCCGCTGTTCATCGTCAACGCGGCCACGCCCGCGCTGATGAAGATGTCGCCGTACTTCGTGCGCATGGGCCAGGCCATCAACCAGCCGGCCGAGCTCGCGGCGAGCTATGCGCGGCAGGAAGGCAAGTCGCGCGGCTACGTGGCCGTGGGCGACTACGGGCCGGGGCACATCGTGGAGAAGGCCTTCACCGACAAGTTCGGCGCCGAGGGCGGCAAGATGGCGGGCAACGTGCGCGTGCCGCTGAACACCGCGGACTTCGCGCCGATCGCCGAGCACATCGCCAACGCGAACCCGGACATCCTGCAGATCTTCCTGCCGCCGGGCGCGGCCTCGGTCGGCTTCAGCAAGGCGGTGGCGGCGCGCGGGCTGACGAAGAAGGTCACCATCATCGGCCAGGGCGAGGCGGAAGACAGCGACCTGCATCTCTTCGACGATTCCATCGTCGGATTCAAGTCGATCATCTACATCGACGCGAACGCGAAGAACGCCGAGAACGTCGCCTTCTCCAATTGGCTGGCGAAGAACGCGGGCCCGAACGTGAAGCCCAACTCCTTCAGCATCGGCGCCTACGACGCCATGCACCTCGCCTACAAGATGATCGCCGACCAGGCGGGCAAGCCCTTCAGCGGCGAAGTCGCGATGAAGTCGCTGCCGGGCTACAGCTGGAAGAGTCCGCGCGGGCCGGTCACCATCGACCCCGCATCGCGCGAGCTGATCCAGAACTTCTACCTGCGCGAGGTGGTGAAGGGGCCCGACGGCGTCAAGCGCAACGCGGTCATCAAGACCTGGGAACAGGTGAAACCCACCGCCTTCCAGGCGCAGTGACGGGCCGCGGGCATTGCATCGGGCGACGCCATGGGCACGTTCGCGTTCATCCTGCTGTACGGGCTCTCGTACGGCCTGGTCCTGTGCCTCATCGCGCTGGGGCTGGTCATCACGATGGGCCTCATGAAGGTCGTGAATCTCGCGCACGGCGCGTTCGCGGCCATCGGAGGCTACCTGGCGATCAGTCTCATGCAGCAGCAGGGCTGGCCCTATGCGCTGGCCGTCCCGGCCGCGGTCGTCGCGGTGGCGCTGTTCGGCGTCGCCGCGGAGCGGCTCCTGTACGTGCACCTGTACCGGCGCAGCGACCTGGACCAGGTGCTGGTGACGATCGGATTCAACTTCATCGTGATCGCGCTGCTCACGCTGCTGTTCGGGCCCAACATGGCACGGCTCGAACTGCCGCCTTACCTGAAGGGCAATGTCGACCTCGGCATCCGGGAGTTCGAGGTGTACCGGGTGGTGACCGCCGCGATCTGCCTGGCGATCATCGCGGCGCTGTGGTGGGTCTTCGAACGCACGAGCACCGGGGCGCGCCTGCGGGCCGCGGTCGACAACCGCGGCATGGCGCAGGCCATGGGCATGAACGTGCCGCTGCTCTTCTGCGCGACCTTCGCCCTCGGCTGCGGCCTGGCCGCGCTCGGCGGCATCCTGGCCGCGCCGATGCTGCCGATGGAGCCCATGTGGCCGATGAAGTACCTGGTGCTCGTGCTCGTGATCGTCGCGCTGGCCGGCCATGGCCAGGTCACCGCCTCGGTGCTGGTGGCGGTGATCGTGGGCATCGTCGAGACCGCGGGGCGCTACTTCTTCCCGCAGGCGGGCGCCTTCCTGATCTACCTGCTGCTGATCGCACTGATGATCTGGCGTCCGGACGGCCTCCTCGCCAGAACGAGGACGGCCTGACATGAACGCGCTTCCCCGCGATTCCATCCTCTGCCGCCACCACTGGCGCGCCGGCGAACTCGCCTGGCTGGCGGCGGCCGTGGCCTGCTACTTCCTCTTTCCCGAGTACCACGCGCTCGGCACGTCGGTGCTGGTGATGGTCCTGCTGGTGCTGTCCTACGACCTGCTGCTCGGCTTCGCGGGGGTGCTGTCCTTCGGCCACGCCGTCTTCTTCGGCCTCGGGGCCTTCACCGCCGGCTGGCTGTCGCTGGCCGGATGGACGGAGCCGATCGGCGCAGTGCTCGCCGCGGCCGTCGCGGGCGCGGTGCTGGCCGCGCTCGTGGGCCCCTTCCTCCTGCGGCTCACCGGGCTGCCGTTGCTGATGGTGACGCTGGCGCTCGGCGTGCTGGTGTTCGAGGCGGCGCACAAGGCCACGGCGATCACCGGCGGGGATGACGGCCTGTCGGGCGTCCAGTTCGCGCCGATCCTCGGGATGTTCGACTGGGGGCTCGGGGGCTCCACGAGTTACCTCTATGTGCTCGCCTGGCTCGTCGTGCTGTTCCTCGTCATGAAGCGGGTCGCCTCGTCGCCCTTCGGCGTGCTGCTGCAGGGCATCCGCGAGAACCCCGCGCGCATGCGCCTGATCGGCAACGGCGTGCTGCCGCACCTGACGATCGCATACGCGATCAGCGGGGCGGTGGCAGCCATGGCGGGCGCGTTGTTCACCGAGTCCAACGCCTTCGTCGGCCTGGGCGTGCTGGCACTGGACACCTCGGTGGACGTGCTCGTCATGCTCGTGCTCGGCGGCGTCGGCAGCCTCCATGGCGCGCTGGTCGGCGCGCCGGCGTACATGCTGCTGAAGCACTTCTCCTCGCAGTGGAACCCCTTCTACTGGATGCTGATCATCGGCGTCGTGCTGATCGCCGTGGTGCTGCTCGGGCGCGGCGGTATCGTGGGGCTGCTGCGCGCGGCGGCAAGCCGCGTGCGGGGAGCGCGGCCATGACGGCGGCGGTGGCCGCGCTGCAGGCCACGGGCCTGTGCAAGCGTTTCGGCGCGCTGCAGGTCACGCAAGGCGTGGACCTGTCGCTGTGCGCGGGCACGCGCACCGCGCTGATCGGGCCCAACGGTGCCGGCAAGACCACCCTGGTGAACCTGCTCACCGGCGTGCTGCGGCCCGATGCGGGCAGCCTGCGACTCTTCGGCGAAGAGGTCACGGCGGCGCCCGCGGCGGTCCGCACGCGCAAGGGCCTGGTCCGGACGTTCCAGATCTCCAGCCTCTTTGCGCAACTGACGGTGTTCGAGAACGTCTTCATCGCGGTCGCGCAGGCGGCGGGCCGGGGCTTCTCGCTCTGGCGCGTGGCGGGCCGGCAGCGCGACCTGCTGGAGCGCACCGAAGCGCTTCTCGAGCGCATGAAACTGAAGACCGACATGCACCGGAAGGTGAGCGAGATCGCCTACGGGCGGCAGCGGCTGGTCGAGATCGCGATCGCGCTGGCGCTTCGGCCCAGGGTCCTGCTGCTGGACGAGCCCGCCGCGGGAATCCCCAGCACCGAGCTCGATCTGCTGCACGGCGCCATCGATACCCTGCCGCCGGAGATCGCGGTGCTCATGATCGAGCACGACATGGAGATCGTGCGCCGCTTCGCCTCGGAAGTGGCCGTGCTGGTCAACGGGGCGGTGCTGATGTCCGGCAAGCCGCGCGAAGTCATGGCGCACCCGCAGGTGCAGGCGGTGTATCTCGGCACCGCCGGCCAGCGGCGATTCGAAGGAGCGCTGGCCTATGCTTGAAGCGCGCCAGCTCAGCGGCGGCTGGGGCCCGACCCGCGTGGTGGAGGACTTCAGCGTGCGTCTCGGCCGGGGCGAGACGCTGGCCGTCCTGGGCCGCAACGGCGTGGGCAAGACCACCTTGCTCGAACTGCTGATCGGACGCGCCCAGCGCGGCAGCGGCGCGATCGTGCTCGACGGCGGCGACATCGCCCTGTTGCCCCCGCATTTGCGCGCATGCCGCGGCCTGGGCTATGTGCCGCAGGGCCGCGAGGTCTTTCCGAGCCTCACCGTCGAAGAGCACCTGCAGATCGCGCAGCGGTCCGGCGAATGGACTCGCCCGCGCGTGCTGGCGCTGTTTCCGCGGCTCGGCGAGCGCCTGGGCAGCCACGGCAACCAGCTCTCGGGGGGCGAGCAGCAGATGCTCGCCATCGCGCGCGCCCTGCTCGGCAACCCGAGCGTGCTGCTCATGGACGAACCTTTCGAGGGACTGGCGCCCATCATCGTCGAGCACCTCGTGGGCAGCATCCGCCGCATCGTGCAGGGCGGCTCGCTGGCGCTGATGCTGGTGGAGCAGCGCGTGGACATCGCGCTGGCGCTCGCCGACCGCTGCGTGGTGATGGACCGCGGGCGCAGCGTCTTCGAGGGGAAGCCCGAGGCCCTGGAGGGCGACGAGACCCGGCTGGCGGCCCTGATGGGGCTGGGCGCCCACGACTAGTCAGAAGGAACGAGCAAGATGAAATTCAACGACAGGATCGCGATCGTCACCGGCGCCGGGACCGGCATCGGCCGCGCGATCGCCGAGCGGCTCGCGGGCGAGGGCGCCGCGGTGGTGCTGGCCGACATCGCGGATGCGGAACACGTCGCGCGCGGCCTGCGCGAGAAGGGCGGCCGGGCGCTCGCGATGCGGGTGGACGTCGCCGACGAATCCTCGGTGCGCTCGATGGTCGAGCAGACCCTCGAGCGCTTCGGCCGCATCGACGTGCTCGTGAACAACGCCGCGATCGCGGCGTCGATCCAGCTTCGTCCCTTCGAGGAGATCCCGGTGGCCGAGTGGCGGCGCATGCAGGACGTGAACGCCATGGGGCCGTTCCTGTGCATCCGGGCGGCCGCGCCGCACATGCGCAGCCGCCGCTACGGCCGCATCGTGAACATCACCTCGGGCACGGCCTTCAAGGGCGCGCCCTTCATGCTCGACTACGTGGCGAGCAAGGGCGCATTGATGACGATGACCCGCGCCCTGGCCCGCGAACTCGGCAAGGACTTCATCACGGTCAACGCGGTGTCGCCCGGCTACACGCTGAGCGAGGGCAATCTCGCGAACCAGGACTTCCTCGCGACCTACCGCGAAGTGGCGATCGCGACGCGCGCCGTGCCGCGCGACGGCTGGCCCGCGGACATCGTGGGTGCGGTGGCCTTTCTCGCGAGCGACGACGCGTCCTTCGTGTCGGGGCAGATCCTGGCCGTGGACGGCGGCTCCGTCTATCACTGAGGAGAGCTGCGATGCTGGATGCCGTGGCCAACCAGCGCCTGTGCCGCGTCGGTCCCGACGATGCGATGGGACGCGCCCTGCGGCACTACTGGGTGCCGTTTCTCCTGTCCTCCGAGCTCGCGCCCGGAGCCGATCCGCGCGGCGTCGAACTGTTCGGCGAGCGCTTCGTGGGATGGCGCGATGCCGCGGGGCGGCCGGGTCTCTTCGCGGAGGCCTGCCTGCATCGCGGCGCCTCCATGCGGCTTGCGCGCGCGGAGGATGACGGCCTGCGCTGCGTCTACCACGGCTGGAAGTTCGCGGTCGACGGCGCCGTGCTCGAAACGCCGAACGTCGCCGATCCGAAGTTCAGGGAGCGCCTCCGCGGCCGCGCCTACCCGGTGCAGGAAGCGGGCGGCCTGCTCTGGGCCTACCTCGGTCCTCGCGAGAGTCAGCCGGCGTTCCCGCGCTGGCCGTGGATGGATCTCGCCGACGATCACCGCCTCGTCACGCGGCACGTGGAGGCGTGCAACTTCGTCCAGGTGATCGAGGGACTGGTGGACTCCTCGCATCTCGGGCTCCTGCACATGAACGGGCTCAGGCAATCGGACAGCGTGGCGCTGGGCTTCGCGCAGAAGGTGAACTCCATGCAGCGCCACCTGGCGCCCCGGCTCGAGGTCCAGGAGACGGACTTCGGCTTCTACTACGCGGCGATCCGCGACATCGAGGAAGGAGCCGAACGCCGGACGGAGGCGCGCATCGCCGCCTTCGTCGCGCCCTTCACGGTGCTTAACCCGAACGGCGACATCGCGACCTTCGTGGTTCCCCAGTCGGATTCGCAGACCGCCTTCTTCCACGTGTTCTGGAGCGAACGCGACGCGCTCAATCGCGAGCCGCTGCGCGCGCGGCACCTGGACTTCATCGGCCTCGGCCCTGCCGTGCTGGACGCCTTCGGCCTGACGGACGAGACGATCGGCCGCCCCGACCGGCCGGGCGTGGCCAACCGCTTCATGCAGGACCGCGACGCGATGCGCCGCGGCGAAAGCTGGAGCGGCCTGCCGGGACTGATCGAGGAGGACGTCGCGGCCTCGGTCTCGGCGGGGGCGCTGCGCGACCGCTCGCACGAGGCGCTGTCGGCGGCCGATGTCGGCATCAGCCGCCTCTACCGCTGCCTGCAGGCCTGCGTGGAGGCGGCCGAGGACGGCAGGCGTCCCCCGGGCGCCCTGCGCGCCGGCGGCTGGCATGACGTGGTGGGCACGCACGGCGTGCTCGAAGGGGGCGACTGGCGCGACCTGTTGCCGCGCATCGGCTGAGCCTCTTTTCTAGGAATCGACATGGACCCCCTGCTGCAAGTGCGGGTCGCCGCCAAGCGACCGGTCGCGGATGGCATCGCGGCCTTCGAGCTCGCGCCTCTCGCGGGTGAGCGCCTGCCCGTCTTCGAGGCCGGCGCGCACATCGATGTTCACGTGCCGGACGGACCGGTGCGCCAGTATTCGCTCTACGACCTGCCGGACGATCCGCAGCGCTATCGCATCGGCGTGCTGCGCGATCCGCAATCGCGCGGCGGCTCGGCGAAGCTGCTCGATGCGGTCCAGGAGGGCGACGTCATCTCGGTGAGCGCGCCGCGCAACCACTTCGCGCTCGAGCGCGATGCTCGTCATTCCATCCTGTTCGCCGGCGGCATCGGCATCACGCCGATCCTCAGCATGGCGCAGCAGCTGGCGCGCGAGCAGCGGTCGTTCGATCTGCACTACTGCGGCCGTTCGCTCAGCCGGATGGCCTTCGTCGAGCCGTTGCGCCGGTCCGGCTTCGCCGCGCAGGTCCATGTGCACGTGGACGACGGCGCGGCTTCGCAGCAGCTCCAGGCGCGCCGGAGCATCGGGCGCCCCGCGCCCGGCACGCACCTCTATGTCTGCGGGCCGACCGGCTTCATGGCGCACGTCCTGGAGACGGCCCGCGCGCTCGGCTGGGACGACGCGCACCTGCACCGGGAGTACTTTGCCGCCGCGCCGGTCGACCACTCGGCCGACGGTCCCTTCGAACTGGCGCTCGCGCGAAGCGGCGCGGTGGTCCGGGTCGGCGCGGACCAGAGCGCGGCGCAGGCGCTGCTCGACGCGGGCGTCGGCCTGTCGCTGTCGTGCGAGCAGGGGGTCTGCGGCACCTGCATGACCCGCGTGATGGACGGTGTTCCCGATCACCGCGACCTCTATCTGACCGACGCCGAGCACGCGCGCAACGATTGCTTCATGCCCTGCTGCTCGCGCTCGCGCACGCCGCGGCTGGTGCTCGATCTCTGACCTCCGATCCACCCACGAAAGGAATCCCGATGCTCACGAAGCAAGACAACGACCTGATGTGCCGCACCGGCCAGGACACCCCCATGGGCCAGGCCATGCGCCGGTTCTGGCTGCCCGTGATGCACTTGAGCGACGTGCCGGCGGCGGGGGGCGATCCCAAGGAGGTCGAACTCCTGGGCGAACACTTCGTCGCCTGGCGCGACGAGCAGGGCTGCGCCGGCCTGTTCTCGGCCTACTGCCTGCATCGCGGCGCCTCGATGGCACTGGCGCGCGCCGAGGGCGATGGCCTGCGCTGCATCTACCACGGCTGGAAGTTCGCGGTGGACGGCGCCGTGCTGGACACGCCCAACGTGGCCGACCCGAAGTTCAGGGAGCGCATCAGGGGGCGGACCTTTCCCGTGCGGGAGGCCGGGGGGCTGCTGTGGGCCTACCTGGGGCCCCGGGACGCGGAGCCGGCCTTTCCGCACTACCCGTTCATGGACGAGGACGACGCGCATCGCATCAATGCCTGCGCGGTCGCGAACTGCAACTACGTGCAGGTGATCGAGGGGCTCGTCGACTCCTCGCACCTCACCGTGCTTCATGCCTCGGGCCTGGCCAGGACCAACGGCGTGGAGCTGGACTTCGCGAAGAAGACCACCCACATGCAATTCGAGGCATCGCCGCTGATCGAGGCCGACGAGACCGACTTCGGCTTCCACTACGTGGCGATGCGCAGCGCGGGCGACAGGCGCGTGGCGCGCATCGCCTCGTTCATCGCTCCGTGCTTCGTGGCCAATCCGAACGGGGATCTCTGGTTTGCGGTGGTGCCGGTGAACGACGAGCGCTGCAACTTCTTCCACGTCTGGTGGAACGCCGACAAGCGGATCGGCGAGGAGCCGTTGCGCACGCAGCAACTGGCGTTCGTGGGGCTGGACGAGCCCACGCTGGCCAAGTACGGCATGACGGCCGCGACCTGCGAGGGGCCGGCCGCGATGGACTGGCGCAACGGCTACCGGCAGGACCGCGACCGCCAGCGCGCGGGCCACTTCACCGGCTTCGACAGCTTCACCCAGGAAGATGCGGCCTGCAGCATTTCCTCCGGCGCCATTCGCGACCGTTCGCAGGAGATGCTGTCCACCGCGGACATCGCGATCAGCCGGCTCTACCGCAGCCTGCTGGCCTGCGCGCGCGCCGTGCGCGACGGGCAGCCGCTTCCGGCGCTGAACGTCGAGGTCGGCCGGGTCGTGGGCACGTCGGCCGAGATCGGCATGGACGAGGACTGGCGCGGCCTCGTGCCCCATCACAACATCGTTTCGAGCGGCGCGCGCGCCGCTCGCGCGCAATGACATCGAGAAGGAGCCTGCAATGCTGAACCGCCAAGACAACGAACTCCTCTGCCGCGTGGGCCCCGGCACGGCCATGGGCGAGATGATGCGCCGCTACTGGCACCCGGTGTGCACCTCGGCGCAACTGCCGCACCCGGACTCGCCGCCGCTGCGTGTTCGCCTCCTGGGCGAAGACTATGTCGCCTTTCGCGACACGCAGGGACGCGTCGGCGTGATGGAGGAGCTGTGCATGCACCGCGGCGCATCGCTGGCGCTCGGGCGCGTGGAGGAGGGGGGCCTGCGCTGCCTCTACCACGGCTGGAAGTTCGACGTCAGCGGTGTGGTGCTGGAAACACCCAACCACGCGGACCCCAGGTACCGCGAGCGCATGAAGGCCCCGGCCTTCCCGGTGCGCGAGGAGGGCGGGCTCGTGTGGGCCTACGTGGGCCCGAAGGAGCTGCAGCCGGCGTTCTCGCGCTATGCCTTCATGGAGGCCGAGCCCGCGCATCGCACGGTGCTGCGCATCAACGTCGGCTGCAACTACCTGCAGCTCGTCGAGGGCGGCGAGGACAGCTCGCACGTGGGCGTCCTGCACACGAACATGGCGCGTCCGGGCTGGAAGGACGACGAGTTCGAGCCGAACCCCGACGTGGTGAATCCGGCGGCGCTCACGACCAACGACCTCGAGCCCCAGCTCAAGATCGAGGAGACCGCGTTCGGCTTCCAGTACGTGGCGCTGCGCAGGATCGGCAGGGAGGGCGTGAAGAACGCGCGTGTCGTGCCCTTCATCGTGCCGTACGGCCGCGTCATCCCGGCGTCGGCGTTTCAGTTCACGGTGCTCGAGGTGCCGGACGACGACACGCACACGAGCACCTACATCATCGTCCACGGCAACGCGCCGGTGGCGCAGGAGAAGATCATCGAGCTCCTGGGGCTGGACGACCCGCGCTACTACGACCGCACGACCTGCGCATTCACCGCCACCTGGGCCGACGCCTTCGGGCAGAACCGCGAGCGCATGCTCGAGAACTGGACGGGCCTGCGCGGCGTGGAGGTCGAGGACGCCGCCATCGCGCTGTCGCAGGGGCCGCTCTACGACCGCTCGAAGGAGCACCTCGTCCCGGCCGACCAGGCCGTGATGCGGGTGCGGCGCGTGCTGCTCGATTCGGTCAGGCGGGTCATGGACGGCAAGCCTCCGGTCGGCGTCGGCGTGGACCTGCGCGGCGTGGGCGCCTGCGATGCGGAGCTTGAGGACGGCGGCGCGTGGCAGGCCCTGATGCCTGCTCACCGCGAAGCGGCCGCGGCCTGAGGAGGCGCACGATGAGCAGCGACGCCACGGGCCAGGTGCCCGACTTCCTTTCCCTGCTGCGGCTGGACGGCCGCGGCTTCGTGGTGCTGGGCGCCGGGCAGGGCATCGGCGAGCAGTGTTGCCACGCCCTCGCGCAAGCCGGGGCGCGCCTGCTGTGCGTCGATCGCGACGAGTCACTGGCCCGGCGGATCGCGCAGGCGGTCGGCGGCCAGCCCTGCGCGGCCGATGTCACCTCGCGCGTCGACATGCAGCGCGTGTTCGACGTGGCCCGCACGAGCTTCGGCCGCGTGCATGGCGTGGTGGACATCATCGGCGTGGCGGGCATCAAGCCTTTCGCCGCCGTCGACGACGCCGCTTGGGAGCAGCAGTTCGACATCGTTCTTCGCCATGCGTATCTCGCGATCCAGATCGGCGGCGAGATGATGGCCGGGGACGGCGGCGGCAGCTTCGCCTTCGTGGGCTCGATGTCGGGCAACCGCAGCGTGCCCAACCAGACCGCCTATGCGGTGTCCAAGGCCGCGCTGCATCACCTGGTGCGCTGCGCCGGCGCGGAGTATGCGCGGCGCGGCGTGCGCATCAACGCGGTGGCGCCGGGCTATGTGCGCACGCCGCGGCTGAACCAGCGCCTCGACGCGGGCGCGTGGGAGGCGATCAGCCGGGTCATTCCGATCGGCCGCCCGGCCACGCCCGCCGAGATCGCCGGGCCGCTGCTCTTCCTCTCGTGCGACCTGAGTGCCCACATGACGGGCGAAGTCATCGCGGTGGATGGAGGGGCCGGTGTCATGGCGGCCTTCCCCGACGTGAAGTTCGCGCCCGCCGCCACGCCATGAATCTCATGATGGCTTCGACCGACTCCATCCATCCCCTGCTGCGCCCCGTGGCGGGCGCCGCGGCCGCCAAACCCAGCCTGGCGCAGATGACGCCCGCGCAGGCCCGCGCGCACATCGCGCAGGTGGCGGCGGCGCGGCCGCCGGGGCCCGCGATCGACATGGTGATCGACCGGGAGATTCCCGGCAGCGGCGGTCCCATTCCCGTGCGCATCTATCTACCGCACGAAGCGGCCGGCGTCGTCATGGCCTTTCATGGCGGCGGCTGGCTGATGGGCAACCGGGACACCTTCGACTTCGTCTGCCGCCACCTCGCGAACGATTCGGGGCTGGCAGTGGTGAGCGTGGACTATCGGCTCGCGCCCGAGCATCCGTTTCCCGCGGCGCTCGACGACGCCTGGGAGGCGACCTGCTGGGTCGAGGCGCATGGCGCGCAATGGCAGCTTCCGTCCGGGCGCCTCGGGCTCTTCGGCGAATCCGCTGGCGGCAATCTGGCAGCGGTGGTTGCCCTGATGGCCCGCGATCGCCAGGGGCCGGCGATCCGGGCCCAGGCCCTCGTCTACCCCGCCACCGATGCGCGCCAGGGCTCCGATTCGCTGCGCACGCATGCCGAAGGTTTCATGCAGCGCGGCGCCGATGTGGCGCACGCCTACCGGACCTATGCGCTGGGCCACGGGGCCGATGCCGGTGACTGGCGCCTGTCTCCGCTCCTGGCCGCCAGCCATGCGGGCCTGCCGCCGGCGCTGGTCGTCACCGCCGAGTGCGACGCCGTGCGCGACGAGGCCGAAGCCTATGCCGACGCACTGGCCGAGGCGGGCGTGTCCGTGGGCTGCGTGCGCTATCGCGGCATGCTCCATACCTTCTACAGCATGCGCGCAAGCGTGCCGGCGGCGGCCCTGGCGCAGCGCCAGGTGGCCGACATGCTGCGCACGAACCTGCTCGCCTGAGGCCATGGATCGGCTCCGGCATGCCCATTCCATCGAAGACCTGCGCGAGCTCGCGCGCCGGCGCCTTCCGCGCGGCGTGTTCGATTTCTTCGATGGCGGGGCCGAGGACGAAGTCACGCTGCGAGCCAACCGCGGCGGCTTCGAGCGCCTGCGTCTGCGCCCGCGCACCTTGGTGGACGTGCAGCAGCCGGACCCTTCGACCTCGATCCTCGGCGCCCCGGCGGCGCTGCCCATCGTCATCGCACCCACGGGCGCCATCGGCGCGGGATGGCCGCAAGCGGACCTCGCCATTGCGCGGGTCGCGGCACGTGCGGGCATCCCCTACACGCTGTCGACCACCGCGACGTCCTCCATCGAGGACATTGCCCGCGAGGCCGGCGGGCGCCTGTGGTTCCAGCTCTACGTCCTGCGGGACAAGGCGTTCACCAGCGGGCTGATTCGCCGCGCCGAGGGCGCCGGCTACGAGGGCCTGGTCGTGACCCTGGACCTGGCCGCCGGCGGCAAGCGCGAGCGCGATCTGCGCAACCGCTTCACGGTGCCGCTGCGGCCGCACTGGCGCACGCTGGCGGACTTCGCGCGCCATCCGGGCTGGTGCTGGCGCATGCTCCGACACGGCCAGCCCGTGTTCGCCAATCTCGCGGGCTTCGCAGGCGCCGTCGACCCGCGCGCGTCGATCGCGGCCAAGGTGGGCCAGAGCCTCGATGCCTCGTTCGGCTGGGACGACCTGCGGGCCCTGCGCGACGCCTGGCGCGGCAAGCTGCTGGTGAAGGGCGTGGTGCGCGGCGACGACGCAAGCCGCCTGGCCGCCATGGGCGTGGACGCGATCTGGGTCTCCAACCATGGAGGCCGCCAGCTGGACGGCGCGATCGCGTCGATCGACGCACTGCCCGACGTGGCATCGGCGGTCCGGGGGCGGGTGCCCGTCCTGCTCGACTCCGGCGTGCGGCGCGGCGTCGATGTCGTGAAGGCGCTGGCGCTCGGGGCCCAGGCGGTCGCCATCGGCCGGGCGACCCTGTACGGTGCTGCCGCCCACGGCGAGGCCGGCGCCGATCGTGCGATCCAGATCCTCGGCGACGAGTTGCGGCGCGCGATGCAGCTGTGCGGCACGCCGCGGATCCAGGACATCGACGCCCGGCTGCTTCAAGGCTCCGCGCATTCCCAGGAGAAGGAGACGGACGCATGAACGACTGGCATCTGCGCTACGCCCCGCATCTCGGCTATCGGCCACCCTTCGAGCCGCTGTTCAAGGGGCTGGTGGCCAGCGACGACCTGGTCGACCATGTCGCATTCGCCGCGGACCAGGGCTTCGCGGGTGTGTGCCATCCGGCGGCACGGGGCCGCTCCCCGCACGAGCAGGAACGCCTGGGCCGTGCCCTGGCGCGCCACGGCATGGAGGCCGGCTGCGTGCTCTACACCGGATTCGACCAGCTGCGCAACACGAGCTGGGCCACCCGCGGTGAAGAAGCGCGTGCCTGGATCGCCGGCGAGCTGCGCGAAGCGATCGCCGCCGCGAAGCGCGTGGGATCGCGCCGGCTCGCAGTCCTTGCGGGCGCGGATCCGATGCAGCCCCTCGCGCTGCAGCGGGCGGCCATGGCGGAGCACCTGCGCTGGGCGGGCGACCTCGCCGCACAGGCCGGGATGACCCTGTGCCTCGAAACGCTCAGTCGCAAGAGCATCCCCGGCATGCTGCTGCAGCACGTGCCCGACGCCCATGCCGTGGCGCGGGCGGCCGACCACCCCGCGGTCCGCGTGATCTTCGACACCTCCCATGTGCAGATCATGGACGGGGACCTGCTCTTTCACCTCGACCAGGTGTGGGACCGGGTCGAGATCGTTCAGCTCGCGGACAACCCGGGCCGCTTCGAACCCGGCACGGGCGAGATCAATTTCGAGTCGGTGCTTCGCGCTCTCTCGCACCGTGGCTACCGGGGATTGGTCGAGCTCGAACACGGCTGGGCGAGTCCCGGCATCGACAGCGAGCGGCGCGGCCTGGAGACCTTGCGCCGGCTCGATGCCGCGGCCTGCCGGCCGCCATGAAGCCGCGGGACCGCGAGCGCGGGGCGGCCTGAGGCCGCTCGCCGCATGGCACGATAGCGGGATGCCCGAGTCCGTCCGCCGCCCTGCCTATCGCACCTGGCCCGCCACGCTCGCGATTCTCTGCGCGCTCACGGTCTACGTCGGCGGCCTGCAGCTCTGGGACCGCATGACGCCGAGCACGCGCGCCTTGCCCGATGGCGAGGCGGTGGTCGTGGGGCAGGCCCGCTTCACGCCCGCCAAGGGCTGGCTGATGAACATCTCGCGCTCGCGCCCGGGCCAGTCGATGGTGTTGTTCAAGAACGGGCACACCTTCTCGGTGCGCACCTCGCGCTGGTTCGGCGGCCCCGAGGGCCCGCTCGAGCGCGAACAGCGCCTGATCGAACGCGGGCAGCACCTGCACGTGGAGGGCGAGACCTCGAACGTGCTCACCGACTGGGGCCTGCAGGGCACGACCTTCGCCTACTACGGCTCCAAGCTCAGCGGCCGCTTCTGGCTGATGGTGGACCCGGCGCGCGCCTCGGTGGTGCAGGTGGACTTCTACGGCCCGAACGACGACGCGACGAGCGCCGCGCAGGCACTGGACGAAGCCCGGGCCATGGTCGCCTCCATGGACACGGAGGCATCGTGAGCCAGTCCGTCCCTTCGGAGCGGGTCGCGGGGGTTGCGCCGACGGCCTCGTCCCGGCTCGCGGCGGGGGACGACACCCCCGGCTTCGACCCCTTCTTCCAGCCCACGCGCGCGGCGTTCTGGCTGATGCTGGTGCTGCTGCTCAACGGCCTCTATGCGGTCGGTCAACTGCTCGGCGTCGGCTTTCGCGTGATGCCGGTGGCGGCGCTGCTGGGGCTCGCGGCATGGGCGCTCTACACGCTGGCCTTCGTGGCGGTCTTTCGCGCGATGGACCTCCTCGACCAGCACCCGCCCGCCGGCTACGTGCTGGCATTCGCCTGGGGCGGGCTGGCAGCGCCCCACCTGGCCATGCCGGCGAACCACGCGATCCAGAGCCTGGCTGCGAAGTTCGTGTCGCCGGAATTCGCGGCCGTGTGGGGGCCGGCGCTGGCGGGCCCCATCACCGAGGAATTCGTGAAGCTCGCGGGCGTCATGCTGCTGATCCTGACGGCGCGCAACCAGTTTCGCACCGAGCTGTCGGTGCTCATCGTCGGCGCCATGACGGGCCTCGGCTTCCAGGTGGTGGAGAACCTCAACTACACCCTGCGCTCGGCGATGAATTTCCCTTCGGAAAGCCAGGTGCTCCCGGTGCTCGGCGACCTGCTCACGCGCGGTCTGCTGAGCGGCCTGTGGACGCATGCGGCCTTTACGGCCGTGGCCTCCTACGGGCTGGCCCTGTTCCTGTTTCGCCGCGATCGCACGCGGGCCCAGCGGGTCGGCATGGCCGTGCTGTGCTTCGCCCTCGCCTGGGCGATGCACTTCGTCTGGAACTCGCCGTGGATGGAAGACTGGTTCAGCGACGACCTCGCGGGGCTGGCGCTGCTGCTGCTGGCCAAGGGCCTGCCGGTGCTGCTCGCTGTGGCATTGATCTGGCGCGCCGCCACCCTCGAAACAGGCGCCTACCTGCATGCGACGGCCGCCTCGCTCGTCCCCGAGCGCGACCTGCTGCGCGACGACGAGTGGCTGCGCCTGGGCTCGCCGCTCGCGCGCTGGCGCGTGCGGCGCGACGTGGGCCGGGCCTACGGCCGCCGGGCGCGCCGCCTCAAGGCGCGCCTGCAGCGGCACCAGTTGCGCCTGGTGCTCAAGGCCGGCATGTTCGGCCGCGGCCCGCGCACCGCGCGGCACGAGCGGGCCATCCGGCGCCTGCGGGCCCGGCTGGACGCGATCTTCCCTGATGTGGATTGCCTTTGCCGGTAACGGCACGTATCCTGTTGACGCCTACAAAAAGAGGGGCCGGCAGGGGAAGCCGGATAAGCAATGATGTCTCAGGGAACCTTTGCGCCGCATGCGGCGAACGATCCACGGCGCGGCTCATTCAGATGCCGCCGTTTCTCAAGCCTTGAACCTCCCCGGTTGTCCATCGCCCACGTCATCGCGAACTGAGTCGCGCCATGACGGTCTCGTGGCGAGCGCCGTTTGGCAAGCTCGACCTGACGCTGTTCCGATCCATCGAATCGGCCACGGCGTTTGCCGGGTTTCGCGCTAGCCCCTCTGTCCCCTATCTCGAGCTGACGCACTGGCTGCATCAGCTCTGGCAACTCGCCGCCAGCGATCTTCATCGCCTCCGTCGCCACTGCCGGATCGAGCCGCGTGCGAGGCAAGTGAATTCATCCACCCAGAAGGAGACTCCATGAGCCACAGAACCCTCACCGTCGAATCCCCCGCCATCCCTGTCTTCAACGGCGTCCCCGCCCTCGAACCCGTGCGCCTGTCGGGCCGCGAAGGCATCAACAGCCTCTTCGAATACGAGCTGATTCTGAAGACCCCCGATTCGCTCATGGGCGACGTGTCGGTGAATGTGGACTATCACGCCGTCACCGGGCAGCCCAAGGAAGGGCTCTTCCAGCGGCAGAGAGAAGCCCTCTCAGCGCACCCGTCATTCCGGCTTCAGATCGCCATGCTGCGTGAACGCCGTATGCAGCTTGCAGGCGTTCCAGCGGAGGAGTCGCTCAGCTATGCGCTTTGCACGGCCATCGACGAAGAGATTCATCGCATCCCATGGAGCAACGGCACCGGGGAGAAGGGCAGTGCGTGGGCCTCAAGGTCGTTGGCTCTCGAGTTCCACGACGACATCAACGGCGGGGTGAAAGTCTTTCTGCTGATTGGCCGACTGGCCGCATCGCCGGACGAGCACATCGATCTTCTCGACCTGCTGTTCTTCGTTCTCTCTTTGGGTTTCGAAGGCCGGTTCGGACGATGCCGAACGGGCACGAGCAATTTGAAACGATCCGGCACGGGCTCTTCGAGATGGTCATGCGCGTGCGCGGTGAGGTGCCGCACGAACTCTCGCCGCATTGGCGCAGCGATGCCGTACGCGAGCCCCTCTCGCTGTGGTCGGTGCCGGTGTGGGTGACGGTGGTGGTGCTCTCGCTCGTGCTTCTGGCGCAGTTCGGCTGGTACAAGTGCCAACTGATGCAACAGAGCGCCGAGGTGGCGGAGAGCATCCGCGCCATCGGCACAATGAGGCCTCCTACGGCCCCGGTGCGCAAATCGATGCGCTTCAAGGAACTGCTGGCCCCCAAGATCGCCCGCGGCACCGTGAGCGTGGAGGAAGACGACGCGCACAGCGCCGTGACCTTCAGGGCGACGACATGTTCGTGCCCGGACAGGCGCAGGTGAACGCGAAGCTGCTTCCTACCATTGCCAAGGTGGCGAACGAGATCAACGAAGTCTCGGGCACCGTGCGGATCACCGGGCATTCGGACAACCGGCCGATCAAGACACGCGAGTTCCCCGACAACCAGACATTGAGCGAGAAGCGCGCTGCGGCGGTGGCGGAGGTGCTCAAGAGCAGCGGCGCGACCCCGGACCGCCTATCGGTGGAAGGCAAGGGCGACACGCAGCCGCTCGCCGACAACGCGACGCCAGCCGGACGCGCCCGCAACCGGTGCGTCGACATCGTGGTCACGCAAGGCTGAACGTCAGCGCGCCGCGCGCGGACGCGGCGCGGGCCCGAAGTCGACGGGCAGGGCGCCCTCGGACTTCACCTCGCGCAGCACGATCGCCGATCGCACGTGGGTGACGCCGGCCTGCTCGAAGAGCGTGGTGTGCAGGAATTTCTCGTAGTGCTTGATGTCCGGCACCAGCACGGTGAGGATGTAGTCGGCCGGGCCGGTCGCCGACACGCAGCGCACGATCTGCGGGCTGGCCGCGACCGCGTTCTCGAAGTCGCGGACCTTCGATTCGTGGTGCCGGTCGAGATTGACCTCGGTCACCGCGGCCAGGTTGAGCCCGACTTTCTCCCGATCGATGACCACCGTGTAGCCGCGGATCACGCCCGCGGCCTCCATGTCCTTGATGCGGCGCCAGCACGGCGTGGACGAGAGGCCCACCTTGTCCGCGATCTGCTGCACCGTCTGCCGCGCGTCGCGCTGCAGTTCGAGCAGGATCTGCAGCGAGTAGTGGTCCAGAGGAATGGAATCGTCGTTCATGGCGTGTTTCGAGAATGATGTTCTCGGGAATAGGGTCTTTTCGGGTGCAAATGAGAGGATATTCCTCGCGCGGGAGAAGAACAATTCCCGCATGCAAGTGACAGCGAATCCCTCTCCGATCCAGCGGCCCGCCTACCAGCTTTCCGACGGTCTCTGGGCGCGTTCCGGCGCGGTCTACCTCACCGGCACGCAGGCGCTGGTGCGCATCCTGCTGATGCAGCGGCGGCGCGATGCGGAGCGCGGCCTCGACACGCAGGGGTTCGTCAGCGGCTACCGCGGCTCGCCGCTCGGCATGGTCGACCAGGCGATCTGGAAGGCCGGGCCGGGCTTCGAAGAGGCCGGTATCCGTTTCGTGCCGGCCATCAACGAAGAGCTGGCGGCGACGCAGGTGCTGGGCACGCAGCGCGTCGAGTCCGACCCCGAGCGCAAGGTCGAGGGCGTGTTCGCGATGTGGTACGGCAAGGGGCCGGGCGTGGACCGCGCGGGCGACGCGCTCAAGCACGGCAACGCCTACGGCTCGTCGCCGCACGGCGGCGTGCTGGTCGTCGCGGGCGACGATCACGGCTGCGTGTCCTCCTCGATGCCGCACCAGAGCGATCACGCCTTCATGGCCTGGAGCATGCCCGTCCTGCAGCCGGCCAGCGTGGCCGAGTACCTGGAGTTCGGGCTCTACGGCTACGAGCTGTCGCGCTTCTCGGGCGCGTGGGTCGGCATGGCCGCGCTGTCCGAAGTGGTGGAGAGCGCAGGCACGGTGGACCTCGACCTGATCGACGCGCGCATGGCCGCCTGGGCCGATGCCGACACGGTGCGCGCCGTCACCGGCCATCGCATGCCGGAGGACGGCTTGCACTACCGCTGGCCGGACCTGCCGTCGCTGCGCATCGAGTCGCGGCTGGCCGACAAGCTCGAAGCGGTGGCGGCGTTCTCGCGGGTCAACAGCATCGACCGGCATGTGATCGAGAGTCCGCGGGCCACGGTCGGCATCGTCACCTGCGGCAAGGCGCACTACGACCTGATGGAAGTGCTGCGCCGCCTCGAAGTCACGCCCGAAAGCCTCGCGCGCATCGGCGTGCGGCTCTACAAGGTGGGGCTCAGTTTCCCGATCGAGCAGAGCCGCATGCGCGCCTTTGCCGAGGGCCTGGACGAGATCCTGGTCATCGAGGAAAAGGGCGCGGTCGTCGAGACCCAGATGCGCGACCTGTTCTACAACGCGCCGCCGGGCGCGCGGCCGGCGCTGGTGGGCAAGCACGGGCGCGACGGCCGGCCGCTGGTGTCGGCGCTCGGCGAGCTGCGGCCCTCGCGGCTGATCGAGCTCGTGGCGCACTGGCTGGCGGAACACTTTTCGGACAACGCGGATCTCGGCGACCACTTCCGCCATGTGCGCGACTTCACCGTGCCCGAGCTGCTCTCCAATGACGGCGACACGGTCAAGCGGCTGCCGTACTTCTGCGCCGGCTGTCCGCACAACACCAGCACGCGCGTGCCCGAGGGCTCGACCGCGCGCGCGGGCATCGGCTGCCACTTCATGGCCAACTGGATGGACCGCAGCACCGCGGGCCTGATCCAGATGGGCGGCGAAGGCGTCGACTGGGTCTCGCATTCGATGTTCACGCGCACGCCGCACGTGTTCCAGAACCTGGGCGACGGCACCTACTACCACTCGGGTTATCTCGCGATCCGGCAGGCCGTCGCGGCCAAGGCCACGATCACCTACAAGATCCTCTTCAACGACGCGGTCGCGATGACCGGCGGCCAGCCGGTGGACGGCGTGATCAGCGTCGATGCGATCGCGCGGCAGGTCGAGTCCGAGGGCGTGAAGCAGGTGGTGGTGGTGAGCGACGCTACGGCCAAGTACGACGCGATCAAGGACCGCTTTCCGGCCGGCACCGAGTTCCACGACCGCGCGGAGCTCGACGCGGTGCAGCGCCGGCTGCGCGAGATTCCCGGCGTCACGGTGCTGATCTACGAGCAGACCTGCGCGGCCGAGAAGCGCCGCCGCCGCAAGAAGGGCGAGCTGGCCGATCCGCCCAGGCGCCTGTTCATCAACGAGGACGTGTGCGAGGGCTGCGGCGATTGCAGCGTGCAGAGCAACTGCGTGGCGGTGCTGCCGCACGAGACCGACCTGGGCCGCAAGCGCAAGATCGACCAGACGAGCTGCAACAAGGACTACTCGTGCGCCAAGGGCTTCTGCCCGAGCTTCGTCGGCGTCACCGGCGGCGCGCTGCGCAAGAAGGCCGGCGCGCTCGCCGCGGGGCGTGACGCGTTCCTGCGGCATGTGGCGGACCTCCCGCGGCCTGCCGCGCACGCGTGGGGCGCGCCCTACGACCTGCTCGTGACCGGCGTCGGCGGCACCGGCGTGGTGACCGTGGGCGCCGTCATCGCGATGGCCGCGCACCTCGAAGGCAAGTCCGCGAGCGTGCTCGACTTCATGGGCTTCGCGCAGAAGGGCGGGGCGGTGCTGAGCTTCGTGCGGCTGGCCGATACGCCCGCGCGGCTCAACCAGGTGCGCATCGACACCCAGCAGGCCGACGCGATCCTGGCCTGCGACGTCGTGGTCGGCGCCTCGCCCGAGGCGCTGCAGACGGTGCGCCACGGCCGCACGCGCATCCTCGCGAACACGCACGAGATCCCCGTGGCCGAATCGCTTCGCAACCCGGATGCGGACCTCAAGGTCGAGCTGCTGCTCGAGAAGATGCGCTTCGTCGCCGGCCGCGACCAGGTCGAGACCTTCGACGCGCAGACGCTGGCGGAGGAATTCCTCGGCGACACGCTGGCCTCGAACATCCTCGCGACCGGCCATGCCTGGCAGCGCGGGCTGATCCCGCTGAGCCTGGAAGCGCTCACGCGCGCGATCGAACTCAACGGCGTCGCGGTGGCGGCGAACCTCATGGCCTTTTCGCTCGGGCGGCTCGCGGCGGGCGCCCCGGAGGCGATCGAAGGCCTGCGCCACACGACCCCGCCGCGCGCCGAGGACGAATCGCTCGACGCCCTGGTCGCCCGCGCGCGAAGTCATCTCACCGGCTACCAGAACGCCGCATGGGCCGAGCGCTTCGCGGCCCGCGTGCGCGTCCTGCGCGAGCGCGAGGCGGCGCTGGCCGGCGGCGACCCGTCGTTGCCCGTGACGCGCAACGCCGCGCGCAGCCTGCTCAAGCTCATGAGCTACAAGGACGAGTACGAGGTCGCGCGCCTCTACAGCGACGGTACCTTCCGCCGCAAGCTCGAAGAGCAGTTCGAAGGCGACGTGAAGCTCGAATTCCACATGGCCCCGCCGCTGCTCTCGCGGCCGAAGAACGGCCAGCCGCCGGCCAAGATGCGCCTCGGCGCGTGGATGCTGCCGGCCATGAAGTGGCTTGCGCGCGGCAAGCGGCTGCGCGGCACGGGCTTCGACCCCTTCGGGCACACCGAGGAGCGCAAGCTGGAGCGCGCGCTGATCGGCCAGTTCGAGTCCCGGCTCGATGAACTGATGAACGAACTCTCGCCGGAGAACCAGAAGCTCGCGGCCCAGATCGCGGCGGTGCCGATGACGATCCGGGGCTACGGCCATGTGAAGCTCGCGAACCTCGCGCTGGCGCGCGGCCGCGAAGCGGAATTGCTGCATCGCTTCTCGCCGGCGCGCTATCCGCGTCCGTTGGCCGACGCGAAGGCCGGGCAGATCCGGGGGATCGCGGTCGTCGCCGCGAACTAGGACCTGGCCAACGCGGCCAGCTTCTTGCGGGCGCTCTGGAAGAGGCCCTCGCGCTCCACCGGCGCCCTGGCCTTCGTCTTGCCTTGGGCGATGACTTCGAACGCGGCCGCCAGCTTGGCGCCGAGCGCGTCATCGGCCGTGAGCGCCGCGTACCGCCTGCTGGCGATGACCTGGACTTTCAGGTGCCGGCCGATGGCCGCCGAGAGCTTCTGGCAGGCCGCGGCCATGTCGCGTTCGCCCGGCATCGTGTCGCCATGCACCACGAGGAGTTCGACCGTGCCGTCCGGCTCCTCGCCGAGCACGAAGGCGCGCAGCACCGAGTCCTTGAACTTCGAACGCAGCATCGCGCGAATGGGCTCCGCCGCGGCGAAGGACTTGAGCGCGATGCCCCGCAGCTCGCGATAAAAGATGAACGAGGTGTTCGCGCAGACGGCGTCGGGCGCGTCGCCGCTCGGCTTGCACCGGCTCAGGATGCCGCTCTTGAGGAGGTGCTCCTGCGTGCGCTCGACTTCTTCCACCGTGAGCTTCGTTGCCTTGGCGAGCGCATCGGCAGGGAACGGCGTGGCGGGCTTCGCCAGCACGATCTTCAACAGCTTCTGGACTTCGGGGGACAGGAGGAAATCTGCGGCACTCATTCGGGCTGACGTCGTCTTCGGCCCGGCATTATCGCGACCGCCGCACGCGCGCCCGAGGCGCAACAAAAAGGGCCCGCCGACGCCGGCGGGCCCGCCATGCCCGAAGGGCGGCCGCGCAGTGCTAGCCCGGCTGCTCGCCGGTCGCGTGGATTTCCACGCGGCGGTTCGGCTCGAAGCAGGCAATGAGCGCGTTGCGGTTCCTCGCCTGGCCCTTGGCCCGGCAATCGGCTTCGGTGACCTTGAGCTCCGTCGGCCCGCGACCTTCCGTGCGGATGATGTTGGCCGGTACGCCCTGGGCGACCAGGTAGTCGCGCACCGAGTTCGCCCGCGCCACCGACAGGCGCTGGTTGAACTCGAGACTGCCGATCGGGTCGGTGTGGCCGACGATCGAGATCTCGCGCAGCCGGATGCCCGAGGCCTTGAGCTCCTGCAGCGTGCTGTCGATGCGGCTGCGGCCCGCGGGCGTCAGGTCGGACTTGGCGAACGCGAAGGTGCCGTCGGCCCGCAGTTCGAAATCGCGCTTGGCCGGCGGTGGCGGGGGCGGCGGTGGCGGCATCGAGGGCGGGGGCGCGGGCGCGCGGGCCTGCGCGACCACCGGGGGCGGGCCGAGGGGAATCTGGAGGCCGACCGAGAACAGCCAGTCCTTGGCATGTCCCTGGTCGAAGAAGACGCCGTTGCGGTTGTTGTCGTCGTAGCGGTAGCGGATGTCGCCCACCAGGCGGCCCCAGCTGGAGAAGGGCCAGACGATGCCGGCGCCCACGTTGGCCATGAAGCCCGTCTTGCTTTCGTTGACGAACGGCCCGCTGATCTTGTCGTTGATCGCGCCGATGCCGCCCACCAGGTAGGGCTGGATGCTGTTCGACTGCCACAGGCGGAAGCCCTGGCGGCCCATGAAGAACCACTGGGCGTCGAGCGAGGCGCTCCAGATCTTCCACTTGTCATCGCTGAGCGGACCGTTGAACTTGCCGTCCAGCTGCTCGTACTGCGTGCGCAGCTCGACGTTCCAGGCGGGACTGATCGGTTTGCCGATCGAGACGCCGCCGCCCCAGCCGTTATCGGCGTGGCGGTTGCTGTCCGCGTTGATGTAGGTGCCGAAGGGTGTGATGTACCAGCGGTCGTCGAAGTACGTGTCCGCGGTGTAGCTGGATTGCGCAAGGGACACCGCGCACGGAACGGCGAGAACGCAGAAAGCTGCCAATGAGCGTCGGTCGAACATGAAATTCTCCTCACTGTGGGGGGACGAGGACTCCAGAACCAATCGATCGGAAGTGGCGAAGATAGGGCGGCCGGGCGCGGCAGGCGGCGCATGCGCAACCAGGTGTTTCGGCTCCTGGGCACGCTTGTCGCGTTCGGTTTCATATCTTGCGGACCGTCGATGCGGTCGTTGCACATCGGCAACTCGCCGGTGCGCCCTCGTCATAATGGCCGGCTCGCGTTTTCGAACTGCACGCCATGCCCACCGCGCAACTGTCCGTCTACTTCTTCCTGCAGGCCGCCGTCATCCTGTTCGCCTGCCGCATCGTCGGGCGGCTGGCCCAGAGGCTGGGGCAGCCCCAGGTGGTGGGGGAGATGATCGCCGGGGTGATGCTCGGCCCCTCGCTGTTCGGGCTGCTGTTCCCGCAGCTGCAGCAGGCGCTCTTTCCCAAGCCGACCCTGGGCATGCTCTATGTGGCCGGGCAGCTCGGCGTCGGCATGTACATGTTCCTGGTCGGCACCGAGTTCCGGGCCGATCACTTCAAGCAACGGGCGCGCAGCGCCGTGTCGGTGTCGATGGCAGGCATCCTCGTGCCCTTCGCGCTCGCCTTCGCGCTCGCGCCGTGGCTGCACACGGTGCCGGGGCTCTTCGCCGAGAAGGCGCGGTTTTTCGAGGCCGCCCTGTTCCTGGGTGCGGCCATTGCGATCACGGCCTTTCCGATGCTCGCGCGCATCATTCACGAGCGCGGGCTCTCCGGCACCTCGCTGGGCACGCTGGCGCTGACGGCCGGCGCCTTCGACGACGCGGCCGCCTGGTGCATCCTGGCCGTCGTGCTGGCGAGCTTCAGCGGCGCCTGGGGCGGTGCATGGATCGCCATCGCGGGCGGCGCGGGCTACGCGCTGTTCATGGTGTTCGTCGGCTCGCGCTGGCTGCGTCGCCTGGGGCGCAACCTGTCGGCGGACCAGCCGCTTCCCGCCTCCGTGCTCGGTGCCGTGCTCATCCTGTTCTGCCTGGGCGCCTGGGCCATGGACGCGATCGGCATCCACGCCGTGTTCGGCGGCTTCCTGCTCGGCGCCGCGCTGCCCAAGGGCGTGCTGACGCAGAAGCTGCGCGAGCAGCTGCAACCGCTGGTCGTGCTCTTGCTGCTGCCGATGTTCTTCACCTATTCCGGCTTGAACACGCGGCTGGACATGGTGATGCAGCCGGCGCTGATGCTGGCCGCCATCGCGATCCTGTTCGCTTCGTTTGCGGGCAAGGGCATCGCCTGCTGGGGCGCCGCGCGCCTGACCGGCGAGAGCAACCGCGACGCGATGGCCATCGGCGCGCTCATGAACGCACGCGGACTGATGGAGCTGATCATCATCAACATCGGGCTGCAGGCGGGCGTGATCGAGCCCGGCCTGTTCGCCATCCTGGTGCTGATGGCGATCCTCAGCACCTTGATGGCGACCCCGCTGTTCAACTGGGTCACGCGCGAGCGCGCGTCGGCGGCCAAGGCCGCGACCGCGCTGCCCTAGCGGCAGCGGCGGCCGGCGATCACTTGCCGAACAGGCGCATCAGGCGCTGCCACATGCGCAGGAAGAAGCCCGCGCGGTCCACGTCGGCCTGCGCGACCAGCGGCGCTTCGCCCACCTGCTTGCCGTTCGATTCCGCGATCACCTTGCCGATCACCGCGCCCTTGGCCACCGGCGCTTCCAGGTCGGGCTTGATCTGCACCGAGGTGCGCACCTGCTGGCCGCGCGGGACGGTCACCGTCCAGGGCGACGCCAGGCCCGCGGCCACGGTGTCGGCCTTGCCGAAGACGACCTTGGCCGTGGACACGACCGCATTGGGCTGGAACGGCGTGGCCTTCTCGAAGTTGCTGTAGCCCCAGCCGAGCAGCGTGCGCGTCTGGTCGGCACGCGCCTGCGCGCTGTTGGTGTTGAGGATCACCGTGATCAGGCGCATGTCGTTGCGCTTGGACGAGGTGACGAGGCAGTAGCCCGCTTCCTGGGTGTGGCCGGTCTTCAGGCCGTCGACCGTCGGATCGGTGTAGAGCAGGGCGTTGCGGTTGCCCTGCTTGATGCCGTTGTACTTGAACTCGCGCTCGGCGTAGATCGGGTAGTAGTCGGAGCTGTCGCGGATGATGGCGCGCGCCAGGATCGCGAGGTCGCGCGCGGAGGCCTTGTGGTCCGGGTCGGGCAGGCCCGTGGCGTTCACGAAGTGCGTGTGCGTCATGCCCAGGCGCTGGGCCTCGGCGTTCATGAGCTTGGCAAAGCCCTCTTCGGAGCCGGCCATGTGCTCGGCGATCGCCTTGGAGGCGTCGTTGCCCGACTGGATGATGATGCCGCGCAGGATGTCGAGGACCGTGGCCTGGCTGTTCAGCGGCAGGTACATGCACGACTCGGTGCTCGAGCCGCGGCACCAGGCGGTCTGGCTGACGGTGACCAGGTCGTCCTTCTTGAGCTTGCCGGAGCGCAGCGCCTGCTCGACCAGGAAGCTGGTCATCATCTTCGTGAGCGACGCGGGCGGCAGCGGCTCGTCAGCGTTGGCCGAGGCGAGGACCTCGCCGGAGTCGAAGTCCATCAGCAGCCACGCCTTGGCGGCCAGCGCCGGTGCGCCGCCGGCCACGGCGGTCTCGCCCGCGAGGGGCGCCTGGGCGGGCGTCTCGGACTTGGCCTTGGCGGGGGCCGTGCGCTTGACCGCATGGGAGGCCGCGAGGGACACCGAGCTGGGAGCCAGGGCGCCCGCGGCAATGGCGAAGGCGACCGGGAGAATGGAGAGAGTCTTGGGATGCATGGGTGTTCAGGGACGAAGCGGGGATTGTCGCGGATCGATCGTGACGATATTCGATCGTGCGAAGGAGGATCGAGGATTCCAGGGGAAGTTCAGTGCATTTCGACCGCGATGCCGGCGCGGCCGGGGGTGCCATCTTAAGGGCCTGCGAAGAGGCCCTGCTCCACCGAGCCGCTCCAGGCTTGCCAGTCTGCGGTGCGGATGCGATGCTCGGCCGTGCTAACAGAGAGGAAGACGAGGGCACCGAATGTCGGATGGCGATGTGGACTGGCAGGCGCTTCGCAAGCGCCGTCGACCGGAGACGCTGAAGCAGTGCATGCAAGCGCAGGCGGAATGGGAGCGGCAACCGGGCCGCAATCTCGTCCTGTTGTTCGACGGCACCGGCAACATCCTCGGCAACGACAGCGACACGAACGTCGTCAAGCTGATGCGGCTGATGAACAAGCGCCGGCCCTACGAAAAGGCCGTCGAGCAGATCGCCTTCTACGACCCGGGGGTCGGCACGGCCAACGAGTTCCCGCCCGCCGGCTTCTTCTCGCGCAGCCGCAGCGCCTGGCGGAAGGTGCAGGGCCTCGCGCTCGGGCAGGGCGCCTTCGAGAACGTGGCCGAGGGCTACGAGTTCCTGTGCCGCGAGTACCGGCCCGGCGACCGCATCTGGCTGTTCGGCTTCTCCCGAGGCGCCTTCACCGCGCGCGCCGTGGGCGGCATGGTCAACATGTATGGGCTGGTGTACCCCTCGGGCCTGGCCATGGTGCGCACGCTGGTGCGCACCTATTTCTCCGAGGCCGGCGAACCGCGCGACCGGTTCGCGATGGACGTGATCCGGCAATTCGCGCTCGACCGGACGCCGCTGGTGCACTTCACCGGCGTCTGGGACACCGTCGATTCGATCGGCCTGACCGGGGGCGTGACGATCACGAACTCCTCGCAGATCGAGCACAAGCGCTTCGTGCACATCCGCCACGCCCTGTCGCTGCACGAGACGCGCGAGAAATACAGGCCCCGCGAGTACACCGCGCCGGCATTCACCGAAGAGGAGAAGGCCTTCCGCTCCTTCAAGCAGTGCTGGTTCCGCGGCGTGCACAGCGACGTCGGCGGTTCCTACCACGAGGCGGGGCTGTCGAACATCACGCTCAACTGGATGGTGGAGGAGGCGCGCCAGTGCGGGCTGGAGTTCTCGATCCATTCGCCGGCGCCCGAGGACCCGCTGCAGAGCATGCACGATCAGGTGCTCGACAGCCCCTACTGGCTGCTCACCGGGATCAACACGCGCGAGCGCGCCAGCGCGGCGGCGCCCGTCGATCGCAGCGCGCTGCCGGTGGACGCCGCGACGCCCGCCCGGCGCACCACGAAGACCTGGCTGGCCCGGCACGCGGGCCTCGTTCTCTTCCTCCTGGCCGGGGCGCTGTTCCTCGCCGCCTGGCACGCGGGGAAGGCGGCCTGCAACCTGGAGAGGAGCCCGGACTGGCTGGCCTCCATTCCCTTCGCGTTCCGCCTGCTCGCGCCCTTCGCGGACCCGCTCGACATGGTCTGCGCGGTGCCGGGCATCCGGGCGGCGATCGGCTGGGACTTCGCCTTCCTCGCAGCGTTCTGGCTCTGGCTTCCCTATCCGCTCGCGTGGGCCGTGCGCCGCTGCTGCGATCGGGCCATCGATGCCGGGCTCGCCCTGCCGGCGGCCCTGCGGCGCGTTCACCTTGCGCTGTGGGGCGTCCTCGGCGCCGCCGTGGCCGGGAACCTGCTTGCCTGGCACCTGCCCGGCCATGCCGTGCTCGCGTGGGCGGTGATGGTGCTCACGGTCGCGAAGCTGGCGGGACTTCTCTGGGCCTTGGCCGTGTTCGTCGCCGGCGCGCTCGCCGGGCGCGCGGGCAGGCCCTCGCCGCTGGCCGAGATCCGGTGAACGCGCATGACCCGCCCTTTCGCATGAACGAGGTCACCGTCACCTTCGAGCAGGTCTTCGACGTCACCCGGAACGTCCGGCGAAGCCGTGTGCCGTCCACGGAATTCGGCTTTCAGGCCGGGGGGATGAAGGTGCAGTCGGTCCTGGTTTCCGGCTCGCCGCGCATCGAGGCCGGCATGACCGTCACCGCCCTGCTGGACCGCCCCGGCGATTGGCAGAGCCTGCTCGGGTGGGTGGACCATGAGACAGGCGAGATCGCCTCCCAGCGGCCCGGCTCGCACGTCGGCGGCATCGTGGCGATGGTGCTGGGCGGCTTCCTGGCCTCCCACCTCCTGGGCACCAAGCCGCTCGTCGCCACGCTCGTGCTGGTCGTCTCCGTGGCCTGCCTGGTGCCCAGCGCCGCCGGCATGCGCAAGGCCTTGCGGGCCCGCAGGCGCCTCGAATCGATCCGGGCGACGCTCGCGCGGCGCGATCCCGGCGCCGGTGCCTGAGGCGCGCCTTAGCGCGGCGCCGCCCCGAGCGAGCCGGTCGCGAAGGCCAGCGTCGCCGCGGCTGCCAGCGCCCGGCTGTAGGCATCGGCCGCGGCATTGCGGGCCAGCAGCCACTGCGTGTCGGCCAGCGCGACTTCGGTGACCGTGCCGATGCCGTGGCGGTACGCGTCCAGCCGCGCATCGAAGGTGATCCGCGCGGCGGCCTCCAGCGCGGTCGCCGCCTCGTGCGCGGAAAGGCTCGTCTGCAGCGCGTTCTGCGCCTGCACGATCTGCAGGACGGCGTCGGAGCGCACCTGGTCCAGCGTTGCCGCCGTCCTGTCGACGTCCGCGCGCGCCTGTTCGATCGCGGCATCGCGCAGGCCCCCGTCATAGAGCGGCACGGCCACGCCGAAGAGCACCGCCGCGCCGGCACCCCGGCTCGTGACGTTGTTGGTGATCGACTGCTGGTCGAACGAGGGCAGCGCCGTCACGCCCAGCCGGCCCGAGCCGTAGCTGCCGACCGCCGAGACGAAGACCTTGGGTTTGAAGGCCGCCTCGGCGGCGGTGGCCTTCGCCAGGCTGGCCTTCTGCGCCGCGTAGGCCGCGAGCATGTCGGGGCGGCGCGCGAGGGCCTCGGACACGATCTTCTCCACCGGCTGCGCCATCGCGGGGGAGAGCTTGCGTCCCGACACCTCCGCCACCTTGAGCCGCGTGAGCGGAGAAACGCCCATCGCCGCGAGCAGCGAGAAGTAGGTGGTCTGCGCCGCACCTTGCGCCTGCACGCGCGCGAGCTGCGCCTGCGCGGTCGCCTGGTGGGTCTGCGCCGCGTCGATGACGGTGCCGACGCCGTGCCTGTAGCGGTCCTGTGCGGCGGCCTCGATCTCGCGGGCGTTGGCGAGCGCCTTGTCGGCGTTGTCGACGTGCGTGCGCGCGGCGGCGTGGGCATAGAAGGCCAGGCTGACGTCGTGGATCACGCGCTGGTGCGCGAAGGTGAACGCGATGTTCGACGCGGTCGAGCGCTGCTCGGTCGCATCGACCACCGCATCGCGCACGCCGAAGTCGAAGAGCAGCCACTGCAGCGCCAGCGCGCCCACCGCGCCGCTGCCCGAGACGTTGTTGTCCACGCCGATGCCGAGCGTGGCGTTGCGCGCGTCCAAGCGCTGGTAGCCCGCCACCGCGCTGGCCGAGAGATGCGGAAGATAGGCCGCGCGCGCGACGCCCATGGCCGATGCGGCCGAGCGCGCCGCAGCCCAGGCGACCCGCGTCTGCGGGCTGTTCGACTCGGCGATGTCGATGAGCTCGGGCAGCGTGTAGGCGTGGTCCGGGTCGATGGAGGGCGGCGCGGGCGGCAGGATGCCGAGCGCGGGGTTGGCGGGCAGCACATGCGTCGCGGGGTCTGGGCCCGCGGCCGTCGCCGCGCGCCACGGCCGCTCGGGCGAGGGCGGCGCCAGATCGACCGGCTGCGATGATGCGCAGGCCGCCGCCAGGCACGCCGCGGCCACGGCGGACAACGGGCTACGCCGCCGCATGCGGCCTCCGCGAGGATGGGTCGACGTGGGTCGCATCGAGCGGCGGCGACGCGGCCAGCGCCGCTTCCAGGCCATGGAGGCGCTGGTCGACCAGCACCGCGAGCGGATCGCGCGGGTCCGGCATCGGCAGGGTGTGCGGCGCAGGGGCCGTGGCGTCCGCCATCCGGTCCAGCCGGGGCTGGAACACAGCGGCGGCGCCTTCGCGCGCCAGCATCGCGAGCGGCTCCTGCAGTGCGCCCACTTGCCGCACGATCTCGCGGCGGCTCGCGAGCCATTCGTCCGACGGCCGGACCGAGTCGGGCTCGTAGTGCGAGATGTCGAGATCGGACTCGATCGCGCCCAGGGCGCCGAGCCACTCGCCCGCGGCCTCGGGCGGCCGCCCGCGCGCGCGCGATTCGTCCGCCAGGCGCGCGAGCAGGCCGTCGATGCGCGACTGGATGCGCGCCGCCACGCCCTGCGGCCAGAAGTGCGCCAAGGCGACGTAGGCCACCAGGTTGCCGATCAGGATGCCGATGATGCGATCGCGGATCGTCACCATGTCGTACGACGGGCCCGGGCCCTGCACCGCGCAAAGCAGGAAGGCGAAGGCGACCTGGAAACCCGCATAGGCCACGCGCGGACTGCCGCCCGCGATCCAGGCCGAGGCGAACGTGCCTGCGAAGACCGCCGCCATCAGTCCGCCGATCGAGGCGAGCGAAGGCACGACGTAGAGCAGCGTGACGAGCCCGAGCGCCGCGCCGACCAGGCAACCGGCGATGCGCAGGCTGAGCTTCTCAACGCTTTCCGCCACCGTGCCCAGCGAGACGATGAAGACGGTGATGAAGCAGGTGTGGATGGTCGGCCAGCTGAGCAGCGAGTACAGCAAATAGCAGAACATCGCCGCGCCGGTGGTCTTCAATCCAAAGCGGACGTGGTCGCTGTTGGTGAAGGCGTCGGGGCGCAGGAAGCCGCCGGGTTCTTGCCGCGCGAGGGGTGCGACGCGCTGCGGCGCAGGCTCGGCGAAGCGGGCGAGGCGCTCGTCGAACGCGCGTTCCACGCGCGCCGCCAGCGTGGCGGCGGGTGGGGCGCTGGCAACATCCGCCGCTTCGGGCCCGGGCGCGACAAGCCGGCCCGCGCCGATCTCCCCGGCCTTCGCGTCGACGGAGCGCGCGAGTGCCTCGCGCGCTGCCTGCGGTGGCTGCGCCTGCGGTGTCTGCACGGCGAAGGCTGCGAGAGACATCAGGTCGTACGTGGCGCAGGCCGCTCCTTTCAGCGCCTCCATGTCGGACGCGGGCGAACTCCGCTCGGCCTGCGCGAGCTTCAGCCAGGTCCGCACCTCGGCATCGCCCTCGCGCGCACGGCCGGCGAAGGCCTGCGCGGCGCGCGGATCGTTCCCGCGCAGCATCGCCGCGATGAGTCGCAGGCGCTGCGCGAGGCTTCGCTGCACGAGCTGCCGCGGAGAAGGCGCGATCAGCAAGGCGACCAGCACGCCCACGCTGGCCGGGATGCCGACGAACAGCCACGCGTACAGCAGACCGCGCGTCGCGAGTTCGCCCACCGGTATCCGGCCGAGCACGTCCAGCGCGTAGGCGATGATCAGGGCCACGATCCCGCCGGCCGCGCCGAGCTTGCTCGCTGAGACGAGGAACAGGAGCCCGAAGGCGATCACCGCCATGCTCGCGACGCGCCAGGGCGGCCGATCCATCGTGGCGTTGGCGACGAGGAACACGAAGCCGATGAGCAGCGCGGCCAGCAGCGCGGCGCCGATACCGAGGAGCACGCTCGTCGCGCGATCGCGGCCGATGAGGAAGAAGGACACGTAGGCCGTGAGCGCGGGCTCGGGGGTGCCGTAGACCATGGTGACCATCACGGTCAGCGAGCACACGAGCGCGAGGCGCGCGGCGAACTCGAGCCGGCCCGGCTCCGGCCCGAGCAGGCGCAGCCAGCCCGTGGGGCCGGAGGCGGCCGTCTCAGCGGCAGGCGGCGCCATGCCCCACCTCGACCACGGCGCTGGCGCCCACGCGCGTGACTGCCGGCGGCGGCTCTTCCAGCCGCACCCGCACCGGAAAGCGCCGCGCGACCCGCACCCAGTTCAGCGAGCTCTGCACGTAGGGCAGCGAGCGCGGCAGGGTCAAGCGGTCGTCGGCCAGCACGCCCCAGCCGATCCCGTCGACCACGCCCCGGATCGGCGTGCGCCGGTCCAGCATCGAATAGACGGTGGCGCACTGGCCTTCCTGCACCTGGTGCAGGTCGGTCTCGCGCAGGTTGGCGACGGCGAACCAGGCCTCGGTGTTGATGAGGGTGAAGAGCGACTGCGAGGGCAGCACCATCTCGCCCGCCGACACCGAGAGCCCGACGATGCGCCCGTCGTGCGGCGCGCGCACGGAGGTGTCGTCCAGCGCGCGCCTGGCGATGGCGAGCGCCGCTTCGGCGGCCGCCACCGCGGCGATGCCGCCCGCATCGTCGGCGACGGCGCGTTCGGCGGCCGCCGCCTGCTCCTTCGCTTGCCGCAGCGAGGTGGCGGCGTCCTGGCGCGCCGTCTGCGCCTGGTCGAGCTGCTGCTGCGGCACGTAGCCCTTCTGCACCAGCGGGCGCAGCCGCTCTTCGGTGCGCTCGGTGAGGCTCAGGTTCGTGGTGGCGCGGCGCGTCTGTTCGGCCGCCGTCACCGCCGCCGACCGCTGCGTGGAGACGACGCGCCGCTGCGAATCGAGCGCCGCGCGTGCCACGTCGACATTCGCCTGTGCCTGCGCGATCGCCAGTTGGTAGGGCATGGGATCGATCTGGAACAGCAGGTCGCCCTTGCGCACCTGCTGGTTCTCGCGCACCGGCAGTTCGACGATGCGCCCGCCCACGGCCGCCGCCACGTGGACGATGTCGGCGTCGAGGGTCGCATCGTCCGTCGAAGGCCGGCTCGCCAGGTTGACGGCAAGCACCACCGCGACGCACAGCGCGATGATCGCCAGCGACACGGCCAGGCGTCGCCCCGTGGCGGAGCGGCCGCCGGTGCTCCTCGATGTCACAGCCCCACCCAGGCCCATAGGAACAGTGCCGCGACCGCGGCACCGATGGCCGAGCACACGAAGAGCTGCAGCGGCAGAAGCTGCGCCACGCCGCTCATGACGAACAGCGCACGCGCGATGGCGGCCCCCAGGACGCCGATCAGTGCGCACAACAGCCACGCGGGAAAGTAGGCGCCGGCAATCGGGATCGACGGTGCGCCGGCGCAGCCGCAGAGGCCCGGGACGGCGAGCAGCACCAGCGTGCTACGGACGGCGAAGTGGCTCTGGCGCATGGACCTCCGTCGAGACATGGAGCGATGTCCGGCACGCGTGCAGTTCCTGCGCGGGCGCGGAATGGATGGCGAAGCTTATCTTCGCCAGGGCCTGAACGAAAGCCGATGCCTTCGATGCCGCGGGCCGTCCCTCAGGGCTCGAGTGCGGCCCGCCAGGAAAGGATCGGTTCCTTCATTGCCGGGCGCGGCGCCGGTACGTCGACCACCGCACCGTGAGGATGTCCGCGGCGATCTTCGCGGCATCCACGCCGGCATAGCTTTGCTCGGGGTCGAACTCGAAGGCCTCGCGGTAGCGGGTCACTTCGCCGTAGTCCTGGTCGAACACCATCGGCCCCGTGAGGTCGGCCGGGTTGGTGCCCGCGGGCAGGGCCAGGAATTTCTCCGGGTTGGTGGCACTCTGGTAGAGGTCGACGGTCAGAAGGCTCATGGCGTGTCTCCGATCCCGCAAATGATTCGCCGCCAGGGGGCCGGATGCAATCAGCGCCCGCCTACAGGCGGATGCTTCACGCCTCGCCGGCGCCGTCCTCCTCGGCCAGCACGTGAAGCCGCTCGGCGATCTCGCGGTTGCGCGTCTTCAGGATCGCTGCCAGCCCGTCGACATTGAGCAGCGGCAGCCGGTCGACCGAGAACAGCAGCGAGAGCGTGGCCACCGCGCCGATGCGCGGGAGCCGGATGGGCGCGGAAACGCCCAGCGTGCCGCCGTCGACCTCCTGGTTCGAGACGTAGTGGCCGCGCTTGCGGATCGCGGCGAAGTAGGCCTGGAACGCGGGCCATTCGCGGGCGATGGCGCGCACGTCGGGATGGTCCTGGTGCGCCTCGTAGAGCTTGCGCAGGCGCGCCGCGGGCGCGAACGCCAGCATGATCTTCGACGCCGAGCCCCGGAACAGCGGCAGCGGCCGGCCCCGGCCCGCGAAGGCGAGCGTCTCGTCGTCGTAGCCCGCTTCATGGTGCACGTTGACGATCTCGTCGTTGTACATGCGGCACAGGATCGAGGTGCAGGCGGTCTCGGCGCAGAGATCGCGCATGACCGTGCGCGCCGCATTGAGCACCGGGTCCGCGGCGCGGATGCGGTAGTCGAGCGTGATGATGCGCGCCCCGAGCGAGTAGCGGCCCGAATAGTTGGCCAGGAAGCCTGCGCCGGTGAGCTCGCGCACGTAGCGGAAGGCCGTGGGCCTGGAAATATCCAGCCGGCTGGCGATGTCCTCGGCCGTCAGGAGGGTCACGCCTTCGGAGAACAGGTCGAGCACATCGAGGATTCGCGCGAATTTGGTCATTGGGGCTGGAATCTAGCGGATCGCCTGTGTCAATCCTCGAAACCACCAAAAGTATCAAATATTGACACTATTATGGATGTTGTCTGAGAATCCGGCCACCGCAACGCCCTCAGGCACATCAGATGTCTTCCCCTTTCGAGCCCATCCATCGCCTTCATCACTTTGCCTGGCGCTGCCGCGACGCCGGCGAGACGCGCGCTTTCTACGAGGACCTGCTCGGCCTGCCGCTCACGCACGTGATCCGCGCCGAAACGGTGCCCAGCACTGGCGAGCAGTGCCCCTACGTGCATCTCTTCTTCCAGCTCCAGGACGGGTCGTCGGTCGCCTTCTTCGATCTCGGCGACAACGAAGTCGCCGCGCCCTCGCCGAACACCCCCGCCTGGGTCAACCACCTGGCGCTCAAGGTGGGCTCGCTCGATTCGCTGGCCGCGGCCAAGAAGCGCCTGGAAGAAGCCGGCGTCGAGGTGCTCGGCATCACCGACCACGGGTTCGTGCGCTCGATCTATTTCTTCGATCCGAACGGCATCCGGCTGGAGCTGACCGTCGATATGACCAACGGAAAAGTCTCCGAATCTGATCTTCGCGAGGCCCGGCAGGCGCTCGACGACTGGCTGGTCGAAAAAGCCGGGCGCGCCGCTGCCTGAATGCGAGCGACCGGAGGAACCGCCCCATGCACACCCCCAACACCCGACCCCATCCATCGAGCTACTTCTCCTACGAGGTCTATCCCTTCGAGCGTCCTGCCGACATGGACGCGCCGCAAGGCACCTACCCGGTCGTGATCGTCGGCGCCGGCCCGGCCGGGCTGGTGCTCGCGATCCAGCTGGCGCTGCAAGGCGTCAAGCCGGTGCTGATCGAATCCGAGGCGCAGGTCAGCGGCGGCAGCCGCGCCGTGGCGCTGACCCGGCGCTCGATGGAAATCATCGAGCAGTGCGGCGTCGCGCCCGAGTTTCTCGGCCAGGCGATCGTCTGGGACGAAGGCCGCAGCTACTACCGCCACGCGGTGGTGCATCACTTGAAGATTCCGTTCGGCGAAGACGACAAGTTCGCGCCGATGACCAACCTCGGCCAGTGCTGGATGGAGAAGATCCTGGTCGACCGCGCCCTCGCGCTCGGCGTCGACCTGCGTTTCCAGACGCGCCTCGAAGCGATGGCCGTGGCCGGCGACGCGGTCACGCTCACGCTCGACACGCCGCAGGGCGAGTACATGCTCCGTGCCGACTGGGTCGTGGGCACCGACGGCGCGCGCTCGGCGGTGCGCCGCCTGCAGGGCCTGCGCTTCGAGGGCGAGTCGTATGAAAGCCGCTTCGTCATCGCCGACTTCAATATCGCGCTGGACGAGCCCGTGGGCCGCCGCTGCTACTTCGAGCCGCCCTGGCTGCCGGGCCAGACCGCGCTGATGCACAAGACGCCGAAGAACGTCTGGCGGCTCGACTACCAGGTGCCCGACGACGTGTCCGACGAGGAGGCGCTGGACGACGAGCGCATCAACTCGCACATCCGCGCGCACCTGTTCTACATCGGCGTCGACCTGCCGTGGTCGCGCGAATGGACCACGCTCTACAAGCCCAACGCGCTCACGCTGCGCTCCTACAACCACGGCCGCGTGCTGTACTGCGGCGACGCCGCGCACCTGCTGCCCGTGTTCGGCGTGCGTGGCATGAACACCGGCGTGCAGGATTCGATCAACCTCGCGTGGAAGCTCGCCGCCGTGGTGCAGAAGAAGGCCGACGCGGCGATCCTCGACACCTACAGCAGCGAACGCGTGGCCGACGCGCGCCAGATCTGCGTCGAAGCCTCGCGCAGCACGCGCATGGTGGCGCCGCCGACGCGGGGCTTCCGCGTGATGCAGCAGGCGGTGCTGTCGCTGGCGATCGACCACGAATTCGCGCGGCCCCTGCTGCACTGGCGCACCTCGCATCCCATCGACTACGAAGCCAGTCCGCTGACCTGGAAGGACGCCGATGCCTTCGCGGCCGGCCCGGGTCCGGGTGCGCCGCCGCGCAATGTGCGGCTGGCGGACGGGGGCTATCTGCTCGATGCGATCGAGCCCGCGTTCAACGTGCTCGTGTTCGGCGACGACGCCGCCTTGTGGAACGCGGCGCGCGACGACGCGGACACCGCCAGGGCCCGGGGCCTGCGCGTGCGGCTGATCGCCGTGCGCGCGGATGGCGCGAAGCCCCAAGGCGCCGACGCCGTCGTCGCCGACCCGACCGGCCACGCGCAGGCGCTCTGGGGCGCCGAAGGCGGCGCCGTCTATGTGCTGCGGCCCGACCAGCATGTGTGCGCGCGCTGGAAGAAGGGCAGCGCCACGCGCGTCGCGCAGGTGCTGCGGCACGTCGGTCTGCAATGAAGGAATCCCGCACCATGACCACCCTCTGCTTCGAACAACTCGAGACCCTCTACGACGAACTCGCCACCGCCATCGACCAGGCGGGGCCGGAGCGCGAATCCGTCTTCCTCGCCAAGCTCGCGCTGTGCATGGCGCAGGAATGGGGCGACGGCGCCCGCGTGTCGGCGCTGATCCGCGAGTGCCTGCACGAGCCCGCGCCGGTGCCCGGCGCGCAGAAGATGATCTGACCTCCCCGAAAGCCTTCACGCCATGACAGACACCATCACCCACCAGTGGGTCCACGTGAGCTACGCCGAGACCAGCCGCATGACGGAGACCTACGGCTTCGTCGGCAGCCAGGGCACGATCAACCTCGAAGGGCTGCTGATGCACCCGGCGCGGCACAAGCCCGACACCGTCTACCTGCTGATGCACCCGAGCTCCACGCTGCAGCTGCTGCCGCTGCCCACGGCGCTCGCGCAGGCCGGCAGCGCGGTGCTGTGCATGGGCAGCCGCTACGTGAAGAACGACACGCCGCTGATCTACGAAAAGGTCGCGCTCGACCTCGGCGCCTGCGTGCGCCACGCCAAGGAGCAACTGGGCTTTCGCCGCGTGATCCTGCTCGGCTGGTCGGGCGGCGGGTCGCTGTCGCTGTTCTACCAGTCGCAGGCCGAGCGCCCGACGATCACCGAAACGCCCGCGGGCGATCCGGTCGACCTCCGGGCCGCCGATCTCTGGCCCGCCGACGGCATCGTGCTCGAAGCAGCGCACCGCTCGCGGGCGCGTTGTCTTGCCGACTGGATCGACCCCTCGGTGATCGACGAGAACGACCCCGACCGCCGCAACCCGGAATTCGATCTCTACAGCCCCGCTCTGCCGGTGCGCCCGCCCTATCCGAAGGACTGGCTCGCCGCCTACCGCGCCGCCCAGGAGGCGCGCGTGCGGCGCATCACGGCCCGCGTGCAGGAAACGCTGGAGATGCTGCGCCGCCGCGGCGGCAACGAGCTCGAACGCGGCTTCATCACCCATCGCACGATGGCCGAGCCGCGCTTCCTCGACGGCAGCATCGAGCCGAACGACCGCCCCATCGGCCAGTGCTACCTCGGCGTGCCCGAGACCGCCAACACCGGGCCGGTCGGCCTCGCGCGCTTCTCGATGCTGCGATCGTGGCTCTCGCAATGGTCGCTGGAGCACTCGCGCGCCGACGGCGAGACCTGCGCGCGCGACGTGACCGTGCCGCTGCTGGCCATCGAGCACTCGGCCGACGACGCCGTGCCGCAACCCGACATGCGCCTCTTGCACGACGCCTGCGCGAGCACCGACAAGCAGTTCCACTGCATCGCGGGCGCGGGCCACTACTTCAAGGGCCAGCCGGAACAGCTGCGGCAGGCCGTCGAGCGCATCACCGGCTGGGCGCAGGCGCGCGGCTGGTAGTCACTTCACCCTCCGGAGACAACACGATGAACCGTCAACCTTCCCTGACCCGCCGCCAGCTGCTGGCCGGCGCCGCCGCCGTCGGCGCGGGCAGCCTCGCGCTGCCCGCTTTCGCTGCGTACCCCGACAAGCCGATCCGCTGGCTCGTTCCCTATGCCGCGGGCGGCGCCACCGACGTCACCGCGCGCACCATCGGCGAGGGCCTCGCCCGGGTGCTGGGCCAGCCCGTCGTGATCGACAACCGGCCCGGCGCCGCGGGCCGCATCGCGATCCAGGCGCTGCTGTCGCAGCCGGCCGACGGCTACACGCTGATCACCGCGGACAACAGCATCCTCTACAACAACTACGGGCTCTTCACCGACCTGCCGTACACGCCCGACAGCTTCGACTATGCCGCGATGACCGGGCGCTTCCCGCTCATCCTCACGGTTCACAAGGATGTCGCGAGCAACTTCGCGCAGTGGCGCGAATGGCTCAAGCGCAACCCCACGCCAAGCTATGGCTCGCCGGGCGTCGGCACGCCGCACCACATGGCCTGGGCCCAGCTCTCCGATCGGATCGGCACGCCGATGCAGCACGTGCCGTACAAGGGCGATTCCGCCGTCATCGTCGACCTGATCTCCGGGCAGATCCCGATGGCCTTGCTGGGGCTGGCGAGCGTGGCGCAGTACGCCAAGGACCCGCGCCTGAACCTGCTCGCCGTGACCTGGCCGCAGCGCCTGCCGGCGATCGCCAATGTGCCGACCTTCGACGAAGTGGGCCTGCAGAACTTCGATGCCACGGCCGAGCAGGGCATCCTGTGCGCCGCCGGCACGCCCAAGGAGACGCTTCAGAAGCTCAACAAGGCCGTCGGCGAAGTCATGGCGATGCCCGCGGTGAACGAGAAGCTCGGCGTGCTCGGCATGTACCCGGTGCAGAAGTCGCCCGACGAGTTCAAGGCCTACGCCGCAAGCTACCGCGCCAAGGCGCTGGCCCTCATCAAGAAGCACGGCATCACGGTCAGTTGACCGCGGCCCGGCGCGGGCGCCGCCTCGGGTCGGACGGCGGCGTCAGGCTCCGTCGTTCCCGCGGGGCGCCGTCGCCCCGGATTGCACGCTATAGCGCAGCCGCAGCCCCGCGAAGCGCACCCGCAGGCCGTGGTACTTGAACAGGTAGCGCAGTCCGATCGCGGCCGCCCCGAATCCCGCCGCCGCGGCGACGCCCATCGCCCAGCGGGGGCCGAAGGCATCCGCCACCCAGCCCACCACCGGCGCGCCGATGGGCGTGCTGCCCAGCAGCGTCGCGAGCAGGATCGCGATCACGCGCCCGCGCAAGGCCGGCTCGGTCGAGAGCTGGACCAGCGCGTTGGTCGACGTGGTGATCGTCTGCGCCGCCACGCCCGTCACGACCAGCGCCAGGCCGAAGCCGATGACGTTGGGCATCAGCGCCGCCGCGAGGCAGCTCGAACCGAACACCGCCGAACCCACCATCAGGAGGCCGAAGCGCGGCTGGGCCCGGCGCGCGGCCAGCAGCGCGCCGGTGACCGAGCCGATGGCCATGGTCGACGACAGCACGCCGTACTGACTGGGGCCGCCGTGGAAGGCGCCGACCGACATGGTGGAGATGAAGATCGGGAAGTTCAGCCCGAAGGTGGCCACCAGGAACAGCATGGCCAGGAGCGCGCGCAGGTCAGGGCGGTTCCAGACGTAGCGAAAGCCCTCCATCAGGCCAGCCTTCTTGCGGCCGGCCGCTTCCTGCCGCGGGAAGAGCTCGCGCTTGCGCAGGCAGGCCAGCGAGGCCAGCACCGCCAGGAAGGAGAACGCATTGATCAGGAAGGCCTCGCCTGGCCCGGTGGCCGCGATCACCAGCCCGGCCACCGCCGGCCCGACCATGCGCGCGGCGTTGAAGGAGGTGGAGTTGAGCGCCACCGCGTTGGACAGCTCGGTATCCGACACCAGTTCGGCGACGAAGGTCTGGCGCGCCGGCGCGTCGAAGGCGGCGACGCAGCCGTGCAGCAGCGCGAACACGTAGACATGCCACAGCTGCGCCAGGCCGCTCATGGTGAGCAGGCCGAGACCGAGCGCAAGCAGGCCCATCGACGCCTGCGTGGCGATCAGCAGCTTGCGCCGGTTCAGCCGGTCGGCGGCCAGGCCGGTCAATGGCAGCAGCACGAGCTGCGGCCCGAACTGCAGCGCCATCACGATGCCGACGGCGGTCGCGTTGTGGTCGGTCAGGTGCGTCAGCACGAGCCAGTCCTGCGCGGTGCGCTGCATCCAGGTGCCGACGTTGGACACCAGCGCGCCGGTCGCCCACAGGCGATAGTTCCAGAAGCGCAGCGAGCGGAAGGTGTTGCCCATCAGGCCTCCAGCAGGCGTTGAAGCAGGCGCACGGCGCCGGCGAGCTGCTTCTGTTCGCTGGCCGAATAGCGCGCGGCGATGGTGCGCTGCAGCCAGTCCTCGCGCGCGGCGCGCACCTGCCGCAGCACCTTGCGCGTCTGCGGCGTGATCGACAGCAGCGTGCGGCGCCCATCGGCCGGATCGGGCGCACCCTTGATCCAGCCGGCCTCCGTCAGCGAGGCGACGGTGGCCCCCATGGACTGCGAGCGCACGCCTTCGGCCTGCGCCAGCTCGGTCACCGTGGCGGTGTCCTGGCGCTCCAGGCGCAGGAGTACGGCGCGCTGCGGGTCGGTCCAGTCCGCGACCGAAGCTTCCTGCCGCAGGCGGCGGCGAAGCTGGAAGGCGATCGTGCGCAGTTCGATCGCCAGCGTGTGGGCGATGTCGGCTTCGGGATCGGCGAGTGCGGAAGACATGGGCGCAACTCCTTGGGGTGCAGGCCGGCGATACCGCGGAGTGGCCGCGCCGCAGGCTGCATGGACAGGAAAACTACGAAGTCTAGCTTCCTATTGAAGTCCCTGCTGCCGTGCGGTCAACGGCGCGGGCGGACAACCTCTCGGTTATGTCGCCCGGTGAATCCGGGGCAAGCCACGATGTTGGGCGCATAGTGCCGCGCGTGCTGTTCGCCCGCACTTCCAACCTCGTACGGCGACTGCAGGCCGCCCGCCGCTAACTCACCCTGGAAGCAGCGATCAGCCCCTTCGGAGCGAGCCGTACAGCCGCACTGTGCCAGTGACTGGACTTCTTCTGGCGACTCGCGTAGGACCGCAAACGCTGCGAAGCCCACATCGAGATGCATGCGCATTGGCACAGCTACGACAGGAGTCGTCGTCACGCCGTTCCTCTGCATCTGGGAAACGCGCCACAACCCCAAAAGGACTCCCCCGCGTTCGCACCCTTTCTCGCTGTACGACGCACCATCGTCCCTGAGCACTTTGGACACGAAGGCGCGAGCGAAGCGGCGGCTCGTCCACGGGAAGATGGCTGGGGACGCTCGGCACTCCCTTCACTCGCATTGCGCGGTGCGCTTCTGACTGACTTCATCAAGACCAGCAGCTGATCCCCATCAACCAGCTTGATGTTCCGCCCCTTGGCAAACGTCTGCGCCTCATCGGTGAATCGCCCGGAGGTCACGACGAAGCCACCAGCAGCACCCTTTGCAGCCATCACGCCGTAGAGTTCGCGGACGACCTGGACACCGACCTTGAACGAGCGCCATTGCTTGCATTGCACGAGGTGCTTTTCGCCGTCTTTGCGAAGCACCAGGTCCACGCCGCCGTCGGGCCCCGCCCCGCCCAGCTCTTCGACCTGAAAGCCTCGTCTTCTGAAGCCCTCGCCGACCAGAAGCTCGAACTCGCGCCATGACATGCCGTCCAGCGCATCGGTGGACTTCGCGGTGGCGACGTTGTCGGCCAATGTCTTGCGCTTCACGCGGCGCAACGCAGACACGGCCGCGCCGAGGAGGCAACCCAGAGGCAAGAGATACTGCCCCGCCAACGCCAGCGCGTAGAAGATTCCATCCGTGACGTGTGGCTTGGTCAGCATCTCGGCGGCGATGCGCATGCTCACGCCGTGCAAGACGATGTAGAGCAAGGGAGCGAGTGCGATGCCCACCCACCAGGGCATCGTCGAGATGAGCTCGATCCAGTCATCCAGCGCACTGGACTTTTTCCGTCTCGCCATGGTTCTCCTCGTTGTTGGTTCTTCGATCTGGCGGAGGCTTTGCCGCGCAGAACTCTAGCGGCGAGCAAGGCGCGGCGGGTTGCTACGCGGCACGGAGCTTCAGGTTTCGTGATATTTACCGCCGAGGCGGACTGCTCCGCCCCCACGCCCTCATCAAAGTTGAGGAGGCGACAACGGTTCAGGCTCCTCTCGGGGGACGTGCCGCTTTCCGGCGATGGCAAGACTTGGCGACAGGCGCGATGCGCAAGATTGCGATGAACCTCTGACGCGCTCAGGCGTCAGAGAGGATAGGACAGTTGCCAGTGCCTCTATCGAGAGGCATGGCCGCCTCCTGAAAGGTGGGTGGGAAGTGAATCGACTGGTGATCCTCGTTGCTCTCACACTGGCCATCTCCGACGTCGCGGCTCAGGCCCCGGTGGGGCCGGCGGGGTCTCCGATCGCGGTGCCGCCGATCCGGATTGGTCCTCCAGACGTCGGTAGCGGCGCAGCCATTGGCCGCCGCGTGCAAGAGCAAGAACAGGCGCCGCAACCTGCACTGCCACGACCATCCCCGGCCCCCGTGCCGTTGAGCAATTGCAATGGTGGTGGGTGCTGGGACAGCGAGGGCAACCTCTACAACAGCACCGGTGACGGCTCCCGCTTTGTCAGCCCGGCAGGAAAGCTGTGCCAGACCAACGGCAAGTTCATCTACTGCAACTGACTCTCCCGTTGGCCGAAGCTCCTGGGATTCGAGGGGGTCGCGCTCCCAGGGAAAGCAATAGGTAGGCCGCTTCGCGTTGCTCGACGGTGACGGTCGCCTCGGACATCGACGGGGTCTACAACCGGGCAGAAGAGATGTTCACGCCGGTCCGGGGTGGGCTCCCAGGCCTGTCGGCAAAGGCCCATCAAATCCGCGTGTCGTCCAGCGGTACGAAGCTGGAGTTGTGCGATGACGGCTTCTTCGTCATCGCGCGCATCGACGCGTGTGCTTCGATCATCCACTACACCGGCACGGGCACGGCGAGCGGCGGGACCTGGACCTTCGTCAACGACGCCGATTCGACCGATGGGCATCACCGGTCGAGGCCATCGGCGGCGACGACAAGGCAGGCTGGGGCACCTACAGGCTCGACACATCGGGCGTGAGTCTCGACGCGGTGGACTTCTACGGCACCGCCCAGTCCACGACCTTTCCGTACTACACGCACCCTTTGACGGCAGGAGACCCCATCGGCATGCACCGCGGCACCGAAACCATCAGCTACTTCATCGTCATCCAAAGCCCGGCGCTGATGGTCAAGATGATGGGTGGCTGGAGCGGATTCGGCGGCTACGCGTACGTCGGGTTGGTCAAGTAGTCAGCGCGGAGAAGCGAGTAAAGGCCACCCCCACGCACGGCTGATCATTCGCTGCCAGGTGCCGCCTCGGGATGGCGCTCGCGCCATGCGCGCAGCGCCTGCCGGTAGCGGTCCATGGCGAGGTCGTGCAGGTCGAAGATGCAGGGCTCGCACCCGTTGCCGCAGCAGTCCTCGAAATCCGGCTGCGGGGGAGGCTGCGGCTGTGGGTCGGGCGCGGTAGA
>JAGIBP010000060.1 GCA_017744285.1 Variovorax sp.
CCGCACAAGAACTGCGTGGTCACGCAGCGCGAGGTCGGCATCGACACCGACAGCTGGGAAGCCGCGCTCAAGAACACGCTGCGCCAGGCGCCCGACGTGATCCTGATGGGCGAGATCCGCGACCGCGAGACCATGGAACACGCGGTGGCCTTCGCCGAGACCGGCCACCTGTGCATGGCCACGCTGCACGCCAACAGCGCCAACCAGGCGCTCGACCGGATCATCAACTTCTTCCCCGAGGAGCGCCGCGCCCAGCTGCTGATGGACCTGTCGCTCAACCTGCGCTCGCTGGTCTCGCAGCGGCTGATCCCGACCGAGGACGGCCACGGCCGCATCGCCGCGGTCGAGATCCTGCTGAACACGCCGCTGATCTCCGATCTGATCTTCAAGGGCGAGGTCGGCGAGATCAAGGAGATCATGAAGAAGAGCCGCAACCTCGGCATGCAGACCTTCGACCAGGCGCTGTTCGACCTCTTCGAAGGCCACGCGATCTCATTCGAGGACGCGCTGCGCAATGCCGATTCGGCCAACGACCTGCGGCTGCAGATCAAGCTCAACAGCCAGCGCGCGCGCACCACCGACCTGTCCGCCGGCACCGAGCACTTCTCGATTGTCTAGCGCCAGCCCGGGCGCGAGCTAAAGTAGTCCCCATGAGCAGCCTCAACCCCAAAACCTACGACGCCGCCCCCCCGCAAAAGGTCGCCTTCCTCGGCCTGGGCGTGATGGGCTATCCGATGGCCGGCCACCTCGCGCTGGCCGGCCACAGCGTGACGGTCTACAACCGGACCGACGCGAAATCCAACGCCTGGCTGGACGAGTTCCGCCCGCAGGCCAAGGGCACGCTCGCCCATTCGGCCACGCCCCGCGGCGCGGCTTCGAACGCGGACATCGTCTTCTGCTGCGTCGGCAACGACGACGACCTGCGCTCGGTGGTGCTCGGCGAGAACGGCGCATTCGCCGACATGCCCCGCGGCGCCGTGTTCGTCGACCACACCACCGCATCGGCCAATGTGGCGCGCGAACTCTCCGCGGCCGCGGTCGGGCGCGGCCTGCAGTTCATCGACGCGCCGGTCTCCGGCGGCCAGGCCGGGGCGCAGAACGGCGTGCTGACCGTGATGTGCGGCGGCGACTCTGCCACCTTCGATCGCGTGAAGCCGGTGATCTCGGCTTTCGCGCGGGCATGCACGCTGCTGGGTGCGAGCGGCGCGGGCCAGCTCGCCAAGATGGTGAACCAGATCGCCATCGCAGGGCTGGTGCAGGGCTTGTCCGAAGCGGTGGCGTTCGGCATGCGCGCGGGCCTCGACATGAACGAGGTCCTCGGCGTCATCGGCAAGGGCGCGGCGCAGAGCTGGCAGATGGACAACCGCGGCAAGACGATGATCGAAGGGCGATTCGATTTCGGCTTCGCGGTCGACTGGATGCGCAAGGACCTCGGCCTGGTGCTGGACGAAGCCAAGCGCAATGGGGCCCGGCTGCCGGTGACCGCGCTGGTCGACCAGTTCTACGCCGATGTGCAGCAGGCCGGCGGCAACCGGTGGGACACGTCGAGCCTGATCACGAGGCTGAAGTAATCAGCGCACCGGGGTCGCCACGACGCCGTTGCTCGCCGGCGCGGAGGATGGCGATGCCGGCAGCGGCTCCATCGGCGGCAGCGGCACGCGCGAGGTGGAGGTGGATGCCGGCGGCGTCGACGGGGAACCGCCTGCCGGCGAGGACGAGCCGCCCATCGACGACAGCGGCTGCTGCGCCTTGAGGTTCGCGAGTTCCTGGTCGCTGATGACTTCCACCAGGCGCACCACCTTCTGCACGCCCGAGGTGTTGCGCGCCACGTCGGTGGCGCGATCGGTCTCGGCGCGGGTCGCGATGCCCATGAGGTAGACCACGCCGCGCTCGGTCACGACCTTGAACGAATTCGCGAAGATGTCGTTCTGGTCGAGCAGCGAGGCCTTCACCTTGCCGGTGATGAAGGTGTCGTTCGAGCGATCCGGAAAGGTGCTGGCAGGGCCCACCACCACTTCGTTGACGACGCCGCGCACGCTGTCGACGCGGCGGATCGCCTCTTCGACATTGCGCTTGTCGGCCTCGGAGCCCACGGTGCCGGTGAGCAGCACCTGCCGGTTGAAGCTCGTGACCGTCACGTTCATGTTGTCGTTGGCGATGTCGCGGATGCGCGCGGCGCCGCGCATCTCGATGGTCTGGTCATCGACCTGCGCCCCCGAAGTGCGGCGATCGGTCGCCACCATGCCCCCGGCCGCGACCGCGGCACCGCCGACCACCAGCGGCGCGCAGGCGGACAGTCCCGCGAGCGCTACGGCGCCTGCCGCCAGGGTGATCGCGATGCGTCGTGCGGTGGTGAGGGTCGTCGTCATGGGATGGAAACCTTCCTGTGCAGAGTCCTTGAGAGCGTCGATGGTAGCCCAGCGAATTGGCTCGCCGGTTACGACGTGTCATCGAGAAGGCGTCCCTACAATTTACGCTCGCCAGGAGGCTGCACTGCGTAGGATGGCGCAGACCTTGCAAGCCATCCATGCATCCGGGGAGCTGGTGATCGAGCGAGAAAGGACACTCACTTGAATCCACATGTCGAGCCCTTGGCGACGCATCCAGCCGCGAGGCTGCCACGCGTGCTCCTTGCTCTGGCGGCGCTGGTCCTGGGCGGCTGCACCGCGCTGGCGCCGGTGAACCCGCCCATCGAGCGCGTCGACCTGGACCACGGCTATCGCGTGGGCAACATGCTCAAGCGCACGCACGGCATCAAGAACGATCCCGACACGCTGTTCCTGCTCACTTTCTCCGGGGGCGGCACGCGCGCCGCGGCCTTTTCCTACGGCGTGCTGGAGGAACTGCGGCGCACCAACATCCGGGTGAACGGCCAGGACATCAACCTGCTCGACGAGGTCGACGCCATTGCCGGCGTCTCGGGCGGCAGCTTCACCGCGCTGGCCTATGCGCTGTATGGCGAGCGGCTCTTCACCGAATACGAGCCCCGCTTTCTCAAGCGCGACGTACAGGGCACGCTGACGCGTCGCGCGCTGAATCCGCTCAACTGGTTCGCGCTCGGCAGCGGGCTCTACGGCCGCTCCGAGATGGCGGCCGACTACTACGACGAGATCCTCTTCAACGGCGCGACCTTCGACGACCTGCTGGACAAGCCCACGCCGGCGACCGCCGTGACAGGCACCGATCTCTCCACCGGCGCACGCTTTCCGTTCTCGCAGGACCACTTCGACCTGCTGTGCTCCGACCTTGGCAAGGTGCGGCTCGCGCGCGCGGCCGCCACCTCGTCCGCGGTGCCGGCGGTGCTCTCGCCGGTCACGTACCACAACTATGGCGGCCACTGCGGCGCGGTCATGCCGCCGTGGGTGGCCGACGTCACGCGGCCCGAGAACCCCTCGCGCCCCGCCGGCCGCGCGCTGCTTCGCTATCGCGACATGCAGAATTTCCAGGACAGCAAGAACCGCCCTTACCTGCACGTGGTCGATGGCGGCGTCTCGGACAACCTGGGCCTGCGCGGATTGCTGGAGGCGCTCGAAGAGCTGGAGGCCAGCCGCTCGTTCCAGGACCAGCTCGGCTTCCATCAGCTGCGCCGGATCGTGGTGGTGGTGGTCAACTCGCGCTCGGCGCCCGACACGGACTGGGACCGCCGGCCGAATGCGCCGGGCATCGTGTCGCAGCTCTTCCAGTCGTCGAGCGTGCCGATCGACCATTTCTCGTCGGAATCGGTGGAGCTGCTCAAGGACATCGCGCAGCGCTGGGCCGACAAGCGCGAGCTCGACATCGCCGAGCGCCGGCTCTCGGGCATGTCCAAGGCCCAGGCCGAGGCGGCCGTGCCCAAGCTGCGCTTCGATGCGATCGACGTCAGCTTCGAATCGATCGCGGACCCCGAGGAGCGACGCTACTTCATGAACCTGCCGACCAGCTTCGTCCTGACGGATGAGGAGGTCGACCGCCTGCGTGAACTCGGCGGCCGCCTGTTGCGCGAGACGCCGGCCTTCCGCGAACTGCAGACGCGCATGATCGAGAGCCCGGCGCCCCCGAAACGGCCCAGGCCCGCGCCGCCATAGCGGCAGGAGGCGCGAGCGCCGCGCTCAGGCGGACAGCAGCGACGAATCGGTGTCCTGGTCGCCCAGCAGTTGCGCGTCCACGCCGTCGCACAGGCAGTGCAGCGTGAGCAGATGCACTTCGCGGATGCGCGCCGGGCGCTCGTGCGGCACGCAGACCTGCACGTCCGTCTCGCGCAGGGCGCGCCCCACCGCGCCGCCATTTCCGCCGCCCGCATTGCCGAGCAGCGCGATCACGGTCATGTCGCGCCCGTGCGCGGCCTCGACCGCCGCGAGCACCGCGGCCGACTGCCCGCTCGCACTCAGCGCCAGCAGCACGTCGCCGGCCTGGCCGAGCGCGCGGACCTGCCGCGCGAAGCGGTCGCCATCACGCGCGTCCAGCGTGTCGGCGGCAGGATCGGTGGCGTCGCCGGGCAGCGCGATGGCGGCCAGCTCGGGCCGGTCGCGCTCGAAGCGGCTGACGAAATGGGCCGCGAACTGCGCGGCCTGGAAGCCAGACACGCCGGCGCCGCAGGTGAGGATCTTGCCGCCGCTGGTCACGCATGCGAGCAAGGCCTGCATGGCCTGCGCGATCGATTTTTCTAGAAGGGGACCGGCCTGGTACTTCAGGTCGGCGCTGTCGATGAAATGCTGCTGAATCCGTTGCTCAAGCATGTCCGGATCATAGCCACCCGACCATCACCCGGCGTCGAAGGCGGCCTGGATCCACTCGATCCGGTCCTCGACCAGCACCACGTCGAACCGGCACGGCGGCAGCGTGCGCAAGCGAAGGAGGTAGTGGCGCGCCGCGAACACGATGCGGCGCTGCTTCACGCCGGTGATGCTGCCGCCCGCGCCGCCGTGCGTGTCGGTCGCGCGCCGCCGCACCTCCACGAACACCAGCGTGCCGTCGCGCAGATCGCGCATGATGAGATCGATCTCGCCGCCGCCGCGTCCCGGCGTTCGATAATTGCGCGCGACCAGGCCGAGGCCGGCCGCCCGCAGATGATCGAGCGCGGCATCCTCGGCCGCATCGCCGCGCTGCTTGGTCGTCACGCCCGACGACCTCCCCGATGTCTTGTTGTCGTTCCGGAGAAAAGCCATTGAACTCCCTTGCTCCCGCCTCGTTCGGCGCCGCGCTCCAGGCCGCGAGCGATGCGGCGGGCGCGCAGCATTATCCCCAGGCCACGCTGTACGTCGTGGCCACGCCGATCGGCAACCTGGCCGACATCACGCTGCGCGCACTGCACGTCCTGCAGATCGCCGACGCCATCGCGTGCGAGGACACGCGCCACACGCAGGGCCTGCTGCGGGCCTACGGCATCGACAGCCCTTCGGCACGCCTGCTCGCGGTGCACCAGCACAACGAAGCCGAGGCGGCGCAAGCGGTCATCGCGCGGCTCGCGCAAGGTGAACGCATCGCCTATGTGAGCGACGCCGGCACGCCCGGCGTGAGCGACCCCGGCGCGCGCCTGGCCGCCGCCGTGCGCGAGGCCGGCCACCGCGTGCTGCCGCTGCCGGGCGCGAGCAGCGTGACCACCCTCGTGAGCGCCGCCGGGCTCGTGGCCGAGGGCGAGGCCTCGAGCGCCTTCGTGTTCGCCGGCTTCCTGCCCAGCAAGGCCGGCGAGCGCGACGCCGCGGTGCTCGCGCTGGCCGAGGAGCCTCGCAGCGTGGTGCTGCTCGAGGCGCCGCATCGCATCGAGGCGCTCGCCCGTGCGCTTGCCGTCCTCGGCGAGCGGCGCGTCACGGTCGGGCGCGAGCTCACGAAGCAGTTCGAGGAGATCGCGACCGTCACCGCCGCCGCCCTGCCCGCCTGGTTCGCAGAAAGCCGCGACCGCACGCGCGGCGAGTTCGCGCTGGTCTTGCATCCCCGGGCCGTCGCCACGCGTGACGACGCGGAGGGCGAGCGCGTGCTGCGGGTGCTGCTGGCCGAGCTGCCGCTCAAGAGCGCGGTGCGCCTCGCGGCCGAGATCACCGGCGCGCCGCGCAATGCGCTCTACGACATCGGCCTGCGCCTGCGCGGCGAAACGAAGGACTGACGCCTACCCGTCGAGTTCCGGATAGGCGCGGAAGATGCCTTCTTCGTTGAAGGCAATGCGCCGGGGGCTCTGCAAATAGTCGTGCACCCGCTGCCGGCGCGCCACGTTGGCATGCAGCTTCGCCACCGCCGGCGCGTGCGACAAGGCCCGCGCGGCCGCCTTCGGAAACGCATAGCGCAGGCCGGCCACGAGCTGGAAGAGCGAGAGATCGGCATAGGTCAGCGCATCGCCGACGAGGTGCCGGTCGCCCGCGGGGTTGCGCGCGAGGATGCGTTCGAACCAGCCCAGGAACTTCGGGATGCGCTCTTCGCGGAAGGCCTTCGCCCGCGCAAGGGCCGCCTCGCGCTGGTCCTCGTAGTAGAGGCTGGTGGACAGCGGGTGGTGCGTGTCGTGCGCCTCCGCGACCGCGTCGGCGATGGTGAGCTGCAGTTGATGGGTCCACAGGCCGTCGGCCTCGCCCGAACCCGCCAGCCCGAGGCGCGGCCCCAGGTACAGCAGGATCGCCGCGGTCTGGCCGACGACGAGGTCGCCGTCGACCAGGAAAGGCGGCGCGAACGAAGGACGCGGATGGCCCGGATCGCCGAGGCGGCGCATCAGCGCGGACTCGCCGCCGCCCTGCCCCGGCGGCTCCCGAGCGACATCGATGTACGGGGCGCCCGCGGCTTCGAGCGCGAGCCGCACGAATTCGCCACGGCCCTGGATGGTGGGCCAGTAGTGCAGTTGGTAGGTCACGCACGCTCCTTCAAGGTGGGACGACGAGGCGGGCGCTGGATATCGCGCATCGATGGAAGTATGCTGAAACGAGATCGAGAAGGTCCATGCATCGTTTCGAATTGCAACCCGATGTGACCGACGACCTGCGCGCGCTCCGCGGGCCGCAGGGCGCGCCCGGCCTCGAGAGCGCGACCGCCATCGAGGCCTTGCGCCAGAGCGAGGCCTGGCTCGCGGGCCAGAACGAGGCCTTCCGATGCGCGATCAACGGCGCGCCGCTCGAGACGTCGCTCGGCGTGCTGGTCCGCACCGCGCTCCAGCAGGCGCCCGGCGAGTTCCGCTGCGCCTTCTACATCGCCGACCGCGACGGCGTGGCGCTGCGGCACGTCACCGGCCTGCCCGAAGCCTGCGGCGAGCCGCTCGACGCGTTCCGCATCGGCCTGGACGCGCCGGGGTGCGGGGTGGCGGTGTTCACGGGCAAGCCCGTCATCACGCGCGACGTGAACGAATCGCCACGCTGGGTCGGCTGGCGCGACCTGGCGGCGCGGCACGGTTTCCGGGCCTGCTGGTCGTTTCCGGTCGAGACGAGTTCGGGGCGGATCATCGGCTCCTTCTCGATGTACTTCGCCAGGCCGCGCGATGCGACGCCGCGCGACTACATGTTCGCCGCCGCGATGACGCAGGCCGCCTCGATCATCATCTCGCGCCACCAGGAAGCCGAGGAGCGCGGGCGGGTCCAGGCCGCGCTGCGCGCGAGCGAGGAGCGCTACCGATCGCTCTTCGACTCGATCGACGAGGGGGTGTGCCTGGTCGAGGTGCTCTTCGACGAGGCGGGCGCGCCTGCCGACTACCGTTTCCTGGAAACCAACTCGGTGTTCCAGAAGCAGTCCGGGCTGGGCGACGCGGTGGGCCGCACCGCGCTGGAGCTCGTCCCCGACCTCGAACGCAGATGGATCAACGCCTACGGGCGCGTGGCGCTGACCGGCGAAGCGGTCCACATCGAGGACGAGTCGACCACGATGAACCGCTGGTTCGACGTCTACGCGCTGCCGCTCGACGGCCCGGGCAGCCCGCTGCTGGCCATCGTGTTCCGCGACATCACCGCGCGCAAGCGCCGCGAGGAACGGGCCGCGCTGCTCGACCGCATCGGCACCGACCTCGCGCGCCTGAGCGCGCCGGACGAGATCATGCAGGTGGTCGGCGCGCGCATCGGCGAAGCGCTGCGGCTGTCGACCTGCGTCTTCGTGGAGGTGGGCGCGCGACAGGATGAGGTCACCGTGCACTATGGCTGGATGACCGCCGAGGTGCCCGACCTGCGGCAGACGTACCGGCTCAAGGACTACCTGAGCGACGATTTCGTCCGCGCGGGCCGCGCAGGGGAGGTCTTCCTGGTGACCGACACCGCGACCGATCCGCGCACAGACCCCGAGCGCTACGCGCGGCTGAAGATCGGCGCCTTCATCACCATTCCGTTCCACTGGGAAGGTCGCTGGACCGCGTACCTCGCGGCCACCAGCACCGCGCCGCGCGTGTGGCGCGACGACGAGGTGGAGCTGCTGCAGGAGATATCCAGCCGCCTCTTCTCGCGCATCGAGCGCGCGCGCGCCGAGGAAGCCTTGCGCGAAAGCCGCGCCCGGCTCGCGCGCGACCTGGAGGACACGCGGCGGCTGCAGAAGCTCAGCGGCCTGCTGATCGAGGATGGAAGCGGCGCCGAGTTGCACCAGGAGATCCTCGAGACGGCCATGGCGATCATGGGCGCGGACTTCGGCAGCATCCAGATGTTCGATCCGGACCGCGACGTGCTGCGCCTGCTCGCGTGGCGCAATTTCCAGCCGGAGGCCGCCGAACACTGGCGCAGCGTGTGCGTCGAAACGGCCACCCCCTGCGGCATGGCGCTGCGGCACCAGCGGCGGATCATCGTGCCGGACGTGCGCGCGGACGACGCGCCGATCGATCGCGCCACGCGCGATGACTTTGCCCTCTGCGGCATCGTGGCGGCGCAGTCGACGCCGCTGACGGCGCGCGACGGGCGCCTGATCGGGATGATCTCGACGCATTGGTCCGAGCCGCACAAGCCCGACGAGAGGCAGCTCCAGCTGTTCGACATCCTGGCCCGGCAGGCGGCGGATTATTTCGAGCGCCGCCGCGCCGAGGCCGCACTGAAGATGGCCGACCGGCGCAAGGACGAATTCCTCGCCACGCTCGCGCACGAGCTGCGCAACCCGCTGGCGCCGATCCGCAATGGCGTGCAGCTGCTGCGGCTGACCGAGACGCCCAGCCAGTCGCAGGTGATCGACATGATCGACCGCCAGGGCACGCACCTGGTGCGGCTGGTCGACGACCTGATGGAGGTGTCGCGCATCACGCGCGGCAAGATCGCGTTGCGCTGCGAGATCCTGGAACTCGGCCAGGTGCTTCGCGCCGCGCTGGAGACGGCGGGCCCGGTGCTGCAGAAGTCGCGCACCCTCGTGCAGCTCGACCTGCCGACGGGGCCGGTGCTCGTGCACGCCGATGCGGTGCGGCTGGGCCAGGTGTTCACCAACCTGCTGAACAACGCGGCCAAGTACACCGACCCCGGCGGCCGCATCACGCTGGCGCTGTGCCAGAGCGAGGACGCGGACGGCGCGGCCACGGCCGAGGTCCGCGTGAGCGACACCGGCACCGGCATTCCCGCCGAGATGCTGCCCCGCGTGTTCGACCTGTTCTCGCAGGTCGACCGCACGCTGGGCCGGGCGCAGGGCGGGCTGGGCATCGGGCTCGCGCTGGTCAAGAGCCTCGTCGAGCTGCAGGGCGGCCGCGTCGAGGCACTGAGCGACGGGCCGGGCCTGGGCAGCGCGTTCGTGGTGCGGCTGCCGGCGATCGCGGGCTCCGCCGCGGCCGAGCCCGCGCCGGCCGATGAGGACGCACAGCCCATCGGCCGCCCGCTGGCCGGCCGCCGCATCGTGGTGGTGGACGACAACCGCGACGCCGCCGATTCGATGGCGCTGATCCTCGGCCATCTGGGCGCCGAGGTCCGCACTGCCTATGGCGGGCGCGAGGCCATCGAGGTGATGCGCGAGCACCATCCTTCGGTGATGCTGCTCGACCTCGGCATGCCGGGCATGGATGGCTACGAGCTCGCTCGCGAGATCCGCCGCGATGCCTCGCTGGCCGGCGTGACGCTGGTCGCGCTCACGGGCTGGGGTCAGGATCACGACCTGCGCCGGGCGCGCGACGCGGGCTTCGACCATCACCTCGTGAAGCCCGCGGACCGGCATCGGCTGCTGGAGTTGCTCCTGGCGCGCTAGCTGGCCTACGATCCGCTCCCATGCCTGTCCTCATCCTCGGCCTGGTCCTGTTCCTCGGTGTGCATTCCGTCTCGATCGTCGCCCCCGGCTGGCGGGCGGACCAGATCGCGCGGCGCGGCGAGCGTGCGTGGAAGGGCGCCTACACGGTGGTGTCGCTGATCGGCTTCGCCTTGCTGATCTACGGCTACGGGCTGGCCCGGCAGGCGCCGGTGCCGCTCTACACGCCGCCGGTCGCGCTGCGGCACCTCGCGCTGCTCCTGATGCTGCCGGTGTTTCCGCTGCTCTTCGCGGCCTACCTGCCCGGCCGCATCCAGCGCGCGGCCCGGCACCCGATGCTGCTCGCGGTCAAGCTCTGGGCCACGGCGCATCTGCTGGCCAACGGCACGCTGGCCGACGTGCTGCTGTTCGGCGGCTTCCTTGCATGGGCCGTGGCGGACCGCATCTCGGTCAAGCGCCGCGCGGTGCCGCACGCGGTGCCCGGCGCGCCGCCAGGCGCGATGAACGACGTCATCGCGCTCGCGGGCGGGCTGGTGGTGTACGTGGTGTTCCTGTTCTGGGCGCACGCGTGGCTGATCGGCGTCTCGCCGCGCTGAACGGCCGGGCACACGCAGAAGTCCCACGGCGGCCAAGCCCTCCGCAAATCCCGGAAAATCGAGGGTTCCGGGCGGGGCCGGGCCCCTGGGCCCGGCCATTCGGCCGCTCCGCAAAAACAAGGTTCCTCGCATGTCCTCCATCTCCCCGGCCGCGGCGCAGCCGCCGCGCCGCCTCGTTCCCATCAATCCGAAGCCGCTGACCGTCGCCGTGTTGCTGGTCGCCCTCGGCGCCCTGTACCTCGCGCAGACGGTGAGCGTGCGCCAGGCCGCGCTCTACGTGGTCGGCGCGCTGCTCGGCGTCACGCTCTACCACGCGGCCTTCGGCTTCACCTCGGCGTGGCGCGTCTTCATCGCCGACGGCCGGGGCGCCGGGCTGCGCGCGCAGATGGTGATGCTCGCCGTCGGCGTGCTGCTCTTCTTCCCGGCGCTGTCGGCGGGGTCGCTGTTCGGCCAGCCGGTGACCGGGCTCGTCTCGCCGGCGGGCACCTCGGTGATCGTCGGCGCCTTCATCTTCGGCGTCGGCATGCAGCTCGGCGGCGGATGCGCCTCGGGCACGCTCTACACCGTGGGCGGCGGCAGCACGCGCATGGTGATCACGCTCGCCGGCTTCATCCTCGGCTCGGTCATCGCGACCGCGCACATGCCCTTCTGGACCTCGATGCCGCAGCTCGCGCCGCTGTCGCTGGTCAAGACGCTCGGCGTGGGCACGGCGCTCGTGCTCAACCTGCTGGTGTTCGCCGGCATCGCGGCGCTGACGGTGGTGATCGAGAAGCGCCGCCATGGCCGCCTCGTCAACGAGCCGGCGCGCGCGCCGCATGCGTCGCCCTGGCTGCACGGGCCGTGGCCGCTGATCGCGGGGGCGATCGCGCTCGCGCTGCTCAACTTCGTCACGCTCGCGCTGGCGGGCCGCCCCTGGGGCGTGACCTCGGCCTTCGCGCTGTGGGGCGCGAAGGGCGCCGCCGCGATGGGCATGGACATCGCCAGCTGGAAGTACTGGAGCGCCGGCCCCAATGCCGCCGCGCTGTCGGCGCCGCTCAGTGTCGACGTGACCACCGTGATGGACGTCGGCATCGTGCTCGGCGCCATGGCCGCCGCCGCGCTCGCGGGCCGCTACGCGCCGGTGTGGCGCATCCCGATGCGCTCGATCGTCGCCGCCGTGGTGGGCGGCCTCATGCTCGGCTACGGCGCGCGGCTGGCCTATGGCTGCAACATCGGCGCCTATTTCAGCGGCATCGTCTCCGGCAGCCTGCACGGCTGGCTGTGGCTGGTCTGCGCCTTCGCGGGCAACGTGCTGGGCACGCGCCTGCGGCCGTGGTTCGGGCTGGAGGTGGAGCGGGTGCAGAACACCGGCTGCTGAGCGGGCCCGAAGCCGATGCGCCGCCCTCCCCTGCGCGCCCTTCGCGCTCGCGCGAGCCGGCTCCTGGCCGCCGGCGCGTTCGCTTGCGCGGCGGCCGCGGTTCACGCCCAGGCGCTGCCGCCCGACGTGCACCTGGGCATGACGGCCCAGGAACTGCAGGCGGCGCTGCCGTCGGTGGAACGGGTGCCGCGCCCGGCGCGGCTGTCCGGCGGCCTGCTGGGCAGTTGGCGCGGCGAGCCCGCGCTCATGGCCGGGATGATGTTCAAGCCCACCTTCTACTTCGCCGAGGGGCAGCTGCGGCGCGTCGAATACGAGGCCTCGGCGCAAGGTCTGACCGACGGCGGCGAGGCCGCGTTCTCGGCGCTGTTGAACTGGGGGCGCGACGCCTTCGGCGCCGAACTCGCTGCCGTCGACCCGGGCAGCGCCTCGGCGGCATGGAGCCGCGGCGAACTGGACGTGGTCTTGCAGCGCACCGGCGATGCCCACCGCGCGAACCTGCGCCTCATCTACAAGCAGCGCCAGCTGCGGGATGCCAGCGAGCTTTGAGGCGCGAGGGGCCGCGGGCCGGAAACAAAAAAATCCGGAAGCGCCTGGGCACTTCCGGATTCTTGAGGTGTCTGGTCCCGCCGCCAGGAATCGAACCTGGATCTCAGCCTTCGGAGGGCCGAATTCTATCCGTTGAAATACGGCGAGGATCTGGGCTTCCGACGTGTCGGAAGCCTTCCATTATGGCCTATCAGCCGGGGCCCGGCTGGGATTTCCCGAAACCGAGTCCGGCGAGGTAGACGCGGAAGGTGCGCCGCCCCGTGGCGACGAGGTCGAAGGCCTCCGGATCGAGCAGCCAGTTCTGGATCAGCCCGTTGATCAGCGCGTGCAGCCCCTGCGCCGCGACCGCGGCCGGAATGGGCAGCTTGATGCGCGAGCGGCGGGCCTCCGCGATCATGGCTTTCTCGAAATCGAACACGCAGGCATTGCGCGCGTCCAGGTGGCGGCGGTGCACCGATTGCATGTCGTGCGTGTATTCGACCTTGTGGGTGGCGATGTCGAACACGCGCCGCATCTGCGGGTCGCCGGTCATGAGCTTCAGGGCCTCGACCATCATGCGTTCGACGCCCTCCATGGAGCCGTCTTCGGCGACCCGCTGCACGGCCGCCTCCAGCGGCAGCGTGACGCGGTCCATCATCGCGTTGAAGAGGTCCGCCTTGTCCTTGAAGTGCCAGTAGATGGCACCGCGCGTGGCGCCGGCCTGCTGGGCGATCTGCTGCAGCGTGGTGTGCGAGACACCCTGCGACTGGAACAACACCTCGGCAGCGTCGAGCAGGCGCTGCCGCGTCTCCTGCGCTTCTTCCTTGGTTCGCCTTACCACTTTGGTCTCCCTTTTTAGAATCGGATGCTGTGCAAAAGCTGTCACTATACATGCACGAATGTATGTAAACTACAGCCCTTTCCCGATAGCCCACCATGCCGTGTTGCTTTATTAGGCATCGCGGATGGACAGGCGCTGTCCCCGTCCTCGCTACAAAGGATTCGCATGCCCAACCTGCATGTCTCGCGCACCTTTTCGTTTTCGCCGCGCATGGCGGCCGTATCAGCCGCCACCGCGGCCCTGCTCGTCCTGGCGGCCTGCGGCAAGAGCAATGCCCCCGCGGCCCATGGCGGCGGCGGGGGTGCCGCGCCGCCTCCGCCCGAAGTGGGCGTGGTGGTCGCGACGCCGACCAACGTGGGCCTGGTGACCGAACTGCCGGGCCGGCTGGAGGCCTCGCGCGTGTCGGAAGTGCGCGCCCGCGCGGCCGGCATCCTGCAGGAGCGCCTCTTCAAGGAAGGCAGCGACGTGAAGGCGGGGCAGCTGTTGTTCCGCATCGACCCGGCGCCCTATGCGGCCGCCGCACGCAGCGCCGAGGCCAGCCTGGCGCGGGCCGAAGCCAATGCGGCGCAGGCCAAGGCCCTGGCCGAGCGCTACAAGCCGCTGGTGGCGGCCAACGCGGTCAGCAAGCAGGAGTACGACAACGCGGTGGCCGCGCAGAAGACGGCCGAGGCCGATGTCGGCGTGAGCCGCGCCGCCGTGGCGACCGCGAAGATCAACCTGGGCTACGCCGCGGTGACCGCGCCGATCTCGGGCCGCATCGGCCGCGCGCTGGTGACCGAGGGCGCGCTGGTCGGCCAGGGTGACGCGACGCAGCTCGCGGTGATCCAGCAGATCAACCCGGTCTACGTGAACTTCACGCAGTCGGCCACGGACGTGCTGCGCCTTCGCCGCCAGATGGAGGCCGGCCAGTTCAAGCGCGCCAGCGGCCCGAATGCGGCGAGCGTGCGCGTGGTGCTCGAAGATGGCAGCGAATACCCCCTCGAAGGCCGGCTGCTGTTCTCGGACCTGACGGTCGACTCGACCACCGGCCAGGTCACGCTGCGCGCCGAGGTGCCCAACCCCAACGGCAACCTGCTGCCCGGCCTGTACGTGCGCGTGCGGCTGGAGCAGGCGCAGGCCGCCAATGCGATCACGGTGCCGCAGCAGGCGGTCACGCGCACGCAGCAGGGCGACACGCTCACGGTGGTCGGCGACGACGGCAAGCTCTCCAAGCGCAACGTCAAGATCAGCGCCGCGCAGGACAACCAGTGGGTGGTGCTCGACGGCCTGAAGGCCGGCGAGAAGGTCATGGTCGACGGCTTCCAGAAGCTGCAGATGCTGCCACCCGGCACGCCGGTGAAGGCGGTGCCGTGGAAGCCTGCGAGCGCCGCCGCGGCGCCCGCTCCTGCTGCCGAGGCAGCGGCTCCGGCGGCCCCCGCCGCCGACAAGAAGAAAGAGTAAGGAGCGCGCCCGCATGGCCAAGTTCTTCATCGATCGACCGATCTTCGCGTGGGTGATCGCGCTGTTCATCATCGTGATGGGCAGCGTGGCGATCACGCAGTTGCCGATCTCCCAGTACCCGCCCGTGGCGCCGCCCGCCATCGTCATCAGCACCGCCTACCCGGGCGCGTCGGCACAGACGCTCGAGGACAGCGTGCTGTCGGTGATCGAGCGCGAAATGAACGGCTCGCCCGGCCTCATCTACATGGAGTCCGTGGCGCAGGCGGACGGCACCGGCACCATCACGGTCACCTTCGCCACCGGCACCGATGCCGACCTGGCGCAGGTGGACGTGCAGAACCGGCTGTCGCGCGCCACGCCGCGCCTGCCCGCGGCGGTGACGCAGCAGGGCGTGCGCGTGGACAAGTCGCGCAACAACTTCCTGCTGTTCACGATGCTGTCGTCGGAAAACCCGGCGTTCGACCCGATCGCGCTGGGCGACTACGCCTCGCGCAACGTGGTGCCCGAACTGCAGCGCGTGCCCGGCGTGGGCCAGGCGCAGTTGTTCGGCACCGAGCGCTCGATGCGCGTGTGGATCGACCCGGCCAAGCTGCAAGGCTTCAACCTGTCGGCCGGCGACGTCAACAACGCGATCAAGGCGCAGAACGCGCAGGTGTCCTCGGGCGTGCTCGGCGACTTGCCGAACGTGCCGGGACAGGCGATCTCGGCCACCGTGGTGGTCAACGGCCAGCTCTCGACGGTGGAGCAGTTCGGCAACATCGTGCTGCGCGCGAACACGGACGGCTCGACGGTGCGGCTGCGCGACGTGGCCCGCATCGAACTCGGCGGCCAGGCCTATTCGACCTCGGCGCGCCTGAACGGCCAGGCCGCGGTCGGCATCGGCGTACAGCTCGCGCCCAGCGGCAACGCGCTGGCGGCATCGAAGGCGATCCGCGCAAAGATGGACGAGCTCGCGCGCTTCTTCCCGCAGGGCGTGAAGTGGACCATCCCCTACGACAGCTCGCGCTTCGTGAGCATCTCCATCACCGAAGTGGTCAAGACGCTGTTCGAGGCGGTGGCGCTGGTGTTCCTGGTGATGTTCCTGTTCCTGCAGAACTGGCGCTACACGATCATCCCGACGATCGTGGTGCCGATCGCGCTGCTGGGCACCTTCGCCACGCTGCTGGCGCTGGGCTTCTCGATCAACGTGCTGACGATGTTCGGCATGGTGCTGGTGATCGGCATCGTGGTGGACGACGCGATCGTGGTGGTCGAGAACGTCGAGCGGATCATGAGCGAGGAGGGCCTGTCGCCGCTCGAGGCCGCGCGCAAGGCGATGCGCCAGATCTCCGGCGCCATCATCGGCGTGACGGTGGTGCTGGTGTCGGTGTTCGTGCCGCTGGCCTTCTTCGCGGGCTCCACCGGCAACATCTACCGCCAGTTCTCGGCGGTGATGGTGGCGTCGATCGGCTTCTCGGCCTTCATGGCGCTGTCGCTCACGCCGGCGCTGTGCGCGACGCTTCTCAAGCCGGTGGACGAGGACCACCACGAGAAGAAGGGCTTCTTCGGCTGGTTCAACCGCGGCTTCGCGCGCACGGCCAAGGGCTATGAAAGCCTCGTGGCGCGCACCCTGCGCCGCGCCTCGCGCTACCTGGTGA
>JAGIBP010000061.1 GCA_017744285.1 Variovorax sp.
CGAGCGCACCACGGCCGAGGAGATCGCGGCCGACTTCCCCGAAGGCATCGATGTGCTGGTCACCGGCGTGGGCACCGGCGGCCACATCACCGGCTGCGCGCGCATCCTCAAGAAGAAGTGGCCCAGGCTGCAGGTCTTCGCGGTCGAGCCGGTGGCCTCGCCGGTGATCTCGGGCGGACAGCCCTCGCCGCACCCCATCCAGGGCATCGGCGCCGGCTTCATCCCGAAGAACCTCGACACCTCGCTGCTCGACGGCGTGCTGCAGGTCGACGCCGAGCCGGCGCGCGAGATGGCGCGGCGCTGCGCGCGCGAGGAAGGCATGCTGGTGGGCATTTCCTCGGGCGCCACGCTGGCGGCCATCGCGCAGAAGCTGCCCTCGCTGCCGGCGAATGCGGTGGTGCTGGGGTTCAACTACGACACGGGCGAACGCTATCTCTCGGTCGACGGTTTCCTGCCCGCGTGAAACTCTTATGATGCGCGCCTTGCCTGATAACTACAGGCCTCTAGCAACGCATCGAACTGGCGCAATCCAGGCCAGGGCACCCGCGGAACCGGCTTTGCCGGGCCGCCGGGTGCGCCCCCGGCGAGGGGGTGTCTGAGCCACACGAAGTGGGCGAGGCTGGGGGTGAGTGCCATGTTACGAATATCCGAAATCAAACTGCCGCTCGACCATGACGAGGCGGCCCTCTCCCACGCCGTCGGCACGCTGCTGGGCACGCCGCCCGGCGCGGTCACGGCGATCAAGGTCTACAAGCGCAGCTTCGACGCGCGCAAGGCCGACCTGCTGCAGGTCTACATCGTCGACGTGACGCTGGCCGACCCGGGGCTCGAAGCCGCGCTGCTCGCGCGCTTCGCCGGGAACCCGCGCATCGCGCCGACACCCGACATGGCCTGGCATCCGCCCGCCCGGGCGCCCGAAAGGCTCGCGCTGCGCCCCGTGGTGGTCGGCTTCGGCCCCTGCGGCATCTTCGCGGCGCTCGCGCTCGCGCAGATGGGCTTCCGGCCGATCGTGCTGGAACGCGGCAAGACCGTGCGCGAGCGCACCAAGGACACCTGGGGCCTGTGGCGCAAGAGCGTGCTCAACCCCGAGTCGAACGTGCAGTTCGGCGAAGGCGGCGCCGGCACGTTTTCCGACGGCAAGCTCTACAGCCAGATCAAGGACCCGCGCTTTCTCGGCCGCAAGGTGATGGAAGAGTTCGTGCAGGCCGGCGCGCCGCCCGAGATCCTCTACGTCGCGCACCCGCACATCGGCACCTTCAAGCTGGTGAAGGTGGTCGAGAACATCCGCGAGCAGATCGTCGCGCTCGGCGGCGAGATCCGCTTCGAGCAGCGCGTGACCGACGTGCTGATCGAGGACGGCCACCTGCGCGGCCTCACGGTGCTCGACCAGCGCACCGGCCAGGCGAGCGAGCTGCGCGCCGACCACGTGGTGATGGCGCTCGGCCACAGCTCGCGCGACACCTTCGCGATGCTGCACGAGCGCGGCCTGGACATCGAGGCCAAGCCCTTCTCGATCGGCTTCCGCGTAGAGCATCCGCAGGGCCTGATCGACCGCGCGCGCTGGGGCCGGCACGCCGGGCATCCGCTCCTGGGCGCGGCCGACTACAAGCTGGTGCATCACGCGAGCAACGGGCGCTCGGTGTACAGCTTCTGCATGTGCCCGGGCGGCACCGTGGTGGCCGCCACCAGCGAGCCGGGCCGCGTCGTGACCAACGGCATGAGCCAGTACTCGCGCAACGAGCGCAACGCCAACGCCGGCATCGTGGTCGGCATCGATCCGCGCGATTACCCGGGCTGGGAGGACGGCCGCGCCGGCTCGCCGCTCGCGGGCATTGCGCTGCAGCGCTCGCTCGAATCCAACGCCTTCGTGCTCGGCGGCGGCGACTACCGCGCGCCGGGGCAGCTGGTGGGCGACTTCGTGGCCGGCAAGCCGTCCGCCGCGCTCGGCGGCGTCGAGCCCTCGTACAAGCCCGGCGTCACGCTCGGCGACCTGCACGCGGCGCTGCCCGCGTATGCGATCGAGGCCATGCGCGAAGCCTTTCCGGCCTTCGCGCGCAAGATCAAGGGCTTCGACCAGCACGATGCGGTGCTGACCGGCGTCGAGACGCGCACCTCGTCGCCGATCCGCATCGGCCGCGGCGAGGACTTGCAGAGCCTCAACGTGCGCGGCCTCTACCCCGCCGGCGAAGGCGCGGGCTACGCGGGCGGCATCCTGTCGGCGGGCGTGGACGGCATCCGCGTGGCGGAGGCGGTGGCGCGCAGCGTGGCGTCGCAGCCGCACTGAGCCGCGCAGGGGCGCGTGCTAGGCTGCGCCGCATGACGCCCCCCGCCCCTTCGACCGCCGCCGATGCCAGCCTGATCGACTCACGCACCGCCGCCTGGCGGCTCCTGGTGACCGTGCTGCTGGTCATGCTCGGCAACAGTGCCATGTACGTGGTGTCGGTCGTGCTGCCGGCGGTGCAGGCCGAATTCGGCATCGGCCGCGCCAACGCCTCGCTGCCCTACACGGTGATGATGATCTGCCTGGGCGTGGGGGGCCTGTGGACCGGCAAGTGGGCCGACCGCTGGGGCATCGCGCCGGTGCTGTGGCTCGGGGCGGCCGCGGTGGGCGCGGGCTTCGTGCTGGCGGCGATGGCGCCCAACATCTGGGTGTTCGGACTGGCGCACGGGCTGCTGCTCGGGCTGCTCGGCGGCGCCTCCACGTTCGCGCCGCTGCTGGCCGACACCAGCCTGTGGTGGGCCAAACGGCGCGGCATCGCGGTCGCCATCTGCGCCAGCGGCAACTACCTGGCGGGCACCGTCTGGCCGCCGCTGGTGCAGCGCGGCATCGACGCCGTCGGCTGGCGCCAGACCTACATCGCGCTGGGCCTCGTGTGCGGCATCGGCATGGCCTTGCTCGCGCTGCGCATGCGCCAGCGCCCGCCCGCCGTCGCGCACCCGGCGCCGGGCGCCGCCGGCAGCGAGGGCGCTGCGATCGTGCCCGGCGAACGCCCCTTCGGCCTGTCGCCGGGCAGGGCGCAGCTGCTGCTGTGCGTGGCCGGCGTGGCCTGCTGCACCGCGATGTCGATGCCCCAGGTGCACATCGTCGCGTACTGCACCGACCTCGGCTACGGCGCGGCGCGCGGCGCCGAGATGCTCTCGCTGATGCTGGCCTGCGGCATCGCGAGCCGCCTGATCTCGGGCTGGATCTGCGACCACATCGGCGGCATCCGCACCTTGCTCCTGGGCTCGGCGCTGCAAGGCACGGCGCTCTTGATGTTCCTGCCTTTCGACGGGCTCGTGCCGCTGTACGTCGTCTCGGCGATGTTCGGCCTGTTCCAGGGCGGCATCGTGCCGTCCTACGCCATCATCGTGCGCGAACACTTCTCGCCGCGCGAAGCCGGCGCGCGCGTGGGCGCGATCATCATGGCCACGCTGGTGGGCATGGCACTCGGCGGCTGGATGTCGGGGTGGATCTTCGACCTCACCGGCAGCTACCACGCCGCGTTCCTCAACGGCATCGCCTGGAATTTGCTGAACCTGGGCATCGTCGGGTGGCTGTACTGGCGCACGCGCCAGGCGCAGGCGCCGATACGGCTGGCCGGCGCTTGAAGCCGCGCCGGGCGAAAAAGAAAAAACCGCCCGAGGGCGGTTTTTCTTTTGGCGGCGATTGGCGCCAATCAGCCAGCCCGCGATGCATCTGATCCCCTCCGTCAGTGTGGTGATATTCTTTTTGACGTCACACATCACACGGGAGAAATCAATCATGGGTGCTTTCTTGCCACTCATTCGCGTGGGCGACAAAACGAGCCACGGAGGGACCGTCATCGAGGGCTTCCCGCACGGGCAGTGCGATGTCTACGGCGTCTCTGGTGCCGGCCTGGGGCATCGGGTCACTTGCCCCATTCATCCCGGCATTCACCGGATCGCCGAGGGAGAGCCACATTACAGAGTCCACGGTGTGCCGGTTGCGTTGGAAGGCATGCGGACCACTTGCGGCGCGGAGCTCATTGCCTCACAGCAAAACGCACGAGGGGAACGACGGGGAACAGCCTCTCTCGCTGACATAGGCATCTATGTGCAGGGTGATCCTTCGACGGGAGGCATGGGTGCGTCTGGGTACTCGGAGGCACATCGATACGACCAGAGTTTTCACCTGATCGATGAGGGGGACGGGAGAGCCCATTGCGAACCGCAGCTACAGGATCACGGTTGACGGGAGCATCTACGAGGGCAGGACAGATGCCGATGGCAAGACCCAGCGCGTCAGCGCGGACAGCGCACACACGGCCAGGATCGAGATTTTTGCGGAGGGCGTGTAATGCCTGCACCATTGCTTGCCCCCATCGCGGTGATCACCGCGACGCTGACGCTCAAGTCGGACACGAAGCCGGTGAAGGTCTACGTCAAGAAACCGAGAGGAACCTTGTACTGGGGCGGGGCCGGTTTGGATGGCTCATACATCCAGTCGCAGCTACAGGCTTTCGCCGACGTAGGCATCAAGAACCTCAACGCGGGCCTGACCAACACCGGCGGAGCCGGCCTGCCCGACTATGTCAAGCCAATCGGCACCCTGATCGACGCCATCAGGGCCGGCTTGCCGATTCGCTATGAAGACGATGATGAGTGGACGATATCCAAGGGCATGGACGCCAAGGAAGGCCAGTTCAATCTGATCGGCTACTCCTATGGGTCCCTGCTCGCGGCACAGACCGCGAATTTCTACGCGAATCAAGGCCACATCATCGACGACCTGGTTTTGATTGGCTCGCCCATCGATGCGGACTTCCTGAAGAAGCTCCAGACTCACAGGAATATCAAGAAGGTTGTGGTTATCGACTTAACTGACAAGGGGGACCCGCTCCATGCCGGTATGTCCCAGATGGCGCTTCTCGAGTCGATCCCGAGGCTGGCAAGCCAGTTCACATCCGACAGGGGTGAGGGTCATTTTTATTACGGACAGGTCGTGGCCGACTCTCCGTGACGGTGGAAGGAACTCGCCGAAAGAATCTTCAATGAAGGCGTACGTTAGCTTCGCGCTGCGAGCCGTCCGGGCACTGAGCGTGTTGACCACCCTGGCCGTGCTGCCGATGGCAGGGTCCCTGATGGCATATCCGATCAACAAGGACAGCGTCTACGTGGGCCCCATCACCGTTTGGATGGCCGTTTCGATGGCGCTGTGGTTTGCGTTGGGAGTGGCATGCGTCATGGTCGCCACCTGGGTTCACTTCCGACACCCTCCAGAGCGGCGGCAAGCGTGGTACGCCACATTGGCTGGGCAATGCGCTTTCTGGTTACTGCTGGCGGGATGCGGCGCGGTCATCCATCACAGCCTTGAGGGGCGATGGTCCGGTGACTGGAGCGATCTGATCTTTGTCGCGATCGGCGGCGTCCTCTGGTTTTCTCTCCGCCAATTGAGGGCATGAAGAAAGCGCCAGCCTCAAAGAAAAACCGCCCGAAGGCGGTTTTTCTATCTGTGGCGGGTGCGCTCAGGCCTGCTGCGAGTTCTGCAGCGCCGCGATGCGCTGCTCGATCGGCGGGTGGGTCGCGAACAGGCTGCCGAGCTTGCCGGTGATGCCCATGGCTTCGACCGACTTCGGCAGCTCGCCGGCCGGCAGGCCGCCGAGGCGGGCCAGCGCGTTCACCATCGGCTGCTTGCGGCCCATGAGCTGCGCCGAGCCGGCGTCGGCGCGGTATTCGCGCTGGCGCGAGAACCAGGCCACCACGATGGCGGCGGCGAAGCCGAGCACGATGTCCAGCACGATCGTCGTCACGAAGTAGCCGATGCCCGGGCCGGAGTCGCGGTCGTCGCCGCGGCGCAGGAAGCTGTCGACCGCGTAGCCGATCACGCGCGAGAGGAACACGACGAAGGTGTTCATCACGCCCTGGATCAGCGTCATCGTGACCATGTCGCCGTTGGCCACGTGCGCGACTTCGTGGCCGATCACGGCCTCGACCTCTTCGCGCGTCATGTTCTGCAGCAGGCCCGTGGACACCGCGACCAGCGACGAGTTCTTGAACGCGCCGGTGGCGAAGGCGTTGGGCTGGCCTTCGAAGATGCCGACCTCGGGCATGCCGATGCCGGCCTTGTCGGCGAACTTCTTGACCGTCTGCACGATCCAGGCCTCGTCGGGCGACTGCGGCTCGTTGATGATGCGCACGCCCGCCGACCACTTGGCCATGGGCTTGCTGATCAGGAGCGAGATGATCGCGCCGCCGAAGCCCATCACCAGCGCGAAGCCGAGCAGCGCCGTGAGGTTGAGCCCGTTGGCCGTGAGGAAACGGTTGACGCCCAGCAGGCTCGCGACGATGCCCAGCACCGCCACGACGAGCACGTTGGTCAGCACGAACAGAAGGATGCGTTTCAAGTTGATTTCTCCGTGGGGAAAACGTCGGTACAGATGGGGGCCGGTCGGCCCGCTTCAAGCTGTGCCGGCACGCAGGGCCTTTGCGTTGGGACTTGGTTCTGCGCCCCTGCGTGGACGAAAGACGTCCGAATCATCATAGAAGGAAAAGTTCTCGTTTTGAACGCACCACCCCGGCACGCCGAGCACCGGCAGCGGCAGGAAGGGCTTGGCCGCGAGGTGCGCGGGATGGAGCGATGCGGCAATGGTCGCATCGTCCGCCCGGCCGTCCGGCGGGATTTCCCCCGGCGCGATGAGGACATGCGCGGTCAGCGCCTTGCGCGGCGCGGCCAGCTTCTCGAGCAGCGCGTGGCCGAACACGAGCAGCCGCGACTCGCGCCAGAGCGCGCGGTGCGCGACGAAGAGGCCGCGCCAGTCGCGCGCGGCCAGGGCCTCCCACAGCGGCGGCGGCGCCTGGAGCACCGCGCCGTTCTCGTCGAAGAGGGTGAGCGCATCGCGCAGCGGGCCGCGCGTGGCGCCGATGCCGTCGCGGGCGATCTCGGCCGCCTGGAGCTCGTTCAGGCGCCGCTTGGTCTCGGGAAACCGCAGCCAGACGAGGCCGTTGAAGAAGTCGTGCAGGTTGTCGCGCGTGGGCACGCGGGCGGTTCGGTGGATGAAGGCTTCGTAGGCTTCGCCCGGCGGCGCGCTGTCGCCGGCCACGAAGCGCAGCGGCCCGGCGGCCAGGCCGATGGACGATGCCGATTCGCGCGCGAGCGCCTCGCCGACGCTGGCGCCGCGCGCCATGTGCGCGACGACACGGGAGGCCCGCGCCGCATAGGGCGCCATCCAGGGCGCCGCGGTGTCGATGGCGAAGGCGGCGCCCGAAAGGCTCACGGCAAGGCCGGGCCGACGTACTGCACCTTGTTGGGCGTCTTCTCGGGCGTCAGCAGGAACAGTTCGGGGTGCTTCTTGAACAGCTTGGGCGAGCTCGCGCTCTTGCCGAGCAACTTGGCGGCACGCAGGCGTTCGGCCGCCACATTGAGCTCGATCTTGCCGCCGGCGGCCAGTTCGGCCACCGCGTCCAGGATGCGCAGCACGTCGTCGGGCAGCACGGGCGGGCTCGGCGCAGGCGGCGGCGCAGGTGCCACCGCCTTGGTGCGCCGGGTCGCACGCTTGGCCGGCGCGGCCTTCTTCGCGGGCGCGTGATGCAGCAGGTCGACGAAGCTGTCGTAGAGGGCCACGGTGTCCTCGCCGGTCTTGCCATGCTGGCCGATGCCGCACACGCGGCAGCCCTTCTCGCGCAGCCGGATCACCAGCGGCTCGAAATCGGAGTCGGAGGACACCAGCACGACCACGTCCGGCCGCTCGGCGATGACGAGGTCGATGGCGTCGACCGCCATCGCGATGTCGGTGCTGTTCTTGCCGGTGGAGAGATTGACCATGGGCCGCACCGAAAGGCGCTTGAAGAGCGCCTGCTGCTTCAGCGCCATCTCGGCGTTGCAGTACGCGCGCCGCACATGGAGGCCGCCGTACTCGGCCAGGGTGCGCTGCACCGCCTGCTCGATCACGTCGCCCGAGACGTTGTCGGCGTCGATCAGCAGCGCGACGCGCGGCGCGACGTTCACGCCATCCTCCAGCCCACGGTCTCGCCGCCGCGCAGGGGCTTGAGCGTGGCGTCGCCGTAGGGCAGGGTCTCGGGCACGGTCCAGCTTTCGCGGCGCAGGGTCACGGTGCCGCGGTTGCGGGGCAGGCCGTAGAAGTCGGCGCCGTGGAAGCTCGCGAAGCCTTCGAGCCTGTCGAGCGCGCCGGCCTGGTCGAAGGCCTCCGCATACAGCTCCAGCGCGGTGAGGCCCGTGTAGCAGCCGGCGCAGCCGAGCGCATGCTCCTTGAGGTGCGCGGGATGCGGCGCGCTGTCGGTGCCCAGGAAGAAGCGGTCGCTGCCGCTGGTCGCGGCCTCGACCAGCGCCACGCGGTGCGTCTCCCGCTTGAGCACCGGCAGGCAGTAGTAGTGGGGCCGGATGCCGCCCGTGAAGATCGCGTTGCGGTTGTAGAGCAGATGGTGCGCCGTGATGGTGGCGGCGGTGAAGCGGCTTGCGTCGCGCACGTAGTGGGCGCCTTCCTTCGTCGTGAGGTGCTCGAACACCACCTTGAGCTCGGGGAAGTCGCGGCGCAGCGGGATCATCACGCGGTCGATGAACACCGCCTCGCGGTCGAAGAGGTCGACCGCCGGATCGGTCACCTCGCCGTGCACCAGCAGCAGCAGGCCGTGCTTCTGCATGGCCTCGAGCGTGGCGTAGGTCTTGCGGATGTCGGTCACGCCGGCGTCGCTGTTGGTGGTCGCGCCGGCCGGGTAGAGCTTGAGCGCGCGCACGCCGGCCTCGGCGGCGCGCGGGATCTCCTCGGGGGGCAGCTTGTCGGTGAGGTAGAGCGACATCACCGGCTCGAAGTCGCACCCGGCCGGCACCGCGGCGCGGATGCGGTCGCGATAGGCCACGGCCTGCGCGGCGGTGGTCACCGGCGGACGCAGGTTCGGCATGATCAGCGCACGGCCGAACTGGCGCGCGGAATGCGGGACCACGGCTTCGAGCGCGGCGCCGTCGCGCACGTGCAGGTGCCAGTCGTCGGGGCGGGTGAGTGTGAGGGTGTCGGCGGGGCGGTTCATGGGTGGGATTGTCCCATCGCGTCCGGCGCGGCGCCGCGCACGCGCGCCAGGATGAAGTCGATGAAGGTCCGCGTGGCGCGCGTGTGCTGCCGGTTGGGCATGTAGAGCATGTACATCTGGGTGCCGAAGATGCTCAGGCGCCAGTCGTCGAGCGTGGTGAGCACGTCGCCGCGGCGCACGTCCTCGTTCACCAGGTAGTCGGGCACGAGCCCGATGCCCAGCCCGGCCAGGATGGCCTGGCGCAGGAAGAGGAAGTTCTCCGAGATCAGCGTCGGCTCCAGCACCACTTCGCGCCGTTCCTCGCCCTGGTAGGCCGCGACGCGCAGCTGCCGCCCGATGACCCCGGCGGTGACCACCGGGGCGGACCGCAACTGGTCGAGCTGCACGGGCAGCCCGTGGCGCGCGGCGAATTCCCGCGACGCGCACGCCACGTAGCGCACCGGCCCCAGGTCGCGCGCGACCAGGTTCTGCGGCGGCTCGGGAATCACGCGGATCGCGATGTCGACCTCGTCGCGCAGCAGGTCCTCGATGCGGTTCTCGAACAGCACGTCGAGCACGATGCCCGGGTACTGGCGCTTGAAGTCGATGAGCCAGTCGGACATCACGATCTGCCCGTACCCGCTGGGCACGCTCAGCCGTACCCGGCCGAGCAGGCTCTGCCCGAGCGAGGTGACCGACTCGCGCGCGGCCGCGAGCTCGCTCTGGATGGCGAGGCCGTGCTGGTACAGGCGCAACCCGATCTCGGTGGGTTCGGCCCGGCGGGTGGTGCGGCGCACGAGCTGCGCGCCGACCGATCGCTCGAGCTGGTTCAGGTGGTAGCTCACGTTCGCGCGGGTCATCTTGAGCCGGCGCGCGGCCTCGCTGAGGTTGCCGGCATCCAGGATTTCAACGAGGAGGGTGAGCGACTGCAGGTCCATGCCAGCGCCATTTTGTCAAAAACTCTTTGACAGTCTGTCAATGGCAAATGGAATTGTCAAAGGCGGTCGCGCGGCCAAGAATCCGAAGTTCATCCTCAAGGAACCCTCGCGCTTCGCGCCTTCGGAGACTCACTGCATGGCTTCCCCCACCCCTTCCGCGCCCTCGCCTGTCACCTTCCGCCGCGACGGCGACGTGCTCGTCGTCACCATCGACAACCCGCCGGTCAATGCGCTCGGCGTCGACGTCCGGCGCGGCCTGGTCGCCGCGATGGAGGCGGCCGAGGCCGACGGCAACGCGGCGGCGGTGCTGATCGTCGGCGCGGGCCGCAACTTCATCGCCGGGGCCGACATCCGCGAATTCGGCCAGACGCCGCAGCCGCCGTCGCTGCCCGAGGTGTGCAAGCGCATCGAGGACTGCACCAAGCCGGTGGTGGCCGCGATCCACGGCGCGGCGCTCGGCGGCGGGCTGGAGATCGCGCTGTCGGCGCACTACCGCCTCGCCGGTCCCTCGGCGAAGCTGGGGCTGCCCGAAGTGCAGCTCGGCCTGATGCCCGGCTCCGGCGGCACGCAGCGCACGCCGCGCCTGATCGGCGTCAAGCCCGCGATCGAGCTGATGCTCAGCGGCCGCCACGCTGGCGCGAAGGAGGCGCTCGCGCTGGGCCTGATCGACCGCCAAGGCGTTGGCGCCGATGCGCTGGCCGAAGGCCTCGCCTATGCCAAGGAGCTGATCGCATCGAAAGCGCCGGTGCGCCGCACCCGCGATGCCCAGGCGCTGGCGGACAAGGAAGCCAGCCGCGCCGCGCTCGACGCCGCGCGCGCCGACACCGCGAAGAAGAGCCGCGGCCTGTTCTCGCCGATGAAGATCGTCGACGCGGTCGAGGCCGCGCTGACCCTGCCCTTCGACGAGGGCATGGCACTCGAACGCAAGTTCTTCCTGCAATGCATCGACAGCCCGCAGCGCGCCGGCCTGATCCACGCCTTCTTCGCCGAGCGCGAAGTGCTGAAGGCGCCCGAAACCAAGGCGGCGAAGCCGCGTGCGCTCGAAGCGGCCGGCATCGTCGGCGGCGGCACCATGGGCGCGGGCATCGCGGTGTCGATGCTCGACGCGGGCATGCCGGTGACCATGATCGAGCGCGACGAGGCGCAGCTCGCGCGCGGCCGCGCCAATGTCGAGAAGGTCTACGACGGCCTGATCCAGAAGGGCCGCATGACGCCCGAGGCCAAGGCCGCGGTGATGGCGCGCTTCTCGGGCTCCACGTCCTATGACGCGCTCGCCAAGGTCGACATCGTGGTCGAGGCGGTGTTCGAGGACATGGCCGTCAAGAAGGCCGTCTTCGCCGAACTCGACCGCGTGTGCAAGCCGGGCGCGGTGCTCGCCACCAACACCTCGTACCTCGACATCGACGAGATCGCGGCCAGCATCTCGCGCCCGCAGGACGTGGTGGGCCTGCACTTCTTCTCGCCGGCCAACATCATGAAGCTGCTGGAGATCGTGGTGCCCGCGAAGGTCGGCGCCGACGTGGTCGCGACCGGCTTCGAGCTCGCGAAGAAGCTCAAGAAGGTGCCGGTGCGCGCGGGCGTGTGCGACGGCTTCATCGGCAACCGCATCCTCGCGGTCTACCGACAGGCCGCCGACCACATGATGGAAGACGGCGCCTCGCCCTACCAGATCGACCAGGCGGTGCGCGACTTCGGCTACCCGATGGGCCCGTTCCAGGTGTCGGACCTCGCGGGCGGCGACATCGGCTGGGCCACGCGCAAACGCAAGGCCGCCACGCGTGATCCGAAGGCGCGCTACGTACAGGTCGCCGACCGCCTCTGCGAGCGCGGCTGGTTCGGCCAGAAGACGCAGCGCGGCTATTACCTCTACCCCGAGGGCGCGCGCACCGGCCAGCCCGACCCCGAGGTGCTCGCGATCATCGACGCCGAGCGCCAGCGCGCCGGCATCACGCCGCGCCCCTTCACCGACGAGGAAATCATCCGCCGCTACATGGCCGCGATGATCAACGAGGGCGCGAACGTGGTGCACCAGCGCATCGCGCTGCGCCCGCTCGACGTGGACGTGACCTTCCTCTACGGCTACGGCTTTCCGCGCCATCGCGGCGGGCCGATGAAGTACGCCGACACCGTGGGCCTGGCCAAGGTGCTGGCCGACATCCGCGAGTTCGAGAAGGAAGACCCGCTGTTCTGGAAGCCCTCGCCGCTCCTGGTCGAGCTGGTCGAACGCGGCGCCGACTTCGCCAGTCTCAATCAATCGGAATAAGGAGTCCGTCGTGGACCTGAACTTCACACCCGCGGAGGAAGCCTTCCGCGACGAGGTGCGCGCCTTCCTGGCCGCCAAGTTGCCCCGGCGCCTGTCCGACAAGGTCGCCACCGGCATGCACCTGACGAAGGCCGACATGCAGGAATGGCACGCCATCCTGAACGAGCGCGGCTGGCTCGCGAACCACTGGCCGAAGCAGTACGGCGGCCCCGGCTGGAACGCGATCGAGAAGTTCATCTTCGAGAACGAATGCGCCCTCGCCCACGCGCCGCGCATCGTGCCCTTCGGCGTGAACATGCTCGGGCCGGTGCTCATCAAGTACGGGAGCGAAGCGCAGAAGCGGCACTGGCTGCCGCGCATCCTCGACGGCAGCGACTGGTGGTGCCAGGGCTACTCGGAACCGGGCGCGGGCTCCGACCTCGCCTCGGTCAAGACCTCCGCGGTGCGCGGGCGCGATGCAGAGGGCGACCACTACATCGTGAACGGCCAGAAGACCTGGACGACGCTGGGCCAGCATGCCGACATGATCTTCTGCCTGGTGCGCACCAACAAGGATGCCAAGAAGCAGGAAGGCATCAGCTTCCTCTTGATCGACATGAAGTCGCCCGGCGTCGAGCTGCGGCCGATCATCACGCTCGACCGCGAGCACGAGGTCAACGAGGTGTTCTTCTCCGACGTGCGCGTGCCGGCCGAGAACCTCGTCGGCGAGGAAGACAAGGGCTGGACCTGCGCCAAGTACCTGCTGACCTACGAGCGCACGAACATCGCGGGCGTGGGCTTCTCGGTCGCGGCGATGGAGCAGCTCAAGGCCATCGCCGCCACGCGGAAGAAGAACGGCCGGCCGCTCGCTGAAGACCCCGCATTCGCGGCCCGCATGGCGAAGGTCGAGATCGACCTGGAGAACATGAAGACCACCAACCTGCGCGTGATCGCGGCGGTGGCCGGCGGCGGCGTGCCCGGCGCGGAAAGCTCGATGCTCAAGATCCGCGGCACCGAGATCCGGCAGGAGATCTCGTCGCTCACGCGGCGCGCGATGGGCGCACAGGCGCGGCCCTTCGTCGCCGAGGCGCTCAAGGACGGCTACGCCGGCGAGGCCTTCGGCCCCGCGCCGGCAGCGGCTGCCGCGGCGCGCTACTTCAACAACCGCAAGCTGTCGATCTTCGGCGGCTCGAACGAAATCCAGAAGAACATCATCTCCAAGATGATCCTGGGCCTCTGACAGGAACGACGGTCATGAACTTCGAACACACCGAAGACCGGCGCATGCTCGCCGACAGCCTGAACCGCTTCATCGCGGAGCAGTACGGCTTCGAGGCGCGCAATCGCATCGCGCAGTCGAAGGAAGGATTCAGCCCCGCGATCTGGCGGCAGTTCGCGGAGCTGGGCGTGATCGGCGCGCTGTTCAGCGAGGCCGACGGTGGCTTCGGCGGCGCGGGCTTCGACCTGGCCGTGGTCTTCGAAGCGCTGGGGCGCGGGCTCGTGGTCGAGCCGCTGCTCGGTGCCGTGATGGCCGGCGAGGCGATCTCGGCCGCCGGCAACGAGGCGCAGAAGACGAAGCTCGCCGACATCGTGAGCGGCGCGACCCTCGCCGCCTTCGCGCATGACGAGCCCGAGTCGCACTCCGAGCTCTCGCGCGTGCAGACGCGCGCCGAGCGCAGCGGCGACGGCTGGGTGCTCCACGGCGTGAAGGTGGCCGTGCCCCAGGGCGAACCGGCGGGCTTCTTCGTGGCGTCGGCACGCACCTCGGGCGGCATGGACGACGAAGCGGGCATCTCCCTCTTCCTGGTGCCCGCGAGCACGCCGGGCCTGAAGGTGCGCGGCTGCCCCGCGATCGACGGCGGGCGGGTGGCGGAACTCAGCTTCGACCACGCGAAGCTCGGCGGCGACGCCTTGCTCGGCACCGAAGGCCAGGGTTTCGACGCGCTCGAACGCGCGATCGGCCGCGGCGTGCTCGCGCTCTGCGCCGAGGCGCTCGGCGCGATGGAGTCGGCCCGCACGGCCACGCTGGAGTACCTGCGCACGCGCAAGCAGTTCGGCGTCTTCATCGGCAGCTTCCAGGCGCTGCAGCACCGCATGGCCGACCTGCTGCTCGAGATCGAGCAGGCCCGCTCGGCCGTGATCAACGCGGCGGCCGCGATGGATGCGGACCGCGTGACGCGCGAGCGCGCGCTGTCGGCCGCGAAGTTCAGCATCGGCCGCATCGGCACGCTGGTCGCGCAGGAGAGCATCCAGATGCACGGCGGCATCGGCATGACCTGGGAACTGCCGCTCGCGCACTTCGCCAAGCGGCTCGTGATGATCGACCACCAGCTCGGCGACGAAGACCACCATCTGCAACGCTATATCGCGCTGGGCCGGCAGGCCGCGCAATGATCCATCCATCGAACAAGGAATGAAGTCATGAAGATCCTGGTCCCCGTCAAGCGGGTCGTCGACTACAACGTGAAGGTGCGCGTGAAGAGCGACGGCACCGGAGTGGACATTGCCAACGTGAAGATGAGCATGAACCCCTTCGACGA
>JAGIBP010000062.1 GCA_017744285.1 Variovorax sp.
GAGCAAGGTGCCGACCCCCGCGATCTGCAGCGACCAGATGTAGTAGTCCACCCCCACGTCAGGACTGAAGTCCAGCCCCGAGAGCGGCGGGTAGGCCAGCCAGCCGGTGCGCGCGAACTCGCCCACGAAGAGCGAGGCCATCACCAGGATGGCGCCGAAGGTCGTCATCCAGAAGCTGAAGTTGTTCAGGAACGGGAAGGCCACGTCGCGCGCGCCGATCTGCAGCGGCACGACGTAGTTCATGAGGCCGGTGACCAGCGGCATCGCCACGAAGAAGATCATGATCACGCCGTGGGCGGTGAAGATCTGGTCGTAGTGGTGCGGCGGGAGGTAGCCCATGTTGTCGCCGAAGGCGATCGCCTGCTGGGCGCGCATCATGATCGCGTCGGCGAAGCCGCGCAGCAGCATGATCAGACCGAGGATGATGTACATGATCCCGATCTTCTTGTGGTCGATGCTGGTGATCCAGTCGCGCCATAGGGGACCCCAGAGCCGGAAATAGGTGATCCCGCCAAGGACCGCGATGCCGCCGAGCACGACGGCGCAGAAGGTCACGAGAAGGATCGGTTCGTGGAACGGGATCGCGTCCCAGGTGAGACGGCCGAAGATCAGCTTCGTCAAATCAAGATGTTCGGACATCGTTACTCTTCGATGCGAAAGTTGGTACGCGGGAGAGACAGGCCGGCAGGGTCGTCGACGGTGCACATGGCCGTCACGTAGGTCCGGGTCGGGGAATTCTTCAGCTCAGGCTGCCAGGGCTTCTTCTGGGCGATGTTGTACGCGCCCGTCGGTCCGCCAAGACCGCCGCTCGCGTCGATCGCCATCATTTGCTTCATGCACATCTTGTTGCGATCCACGCAGCGGTTGAGGATCGCGTCATACAGGTCGGCGTCCACGGTGCCGAAGCGGCGCACCGGCTCGCGTTCGCTGGGACGTTCGAGTTCGAGGTAGGCCTCGCGGGTGAGCGGGGTGCTTTCGGCCTTGGCCTTCTTGATCCAGTCGTCGAAGCCCTCGTTGCTCACGCCGTGGAAGCGGAAGCGCATGCCCGAGAAGCCGGCGCCGCTGTAGTTGGCGGAGAAGCCTTCGTAGTCGCCGGGCTGGTTGATGACGGCGTTGAGCTGCGTCTCCATGCCGGGCATGGAATAGATCATGCCGGCCAGCGCGGGGATGTAGAAGGCATTCATGACCGAGGACGACGTGATCTTGAAGACGATCGGTCGGTCCACCGGCGCGGCCACTTCGTTGACCGTGGCGATGCCCTGCTCGGGGTAGATGAAGAGCCACTTCCAGTCGAGCGAGACGACTTCGATGGTCAGCGGCTTGGTGTTCTCGGGAACCGGGCGATTCGCCTCGAGGCGCCGCAGCGGCCGGTAGGGATCGAGCGTGTGCGTGCTGATCCACGTGATCGCGCCCAGCGCGATGATGATCATCAGCGGCGCGGCCCAGATGGCAAGCTCCAGCTCGGTGGAGTGGTCCCAGTCAGGCGAATACGTCGCGGCCTTGTTCGACTGCCTGTATTTCCAGGCGAAGAAGATGGTCAGCGCGATCACCGGCACGATGATCAGTAGCATCAGGACCGTGGAGATCACGATCAGCTGGCCTTGCTGGCGGGCGATATCGCCCGAAGGGTTCAATACCACCATGTTGCAGCCCGCCAGCAGGGCGAGCGGCAGCACGAGCAGTCCGCGGAGTTTCTTGAGGGGAGGCATGCCGAAGAGTGAGCTTTTGCTGGGCAAAGAGTCCAGAATCTACTTGGTTTGGCAGGTGCCGGATATTGGACGTTTTGTCCTATGGCGGCAATCCCGATTCGGTGAGAATCTTGCAAGCTAGGATGACCTCGACACTGCAGAAATGATGACCACCGCCCACACTGAAATCACCGAGACCCTCCACGAGGGGAGTGATTCGAGCCACTCCCATGTCACGCCCTCCGAGATCGCCGTCGGCGTGGTCATCGGCCGCGCCTCGGAGTACTTCGACTTCTTCGTCTACGGGATCGCGTCGGTCCTGGTCTTCCCCGCGGTGTTCTTCCCGTTCGAGAACCGCCTCGATGGCGTGCTGCTCGCCTTCACCATCTTTTCGTTCGCATTCATCGCCCGGCCTTTCGGAACGGTGATCTCTATGGCGGTCCAGCGCCGCTTCGGGCGGGAAGCCAAGCTCACCATGGCCCTGTTCCTGCTGGGCATTTCCACGGCCGGCATCGCCTTCCTGCCGGGCTACGCGGGCCTGGGCACGGCCTCGATCGTGCTGCTGTCGATCCTTCGCGTGGCGCAGGGCCTCGCGCTCGGCGGCTCGTGGGACGGGCTGCCCTCGCTGCTCGCGCTGAATGCGCCGCCGAACCGCCGCGGCTGGTACGCGATGCTGGGCCAGCTGGGCGCGCCGCTGGGCTTCTTCATGGCCAGCGCGTTGTTCGCCTACCTCTATTCGAGCCTCTCGATGGAGGACTTCCTCGACTGGGGATGGCGTTACACCTTTTACGTCGCTTTTGCGATCAATGTCGTCGCGCTCTTCGCCCGGCTGCGCCTGGTGTCGACCAACGAATACGACCGCCTGCTGGAGGCCCGCGAACTGCAGCCGACGAACGTGGCCGAACTCATCGGCTCGCAGGGCTACAACATCGCGATCGGCGCATTTGCCGCACTCGCGAGCTATGCCCTGTTCCACCTGATCACGGTGTTCCCGCTGTCGTGGATCTCGCTCTTCTCGACCCAGTCGATCAGCGAGTTCCTCGTGGTGCAGATGGTGGGTGCCGTGCTCGGGGCCGTCGGCACCGTCGCCTCGGGGCTGATCGCCGACCGCATGGGCCGTCGCAACACGCTGGGCAGCCTGGCGGTGCTGATCGCCGTCTTCAGCGGCTTCGCGCCGACGCTGCTCGATGGCGGCAAGCTCGGCCAGGACGTGTTCATCCTGCTGGGCTTCCTGATCCTGGGCCTGTCGTACGGCCAGGCCGCCGGCGCGGTGACCGCGAACTTCGAGAAGAAGTACCGCTACACCGGCGCGGCGCTGACCTCCGACCTGGCCTGGCTGATCGGCGCCGCCTTCGCGCCGCTGGTCGCGCTCGGCCTGTCGGCCCGCTTCGGCCTGGGCTATGTCAGCGTCTACCTGCTGTCGGGCGCGCTCTGCACGCTCGTGGCGCTCTACATCAACCGCGCCATCCTCGAGCGCGCCGACAACGACTGACCCGGTAGCACCCGGTGCTCAGCGCCGGGTGTGCCACAGCCTGAAAAGCGCCAGGCCCGCCGCGAGCACCAGCGCCACCGCAATCAGCTTGTGCTCGTAGGGCCGCAGATGGCCGAGCGCGGCGTGAACCAGCGCCGTGACCTTCAGCCCGAAAAGGCTCACCACGCTCGACCAGATCAGGGCCGCGAGGGCGCAAAGTGCCGCATAGGGCAGGGCCCTCATGCGCCCCATGCCGAGCGTGAGCGGCATGGCGATCCGCACGCCCCAGGCGAATCGCATGACGAAGATCGTCGCCACCGGATGGCGGGTGACGAAGCCGTTGACGCGCTCCACGTAGCGGCGCATCCGAGGCCGGCTCGCCATCAGCGCGGCCCCTTTGCGGCGGCCTACGTGAAAGTAGAACTGGTCGGTCAGGAAGGCGGCCGCAGCGCCGCACGCGATCAGCGGTGCGAGCGACAGATAGCCCTGATGCACCGCGAAGGCGCCCAGCAGGAGGAGGGTTTCGCCCTCGAACAGGCCGCCCACGAAGACGGCGACGTAGCCGTAGTTCTGCACGAGTTCGGAGAGATGCATGGGCGCCATCATGCCGGCAAGCGCCAGGGTGCAGCTTCCGGGGCGACGCTGGGCGAGGGGCTGCGTCGCCGCGCCGGCGTCAGCGTCCTGCGGGCGCCGCCTGCGGAACGGGATTGCCCTCGCCCATCTGCGGGCCGCGGGCGGCCTGTGCGCCCACCTGCGCACGGCGGGCGCGCGCGGCGGCGCGTTCCTCGGTCGACGGCGCCGTTCGCGCATCCGGGATCGGATTGCCTTCATTGACGATCGGGTTGCGCGCGGCGGCCGCGCCCTGGCGGCTTCGTTCGGCGCGCGCCGCGCCGTGATCGTCGATGCCGAAGACCTGGGCCTGGACAGGCGAGGCGAACAGTGGGAGGACGGCGATGGCCATCGTCACGGCAAGAGGGGCCTTCATGTCACGGACTCCACGAATCATTTGCGAGCAGGTCGACGAGATTACGGCGGATGGCCCGCCATTGCAGCGGCGGGGCCAAAGGCTCAGCGCGGCGGCGTCGCGTCGGCGCTGGGCACCTTGCCTCCCTTGATGCGCTCGCGAAAGAGCGCGGCGCGCATCAGGAAGATGGTGGTGACCGGCGCCGTCATGGCCACGAACAGCGCGATCAGCGCTGCGTGCAGGAACAGGCTGCCGCCCTGCACTGAAAAGTAGATGATGGTCGCCAGCGTGATGCTCCACACCCCCAGCGTGGCGCCCAGCGTCGGCGGATGGATGCGGCGGAAGAAGGTCGGGCAGCGCACGAGCCCGAACGAGCCGATGGCCGCGAAGGCGGCGCCGCAGACGGCGCACACAGCGGTCAGGATTTCCGCCCACAGGGGCAGTGGGGTGCCGACGAGGTTGCTCACCATGGGGCCTCCGTCATTCGATCACTTCGCCGCGCAGCAGGAACTTGGCGAGCGCTGTGGAGCCGAGGAAGCCGAACAGCGCGATCAGCATCGCGGCCTCGAAATACACGCTGCTGGTGTAGTTGATGCCCAGGATCAGCATCATCAGCATGCCGTTGATATAGAGGCAGTCGAGCGCCATCACGCGGTCCTGCGCGGTGGGGCCGATGAGCAGGCGCCAGACCGCGCAGAGCATCGCGACGGCGAGCAGGAAGAGCGCGAGCTTGAGCGCCCAGAACAGGACGGGGGTCATGATTCGAAGATCTCCATCAGGGGGCGTTCGTAGCGTGACTTCACGAGCGCGATGAAGGCCTCCGGGTCGCGCTCGTCGAACAGGTGGATCAGCAGGCTGGAGCGATCGAACGAGATCTCGCCCCACGCGGTGCCGGGCGTGAGGCAGACGATCATCGCGAGCACCGCCAGCGCATTGGGGTCGCGCATCTCCAGGGGCACGCGCACGAAGCGCGAATGCATCTGATCGTTGCGGCGCGTGAGCAGCAGCCGCGCCACGGTGAGGGCGGATGCGACCATGTCATGGAGGACCACCAGGCTGAGCCTGAACGCCGCACCGGGCCGGCGGATCCGGACGGTGGCGCGCGGGCGCAGCGACTGGGTGAGCAGCGGCACCGCGATGGCGAAGATCGCGGCCAGCAGCAGCGTGCCGAGCTCGATGGACTGATTGAGCAGCAGCCAGACCACGAAGAGGCCCAGCGACAGCGGCGGAAACGGGAGCCAGCGCTTCATGGCTTCGCTCCTGCCTTCGGCGCGGGGCTGGGCACCTCGCGGGCGCGCAGCACCGCTTCGCGGTAGGCCGTGGGCATGCGAAGGGCCTCTGCCGTCGCGGAGGCGTGGTGCATGGCGGGGCCGGCACCCAGCGCCAGCGCGAGGCAGGCCGCCAGCAGCACCGCGACCGGGATCACCTCGAGCGCGGGCAGCGCGGGCAGGTGCGCATGCTCCTGCGTCCAGAAGTGGCGGATGGCCGTGCGGCTGAACGCGATCAGCGTGAAGAAGCCCGAGACGAGCAGCAGCGCGAGGAAGCCCCAGGCGGCCGGCGTGACGCGCGGGGCGTCGAGCAGGCCCGACAGCATCGCGAACTTGCCGACGAAGCCCGACAGCGGCGGCAGGCCAGCGAGCAGGATCGTGCAGCCGACGAAGCTCAGCCCGAGGAAGGCCACGCCCGCCGGAATGGCACGGCCGTAGAGCGCCTGCGCATCGTCGTCGAGGTTCACGTCGTCCAGGCGTCGCAGGTCGGCGGAAAGGAAGGGGGCGTCGCCCGCCGCCTCGTGCGGGGCGATGCTCAAGCCCGCGTTGCGCCACCGCTCGATCATGTCGATGAGCAGGAAGAACGCGCTCACCGCCAGCGTCGAGCTCAGCAGGTAGTAGAGCGCGCCGGCCCAAACCGCCGTCTGTCCGAAGCCGACGGCGGTGAGCAGCGTGCCGGCTGAAACCAGGACGCTGAAGCCCGCGAGGTTCGACAGCCGCTGCGTGCCGAGAATGCCGAGCGCGCCCGCCATGAGCGTCACGAGACCGATGGCGAGCAGCACGTCTTGCCCGAAGCCGGCCGATGCGCCGGTGTCGGGCGCGAACATCACGGTCCACAGCCGCAGCAGCGCATAGACACCCAGCTTGGTCAGCAGGGCGAACACCGCGCCGACCGGCGAGACGGCCGAGCTGTAGGCGGGCACCAGCCAGAAGTTGAGCGGCCACGCGCCGGCTTTCGCGAAGAAGGCGGTGGCGAGGATGGCGGCCGCGGCATGGACCAGGCCGCGATCGGCCGGATCGATCTGGGCGATCTTCATGCCCAGGTCGGCCATGTTCAGCGTCCCGGTCGCGCCATAGAGCAAGGAGGCGCCGATCAGGAACAGCGACGAGGCCGCGAGGTTGATGGCCACGTAGTGCAGGCCCGCATGCACGCGCTGGCGGCCGGAGCCGTGCAGCAGCAGCCCGTAGGACGCGGCCAGCATCACTTCGAAGAAGACGAAGAGATTGAACAGGTCGCCCGTCAGGAACGCCCCGTTGAGCCCCATCAGCTGCAGCTGCAGCAGCGGGTGGAAGTGCACGCCCGCCCGGTCCCAGCGCGAGGTCGAGTAGATCGAGGCCGCGAAGGCGACCACGCCGGTGAGCGCGACCATCATGGTCGACAGCCGGTCGGCGACGAGCACGATGCCGAACGGCGCTTGCCAGTTGCCGGGCAGGTAGACGCCGATCGAGCCCGGGCCGCCGCCGGTTTCCGGGGCATTGACCCATCGCAGCAGCGCGAGCGCCACCAAAAGGCCGATGAGCCCCGATGCCACGCTGAGCGCCGACTTGGTGCGGCGCCGCTCTTCGCGCAGCAGCAGCATGAGCGCCGCCGTGAGCATCGGCACCAGGATCGGCGCGGCGACCAGGTGCGGCATGCTGAACTCGAGCAGGCGGTCGAGCAGGTGCGAGATCTCGTTCACAGCCGGGTCTCCCGGCTCTCTTCGCCGTCGACGTGGTCGGTGCCCGTCAATCCGCGCGAGGCGAGCATCACGACCAGGAAGAGCGCGATCATCGCGAAGCCGATCACGATGGCGGTGAGCACCAGTGCCTGAGGCATCGGGTCCGCCGTGTTGGCCAGCGTGGCGGGAATGCCGGGCCGGAGCACCGGTTCGCTGTCGACCTTGAGCCGGCCCATGCTGAAGATGAACAGGTTGACCGCATACGAGATCAGCGTCAGCCCCATGATCACCTGGAAGGTGCGCGGACGCAGCAGCAGGTAGACCCCCGAGCCGGTCAGGATTGCGATGGCGAGGGCGAGCACGATTTCCATCAGGCAGTGCCTCCCGCTTCGGCCGCCGCCGCGCGTTCGGTTTCCTTCTCGGCCTGTTCGTCCGACCATCGATGGCTGCGGATCGACTGGTGCGCGAGCGCGGTGAGGATGAGCATGGTGGCGCCGAGCACGAGCGAGAACACGCCGATGTCGAAGAACAGCGCGCTCGGCACATGCACTTCGCCGAGGAGCGGCAGGTCGAGGTGCGCCGTGTGCGTGGTGAGGAAGGGATAGCCGAAGAGCATCGCGCCGTCGCCCGTCACCAGCGCGAGCAGGAGCCCGATCGCGATCCAGCGCCGGGGGTAGATGCGCAGGTGCTCCTCGACCCATTCGGTGCCGGACACCATGTACTGCAGCACGAGCGCGACCGACATCACGAGGCCCGCCACGAAACCGCCGCCGGGCTGGTTGTGGCCGCGCATGAAGAAGTAGACCGACACCAGCACCGACAGCGGCAGCAGCAGGCGCACCAGCACGGCGGGGACCATCAAATAGCCGACCGCCGTGTCCTTGGCGCGGCGCGGGTTGAGCAAGTCGCTGCTGCCATCGTCGGGGTGCGCGCGCTGCTGCGGCGGCAGCGCCATCGATTCGGGCGCCGGGCGGAAGCGGCGCAGCAGCGCATAGACGGTCAGCGCGACGACGCCGAGCACCGTGATCTCGCCGAAGGTGTCGAAGCCACGGAAGTCGACCAGCATCACGTTGACGACGTTCGTGCCGCCGCCGCGCACCAGGGCGTTTTCGAGGAAGAACGGCGAGATGCTTTGCGGGAAGTCGCGCGTCATCATCATCCAGGCGATCGCGCCGAGGCCCGCCCCCGCCGCCACGGCCACGGCCACGTCGCGGCCGCGCCGGCCCCACGGACGCAGCCGCGCGCGCGCCGGCTCGGGCGTGGCGGTGCGCATCGGCAGCCAGCGCAGGCCGAGCAGGATCAGCACCGTCGTGACGGCTTCCACCACCAGCTGGGTCAGTGCGAGATCGGGCGCCGAGAACCAGATGTAGGTGATGCAGCTCACCAGCCCCGCGGCCGAGGCCAGCATCAGCGAGGCGAGGCGATGGAACTTCGCCTGCCAGGCGGCCGCCACCGCGCAGGTGCAGCCGATCAGCCAGGTCATGGCGAACATCGGCGAGAACGGCAGCAACTCGCGCGATCCGCGAGCGGCCGGCGTGACGTGCAGCGCCGCGGCCGCGCCCGCGATCGCCACCCCCACCAGCAGCAGCAACTGGGTCTGCAGGCGCCGCGTGCCGAGCAGCCGCCGGCTGCGGCGGCCGACCTCGCCCGCGCGCGCGAGCAGGTTCTCGAAGATGCGCTGGCCGTCGAAGCGATGAAGCAGCGGCGTCGCTTCGGCGAGTACGCCGCGTTCTCGGCCGCGCCTCTGCAGAAGGTAAAGCCCCGCACCCGCGACCAGCGCGATGAAGCTCATGAGCAGCGGGAGATTGAAGCCGTGCCACACCGCCAGGCTGTACTCCGGCAGCACGCCGCCGACCACCGGCCTCGCCGCGGTCGCGAGGAAGGCGCCCACCGACCACGCGGGCGCGACGCCCACCACCAGGCAGATCAGCACCAGCAGTTCGACCGGCACGCGCATCCAGTGCGGCGGCTCGTGCGGCTCGCGCGGCACCTCGGGCGGCGCGCAGGGCGGGCCGAAGAAGACGTCGAACACGAAACGCGCGGAATAGGCCACGCTGAAGATACCGGCGATCGTCGCGATCACCGGCAGGCTCGTGCTGACCCAGGGCGTGGCCTCGATGAACACCGTCTCGGCGAAGAACATCTCCTTCGACAGGAAGCCGTTGAGCAGCGGTACGCCGGCCATTGATGCGCTCGCGATGATGGCCAGCGTGCCGGTGATGGGCATCAGTTTCTGCAACCCGCTGAGCTTGCGGATGTCGCGCGTGCCGCTCTCGTGGTCGATGATGCCGGCGGCCATGAAGAGCGACGCCTTGAAGGTCGCGTGGTTCATGACGTGGAAGACGGCCGCCACCGCGGCCAGCGGGCTGTTGAGCCCCAGCAGCAGCGTGATGAGCCCGAGATGCGAGATCGTCGAATAGGCCAGCAGCGCCTTCAGGTCTCGCTGGAACATCGCCACGTAGCCGCCGAGCATCAGCGTGATCGCCCCGGCGCCGCCGACCAGCCAGAACCAGGCCTCGGTGCCCGAGAGCACGGGCCACAGCCGCGCCAGGAGGAAGACGCCCAGCTTCACCATCGTGGCCGAATGCAGATACGCCGAGACCGGCGTGGGCGCGGCCATCGCGCGCGGCAGCCAGAAGTGGAACGGGAACTGCGCGCTCTTGGTGAAGGCGCCGAGCAGCACCAGCACCAGCGCGGCCGGATAGAGCGAATGCGCGCGGATCGCCGCGCCCGAGGCCAGCACCACGTCGAGCTCGTAGCTGCCCGCGATGCGCCCGATGATCAGCACGCCGGCCAGGAGGCACAGGCCGCCCGCGCCGGTCACCACCAGCGCCATGCTCGCACCGCGCCGTGCATCGCGGCGGTGGTGCCAGTAGCCGATCAGCAGGAACGAGAAGAGGCTGGTGAGCTCCCAGAACAGCACCATCTGCACGAGGTTGCCCGACAGGGCCACGCCCACCATCGCCCCCATGAAGGCGAGGAGGAACGAGAAGAAGCGCGGCACCGGATCGGACGGCGACATGTAGTACCGCGCATACAGCACCACCAGCGTGCCGATGCCCAGCACCAGCATGCAGAACAGCCACGCGAAGCCGTCCATGCGGAAGACGAGGTCGAGGCCCAGGCCCGGGAGCCATTCGATCTGCTGCCGTATCACCTCGCCCTTCGCCACGCGTGGGAAGACCCATGCCGCCTGGATGGCGCAGCCCAGTGCGACCAGGCCGGCCAGTGTCGATTCCCGGTTTCGCGCATTCGAGGGCAGCAGCGCGGCGAGCACGCTGGCGATGAAGGGAAGTGCGACGAGAAAGGCAAGGGGCATTGCGATCGATTCTATCGATGCGCCCCCGCGCAATCCGCCTCAGCGCATGAGGTATTGCACCGTGCGGAACCCCAGCCATGTGAGCAGCAGTGAACCGCCCAGATGAAGCGCCACGGTCCCCAGGGCGAGGCCGGCGCGTCCCGTCACCAGCATGCCGACGACTTCGGCGGAGAAGCTCGAGAAGGTGGTGAGCGACCCGAGGAAGCCGGTCACGACGACGAGGCGCCAGACGGGATCGATGTCGGGTAGCGCCGTGAACCCCGCGATCGCCAGGCCGACGAGATAGCCGCCGATGAGGTTCACGGCCAGCGTGCCCCATGGCAGCAGGCCGCCTGGATTCAGCCACGTGGTGAAGCCCCATCGCAGCAGCGCGCCGATGCACGCGGAGATACAGATGACGAGGATGTTCAGCAGCATGGCGGTATTGTCATCGCGGCCGTGCCGGTTTCGCTGCGGCAGGCGAGAGATGCAAAAAGGCCGCCCCTGGGCGGCCTTCGGATGCGCGCTTGCGCTTCAAGCGTGCGCCAAGCGTGCGCGGCGCCGGTTCAAGGCTTCGCGAGCGCCTTGGTCGCGGGCGCCGCCGCGGTCTTCTTCGCGTCGCCCTTGGCGGCCTTTGCCGCGGGCGCGGCACCGGCGAACGGTTGACCGTTGACGGTGAGGCCTTCGGCCGACAGTCTCGCCGCGGACTTTTCCTTCACGCCCTTGACCCGGCTCATGAGGTCTGGCCAGTCCTTGAACTCGCCTTGCTTGCGGGCTTCGATGATGCGTTTGGACAGCGCGGGGCCGACGCCCTTCAATGCGTCGAGTTCCGCGTCGGTGGCCTTGTTGGCATCGACGGCGGCCCACGAGGCAACGCTCCACAGCAAGGCCGTGACGGCCAGAATTTTTTTCAGCATGTATTGACTCCCTGATGGCTTTGTATGAAACGACGGTGCGTTCCACCGCCCGCCCCATGCGTGCGGTGGGCGGATGATAGCGGGAAGGCGGCCCGGCAAGGGCCGTCGTCGCTCAGAGCTCTTCGACGCGCCGCGGTGGGTAGCTGTCCCACGCCTGGCAGCCGGGGCAATGCCAGAAATACTGATGCGCCTCGAACCCGCATGCGGCGCAGCGGTAGCGCATCAGGGGCCGGGTGGCCTGGTCGAGCGAGCGCTGCACCTGCGGATGGAACTGCTCGTGCTCGAAGGTCTCGCCCGCGAGCCAGCGCGACGCCGCCACCAGCGAAGGCTGGCGCGACAGATGGGCGATGTAGCCGTCGCGCGGCTCCGGTTCGGAACCTTCGGCCGCTGGGGCGTCTTCTGCGGCGGCGGGCGTGCCGCCGAGGGCGATGATGGCTTCGAGGACATCGATCGAGGGCGAAGCCAGGTAGCGCCGCTGCAGCAGGGCCAGCGCTTCGCCGGAACGCTGCGACGCCACGGCCGCCTGCTGCAGCATCGCCGCGTACAGCGGCAGGGCGAGCGGGGCGCGCTCGCTCAGGGCCTTCAACGTTTCGAAGGCCGCGGCCGCGTCACCCTTGCGCAACTGGAGCGCCGCGGTATCGATGGCCGGGCGTGGGGCCTGGGGCGCGAGGGTGGCCGCTTCGCGAAGCAACTGTGCCGCGCCGTCCAGGTCGGCCGCGGCAACGCGCTCGGAGGCCCGCTCGCAAAGATGATGGGCGCGCCGCGTGCCGTAGCTGGCCTGTTCCGACTCGTCGAGCTTCTGCGCCACGTCCGCCGCCTGAGCCCATTCGCGCGAGCGCTCGTAGATGGCGAGCAGCGCGAGCCGCGCCTCGTTCTCGTAGCGCGTCCCTTCGAGCTTCTGCAGCGCCGCTTCGGCGCGATCGAGCAGCCCGGCGCGCAGGAAGTCCTGCGCGAGCGCGTGCTGGGCGCGATCGCGGTCGGCGCGGCTCAGGTCGCCCCGCCCCAGCAGGTGCTCGTGCACGCGAACGGCGCGCTGGTACTCGCCGCGCCGGCGGAACAGGTTGCCGAGCGCGAAGTGCAGCTCCTGCGTGTCGGGGTCGTTCTGCACGGCTTCGATGAAGGCGTCGATGGCCTGGTCCTGCTGCTCGTTGAGCAGGAAGTTCAGGCCGCGAAAGTAGGCCTTCGGCGCCTGGCGATTCTCGATCTTGAGTTGCCGCAAGTCGAAGCGCGATGCGAGCCAGCCCAGAACGAATGCGATCGGAAGGCCGAGCAGGAGCCAGCTGAGGTCAAAGTCCATGTTGGCGTACGGCGGGTAGGTCGGCGGCGGAGACGGTGGCTGCGGGGGGCGCCGTCGTGGCGGCCGGCGGAACGATCGGGGCGGGGGATTGCTGGGCCGCGGCGCTGCGGTGCTTCCACCACCCGGGCAGCATGCCCAGCGCCCCGACCACCATGCCGCCCGCGAAAGCAGCCAGCACCACCAGCACGAGCGGCGCGCGCCATGAGGTGCCGAAGAAGAAATACACGGTCGCGTCGTGCTGGTTGTTCAGCGCGAAGGCGAAGAGGGTAAAAAAAATGGCTGCCTTCAGCAGCCACAGGAGGTATTTCATGCGCTTCCCCGTTGGCGGGGGAATTCTATGCTTGCCATGTCGCAGGACGCAGGCCCGGACCGCGCCTCAGGCGCGCTGGTTCTTCTTCTCGGCGAGCTCGACGGCGCGCGCGTCGACCGCTTCGCGCAGGGCCTTGCCCGGCTTGAAGTGCGGCACCCGCTTCTCGGGGATCTGCACGCTCTCGCCCGAACGCGGATTGCGTCCGATGCGGGGAGGGCGGCGATTCACCGTGAAGCTGCCGAAGCCCCGGATCTCGATGCGATGCCCGCGAACCAGTGCGTCGCTCATCGCGTCAAGAATGGTCTTGACCGCGTATTCGGCATCGCGATGCGTCAGCTGCGCAAAGCGTGCGGCGAGTTCTTCGACAAGATCGGAGCGGGTCATGGCAGATACGGATGAGGACGAAAAAAAAGACAGGACGGCCCGAGGGCCTGTCCTGTCTTCGTGCGCGGCTTACTTGTCGCTGTTGTCCAGCTTGGCGCGCAGCAGGGCGCCCAGGCTGGTCGTGCCGGCGTTCTCACGCGCGGCTTGCTGGCTCAGGTTGGCCATGGCTTCCTGCTGGTCGGCCATGTCCTTCTGCTTGATGGACAGCTGGATATTGCGGGTCTTGCGATCCACGTTGACCACCACGGCCGTGACTTCGTCGCCTTCCTTGAGCACGTTGCGGGCATCTTCCACGCGGTCGCGGGAGATCTCGCTGGCGCGCAGGTAGCCGACGATGTCGTCGCCGAGGTCGATCTCGGCGCCGCGCGGGTCGACGGTCTTGACCTTGCCGGTGACGACCTGGCCCTTGTCGTTCACGGTCGTGA
>JAGIBP010000063.1 GCA_017744285.1 Variovorax sp.
AGTTCTTCGAGAAGACCAAGCGCATGCCCACCGACATCCAGGCGGCGGACTACTCGGCCACCATGACTTACCTGAAGGCGGTGCAGGCGGCCAAGTCGACCGATGCGGACAAGGTGATGGCCCAGCTCAAGAAGACGCCGATCGACGACTTCTATGCCAAGGGCCAGATCCGCGCGGACGGTCGCATGGTGCACGACATGTACCTGGTCGAGGTGAAGTCGCCGGCCGAGTCCAAGCAACCCTGGGACTACCTGAAGGTCATCACCAAGCTGCCTGGCGACCAGGTCTTCACCACGAAGGCCGAGTCCAAGTGCGCCCTCTGGAAGTAATCCGCCATTTCCTGCCCATCCAACGACAACACGACAACACCGAGAACATGAAGAAAACGCTTGCCCTTTCCGCTGTTTCCCTCGCCGTCGCGCTGGCCGCCGGCACCGTCCAGGCCCAAGACAAGGTGAAGATCGGCTTCATCACCGACATGTCGAGCCTCTACGCCGACGTCGAAGGCAAGAACGGCGCACTGGCGATCCAGATGGCCATCGACGACTTCGGCGGCAAGGTCAATGGCATGCCGATCGAGCTGCTCACGGCCGACCACCAGAACAAGGCCGACATCGCCGCCTCGAAGTCGCGCGAGTGGATCGACACCGAGAACGTGACGATGCTGTTCGGCGGCACGAACTCCGGCACCGGCCTCGCAATGGCGAAGGTCGCGCAGGAGAAGAAGCGCGTCTTCATGGTCAATGGCGCGGGCAGCTCGGCGCTCACCAACGAGCAGTGCAGCCCCTACACGGTGCACTACGCCTACGACACCGTCGCGCTTGCCAAGGGCACGGGCGGCGCGGTGGTCGCCAACGGCGGCAAGAGCTGGTTCTTCCTGACGGCCGACTACGCCTTCGGCCAGGCGCTCGAAGCCGACACGACCAAGGTCGTGAAGGAGAAGGGCGGCACCGTGCTCGGCAGCGTGAAGCATCCGCTCAACGCGTCGGACTTCTCGTCCTTCCTGCTGCAGGCGCAGAACTCCAAGGCGCAGATCCTGGGCCTGGCCAATGCGAGCGGCGACACGATCAACGCGATCAAGGCCGCCAAGGAATTCGGCATCAACAAGACCATGAAGATGGCCGGCCTGCTGGTGTTCCTCACCGACATCCACAGCCTGGGCCTGAAGAACACCGAAGGCCTGCTGCTCACCACGAGCTGGGACTGGAACCTCAACGACCAGACGCGCGCCTTCGGCAAGAAGTTCTTCGAGAAGACCAAGCGCATGCCCACCGACATCCAGGCGGCGGACTACTCGGCCACCATGACTTACCTGAAGGCGGTGCAGGCGGCCAAGTCGATCGATGCCGACAAGGTCATGGCGCAGATCAAGAGCATGCCCATCAACGACTTCTATGCCAAGGGCATGGTCCGCGCCGACGGCCGGTTCGTGCACGACATGTACCTGATGCAGGTGAAGACCCCGGCCGAATCGAGCCAGCCGTGGGACTACTACAAGATGGTCGCCAAGCTGCCGGGCGAGGAAGTCTTCACCACGAAGGCCGAGTCGAAGTGCGGCCTGTGGAAGTAACCGCGCGTTCATGAGCATCTCTCTTCCCGCCCTGTTGAGCCAGCTCCTGCTGGGGCTGGTCAACGGGTCGTTCTACGCCATCCTGAGCCTGGGGCTCGCGGTCATCTTCGGGCTGCTCAACGTCATCAACTTCGCGCACGGCGCGCTGTTCATGCTGGGGGCGGTGTCGACCTGGATGGCGATGAACTACTTCAACGTCAACTACTGGGTGATGCTGATCGTCGCGCCGGTGCTCGTGGGCCTCTTCGGCATCGTGATCGAGCGGCTCCTGCTGCGCTGGATCTACAAGCTCGACCACCTCTACGGCCTCTTGCTCACGCTCGGGCTCACGCTGCTCATCGAAGGCGTGTTCCGCTCCATCTACGGCGTCTCGGGCCTGCCCTACGACACGCCCGACCTGCTCGCGAGCGCGACCGACCTGGGCTTCATGGTCCTGCCGAACTACCGCGCGTGGGTGGTCGTGGCCTCGCTCGCGGTGTGCTTCGCGACCTGGTTCGTCATCGAGAAGACGCGCCTGGGCGCCTACCTGCGCGCGGGCACCGAGAACCCGCGCCTGGTGGAGGCCTTCGGCGTGAACGTGCCGCTGATGATCACCCTCACCTACGGCTTCGGCGTCGCGCTGGCGGCCTTCGCGGGCGTGCTCGCGGCACCGGTGATCCAGGTCTCGCCGCTCATGGGGCAGAACCTCATCATCGTGGTCTTCGCGGTGGTGGTGATCGGCGGCATGGGCTCGATCATGGGCGCCATCCTCACCGGCCTGGGCCTGGGCGTGATCGAAGGGCTGACCAAGGTGTTCTACCCCGAGGCCTCCTCCACCGTCGTCTTCGTGATCATGGTGATCGTGCTGCTGCTGCGGCCGGCCGGCCTGTTCGGCAAAGAAAAATAAGCAAGGCAAGACAGACGCCGCATGAAAAAGACGTCCCTCGCTCTCTACCTGCTGCTTCTGGCGGCGCTCGTGGTGGCGCCGTTCGCCGGCGCCTACCCGGTGTTCGTGATGAAGCTGATGTGCTACGCGCTCTTCGCGTCGGCCTTCAACCTGCTGCTGGGCTACACCGGGCTGCTGTCCTTCGGCCACGCCGCCTTCCTGGGCGGCTCGGCCTACATGGCCGGCCACGCGATGAAGGTCTGGGGCGTGACGCCCGAGATCGGCCTCGTCCTGGGCACGCTCACCGGCGCGCTGCTGGGCTGGATCTTCGGCGCACTCGCCATTCGCCGCCAGGGCATCTACTTCGCGATGATCACGCTCGCGCTCGCGCAGATGGTGTTCTTCGTCGCGCTGCAGGCCAAGTTCACCGGCGGCGAGGACGGCCTGCAGAGCGTGCCGCGCGGCAAGCTCTTCGGCCTCGTCGATCTGCAGAACGACCTCACGATGTACTACGTCGCGCTGGTGATCGTGGTGGCGGCCTTCCTGCTGATCGTGCGCACCATCCACTCGCCCTTCGGGCAGGTGCTCAAGGGCATCAAGGAGAACGAGCCGCGCGCGCTGTCGCTGGGCTACGACGTGAGCCGCTTCAAGCTGCTGGCTTTCGTGATCTCGGCGGCGCTGTCGGGCCTGGCCGGCTCGCTCAAGACGCTGGTGCTGGGCTTCGCGACGCTGTCGGATGTGCACTGGAGCGCCTCGGGCCAGGTCATCCTGATGACGCTGGTGGGCGGCCTGGGCACGCTGTCGGGGCCGCTGGTGGGCTCGGCCGTGGTGGTGCTGCTGGAGAACAAGATCGGCGAGCTCGGCCACTTCCTCGCGCGCATCACCACCATCGACTGGTTCAACTCGCTCGGCGAATCGGTCACCATCGTCACCGGCCTGATCTTCGTCGTGTGCGTGCTGGCCTTCCGGCGCGGGGTGATGGGGGAGATCATCGCCTTCGTGGGGCGCAGGCGCGGCGCATCGAACGGTTGATGAGCGGCGGCTGGCCCTCGTCGCGCCGGGACGTGCGGCGGAGCTTTCCGCTGCGGGGGCGTTGAATCAGGTCCCGCCCACGAACGGATTGCTGCGCCGCTCGCGCCCGAAGGTGCTCTCCGGGCCGTGGCCCGGAATGAACACCGTCTGGTCGCCCATCGGCCACAGGCGCCCGGTGATGCTGTCGATGAGCTGCTGGTGGTTGCCTTGCGGAAAGTCGGTGCGGCCGATGCTGCCCGCGAACAGCACGTCGCCGACGAAGCAGCGGTCGATCTGCGGCGCGTGGAACACCACATGGCCCGGCGTGTGGCCGGGGCAGTGGCGAACGTTGAGCGTCTCGTGGCCGATCGTGACCGTGTCGCCGTCGTGCAGCCAGCGCGTCGGCGTGAACGCCAGCGCGGGCGGGAAGCCGTAGGCGGCGCATTGCTTGGGCAGGCCATCGATCCAGAACTGGTCGCCTTCGTGCGGGCCGTCGATCGGCAAGTGCAGCCTCCGCGCCAGTTCGCCCGCGCCGCCCGCGTGGTCCAGGTGGGCGTGCGTGATCCAGATGGCCTTCAAATGCAGGCCGAGGCGCTGGACCTCGGCCAGCACCGCGTCGAGATCGCCGCCGGGGTCGATCACGGCGGCATCGTGGGTCTGGTCGCACCAGACGAGCGAGCAGTTCTGCTGGAACGGGGTGACGGGGAGGGTGCGGTAGCGGAGCATGCGGCGATTGTTGCAGTTCGAGGGCCGCCAAGACCCAGCGCATGCGGGCCCAGCGACCGCGATCAGGCGCGGAATTCGGCCGCTTCCTTCTCGATGTCGTAGTCGTAGAGCGACTTGCGCAGCTCCGCGATGTTGGCAATCTCCCGGTCGCGCTGCGCCATGTCCTGGTACTTGGAGTCATAGCGCATGCCGTTCTTGCGGGACTCGGCCTGGACGAACGAGGTGCGCGGGCGACGCAGCGCCTCATAGCTTTGCAGGGCCGCCTGGACGTCGCCGCCGCATTTCTGCAGCAGCACGGCGAGCGCCGTTCCGTCCTCGATGGCCTGGTTGGCGCCCTGGCCCAGATGCGGAAGCATCGGGTGCGCCGCGTCGCCCAGCAGGGTCAGGCGGCCATGGGTCCATTTCTCGAGCGGCTTGCGGTCATGCAGGCCCCACCAGAAGCAGCTTTCCACCTTGTCGAGCAGCTCCGTGACGCGTGGGTCCGCGCCGGCGAAGGAGGCGGCCAGCTCGTCCCGGTCGCCGATCGCGGACCAGGATTCCACCGTCTCGCTGTGGGTGGGGACGAAGCCGACGTAGTTGAGCAGCTCGCCGCGCCGCACCGGGAACACCATGAAGTGCTTGCCGTCGCCCATCCAGACCTGATGCGCCTCGCGCTTCCAGTGCGGCAGCTTGTCGGCGGCAATCAGGCCGCGGTAGGCGCGGAAGCCCGAGTATTCGGGCGCCGACGGCGCCACGGCGTATTTCTGCAGCACCGACTTGATGCCGTCCGCAGCGATCACGACATCGGCCGTGGCCGCCTGGCCGTTGTCGAATTCCACGCGGGCGCCGTGGTCATCCTGGCTGAACCCGATGCAGCGGTGGCCCGTGTGAATGGCCGAGGCGGGCACCGCCGCCGCCAGGGTGTTCAGCATGTCGGCGCGGTGCATGCCGTACATGCCGTTCCAGCCGCTGGAGTCGGTGGTCAGGATCTTGCCGACCACTGAGCCGTCCATGCGGTAGTAGGCCGAGTCGGTGCCGACCTTGGCGCCTACGCGCGCCAGTGCCGGGCCCAGGCCGATGCGCTCGAGCTGCCTCAGGCTGTTGGGATAGATGAAGATGCCGGCCCCGACTTCCCCGAGGGTCTTGGCCTGCTCGTACACCGCGACGCTGATCCCGCGGTGCACCAGGGCCGCCGCGGCGGCCAAGCCGCCCAGGCCGCCCCCGACGATGGCAACGTGAATATTCTTCGACATGAAATTCCTCTTCGATGATTCCTGAAATCGACTTCAGTTTTTTGGGGTGGATTTGAGCAGCTTGCTGACCGCGCTGTATTCGCTGTCGATTTCTTCCGACATCTTTTCGGCCGAAGCCCATTCCTGCACGATGCCCACGGGCTGGAGACGCGCCGCGATTTCGGAATTGCGCACCACTTTTTCAAGCGCCGGCAACACGGTGCCGATCACGTTTTGTGGGACACCTGCGGGCATGAAGAAGCCGAACCAGACGCCCAGGATTTCCTGCTTGTAGCCCAATTGGCCCAGGGTGGGGATATCGGGAAATTCGGGGAATTTCGAAGAGATGGCCAGGGCGCTCAATGCGCCGTTGCGCATGTGCGCGCTCACGGCCCCCAGCGCGAGGATGATGGCGTCGATGTGGCCGCCCAGCAGGTCGGTGATGGCCGGGGCGGCGCCCTTGTAGTTCACCGAGGTCAGCTGCGTCCCGGTCGTGGCGCTGATCAGCTGCACGCTGATGTCGCCCACCGAGCCGGGCCCCGCGTTGCCGATGCGCACGGCGCCGGGGTTCTTGCGCGCGTACTCCACCATTTCCTTCATGGTCTTGAAGGGCGCGTTCTTGTGCGTGACCAGGACCGAGGGGCTGCGTGTCGCCAGGCCGAGCGGCGTCAGGTCTTTTTGCGGGTTGTAGTCCGCGCTGTCGGGATCGGTCACGCGCCGGATCGTCAACGGGCTGTTTTGCGCATAGAGGATCGTGTAGCCGTCCTTCGGCGCGCGAATGACGGCTTGGGTGCCCAGCGATCCGCCGGCGCCCGGCTTGTTCACCACCACGACGGACGCGCCCAGCAATTTGCCCAATTCCTGCCCCATCAGGCGCGCGGCGGTATCGGCGGCGTCGCCCGAAGCCAGTGGCGTCACCAGGCTGATCGGTGACTGCGGCCAGGTGCTTGAAAATGAAACCAGCGGAATGGGCAATAGACCCGCGAGCCCCAGGATTTCTCGTCTCTTCATATTTTCTAAAAAATTGGCGTATGAATGGAAGTTGAAATTTCAATTCAATTCGGGATATGAATCGATCCTGGAATTCTGGGCGCGATCAGGGGCTGATGCAACGCAATACTTCGCATTGCGCAATAATCGACGGATGTCCGATGCCGATGAGCACCGTTCGCACTCCCGGGACTTCGTGGCTTCGCTGGACAAGGGGCTCAAGATCCTGCTGTGTTTTGAACGCAAGCATTCCAAACTGACCCTGGCGGAGGTGGCGCGGCTGACAGGTTTTGCCCCGGCCACGGCCCGCCGCTTCCTGATGACGCTGGAGGCGCTCGATTACCTGCACAGCGACGGCAAGCGCTTCTGGGTCACGCCCCGCACGCTGCTGCTCGCACGGCCCTACCTGGTGTCGCGGCCGGCGCCCCAGCTGGCCCAGCCGGTGCTCGACACGCTGGCCGAGCGCACACGCCAATCGGCCTCGCTCGGGATACTGCTCGACGACGAGGTGCTGATCATTGCCCGCTCCACGGGGCGGCGCACCCTGTCGACCGGGCTGGCCATCGGCTCCCGCCTGCCGGTGTACTGCTCGTCGCTGGGCCGGGCGCTGCTGTCCACGCTGCCGCAGGAGGCGGTCATGGGCCATCTCGCGCGGGCCACGTTCGAGCCGTGGACGCCGCACACCTCCCCCGACATCGCCGCCGCCCTCGACCAGGTGGAGCGCTGCCGCGCCCATGGCTGGGCCGAATGCGACGAGGAACTCGAGCTGGGCGTGCGCTCGATCGCCGTGCCGATCCAGAACGCTTCAGGCAAGACGCTCGCCGCCCTGAGCCTCTCGGTGCGGGCCGAGCGGATGACGATGCAGGCTTTCCAGGCAGCCCATCTGGGCGCGATCCATGAGGCGAGAAGGCAGTTGGCGGCCAAGGTCGCCTTCGACTGATTGCCGCGGCGGCCTCAGATCCTCAGCCGCTCCACATACCCCGTGAGCTCCAGGTATCCGCGCCCCACGGTGCGCCCCTGCGCATCGCGCAACTCGCTCAGGCCTTCCCAGTACACCGCGCCGGTCGAGGCCCGGCTGTCGAGTTCCTGGTCGTCCAGAAGCGCGTGGACGCTGAAGGCGCCGGCAGGGGTATCGATGCGCAATCGCACCGGGTAGTCCGCACGGGTGCGCGGGCTCACCCAGCGGCCTTCGGGCGTGAAGCGCAGTTCCTCGGGGCTGAAGATGCGCAGGCGGCCGTCGGGGCCGCGCAGCGATCCGCCGGCCCATAACGCCGTGCCGTCGCGGCGGCGGATGCGAAAGGCCATCAGCGCGCTGCCGTCGAAGAGGTTCATGCCGATCCAGTCCCAGCCCGCGGCTTCGGGGTGGAGGAGCGCGTCGCTCCACTCGTGGTCGAGCCAAGCCGTGCCCCGGATGTCGAAGGCGCGCCCCTGCAGCGTGAGCCGGCCTCGCGTCGCCAGATGCGGCTCGCTGTAGTAGTAGCTGGCCTGCGCCTCGGCCGGGCCCTTGCGCGAGAGCCCCGCAGCGCCCTGCAGAAGCACGGGCTGCGTCGGCGTGAAGCGCAGGTCGAGCGCGAAGCCGTCGGCCGGAAGCTGCGCGACGTAGTCCTCGCCCTCGCGCACGAGGCGCCAGTCGCGCAGGCGGATGTCGGTGTCTTCTTCGGAGGCGGAGGCCACCCCGAAGCCCGCGCGCGCGATGCGCTGGTCGTGCCAGAGCCTGCGGCCCGCCAGGTCGGTGATGGCAGCGTGCGCGAAGAGGAGCTGCCGCGCCGCGAAGGCCGATCGCATCGCCTGCGTCTCGGCCACGCGCGAGCGGAAGAAGGTGAGCTGGAATCCGAACGTGCGCTCGCCGGCCCGCGCCTCGCCGGTGATGTACCACCACTCGGTGTTCAGGTCGGGGTGGCTGCCACGGTCGCGCGGAAACTGCAGCATGCGCGGCGGCAGGGCCTGGGCGGGCGGCGCGGCGGCCGCGAGCGCGGCCAGCAGCAGGGTGCGGCGCGCAAGGACGACGGGGGCGTTCACCAGTCCTCCTTGACGGCCATGACGGCGTCGTGGCCCGCGGCCGAGCGTCCCGAGAGCCACGCCGTGAGCGTGCCTGCGGCGAGGACCGCGACGCACAGCGCGAGCAGGCGCGCCCACGGCACCCGCAGGTCCATGGTCCAGTGGAAGCTCTGCGGGTTCACCACGTGCACCAGCACCACCGCCACCGCGAGCCCCAGCGCCAGGCCCGCGACCGCGCCGATCGCGGTCCACGCCGCGCCCTCGCCGGCCACGACCGCGAGCACCTGCCCGCGCGTGAACCCCAGGTGCGCCAGCAGCCCGAACTCCTTGCGGCGCGCGAGCACCTGCGCGCTGAAGCTCGCCGCGATGCCGAAGAGCCCGATGCCGATCGCGACCGCCTGCAGCCAGTAGGTCACGGCGAAGCTGCGGTCGAAGATGCGCAGCGAGCTGGCGCGAATCTGGCCGACCGAGGCGATCTCGATCGGTTCGGCCGGGCCGAGCCTGTCGGTCGCGATGTCGCGCACGGCTTGCGTCACGCGTGCGGGGTCGGCGCCCGGCGCGAGCCACAGCGCCACGTCGCTCACGCTGCGGTCGCCGGTGAGTCGTTCGAAGTCGCGCGCATCCATCGTGATGGCGCCGAACTGCCGCACGTAGTCGCGCCACACGCCGGCGACGAAGAAGGTCGGCGTCTCCTGGGCCGAAGCCGATGCGAAGGCCCGTGCGAGCGGCTCGAAGGCCGTGCCCGGCCGTGCGCCGTACAGCTCGACCATCGCCTCGCTCACGTAGACGCCGACCTGGCCCGCCGGCACCGGCAGCGCCGCATCGAGCAAGGGCAGCGCGCGCTCGGCGCCGTCGTCCAGGCTGCGGGCGATCAAGGTCACCGACGGCCGCGAAGGGTCGAGCATCAGCGGCCGCGTGCGCAGCGTGCCGGTGCGCGCCACGCCCGGAATGCGCGCCAGGGCCTGCACCGTCGCGGGCGCGAAGGGCGCCTGCTCGCCGGCGGTGCCGCCGCCGCCGGGGCTGCGCACGTAGAGGTCCGCGGGCAGCACCACGTCGAGCCATCGCGTCACCGAGTCGCGGAAGCTCGCCACCATCACCGTGAGCGCGACCGCGAGGCTCAGGCTCGCGACCACGCCGCTCACCGCGACCGCCGCGGTGCCGCGCATGCGCCGCGCCCGCTCGATCGCCAGCAGCGGCAGCACGCGCGTCGCCAAGCGCGGCGCCAGGCGGTCGTAGAGGAGCGCGATCAGCCACGGCAGCGCCGTGATGCCGCCCACCAGCAGGAAAGCCACCGAGAGGTAGGCGGCGATCGGGATGCCAGCCACCGCGGGTGCGAACGCCAGTGCCGCGCCGGCCGCGATCAGCAGCAGCGCGACACGGTGCGCGCCGCGCTGCGCATGCGCGGCGCCGAGGCCCTTGAGCGTCTGCGCCTCGGGCAGCGCCTGCGCTGCGCGCGCGGGCCACCAGCCGCCCACCAGCGCGGCGAGGACACCCAGCGCGCCGTACACGAGGGCGGCGCGCCAGCTCCAGTGCAGCGTGGGCGCCACGCCTTCGAAGTAGCCCCCGCCGAGGTCGCCTCCCAGCACCTCCAGCGCGAACGCGGCGAGCGCGGTGCCGAGCGCGATGCCGGCCGCGCTGCCGATCAGCCCCAGCACCAGCGATTCGGCGAGCACCAGCTTCAGCCGCTCGCGTGGCGTGAGGCCGAGCACGCCGAGCAGCGCGAACTGCTGGGCGCGCTTGGCCACGCTGAGCGCGAGCACCGAGAAGACGAGGAAGGCGCCGGTGAACAGGGCCACCAGCGCGAGCACCGTGAGGTTGACGCGGTAGGCGCGCGAGAGGTTGCTCACGCGCTCGGCCGCGTCGCCGGGCTCCGCGAACTGGATCCCCGCGGGCCAGCCGGGCGAGTCGCGCAGCGTGCGCTCGAAGGCGGCGCGATCGGTGCCGGGGACGAGCCGCAGGTCGATGCGCGTGAGCTGCCCGACGCGCTCGAAGAGATCCTGTGCCGCGCCGATGTCCATGACCGCGAGTGCCGCGCCGCCGGCGGACACCTGGCCTGCGACGTTCAACGTGCGCCATTGGCCGCCGACGCGCAACTGCACCGTGCGGACGTTCTCGCCCAGCGCGCTGCGCGCGGCCGCGTTGAGGAACACATGGCCGGGCTGCAGCATCGCGAGGCGCTCGCCGCCCTCGGCGGGGCGGGGCATCAGCGCCGGGGCGATCGCGGGCAGCACCAGCGGATCGACGCCGACCGCGCGCACCGGCACCTGCAGCTCGTGGGCCATCGCGACCGTCGGCACTTCGAGCAACGGGCTTGCGAGCGCCACCCTCGGGTGCGTCGCCAGTTGCGCGAACGCGGCTTCGTCGAAGGTGCCCTGGACCGCGCGCAACTCCAGGTCGGGCTGGCCGTTGACCGATCGGACCGCGCTCGAGAATTCATCGAGCGCCGAGGCGTTGATGAGCTGCACCGCGAAGGCCAGCGCGACGCCGAGCATCACCGCCACGATCGCCGCCGCGTTGCGCCACGGGTGATGGCGCAGTTCCTGCCAGGAGAAAGTGGAAAGCAGCGCCCGCATGCGGGGATTCTGCCGTGCGGGCCGGGCGCGCCCTCACAACCGGCCAGACGCCGACGTCAGATAGGCGCGGATCGCTGCGCTCGTGCAGAGGCCGGCCGCGCGCGCGTAGGCCTCGCGCGCCTCGGCGAGCCGGCCGAGGCGGCCCAGCAGATGGGCGCGCGCCGCCCAGTAGGGCTGGTAGTTGGCCACCTGCTGCGGCGCGAAGGCTTCGAGCGCCTGCAGCCCGGCAGCGGGCCCGGCGGCCGCCGCCAGCGCGCAGGCCCGGCTCACCGCCGCGCCGATGCCGGGGCGCAGGGCGAGCAGGGCGTCGTAGAGCGCCACCATCGCGTCCGGCGGCACCTCGGCGCCCAGACGCTGCGCGCAATGCGCCGACTGGATCGCCGCTTCGATCTGGTAGGCGCCGGCCGCATCCATCGCGGCGGCGCTGCGGAGGGCTTCCTCGGCCTGGGCGCGCAGGGCCGGGTTCCAGCGGGCGGTGTCCTGCTCGTCGAGCGGCACATAGTCGCCGGCAACGCTGCGCCGGGCCGCGGCACGGCTTTCGCAGAAGAGCATGAGCGCGAGCAGCCCCCGGGGCTCCGGCTCGCGCGGCATCAGGGCGCACAGGATGCGGCCCAGCTCGATGGCCTCGGCGGTCAGGCCGCGCTGCGCGGGGTCGGCGCCGTCGACGTCGTCCCAGCCGGTGCCGTAGGCCGCGTAGATACCGTCGAGCACGTCCTGCAGCCGCTGCGGCAAGTCCGGGGCGCGCGGGAACTCGAACGGAATGCCGGCCGCGCGAATGCGCGCCTTGGCCCGCACCAGGCGCTGCCCGAGCGTGGCCGGCGCGGTCAGGAAGGCGCCGGCCATGCGCGCGGCGTCGAGGCCGAGCACCGCCTGCAGCATCAGCGGCGCGCGGGCCGCCGCGTCGATGGCCGGATGCGCGCAGACGAAGAGCAGGCGCAGCCGGTCGTCCGGCACCGTCTCGCCGCCGCCCGTGTCGGCGGCGACTTCGTCGGCCAGCAGCAGCAGGGTCTCGGTGGCCTCGTCCTGGACGCGGTCATGGCGCCAGGCATCGAGCGTGCGGCGGCGCGCGACGCTGAGCAGCCATGCTTCGGGCTGCGCCGGCACGCCGTCCGCCGGCCAGCGCTCGAGCGCGCGCGCGAAGGCATCCGCAAGCGCATCCTCGGACGCCGCGATGTCGCGCGTGCGCGCCGAAAGAATGGCCACGAGCCGCCCGTAGGACTGGCGCGCGGCCCGTTCGGCCGCGGTGCGCGCTTCGTGAAGCGCGACCTCCTTCACGCCGCGGGAGCGGTGGTGAAGACCGGCCGCACCTCGACGCCGCCGGTGCTCGCGCAAGGCGCGCGCGCGGCCCATTCGAGGGCGGTGTCCAGGTCCGCGACCTCGATCACGAAATAGCCGCCGAGCTGCTCCTTGGTGTCGGCGAAGGGGCCGTCCTGCACCTGCCGCTTGTCGCCGCGCACGCGCAGCGTGGTGCCGGTCATCGGCGGGTGCAGGCCGTGGCCGTGAAGGGCGACGCCCGATTTGCGGATCGCGCCCACATAGTCCATCCAGCTCGCGCGATAGGCCTGCGAGGCGATCTCGTCGCGCTGAAGAAACTCCGACTCCGGTTGATAGAACATGAGCATGTATTGCATGGAACCCTCGCAATCAAAAAAACGCCGAGCAGGATCGCTCACTGCAATGACGGCGCGCAAGGGGCTCTTTCGACAACCGGGCCAAAAAAATCTTTGGGGCACCCCCGACGCGGCTTCAGCGCTCGCGCGCCGAGCCGGCCGAAGGCGTGGAGTAGTCGTAGCGCGGCCCCGGCCCGACCGCGATCGGCGGGCCCGGATCGCGGCTGGGCATGGCGGCCGGCGCGGCCGGCGCGCGCACTTCCGGACGCGACTCGTAGCGCGGGCCGGGGCCGACCGCGATGGGCGGACCGGGGTCGTTCGCGGCGCGCTCGGTGCCGGCGGCGCGTGTCCAGCTGTATTGCGGGCCCGGCCCCGGGGCGATCGGCGGGCCGGGATCCGGCTGGGAGCCGGGGCGCCGCACGACGACCGGCACCTCGATCGGCAGCGAATCGTCGGTGTCCCGCAGGTCGCGGCGCGGGCGCGTGGCGGAGGCCGTGCGCGCCGGCGCCGGCCGGGATGCGGCGGGCGATCGCTCGGCCGCGGCCGCCTGGCGGGAC
>JAGIBP010000064.1 GCA_017744285.1 Variovorax sp.
CGAGCAGATCGCGCAGCAGATGACCGACTTCCAGCGCCTGGGCGTGCTGGGCGAGTGGGACCATCCCTACAAGACGATGGACTTCGCCAACGAGGCCGGCGAGATCCGCGCCTTCAAGCGCGTGATCGAGCGCGGCTTCGTCTACCGCGGCCTGAAGCCGGTCTACTGGTGCTTCGACTGCGGCTCGTCGCTCGCGGAGTTCGAGATCGAATACGCCGACAAGAAGTCGCAGACGCTCGACGTCGCCTTCAAGGCGCACGACCCGCAGAAGCTCGCCGCCGCCTTCGGCCTGCCGGCGCTGCACAAGGACGCCTTCGCGGTGATCTGGACCACCACCGCCTGGACCATCCCCGCCAACCAGGCGATCAACCTGAACCCCGAGCTGGACTATTCGCTGGTCGACACCGAGCGCGGCCTGCTGGTGCTCGCGGCCTCGCTGGTCGAGATGTGCATGACGCGCTACGCCCTCGACGGCAAGGTGCTCGCCACCGTCAAGGGCGAGCGCCTCGGCGGCCTCGAGTTCGAGCATCCGCTCCACGACGTGGATGCCGGCTTTCGCCGCCTGTCGCCGGTCTACCTGGCCGACTACGCCACGGCGGACGACGGCACCGGCCTGGTCCACTCCTCGCCGGCCTACGGCGTGGACGACTTCAACTCCTGCGTGGCGCACGGCCTCCAGTACGACGACATCCTGAACCCGGTGCAGGGCAACGGCTCATATGCGGCCGACTTCCCGCTCTTCGGCGGCCAGATCATCTGGAAGGCGGTGCCGGTCATCATCCAGGCGCTGCGCGACGCGGGCCGCCTGATGACGACCGAGCAGATCACGCACAGCTACCCGCACTGCTGGCGCCACAAGACGCCGGTGATCTACCGCGCCGCGGCGCAGTGGTTCATCCGCATGGACGAAGGCGAAGGCGTGTTCACCAAGGACAAGGCGCCGAAGACGCTGCGCCAGACCGCGCTCGAAGCCATCGAGGAGACCAGCTTCTACCCCGAGAACGGCAAGGCGCGCCTGCACGACATGATCGCCAACCGGCCCGACTGGTGCATCAGCCGCCAGCGCAGCTGGGGCGTGCCGATCCCGTTCTTCCTGCACAAGGACTCGGGCGAGCTGCATCCGCGCACGATGGAGATCCTCGACCAGGCCGCCGACATCGTCGAGCGTGGCGGCATCGAGGCCTGGAGCCGCGTGACGGCCGAGGAGATCCTCGGCGCCGCCGACGCGCCGCACTACACCAAGAGCACCGACATCCTCGAAGTCTGGTTCGACTCGGGCTCGACCTTCTCGCACGTGCTGCGCGGCACGCATCCCAACGTGCACCACGAGACCGGCCCCGAAGCCGACCTCTACCTCGAAGGCCATGACCAGCATCGCGGCTGGTTCCACTCGTCGCTGCTGCTCGCCTGCGCGCTCGAAGGGCGCGCGCCCTACCGGGGGCTGCTGACGCACGGCTTCACGGTCGACAGCCAGGGCCGCAAGATGAGCAAGTCGCTCGGCAACGGCATCGATCCGCAGGAAGTGAACAAGAAGCTCGGCGCCGAGATCATCCGCCTGTGGGTGGCCGCGAGCGACTACTCGGGCGACATCGCGGGCGACGACAAGATCCTCGCGCGCGTGGTCGATGCCTATCGCCGCATCCGCAACACGCTGCGCTTCCTGCTCGCGAACACCAGCGACTTCGACATCGCGAAGGACGCGGTGCCTCTCGACGAGTTGCTCGAGATCGACCGCTACGCGCTCAGCCGCGCCGCTCAGTTCCAGGCCGAGGTGCTCGCGCACTACAAGGTCTACGAGTTCCACCCGGTGGTGGCGAAGCTGCAGGTGTACTGCTCCGAAGACCTCGGCGCCTTCTACCTCGACGTCCTGAAGGACCGGCTCTACACCACCGCGCCCGGCTCGCGCGCGCGGCGCAGCGCGCAGACGGCCCTCTGGCACATCACGCAGGCGATGCTGCGCTGGATGGCGCCGTTCCTGAGCTTCACGGCCGAGGAAGCCTGGAAGTTCTGCGGCGATGGCCAGTCGATCTTCGTGCAGACCTACAGCCAGTTCGGCGCGCCCGATGACGCGCTGCTCGCCAAGTGGAACCGCATCCGCGAAATCCGCGATGCGGTCAACAAGGAGATCGAGGCGGTGCGCGCGACGGGCCAGGTCGGCTCGTCGCTGCAGGCGAACGTGACGATCACCGCACCGGCCGACGACCACGCGCTGCTCGCGTCGCTCGGCGACGACCTGAAGTTCGTCTTCATCGCCTCGGCCGTCGCGCTGGCGAACGGCGACGCGCTCGCCGCCTCCGTGGTCGCGAGCACTGCCGTCAAGTGCGAGCGCTGCTGGCACTGGCGCGACGACGTGGGCCACGACCCGGCCCACCCGGCCCTCTGCGGACGTTGCACCAGCAATCTCTACGGCGCCGGCGAAGCAAGGAACGTCGCCTGATGGCCCGCCGCTCCTCCGGCTCGAAGGGCCTCGGCATCTGGCCCTGGATCGGGCTTGCGCTGGTCATCGTCATCATCGACCAGTTCACCAAGACGCTGATCCTCGGCTACTACAAGTACGGCGACGCGACCTACGTCGCGCCCTTCTTCAACGTGGTCCGCGCGCACAACACCGGCGCGGCGTTCTCGTTCCTCGCGGATGCGGCCGGCTGGCAGCGCTGGTTCTTCATGGCGATCGGCATCGGCGCGGCGGTCTTCATCATCTGGATGCTGAAGTCGCATGCCGGGCAGAAGCTCTTCTCGTTCTCGATGGCCGCCATCCTCGGCGGCGCGATCGGCAACGTGATCGATCGCATGATGCACGGGTACGTGGTCGACTTCCTTGACTTCCATCTCGCAGGCCGGCACTTCCCCGCCTTCAACGTGGCGGACAGCGCGATCACCATCGGCGCGGTCTGCCTGATCCTCGACGAGCTGCGGCGGGTGCGCAGGGGCAAGTAGAGCGCCTCTTCGCCCGCCCGGCGCCGCGCCCGGCATTCGCGCGGCGGCGAGTGTTCTATAGTGCTTCGATTCCATGAAGCACTTGTTGAATCTGCTTGCAGCCATCGCGCTGCTGGTATGGGGTACCCATCTCGTTCGAACCGGCGTGCTGCGCGTCTTCGGTGCGAACCTGCGCCGGATCCTGGTGCACAGCATGCGCAACCGTTTCACGGCGGCGCTGTCGGGCATCGGGGTGACGGCGCTGGTGCAGTCGAGCACCGCCACCTCGCTGATGACCTCGTCCTTCGTGGGCCAGGGGCTGGTCACGCTGCCGGCCGCGCTCGCCGTGATGCGCGGCGCCGACATCGGCACCGCGCTCATGTCGGTGCTGTTCTCGGCCGATCTGTCCTGGCTGTCGCCGCTCTTCATCTTCGTCGGGGTGGTGCTGTTCATCACCCGGCCGTCGAGCCCCGCGGGGCGCGTGGGCCGCGTGCTGATCGGGCTCGGGCTGATGCTGCTGGCCCTGCAGCTGGTGGTCGAGGCCACCGGCCCGCTGTTCGAAAGCCCGGCCATGCGGGCGGTGCTGGCGTCGATCAACAGCGACGTGCTGCTCGAAATCACGATCGGCGCCGGGCTGGCGATCCTGGCCTATTCGAGCCTCGCGATCGTGCTGCTGGTGGCCGCGATGGCGAGTTCCCACGTGGTGCCGCTCGACGTGGCGCTCGGCCTCGTGCTGGGCGCCAACCTGGGCAGCGGGCTGCTCGCGGTGCTCACCACGGCCAAGTCGGCCGTCGAAGTGCGGCAGGTGACCGTCGGCAACCTGATCTTCAAGCTGCTCGGCGTCGCGATCGCGGCGCCGTTCACCGCCCTGTGGCTGCGGGAGGTTCGCCCGTATGTGGGCGACGCCACGCAGCTGGTCGTGCTCTACCACCTGGCGTTCAACGTCGTCATGAGCATCGCCTTCATCGGCCTGACCGACATCGTGGCCCGCTGGTGCCGGCGGCTGCTGCCGGTGCCCGCGCAGTCCGCCGCGACGCGCCGGCCGCAGCACCTGGACCCCTCGGCGCTGTCGACGCCCACGCTCGCCATCTCGAACGCCGCGCGCGAGGCGCTGCACCAGGCGGACGTGGTCGAGACCATGCTGATCGGCGTGCTGCAGGTGATCCGCAACAACGACCTCAAGCTCGCGCAGGAGCTGCGCGCGCTCGACGACACGGTGGACCAGCTCTACTCGGCCATCAAGTACTACCTGACGAAGATCTCGCGCGAGGCGCTGGGCGAGGAAGAAAGCCGGCGCTGGACCGACATCATCAGCTTCACGATCAACATGGAGCAGATCGGCGACATCATCGAGCGGGTGATCCTCGACGTCGAGGACAAGAAGATCAAGCCGCAGCGCAATTTCTCCGACGCCGGCATGCGCGAGATCGTCGAGTTGCACGAGCGGCTGGTCGCCAACCTGCGGCTCTCGATGAGCGTATTCCTGAACGGCAACGTGCGCGACGCGCAGCGGCTGCTGGAGGAAAAGGCGCGCTTCCGGGACCTGGAACGCGCCTACGCGACCACGCACCTGGGCCGGCTGACCGAGCAGACCGCCTCGAGCATCGAGACCAGTTCGCTGCACATCGACCTCATCAGCGAGCTCAAGCGCATCAACTCGCACATCTGCTCGATCGCCTATCCGATCCTGGAATCGGCCGGCGCGCTGGCCCCGACCCGCATGCGCGAGTCGCGGCTCAGCGATCTGCGGTAGCGGCCTACAGCGTGAGGATGGTGCAGCCGGTGGTCTTGCGGGCCTCCAGGTCGCGGTGCGCCTGCTGCACGTCTTCGAGCCGATAGCGTTGGTCGATCGGGATCTTCACCGCGCCGCTCTCGACCACCGCGAAGAGGTCGTCGGCCATGGCCTGGGTGCTCTCGCGCGTCGCGATGTGCGTGAAGAGCGTCGGCCGCGTGACATACAGCGAGCCCTTCGCGCCGAGCAGCCCGAGATTGAAGGGCGGCACCGGACCCGAGCCGTTGCCGAAGATCGCCAGCAGGCCGAAGGGGCGCAGGCATTCGAGCGAGCCTTCGAAGGTGTCCTTGCCCACCGAGTCGTAGACCACCTTCACGCCCTTGCCGCCGGTGATCTCCTTCACGCGCTGCGCGAAGTTCTCCTTGGCATAGTTGATGGCATGCGCGGCACCGTGGTCGAGCGCCAGCTGGCACTTGGCATCGGTGCCCGCGGTGCCGATGAGCTTCAGGCCGAGCGCCTTGGCCCATTGGCAGGCGATGAGCCCGACGCCGCCCGCGGCCGCGTGGAACACGATGAAATCGCCCGGCTGCAGCCCCTCGGCCGGCAGCGTCTTCTTGAGCAGGTACTGGGCCGTGAGGCCCTTGAGCATCATCGCGGCGCCGGTCTCGAAGGAGATCGCGTCAGGCAGCTTGCAGACGTTGCGGCTGGGCATGACGCGCAGCTCGCTGTAGGCGCCGGGCGGCTGGCTCGCGTAGGCGGCGCGGTCGCCGGCCTTCAGGTGCGTGACGCCCTCGCCCACCGCCTCGACGATGCCCGAGGCTTCCATGCCGAGTTGCAGCGGCATCGGGAACGGATAGAGGCCGCTGCGCTGGTAGGTGTCGATGAAGTTCAGACCCACCGCCTTGTGGCGGATGCGGATCTCCCCGGGACCGGGATCGCCGACTTCGACCTCGACGAGCTTCAGTTCCTCGGGACCGCCATTGCGGTCGATGCGGACGGCTTTGCTTTTCATGCTGGACGCTTCCTTCACGTTTGGGACGCGTATGCTGCCACGGCCGCCGAAGCCCCGCAGGCAGCAGCTACATTCGAGGAAGAATGAATCAGCGATTGACGCCGGGCACCGCCCTTCTCCTCGCGGTGCCACCCTTGCTGTGGGCCGCCAATGCCGTCGTGGGCCGCGTCGTGCGCGACCTCGTCTCGCCAATGACGCTCAACTTCCTCCGGTGGCTTCTGGCGTTCATCGTGCTGCTGCCTTTTGCCGCGTCGATGCTTCGCCGCCAAAGCCCGCTCTGGGCGCACTGGAAGCGCTTCACGGTGCTCGGCCTGCTCGGCATCGGCTGCTACAACGCCTTCCAGTACCTCGCTTTGCAGACCTCGACACCGGTCAACGTCACGCTGGTGGGGTCGAGCATGCCGCTGTGGATGCTGGCGACAGGCACCCTCTTCTTCGGCGCGAAGGTCACGCGGCGGCAGCTGATCGGCGCCGCGCTCTCGGTGGCCGGCGTGCTGCTCGTGCTCAGCCGCGGCCGCTGGGAACAGCTCGCCGCGCTGCGGCTGGTCCCCGGTGACCTGTACATGATGCTGGCCACCATCTCGTGGGCCTTCTACAGCTGGATGCTGGCGCGCACCGCCGAGCCGGCCGAGGCGCGGCGCGACTGGGCCTCGTTCCTGATGGCGCAAATGGTGTTCGGGCTGGCGTGGTCGGCCCTGTTCGCGGCCGGCGAATGGACGCTGACCGATGCGCACATCGACTGGGGCTGGCCGCTCGCCGCGGCGATGGCGTTCATCACCGCCGGCCCGGCCTTGCTGGCCTACCGGTGCTGGGGCCTGGGCGTGCAGCGCGCCGGCCCGCAGACGGCGGGCTTCTTCAGCAACCTCACGCCGCTCTTCGCGGCGCTGCTCTCGGCAGCCTTCCTCGGGGAGATGCCGCAGTGGTTCCACGCCGTCGCCTTCGTCCTGATCGTGGGCGGGATCTGGATCTCGTCCCGCCGCTGATCCCGCTGGCTCAGAACGTGCCGGGGTAGGCGCCGCCGTCCGCGAGGATGTTCTGCCCGGTCATGTAGGCGGCGTGCACGCTGCAGAGAAAGGCGCAGATCGCGCCGAACTCGGCCGGCGTGCCGAAGCGCCCGGCCGGGATGGTCTTCTGCCGGCTGGCGCGGATTTCCTCGACGCCCTTGCCGGTCTTCTTCGCGGCGCCTTCGAGCGTGCCGTTGAGCCGGTCGGTGTCGAAGGCGCCCGGCAGCAGGTTGTTGATCGTCACGCCCTGGGCGGCCAGGCCCGAACGCGCGACGCCCGCGACGAAGCCGGTCAGCCCGCTGCGCGCGCCGTTGCTCAGTCCCAGGATGTCGATCGGCGCCTTGACTGCGCTCGAGGTGATGTTGACGATGCGCCCGAACCCGCGTGCCGCCATGCCGTCGACCGTGGCCTTGATCAGCTCGACCGGCGTGAGCATGTTGGCGTCGAGCGCCTTCACCCAGGCCTCCCGGTCCCAGTGGCGGAAGTCCCCGGGCGGCGGGCCGCCGGCATTGGTGACCACGATGTCGAAGTCCTTGTGCGCCGCGAAGGCCGCGGCGCGACCTTCGGCGGTGGTGATGTCCGCCGCCACCGCCTTGACGAACGGCCCGGCGGGATGCGCCGCCGCCACGGCCTGCAGTGACTTCGCCGCCGCGTCGAGCGCCTCGGCGCCGCGCGCGACGATCACCACGTTCACGCCATCGCGCACCAGGGCCTCGGCACATCCGTAGCCCAGGCCCTTGCTCGCGCCGCACACCAGGGCCGTCTTGCCCGCGATTCCGAGATCCATGTCGATTCCTCCGGTTAGATCATGTGCCCCTATTTTCGGGGACTAGCGGCCCATGCGCGTGAAGACGAAGATGCCGGCGATCACCAGCACGGTGCCGGCCGCGATCCACGCGGTGAAGGGTTCGCCCAGGAGGAGGACGCCCATCAGGATGGTCGACATGGGCCCGACCATCCCCGTCTGCGCCGCCATCGCCGGGCCGATGCGTTCGATGGCCATCATGACCGCCAGCACCGGCAGCGCCGTGCACGCGGTCGCGTTGAGCACCGACAGCCAGATCACCTGCGGCGCCACGTCGAAGGCCGAGGCCACGGGCCGCAGCAGCAGGAACTGCGCGATGCACAGCAGGCAGGCCACGCTGGTGGCCAGCCCCACGAGCCGCAGCGAGCCCAGCCGCTTGACGAATTCGCCGCTGGCCACGAGATAGATTGCATAGCTCACCGCGCTCAAGAGCACCAGCAGCGCGCCCCACACCGCCGAGGCGCCCTGGCCCAGCCGCACCTCATGGCCGAACACCAGCAGCACGCCGGCGTAGCTGATGGCCATGCCCGCGAGCTGCCCGCGCGTGATGCGCCGGCGGTAGAGGATCCAGCCGAACAGCAGCACCAGCGTGGGATTGAGGTACAGGATGAGCCGCTCCAGGCTCGCCGTGATGTAGGCCAGCCCCGCGAAGTCCAGGAAGCTGGACAAGTAGTAGCCCGAGAACCCGAGCCCCACCACGCCGGCCCAGTCGCGGCGCGTGAGCGCCGGCTTGCCGCGCCCCGCCCACCACGCCATGACGGCGAACAGTGGCAGCGCGAAGAGCATGCGCAGCATGATCAGCGTGACGGCATCGACGCCATGCCGGTAGGCCAGCTTGACGATGATCGCCTTGCCGCTGAAGGCGACGGCGCCGAACGATGCCAGCGCGAGGCCCGGCCCGAGACGCTTGGGCGCGTGCGGCTCTCCCGCCACCGGTCAGAACCCGGCGGCCAGGCCGTCGCGCCGCGCGTCGCTCGCGGCGACGTAGCCTTCCACCGCCGGATCGCCCGCGCGCCAGATGAACTGGCCGGCGCCGAAGTCCTGGTAGGAATCGTTGATGACGTCGACCTGGTGTCCGAGCGCGACCAGGCCCTGCACGGTCGCCGGGTTCATCGCGGCTTCCACGTTGATCTCCAGGCCCGAATTGAAACGCCAGCGCGGCGCGTCGCACGCGGCCTGCGGGTTCTGCCGGTAGTCGAGCATGCGCACCAGCGTCTGCATGTGGCCCTGCGGCTGCATGTTGCCGCCCATGACGCCGAAGCTCATCACCGGCGCGCCGTCCTTCGTGAGGAAGGCCGGAATGATGGTGTGGAAGGGCCGCTTGCCCGGCGCCACGACATTGGGGCTGCCCGCCTGGAGGCTGAACCCGTGGCCGCGGTTCTGCAGGCTGATGCCGAACTCGGGCTCCACGCACCCCGAGCCGAAGCCCATGTAGTTGCTCTGGATGAAGCTCACCATCATGCCGTTCTCGTCGGCCGCGGTGAGGTAGATCGTGCCGCCCTTGACCGGGTTGCCCGCCTGGAAGTCCTGCGCCCGCTTCACGTCGATGAGCCTCGCGCGCGATGCGAGGTAGGCCTCGTCGAGCATCTGCGCGGGCGTCACCTCCATCGACGACGGATCGGAAACGTAGCGGTAGGTGTCCGCGAAGGCGAGCTTCATGGCCTCGATCTGCAGGTGCTGCGAGGCCACCGAATCCACCGGTATCGAGGCGATGTCGAAGTGCTTGAGGATGCCCAGCGCGATCAGCGCCGCGATGCCCTGGCCGCTCGGCGGGATCTCGTGCAGCGCGTGGCCGCGATAGTGCTGCGCGATCGGCTCGACCCACTCGGGCTTCCAGTTGGCAAGGTCGCTGGCCTTGAGGCTGCCGCCGTTCGCGCTCGAGAATTTCTCGAGCGCCTGCGCGATCTCGCCGCGGTAGAAGGCCTCGCCCTGGGTCGCGGCGATGGCCTTCAACGCGCGCGCGGCCGCCGGGAAGCGGAACAGCTCGCCGACCTCCGGCGCGCGGCCCCAGGGGAGGAAGCCCTGCGAGAAGCCCGGCATCGATCGCAGCAGCGGCGTGGCGGCCGCCCACTTCTGCTGCACCACCGGCGGCATCAGGTAGCCGCGTTCGGCGATCTCGATGGCCGGCTGCATGAGGTCGGCGAAGGGCAGCTTGCCGAAACGTTCCGACAGCGCCGCCCAGCTCGCCACCGCGCCCGGCACGGTGACCGAGTCGATGCCGCGCTGCGGAGGTGTCCTGGCATCGCTGCCGTACTTGCGGCGGAAATATTCGGGCGTCCAGGCCTCGGGCGCGCAGCCGGAGCTGTTCAGGCCGTGCAGCTTGCTGCCATCCCACAGGATGCAGAAGGCGTCGCTGCCCAGGCCGTTGCTCACCGGCTCGACGATGGTCATTGCGGCCGCCGTCGCGATCGCGGCGTCGACCGCGTTGCCGCCCTGATAGAGGATGCGCAGCCCGGCCTGCGAGGCGAGCGGGTGCGAGGTCGACACCACATTGCGCGCGAAGACCGGGATGCGCGTGGAGGTGTAGGGATTGGCGTAGTCGAATTTCATGGGGTCAGTCTCCCGTGATCTTGCGTTCGGTGATGATTTTTTTCCATTTGGCCGAGTCTTCGGCCACCATGCGCGCGAAGTCGGCCGGGCTGCCGGTGGCGGGCGAGATGCCCAGACGCGCGAGCTTGTCGCGCACCTCGGGATCGGACAGTGCCTGGTTGGCCGCCGTGTTGATGCGCGTCACGAGGTCCGCCGGCAGGCCCCTCGGGCCATAGAGGCCGAACCACGTATTGGACTCGAAGCCGGGCAGCGTGTCCGCGATTGGCGGCAGCTCGGGCGCCAGCGGGCTGCGCTTCAGCGAAGTCACGCCGAGCGCACGCAGGCGGCCGTCGCGCACATGCGGCATGCCGGTGGGCAGCGAGTCGAAGAGGACATCGATCTTGCCGCTGATCAGGTCGGGGATGGCGAGCGCCGTGCCCTTGTAGGGAATGTGCGTCACGAAGATGCCAGCCTCGGCCTTGAAGAGCTCGGCGGTCAGCTGAACGATGGTGCCGTTGCCGCTGGACGCATAGTTGAGCTTGCCGGGATTCTTCTTCGCGTAGTCGATCCATTCGCGCACCGTCTTCGCGGGCGAGTTGTTCGGCACCAGCATGATGCTCGGCGCGTCGCCGACGTGCGCGATCGGCGTGAAGTCGCGCACCGTATCGAAGGGCAGCTTGCTGATGGCCGGGCCGATCGAATGGGTGCTGGTGGTCGCCAGCAGCAGCGTGTAGCCGTCCGGCGGCGACTTGGCGGCCAGGTCGGAGCCGATCGCACCGCCGGCACCGGGCTTGTTGTCGATGACCAGCGTGGTGCCGAGCTTCTCGCCCATCTTCTGCGACAGCGTCCGCGCGAAGAGGTCCGTGGCGCCGCCGGCCGGGAAGGGCACGATCAGCCGGATCGGCTTGGTCGGAAAGACCTGCGCGAGGCTGGCGGGCGACGCCGCGAGGCAGAGCGCCGCAGCGCAGGCCTGCAGGAAGTGGATGCGTTTCATGGTCTGGAGGGTGTGTCCGGGTGATGAAGCCTGGATCGTATGCGAGGGGCTGGCGTGCCAGAAGGTCGATGCCCGGCTGCAAAGAAAAACGGCACCCGAAGGTGCCGTTTTTCAAGAAGGGGAAGGATGCGTCGCCGCCGGCGATCAATCTTCCACGAACGCTTCCTCGCGCTTGGACTTCACGGCCGGCAGCAGCACGATCACCAGCAGCAGGAGCGCCGCGGCCAGCAGGCCCGCCGAGATGGGGCGCGTGACGAACACGACCCAGTCGCCGCGCGACAGCAGCAGCGCGCGGCGCAGGTTCTCTTCCATCATCGGGCCCAGGATGAAGCCCAGCAGCAGCGGCGCGGGTTCGCAGCCCAGCTTGTAGAAGGTGTAGCCGACGAAACCGAAGATCGCCACCATCCAGATGTCGAAGGTGTTGTTGTTCGTCGAGTACACCCCGATCGCGCAGAACAGCACGATGGCCGGGAACAGGAACTTGTAGGGCACCGACAGCAGCTTGATCCACATGCCGATCAGCGGCAGGTTCAGGATGATCAGCATCGCGTTGCCGAGCCACATCGAGGCGATCAGGCCCCAGAAGAGCTCGGGATTGCTGGTCATGACCTGCGGACCCGGCTGGATGTTGTGGATGGTCATCGCACCCACCATCAGCGCCATCACCGCGTTCGGCGGAATGCCCAGCGTCAAGAGCGGAATGAACGAGGTCTGAGCACCGGCGTTGTTGGCCGATTCGGGTGCCGCCACGCCGCGGATGTTGCCCTTGCCGAACGGGACTTCGCCCGGATGCAGCTTGGTCTTCTTCTCGATCGTGTAGGCCGCGAACGCCGCCAGCAGCGCGCCGCCGCCCGGCAGGATGCCCAGCGCCGCACCCAGGCCGGTGCCGCGCAGCACCGCGGGGGTCATGCGCTTGAAGTCTTCCTTGGTCGGGAACAGCCCGGTCACCTTGGCGGTGAACACCTCGCGCTCGTCGTCGGGACGCGACAGGTTGGCGATGATTTCGCCGTAGCCGAACACGCCCATGGCGATGGTCACGAAGCCGATGCCGTCGGTCAGCTCAGGAATGTCGAAGCTGAAGCGCGCCACGCCCGAGTTCACGTCGGTGCCCACCAGGCCCATCAGCAGGCCCAGAACGATCATCGCGATGGCCTTGAGCAGCGAGCCCGAGGCCAGCACCACGGCGCCGATCAGGCCCAGGACCATCAGCGAGAAGTACTCGGCCGGGCCGAACTTGAAGGCCAGCTCGGTGAGCGGCGGCGCGAAGGCGGCCAGGATCAGCGTGCCCACGCAGCCCGCG
>JAGIBP010000065.1 GCA_017744285.1 Variovorax sp.
CCCACCTTGTCGTTCATCACCTCGTACTGCACGGAATAGCCGTAACGCTGGGCGACGACCGACAGCGGCACCTTGCCGGGACGGAAACCGTCCATCTTGACGGTGCGCGCCAGCTTCTTGAGGCGCTGGTCGACTTCGGACTGGATGGCGTTGACGGGCAGCGTCAGCGTCATCTTGCGTTCCAGCTTGTCCAGGGTTTCTACGGTCACGGCCATGATCAGTCTCGGTTGGGGAAAACGCGTGGTGCGCGGGGTCGGACTCGAACCGACACGCCATTGCTGGCGTCAGGACCTAAACCTGGTGCGTCTACCAATTTCGCCACCCGCGCGGTTCCAGTGTTTCCAGGTGATGAATACCCGAAGGCGGCCCTCGGGCCGCCCTCGTCCATCCATGAGCGGGGGCCTTGGAGGTCCCCCGCCTGAAATCGGTCAACCGCGTATTTTAAGCGCGAACCAGAGCCTCCTCGGCCTGGGCAGCCGGGTTTCTCTCTTCGCGCCGGACGCGGAACCACGCCGCGTACATCGCCGGCAGCGCCAGCAGCGTCAGCACGGTCGCCACGATGAGCCCGCCCATGATCGCCACCGCCATCGGCCCCCAGAAGACGCTGCGCGACAGCGGGATCATCGCCAGCACCGCGGCAGCGGCCGTGAGCACGATGGGCCGCAGCCGGCGCACCGCCGCCTCGACGATCGCGTCCCAGGTCGGCACGCCCGCCGCGCGGTCGTGCTCGATCTGGTCGACCAGGATCACGGCATTGCGCTGGATCATGCCCATCAGCGCGATCACGCCCAGCAGCGCGACGAAGCCGAACGGCCGGTTCAGCGCCAGCAGCGCGCCCGCCACGCCGACGATGCCCAGCGGCCCGGTGATGAACACCAGCACCGCGCGGCTGAAGCTGTGCAGTTGCAGCATCAGCAGCGTGAACACCAGGAACAGCATGATCGGCACGCCGGCCACGATCGAGGCCGAGCCCTTGCTGCTTTCCTCCACCGCGCCGGCGACCTCGATGCGGTAGGCGCCCTGCCCGGCCGCATGCCACTTCGCTTCGAGTTCGCGCAGCTTCGGCAGGAGCTGGTCGGTCACCGTCGCGCCCTGCAGTCCTTCGACGATGTCGCCCTGCACCGTGATCGCATAGTCGCGGTTCTCGCGCCACATCACGCCGGGCTCCCAGGTGAAGACCGGGCGGGCGATCTGCGTGAGCGGGATCGAGCGGCCCGAGCTGGTCGCGATGTAGGCGTTGCCGATGTCGGAGATCGCCTCGCGCTCGTCCGGCGACTGGCGCAGCACGATGTCGATGAGCCGGTCGTACTCGCGGTACTGGCCGACCGTGGTGCCGCTGAACATGGTGCGCGAGGCCTGCGCGATCGCCTGGCTCGTCACGCCCAGGGCGCGCGCCTTGTCCTGGTCGACTTCCAGGCGGATGACCTTGACCGATTCGTTCCAGTTGTCGTTCACGCCGCGCATGTTCGGGTTCTCGCGCATCACGGCCTTGACCTCGTCTGCGCGCGCGCGCAGTTCGGCCGGCTCGGTGCCGATCACGCGGAACTGCACGGGATACGGCACCGGCGGCCCGTTCGGCAGCAGCTTGACGCGCCCGCGCACCTCGGGGAATTCCTGCGCGAGCAGCGCCGGCAGCGCCAGGCGCAGCCGCTCGCGCTGGTGAAGGTCCTTGGCGAGCACGATCACCTGCGACACGTTGCTCTGGGGGAACACCTGGTCCAGGGGCAGGTAGAAGCGCGGCACGCCCGAGCCGATCCAGCTCGTGACCGTCGCCACGCCTTCTTCCTTGCGCAGCCGCTGCTCGACGCGCTTGGCGACCTCTTCGTTCGCCGCGAAGGAGGTGCCTTCCGGAAACCACAGGTCGACCAGGATCTCGGGCCGGCTCGAATCGGGAAAGAACTGCTGCTGCACCCGGCCCATGCCTGCGATGCCGAGCGCGAACATCAGCACGGTCGCGCCGATGGTGAGCCAGCGGTGCTCGACGCACCAGTTCACCGTGCGCCGGAAGGCGTTGTAGAAGGCCGAGTCGAACAGCTCGTGCGGCGGCGCGTCGGGGTCGTGCGGCTTCACCTTGAGGATGATCGTGCCGAGGTACGGCACGAAGTACACCGACACGAACCAGCTCAGCACCAGCGCGATCACGGTCACCGCGAAGATCGCGAAGGTGTATTCGCCGGTCACCGACTTCGCAATGCCGATCGGCAGGAAGCCCGCCGCCGTGATGAGCGTGCCGGTGAGCATCGGCTTGGCGGTGACGTCGTAGGCGAAGGTGGCGGCGCGCACCTTGTCGTAGCCCTCCTCCATCTTCCGTACCATCATCTCGACCGCGATGATCGCGTCGTCCACCAGGAGGCCGAGCGCGATGATCAGCGAGCCGAGCGAGATCTTGTGAAGCCCGATGCCGAAGTAGTTCATCGCCAGGAAGGTCACGGCGAGCACCAGCGGGATCGTGATCGCCACCACCAGGCCGGGACGCACGTCGATCGTCCAGCCGAAGCGCCCGCCCTTGTGCAGGCCGAGCGAGACGAAACTGACCGCGAGCACGATCGCCACCGCCTCGATCAGCACATGCACGAACTCGTTGACCGAGTTCGCCACGGACACCGGCTGGTCCTGCACCTGCACCAGCTTGACGCCCAGGGGGAGCTGCTTGTCGATCTGTTCGGTGGCGGCGCGCAGCGACTTGCCCAGCGCGATGATGTCGCCGCCCTTGGCCATCGACACGCCGAGCGCGATCACTTCCTTGCCTTCGTGGCGCACCTTGACGGCCGGCGGGTCGACGTAGGCGCGATGGATCTCGGCGATGTCCGAGAGCCGCATCTGGTTGCCCGAGCTGCCGCGGATCGGCATCGCGCGCAGCTGCTCCACGCTGGTGAACTGGCCGGCCACGCGCACCTGCACGATGTCCTGCGGGGCCTGGATGGTCCCGGCGCTCTCGATCGCGTTCTGCGAGCCGAGCTGCGCGAGCACGCTGCCGAAGTCGAGGCCGAGCTGCGCGAGCCGCTTCTGCGAGACCTCGATGAAGATCTTCTCGTCCTGCACGCCGAACTGCTCGACCTTGGCGACGTCCTTGACGCGCAGCAGGCGCTGGCGCACGTCATCGGCGAAGGTCTTGAGCTCGGCGTAGCTGAAGCCCTCGCTTTCGAGCGCGTAGATCACGCCGTAGACGTCGCCGAAGTCGTCGTTGAAGAACGGGCCCACCACGCCCGCGGGCAGCGTGCTGCGCATGTCGCCGATCTTCTTGCGCACCGTGTACCACACGTTCGCGACCTCGCCCGGGGGCGACGAGTCCTTGATCTGGAAGATGATCTGCGACTCGCCCGGCTTCGAATAGCTGCGGATCTTGTCGGCGTAGGGTGCCTCCTGCAGCGTGCGCTCGAGCTTGTCGGTGACCTGCTCCGCCACCTGCTGCGCGGTCGCACCGGGCCAGTAGGTGCGGACCACCATCGCGCGGAAGGTGAACGGCGGGTCCTCGTCCTGTCCGAGCTGGAAGTAGGACGCGAATCCCAGCAGCATCAGCACGAGCATCAGGTAGCGGGTGAGCGCCGCGTGGTCGAGCGCCCATTTCGAGAGGTTGAAGCCGGCCTTGCCGGTGCCGCCGGCCTCGTTCGTGGACGTCATGCGGGCGTCCTCAGCGCGTGGTCGACACGGGAATGACGGCAGGCGCGCGTGCCGCGGCCTTCTGGGAGCCTTCGGGCGCGGCCGAGCGGTCCTGGTAGATGGTGACCTTCTGGCCCGGCTGCAGGACGTGGACGCCCGCCGCGACGACCAGCGTGCCGGCCTCCAGGCCACGGCCGATCACCGCCTCGTTGCCGTCCGCCGTGAGCACCTCGACCGGCTGCGAGCGCACGGTCATCGTCGGCCTGTCGAGCACCCACACGGCGCTGCCCCTGCCTTCCTGGCGCAGCGCGCCCGTCGGCACCTTCAGCACCGGCGCGCCGCTGTGCGAGAGCGCCTGCGGCCGGGCGTAGACCGTGGCGCCCAGCGCGGGTGCGGTCGCCGGGTCGACGGTCACCTTGACGGTGTAGGTCCGCGTCACCGCATCGGCGCTCGCCGCCACCTCGCGCACCTTGCCTTCGAATTCCTCGCCCTTGGCCCAGGCGCGGATCGCGACAGGCGATCCGGGCTTGATCTGGCCCGCCTTGTCTTCCGGCACCGAGAACACCACGTCGCGCGCGCCGTCCTGCGCCACGCGCACGACGGGGGCGCCCGCGGCCACCACCTGCCCCGGCTCGGCCTCGATCGCGGTCACGATGCCCGGCACGTCGGCCACCAGCGTCGTGTAGTTGGCCTGGTTGCCCTGCGCGGACAGTTGCGCCTGCGCCTGCTCGAGCTGGGCCTGTGCGGCCTTGTAGGTGGATTCGCGGCGCTCCAGGTCCGCGCCGCTGATGAAGTTCTGCGCGCGCAGTTCACGGTAGCGCTTGAGGTCCGCGGCCGCGAGGTCGCGATTGGTCAGCGCGGCGGCATGCTGGGCGCGAGCGCCTTCGGCCGCCAGCCGGTAGTCCTGCGGATCGAGCTGCGCCAGGACCTGCCCGGCCTGCACATGCTGGCCGAGCTCGGCCTGCCGCCGCATGATCTTGCCCGCCACGCGGAAGCCCAGCCGCGATTCGACCCGCGCACGCACTTCGCCGGAAAACTCGGGCTCGGTGCCATAGGCGCTCACGCCCACCGCGATGACCTTGACGGCACGCACGGGCTCTTGCGCCGCCGGGGGGCGCGAGCAGCCCGCAAGAACAAGCGAGGCGAGCAGGGTTCCGGCACACAGCGGGAAGCGGAGAAGCGACGAGGCGGTCATGGATCACCCTTGGAGGAACCGAGCGAGGCCATGGGCCTCCTCACAGGCACTAATGACCAACGGGTTAGTAATCTAGGGTAAACGCCTAACACTGTCAACGAAAACGCTCGCGGCCCCACAAGATTGGCCTTGGTTCGCATGCCGCACAATCCGCCGCGTGTCCCATCGCCCCCCTTCCGTCGTCGCCGCGCCGCCGACGCACTACGAAAACTTCCCCGTCGCCTCCTGGCTGTGCCCGCCCCGCCTGCGGCCGCCGATCGCCGCCATCTATGCCTTCGCCCGCACGGCCGACGACATCGCCGACGAGGGCGATGCCGCGCCGCAGCAGCGCCTGGACGACCTGCGGGCCTTCCGGGCCGATCTGGCGGCCGCGGCACGCGGCGCCGCGCCGTCGCGCCGCTGGCCCGAAGTCTTCGGCCCCCTCGGCCAGGCCCTGCGCGACTTCGCGCTGCCGGAGCCGCTGCTCGCCGCCCTTCTCTCGGCCTTCATGCAGGACATCGAGAAGACACGGGAGGGCAACGGCTACGCCGACCGCGCCGAACTGCTGGACTACTGCAGCCGCTCCGCCAACCCGGTGGGGCGCCTGCTGCTGCACCTGTACGGCGTGCATGACGAACGCGCGCTGCGGCAGAGCGACGCGATCTGCAGCGCCTTGCAACTCATCAACTTCTGGCAGGACCTGAGCGTCGATCTGCCGCGCGGACGCCACTACCTGCCGCGCGACGAGGCCGACGCGCTCGGCCTGGTTGCCGGGAGTTTCGCGGCGTTCCGCCCCCTGGGGCCCGCGCCGGCGCCGCCGCAGGCGATCGCCCTGGTCGCCGGTCTCGTGGCATGGGCGCGCCGGCTGATGGAAGAAGGCGCGCCGCTTGTCCACCAACTGCCCGGACGCGCGGGCTGGGAACTGCGCTTCGTGGTCCAGGGCGGCAGCCGCATCCTCGACAAGATCGAGGCGCTGGGCTGCGACACCTTCTCGCGCCGCCCGACCATCGGCAAGGCCGATGCGCCGATGCTCGCCTGGAGAGCGCTTCGTATGCGGAGACAATCGCCGGAATGAAAAGGCCCGCACGATGACCCCCGAGCAGTACGTCCAGGACAAGGCCGCTGCGTCGGGCAGCAGTTTCTATTACGCGTTCCTGTTCTTGCCGAAGCCGCGCCGCGCCGCCATCACGGCGTTCTATGCGTTCTGCCGCGAGGTGGACGACGTGGTCGACGAAGTCAGCGACCCCGGCGTCGCGGCCACGAAGCTCGCCTGGTGGCGCACCGAGGTCGCGCAAGCCTTCGCCGGCCAGCCGCATCACCCGGTGATGCAGGCGCTGATGCCGCACGCGGCCGCGTACGGCATCGAGGAGCGCCAGTTGCAGGAAGTGATCGAGGGCTGCCAGATGGACCTGGACCAGACCCGCTATCTCGACTTCGCCGCGCTGCGCCGCTACTGCCACCTCGTGGCGGGCGTGGTGGGCGAAGGCGCGGCGCGCATCTTCGGCCAGACGGAGGCGCAGACCACCGACTACGCCCACAAGCTCGGCCTCGCGCTGCAGCTGACCAACATCATTCGCGATGTCGGCGAGGACGCCCTGCGCGGGCGGATCTACCTGCCCGTCAACGAGCTCCAGCAATTCGACGTCAAGGCGCACGAGATCCTCAACCGCGTGCATTCCGACCGCTTCGTGGCGCTCATGAAGTTCCAGGCGCAGCGCGCGCAGACGGCGTACGACGAAGCGCTGACGCTCCTCCCGGCCGCCGATCGCCGCGCGCAGAAGCCGGGTCTCATGATGGCGAGCATCTACCGCACGCTGCTCTCGGAGATCGAACGCGACGACTTCCAGGTGCTCAACCAGCGCGTGAGCCTCACACCGGTACGCAAGTTCTGGCTCGCCTGGCGCGTGCAGGCACTCGGAAGACTGTGACTCGCCCCCAGGCTGCGCGCACTTCGTGTCGCTTCGCCAACCCCCTACCGGGGGCGCTGCCAGCGGCCCGGCCAAGCCGGTTCCGCGGCCGCCCGCGAACGGGCAGGCGCTTCACGCCGCCGGAATGCATCGGGACGGGCGAGCCGTGAAAACCGCGATCATCGGCGGCGGCTGGGCCGGCACGGCGTGCGCGGTCGAAGCCGTGCGCGCGGGCCACGCGGTCAGCGTGTTCGAAGCCGCACGCAACTGGGGCGGCCGCGCGCGCTCGCTCGCCGCCACGCTGCCCGGCGGCGAGCGCGTCACGCTCGACAACGGGCAGCACATCCTGATCGGCGCCTACACCGCCTCACTCGAGCTGATGGCGCGCGTCGGCGTCGACCCGCGCGCCGCCTTGCAGCGCGTGCCGCTCGACCTGCGCTTCCCGGACGGCAGCGGCCTTTCGCTGCCGAACCTTCCCGCCTGGCTCGACCACGCCACCCGCCGCATCGCGCCGCTGGACGTGCTGGCCGGCGTGCTCGGTGCGCGCGGCTGGTCGTGGCAGGACAAGCTGTCCCTGCTTCGCACCTCGATGCGGTGGCAGCGGCAGCGCTTCGCCTGCGCGGGCCACGCGACGGTGGCCGACCTCTGCGCCACGCTCACGCCGCGCGTGCGCGCCGAACTCGTCGAGCCGCTGTGCGTCTCGGCGCTCAACACGCGCGCCGAGGCGGCGAGCGGCCAGGTGTTCCTGCGCGTGCTCGACGAGGCCCTGTTCCGTACGCCCGGCGGCTCGCAACTGCTGCTGCCGCGCGTCGACCTGGGCGCCCTCTTCCCCGATGCGGCCGCCCGCTGGCTGCAGGGGCACGGCGCGCGCACCGCGCTCGGACAGCGCGTGCGTTCCATCGAAGGCGGCCGCAGCGGCTGGCGCGTCGATGGCGAAGCCTTCGAGCGCGTCGTGCTGGCCTGCCCGCCCTGGGAGGCCGCGCGCCTCGCGGCCGACATCGCGCCTGCCTGGTCCGCGACCGCCGACGCGCTCGCGCACGAGGCGATCGCCACGGTCTACCTGCACGGCGCAGACGCGGCGCTCCCGACGCCCTTCCTCGCGCTGCACTGCACGCCCGAGGCACCGGCGCAGTTCGCCTTCGATCGCGGCCGGCTCGGCGGTCCCAGGGGCCTGCTCGCCTTCGTGATCAGCGCGAGCGGCGACGACCGCGAACTGCTGCAGCGGCAGGTGATCGCGCAGGCGCGCGATGCGCTGGGCCTCGCGGGGCTCGCCCCCGTGCGCACCGTGATCGAACGCCGCGCCACCTTCGCCTGCACCCCGGGCGTGGTGCGCCCGCCCATGCAGGTCGCGCCGGGCCTTCTCGCCTGCGGGGACTACGTCGACGGCGCCTACCCCGCGACGATCGAAGGCGCGGTGCGCAGCGCGATCGAAGCGGCCGCGGCGCTCTGAGCGCCGTCTGCTCCTCAAGCCCGGCCCACTGGCTTGTCGACGCCCGTCCAGTCGGCATGGAAGGCGCCCGCGGCCGGCGTGCCCAGCATCGCATCGAGCGGGTGGCCCGCCGGGGCGGGCCGCAGCGGCTGCAACGGCGCGGTCGGCGCCGACCAGGGCGGCGTCACGTGCGGACGCGGCCCGGCGTCGAGCGCGATGCTGTGCTTGTCCATCAGGCGGTAGAGCGTCATGCGCGAGACGCCGAGTTCGCGCGCCGCATGCGTGATGTTGCGGCCCACACGCGTCAGCGTCAGCACGATCGCGTCGCGCTCGGCGACCGTGCGCGCCGCATCCAGGCCCATGCCCACCGGGTTGTCCACCGGCGCGAGGCCGAGGTCGTTGGGGCCGATCAGGCGCCGGTCCGTCATCACCACCGCGCGCTGCACGCGGTTGAAGAGCTCGCGCACGTTGCCGGGCCATGCGTGGGCCAGCATCGCCGCGACCGCCTGCCTGCTGAAGCCCTTGACGCGCGCGCGGCTCTTGGCGGCGCAGCGCTGAAAGAAGTATTCCGCCAGGATCGGCACGTCCTCCATGCGGCGCCTGAGCGGCGCCACCTCGATCGACAGCACGTTGAGCCGGTAGAAGAGATCGTCGCGGAACTGCCCCACCGCCACGGCTTCGGCCAGGTCCACGTGCGACGCCGCGACCACCCGCACGTCCACGTGCAGGCTGCGCACGGCACCCACCCGGTTGATGGTCTTCTCCTGCAGGAAGCGCAGCAGGTTGGTCTGCAGTTCCACCGGCAGGTCGCCGATCTCGTCGAGAAAGATGGTGCCGCCGTTGGCCGCCTCGATCAGCCCGCGCCGCTCCGACGACGCGCCGGTGAAAGCGCCGCGCTCGTGCCCGAACAGCTCGGACTGGATCAGGTTGGGCGAGATCGCCCCGCAGTTCACCGCCACGAAGGGCCCGGCCGAGCGATGCGAGCACTGGTGGATCGCGCGTGCCGCGAGTTCCTTGCCGCTGCCGCTTTCGCCGCCGATCAGCACCGGCGCATCGGTTGCGGCCACCTTGCGGATCTGCTGGCGCAGGCGCGTGATGGCGGGCCCCTGCCCGACCATGCCGAGCGCGTCGACCGCGTGCCGATGCGCGGCGTCGTGGCGCAGTCGAAGCAGCGCGCGCTGGCTCGCGTGCTGCAGCGTCATCTCGAGTTCGTCAAGGTCGACGGGCAAGACCTGGTGGTCGAAAAAACAGCCGAGCACCAGTTCGCGCAGCCCGGTGTGCTCCAGGGCTTCGGCTTCGCACAGGCAGATCCACTCCGACCCCGGCGAGGCATTGACGCAGGCCTCGACCGCGGCCTCCGCCACGATCAGCGAAGTGCCGACGATCAGCAACCCCACCTTGAAGTGCCGGTGCGCCTGGATGCGGCCCGCGGCCACCAGGTCGCCGGCCTGCGTCACGTCCCAGCCCCGCGCGATCAGGGCCTCGAGCACCGGGGTCGCGGCCCCGCCCAGCGTCACGCAGAGGATGCTTCCGGGCTGCATGCCATGCCCCGCGCTAGAAGGACATGGGGAACCGCACGGTCAGCTGGAGGTCCGGCGTATCGCGGGTCAGGCCGGCCCCCACGCTGACGTTGAACACGGACTTGGGGCTGTAGCGGTACGAATAGCCCAGGAGCAGCGAGGCAAGCTGCGTGCGCACGGAGCCGATGACCGTCTGGCCATTCTGCTTCGTGGGTCCGACGGAGTACAGCTCCATGCCGAGGCTGAACGACGAGCGTTCGTTGATTGCCAGGCCCATGCCGAAATTCATGCCCCACACGTCGCCGGGCTTGATGTCGCCGAGGAACTGGGTCGCGCCGTCGCGCACCGTCTGGCTGACGTCGTTGCGTCCGAAGTTGTAGGTGTAGCTCAGCCCGCCGAAGAAGACGGCCGGGTCGGACGGCAGCAGGAAGGTCAGGCTCGGCTGCAGCGAATAGAAGCCCGACCCCGTCGGAAGCTCCAGCGGCAGGCCGGTGCCCGTGGTGTTGCCGATGCAGCGCGTCACGCAGTCCACCGGCACTTCGAACGGGTCGGTGCCGGTGCGCGACTTGAAGCGAAGGCCGCCGACCACGTAGGGCTTGTTGTTGTCGCGGCCATCCATGATCTGGTAGCGCATGGCGGCTTCCACGTCGCCGATGCCGTTGCCGTGGGTGTTGAAGACGTTGTCCGTCGCCGAGCCGGTGAAGATCTCGCGGCTGATGGTCGAATCCGAGCGCGCCACGTAGGGCAGCTTCAGTTCGAATTCCATGCGGTTCGTCGCGCCCCAGCGGCCGGTCAGCGCGCCGATGAAGGTGTTGCGCTTGAACTCGCGCACATCGATCAGGCCGATCAGGATCGCCGGGATCACGGTGTAGCCGACCAGCGCGACGCGATTGTTCGACGAGTAGCCGTACTGCAGCGAAGGCTCCAGCACGAAGCCGCCCTTCGGCGTGAGGATGCTCGGCTCGTCGAAGAGCTGCGCCACCGGCGGGGCCTGCACCTCCTCGGCCGGCGCCACGCCTACGCGCACCGGCCGCTGCGTGGTGTCGGCGGCCTCCGCCGCACCGGCGGGCACCGTCTCCTCGGCGATCTTGGAACCCGGCGCGGGCAGCGGCGCCGGCCTTTGCGGCGCGGCGCTCTTCGCCTCCTGCGAGGACAGGCGCTCCTGCAACTCGCGGTATCGCGTCTCCTGCTCGGCGGCCTGCCGGCGCAGCGCCTCGATCTGCTGGCCCTGCTCGGTCACCTGCTTCTGGAGCGCCTCGACGCGACGCGCCGCTGCGTTGCGTTGCTGGGTTGCCGAGCCTTGCGTCTGCGCGTCGACGCCGGTCCATGCCATGGTTGAACAGGCAAGCGCCAAGAGTGCCCGGGATGGGCGATGGATCTCCATGGATAGCCCCCTCTTCTTCGTTCTCGTCGAGGTGTGGCGGGCAGCGTAATCGCAATGCTTCAGCCAAGCAAAGTCGTAAGTTGCAAACAAAAGTAATCGGCAGCGGGTCTCCACGGCCGTGTCTCAGCGATGTTGCAGTTCGCATCGGAATCCGGGCGACCGATGCGGCCGACCGCGCGCGGACCCCCGCATGGCCGGCCCGACGGAGCGTCGCTGCAGCCGCCGACTCGCCATCCGCGCGCATGTCTCGCTGCCGAGACAGATCGCGCAGATCCGGGCCAGCCCGCGAAAGTCAAGCCACCACTGGCGATCAGAGCGGGCACACCATCGTTCAGGCTGCATTCACCGTCAAGCCGATGTGACAGTGAGCACCCGAAAGAGCCACTCCAGAGGCCCTTCGGACGGCCATCGCTTCCGCAACGAGCACGGCCCTTCGACACGGTCCCAATGAAGAAAGGTCCCCGCGCAACAAGCCGTAATTTGCTGGCACCGAAGTTGCACTGCGCCCTTCGATTTGCGGCGACGCACGTCAATCCATGCTTGTTCAACTTCTTTTGGAGGGTTCATGAAAAAGTCATTACTGGCTTCGGCCATTGCGCTTGCCTTCGGATTCAGCGGCGCGGCGCTGGCCCAGCAAACGGCAGGACCGTCGGGTGCGGGGGACGATGTGAACGTGAACGTGGACTACACGAACAGCAGCACGCGGACGAACAGCAGCACCAACGACAGCAACAACACCGCCACCGACAGCAGCACGCACACGCGCAGCTCGTCGAATGCGTCCGGCAAGTCGGCCGCATTGACCAATTCGACCGGCTCGTTCACTGACGCCTTCAACTTCAGCTCGAGCACGGCCACCGCGACGAGCAACCTGACCGGCACGGTCACGGGCAACACCATCCGCGACATCGGCAACAAGGCCTTCAACACCGGCTCGGCAGCGGGCGGCGACGGCTATGGCGGCAAGGGCGGCACGGGCCGCGGCGGCACGGCGAGCGGCACCGGCAACGGCGCCACGGGCGCGACCGGCTCGCCGGGCGGCTACGCCAGCAACGGCAACGTCACGAACGGCAGCGCCACGATCGGCGACTCGACCGCCGGCGACGGCGGCAACGGCCGGGGCGGCCTGGCGGCGGGCCTGACCAGCAGCGGACGCGCCTCCTCCACCGGCGGCGACGGCGGACGCGGCGGCGCGAGCGGTAACAGCGGCCGCGGCGGAAGCAGCGGCAGCCTGAGCGCCTCGCTCGGCGG
>JAGIBP010000066.1 GCA_017744285.1 Variovorax sp.
AAACTCAAGGTGTACGGTGGCGCAGAGCACCCGCATGCCGCCCAACAGCCCAAAGTGCTGGAACTGTAAGGAGCCTTGAGAATGATTGGTGAATGGAACAATGGCACCGGCCGTCGCAAGTCCAGCGTCGCCCGCGTGTTTCTGAAAAAAGGCACCGGCAAGATCACGGTCAACGGCAAAGACATCACGGATTTCTTTGGCCGCGAGACCTCGATCATGATCGCCAAGCAGCCCCTCTTCCTGACCAACAATGTCGAAACCTTCGACATCATGGTCAACGTGGCGGGCGGCGGCGAATCCGGCCAGGCCGGCGCCACGCGCCATGGCATCACCCGCGCGCTGATCGACTACGACGCGTCGCTCAAGCCGGTGCTGAGCCAGGCTGGCTTCGTGACGCGCGATGCGCGTGAAGTCGAGCGTAAGAAGGTCGGTCTGCATTCCGCGCGCCGCCGCAAGCAGTTCTCGAAGCGCTGATCCGCAGCCTTTCCTTTTGGGCTTACCGCCCGGACTGTCAAAAAGCCGCCTTCGGGCGGTTTTTTGTTGATTGAAGTAGCATTCCCTCATTCGGCCGCCTACCGGCCCCACAGGAGTTCTCTCGATGAGTGCCGTTGCAGAAAATGTTCAAACCCAGATGCCCGACCCGATCGTCTTCACCGACAGCGCGGCGGCCAAGGTGGCCGACCTGATCGCCGAGGAAGGCAATCCCGATCTCAAGCTGCGCGTCTTCGTGCAGGGCGGCGGTTGCTCGGGCTTCCAGTACGGTTTCACCTTCGATGAAATCACCAACGAAGACGACACGACGATGACCAAGAACGGCGTATCGCTCCTGATCGACGCGATGAGCTACCAGTACCTGGTCGGCGCCGAGATCGACTACAAGGAAGACCTCCAGGGCGCTCAGTTCGTGATCAAGAACCCGAACGCCACCAGCACCTGCGGTTGCGGATCGAGCTTCTCGGCTTGATGCGACCGCATCAAGCCATCCGGCAAAGCCGCCTGCGGGCGGCTTTTTGCTGCCTGTGCCCCGGGGGAGTGCGCCCATGAGCCCCGCCAGATCGACGCCCGGCGGCCCTCCCAGGAGCCTGCTGTGGCTCGTCGCCATCGGCTTCTTCATGCAGACGCTGGATGCGACGATCATCAACACGGCCCTGCCCGCGATGGCGTCGAGCCTGGGCGAAAGCCCGCTTCGCATGCAATCCGTGGTGGTGTCCTACGCGCTGACGATGGCGATGCTGATCCCGGCCTCGGGTTGGCTGGCCGACCGCTTCGGCACGCGGCGCGTCTTCCTGTTCGCCATCGTTCTGTTCGTCGCCGGGTCGGTGCTGTGCGCCATGTCTCGCGGCATCGGGCCGCTGGTGGCGGCGCGGGTGATCCAGGGCATGGGCGGCGCGCTCCTGCTGCCGGTGGGGCGGCTGGCGCTGCTGCGGTCGGTGCCTCGCGCCGAATTCCTGGCCGCGATGAGCTTCGTGGCAATCCCGGGGCTGGTCGGACCGCTGCTCGGGCCGACGCTCGGCGGCTGGCTGGTGCAGTACGCCTCGTGGCACTGGATCTTCCTCATCAATGTGCCCGTGGGTCTGGTGGGCTGCGTTGCCGCGTACCGCATCATGCCGGACCTGCGGGCACCGATCGTCCACCGCTTCGACAGCCTGGGCTATGGCCTGCTGGCCTTCGGCATGGTGGCGGTGTCGCTGGCCATCGATGGGGTCTCGGGGCTCGGATTGCGCGAGGCCGGGGTGTTCGTGCTCCTCATCTTCGGCTTCGCGAGCATCGCTGCCTATTGGCTGCATGCGGTGCGGCGGCCGTATCCGCTCTTCGAGCCGGCGCTGTTCGGCATCCCGACGCTGAGCATCGGCCTGCTCGGCAATTTGTTCTGCCGCCTGGGAAGCGGCTGCATGCCTTTTCTCATCCCGCTGCTGCTGCAGGTCTCGATGGGCTACTCGCCGCTGCGGGCCGGGATGATGATGCTGCCGATCGCGCTCGCGGGCATGGCCATGAAGTCCTTCGCCACGCCCTTGATCACCCGGTTCGGCTATCGGAGAGTGCTGGTCGTCAATACCTCGCTGGTCGGGCTCGCGATGGCGAGCTTCGCGTTCGCCACTCCCGGGCAGCCGCTGGCGCTGCATGTGGTGCAATTGCTCGTCTTCGGGGCGGTCAACTCGCTGCAGTTCACCGCGATGAACACCATCACGCTGAAGGACCTGGACGGCAGCATGGCCAGTGCCGGCAACAGCCTCCTGTCGATGGTGCAGATGCTGGCGATGAGCCTGGGTGTGGCGGTCGCGAGTGCGGTCCTCGCGGGCTACACGGGCATTTTCGGGAGCGCGACGCCGCTGGCCACCTTGCACGCCTTCGAGGCCACGTTCGCGAGCATGGGTCTCATCACGCTCGCGTCGGCACTCATCTTCTGGAACCTGCCGCCGGAGGCGAGGGCGGCGCAGCCCGCCCAGCCGGAGGTGTCGGGGCAGGGCTGACGCACGGTCGAGGCGGCGGCCCGTGCGGCCACGCGCGCGTCAGGCCGGGTAGATGGCGCCGAGCACGCGGGCGCCGCGGGCCCCCGTGACGCTGGCCAAGTTGCCCGGGGTCCCGCGCAACGTGCAGCGCGCCAGCCAAGCGAAGGCGGCGGCCTCCACCTCCTGCGGCGGCAATCCGCGCTCGGCCGACGAGACGACCTCCACCGCCGGCAGCAAGGCCCGCAGCCGGGAGAGCAGATGGCTGTTGAGCGCGCCACCACCGCACACGACGAGCAGCTGGCTGTCCGGTCCGTGTCGTTCCAGGTGCTCGGCGCAGGCCTTCGCCGTGAGTTCGGTCAGCGTGGCCTGCACATCGGCCGGGTCGGCCGCCGACGTCCCCAGGCAGGCGGCCAGCCAGTCGGGATTGAACAGATCGCGGCCGGTGCTCTTGGGCGGGCTCTTGGAGAAGTACGGCTCCGCGAGCAGGCGCGCGAGCAGTTCGGGCAGCACGCGTCCGCTGGCCGCCCACTGGCCGCCGGCGTCATAGGGCTGGCCGTGGTACGTCTGGCACCAGTGGTCGATCAGGGCATTGCCGGGTCCGCAGTCGAAGCCGAGCACGGTCCCCTCGCCTGCCGGAAGCAGGCTGAGATTGGAGATGCCGCCGATATTCAGCACGGCGACCGCCCGGTCGCGACGCGCGAACAGGGCGTGATGGAAGCCCGGAACGAGCGGGGCGCCTTGGCCGCCGGCGGCCAGGTCCCGGCTTCGGAAGTCCGCCACGACCGGAATACCGGTCAGTTCCGCCAGGAGCGACGGGTTGTTGATCTGCAGCGTGTAGCCGACGTCGTCGAACTCGCCGGGCCGGTGCCGGACCGTCTGGCCATGGGCACCGATGGCTTCCACTGCCTGCGCGGCCACTCCGGCGTCCTCGAGGAGCTGCTGGACCACGCCGGCGTAGGCGCGAGCCAGGCCGTTTCCAGCCAGGGCTGCGCGATGCAGCTCGTTGTCGCCAGGGGTGTTGAGCGCCATGAGCTCCGCGCGCAGCGCGACGGGAAAGGGCGCCGCCGCATAGCCCTGGACCGAGATCTTCCCGTCGGAAAAATCGGCCAGCACGCCATCGACGCCATCCAGGGATGTCCCCGACATCAGGCCGATGAAGAGTTCAGCCATGGTCCGGGACGGGCGGGTCGGCGCGCGGTGTCAGTCGGCGCTTGCCTGGACCACCGAGAAGGCCGCCGACAGCTCGGCGCGCGTCGCCATGGCCATGCGCTCGAAGGCGGGGCGCGAAGCGGTGCTGATGGGAACGCCGCCTTCCTGCTGAGCGATGGTGGACGGGTCGTGGTATTCGCCGTTCACGCGGAACTCGAAGTGCAGGTGCGGCCCGGTGGCCCACCCTGTGGAGCCGACCGCGCCCAGCGTCTGGCTCTGGCTGATGCTCTGGCCGACCTTCACGTCGATGCGGCTCAGGTGCGCGTACGCCGTTTCCTGGTTGTTGCGATGCTTCAGGATCACGATGTTGCCGTACCCGCTCTGGGTGCCGGCGAACTCGACCGTGCCGTCGCCGACCGCGCGCACGGGCGTGCCGCTCGGTGCGGCGAAGTCGATGCCGTGGTGCTGGCGCCAGCTGTTCAGGATGGGATGGAGCCGCATCGCGAAGCCACTGCTCACGCGTGTGAACTCGACGGGCGAGGACAGGTAGGCGCGGCGGAGGCTGTCGCCGTTCGGCCGGTAGTAGCCGCCTTTCTGGCCGGGCTCCTGGAACCACAGGGCCTGGTGCAGCTTGCCGTTGCTTTCGAACTCGGCCGACAGGATGCGGCCGGTGCGCAGCGTTTGGCCGTCGGCGTCGAAGGTTTCGTAGACGATGGCGAAGCGGTCGCCCTTGCGCAGCGAGCGGAAGTCGACGTCGCCCGAGAAGATGTCCGCCAGCTGGGTCGCGACCGGATCGGGAATGCCGGCGTCGTCGGTGGCGGCGAAGAGCGAGGTGCGCACGATGCCGCTCGCCAGGCGCGTGCCCGGAGTCAGCGTGTCGGTTTCGGTGCGGGTGCGGAAACCGCCGGGCGCCTTCTCGATCACGACGCGCTTGAAGCTGCCGTCGCCGTCCGGAATCCAGCGCGCGCTGAGCTTCTGCAGCGTGTTTTCCTGCGTGGCTTCGGCGGTCACGGTGCGACCGGGACGCGCCAGGAGCGCGGTGCGCGCTTCGGCGCTGCCGCGAACGTACGCGGCGGCAGCGGGGTCGGTGATGCCCAGGCGCTGGAGCAGCGCTTCGGCGGTGTCGCTCGAACGCGTGCTGTCGGTGCGGAAGAGGGTGAAGCTGTGGTTGTCCAGGGCTTCGGCCTGTTCGGCGAAGGACAGCGGCGTGACCGCCTCGAACACCTGCTTGACCGGGAGATCGGCCGCATCGGGACCGAGGGACGCTACCGCGAAGGCGCCACCGCCCGCGGACAGAAGCAGCACGGCAACGGCGGCCGAGATCTGCTTCGGATACGTCCGAAATATGTGGGCCACACGGGAAGCGATCAGCTCCTCGGCGGCAAGAATGCCGTTGATCAAACTATGAATTCCAGCTCAGGTCAGCGAAACCGTGCTGCAAGGGCCGTGTCGGACGGGCGGCAGGACGGTGCGGGCAACAGCGCCGCTTTAGAATTCGGCGCTTGAAAAAAGCCGGCCGAGTATAACTTCGGCATAGCTTCTGTCCTACGCCGATCCCCCTAAAGCCCAATGACCCCCGGTATTGTTACATCTGCAAGTCTGTCCGAAGGCGTAAGTCAGGCGCTCGAAATTTCGCTTCGTGGAACCGACGAGCTGCTTCCCCAGGAAGAGTGGGTGCGCAAGCTCCAGCGTTCCGAGGCGACCGGCACGCCGCTTCGCATCAAGCTCGGCCTGGACCCCACGGCGCCCGACATTCATATCGGGCACACGGTGGTGCTCAACAAGATGCGCCAGTTGCAGGATCTGGGGCACACCGTGATCTTCCTGATCGGCGATTTCACGACGACCATCGGCGACCCTTCGGGCCGCAACAGCACGCGCCCGCCGCTGACCCGCGAACAGATCGAGGCGAACGCCCAGACTTACTACCGGCAGGCCAGCCTGGTGCTGGACCCGGCCAGGACCGAGATCCGCTACAACTCCGAGTGGAGCGACCCGCTCGGCGCGCGCGGCATGATCCAGCTCGCGGCCAAATACACCGTGGCGCGCATGATGGAGCGCGAGGACTTCAACAAGCGCTTCAAGGCCGGCCAGTCGATCTCCGTGCACGAATTCCTCTATCCGCTCATGCAGGGCTATGACTCGGTCGCGCTGCGCTCGGACCTCGAACTCGGCGGCACCGACCAGAAGTTCAACCTGCTGATGGGGCGGCACCTGCAGCAGGAGTACGGCCAGGAGCCGCAGTGCATTCTCACGATGCCGCTCCTGGAGGGGCTCGACGGCGTCGAGAAGATGTCCAAGAGCAAGAACAACTACATCGGCATCAGCGAGGACGCGAACACGATGTTCGCCAAGGTTCTGTCGATCTCCGACACGCTGATGTGGCGGTGGTACACGCTGCTGAGCTTCCGTTCGATGGCCGAGATCGCGGCGCTCAAGGCCGAGGTCGAGGCGGGCCGCAACCCGAAGGACGCCAAGGTCGCGCTGGCCAAGGAGATCACCGCGCGCTTCCACAGCGCGGCGGCGGCCGATGCGGCCGAGCAGGACTTCATCAACCGCAGCAAGGGCGGCGTGCCGGACGACATTCCCGAAGTGAGCCTGTCGGGCGCACCGCTAGGCATCGCCCAGCTGCTCAAGCAGGCAGGCCTCGCGCCATCGACCTCCGAGGGCAACCGCCTCATCGACGGCGGCGGCGTGCGGGTCGACTCCGGCGTGGTGAGCGACAAGGGCCTGAAGCTGCCGCCCGGAACCTACGTGGTGCAGGTCGGCAAGCGCAAGTTCGCGCGCATCACGCTCGCCTGATTCGTTTCGCGGCGCTCAGCGGACCTCGATGGTCACGCGGCGGTTGCGCGGCTCGGCCACCTCGTCGGCCGTCGGGATCGCCGGCTCCCGCTCACCCCGGCCCACGGCCTCCACGCGGTTCGCGGCGAAGCCGCGGTCCAGGAAGATCTGCCGCACGATCGCGGCGCGTTCGCGCGAGAGCCCGTCGTTGCGTGCGAGCGGGCCCACGGTGTCCGTGTGGCCGGTGACCACGATCTCGCCTCCGCTGCGCGCCTGGGCGGCCGCGAGCGCATCGTTCACGATCCGTTGGGACGCCGGCGTGAGCAGGGTTTCGCCCACGTCGAAGTAGACCGTGAACCGCTGCGGCGACGGCGGCATCAGCTCGAAGAGCGGCTTGTTCTCGGCTTCCACCCGGGCCGGGTCGGCCTTGTCCACGACCGGTGCGCCGCGTTCCCGGGCCTTGGCCGTCGCCCGCTGATAGGGCTCGGACAGCGTCTCCTGCCCATCTTCGGTGCTGACCACGACGGCGGACGGCCTGCCGTCCGGCTGCGGCAGGAGAATGACGCGCGTTCCCGAGGTCGAGCAGGCCGAAAGAACCAGCGCGATCGCCAGGTTCGCGAGCAGCGGCGCCAGCTGTCGGCGGCTCACGGCTGCGGGTCCGCCTGGACGATGAAGTCGGTGCCCCGGATTCCGATGACTGCCGTCGGCGTCTCGACGCGGACCGCATCGGGATTCGTCTTGCCGATGAGGCCGGTCACCATGCGCAGCGAGCCGCGCAGCAGCGACACGAGGATCCCGCCATCCTGCGTGGTCGAATCGAAATGGAATTCCTTGAGATCCAGGCGCGACGACGGCCCGACGACGATCCGCGTGCCGTCGCGCAGGACCACGCTGGCGCCGGAGTCCGGGCCGGTCACGAGACGATCGATCGGCGCGAGCCCATCGCCCGGACTCGCGGGGCGCGACGAGTCGTCCAGCCCCAGCACCCGCACGTTGCCACGCACGGACTTGAGGGTGCCGGCGCGCGCTTCATCGCGCGGGTTCGTGGCGGCTGGTGCTGCGGCGGTCTGCGCGAGGGCGCTGGCGCAGGCGAGAACGAGGGCAGGCAAGGCGAGGGCGAGGCGTTTGATCACGAGGGAAACGACATGCAGTCCGTTTGCGAGTAGCCCGCGAGTATTACATGCAGCCCTCGGCGCGCGCTCCGGCGACGCGCCGGGACGCCATAATTCCGCGGCAATCCGTTGATTACTTGACTGGATCCGTCCCTCTTGCCTCTCATCCCGCATTTATCGACGCTCGCCTCCTTGAGTCCGCGCAGGCTGCTGCAGGTGTCGGTCGTGGTGGCGCTCGTCACCATCGTGCTCAAAGGGGTCGCGGGGTACATCACGAACTCCATGGGCCTGATCTCGGACGCGATGGAGTCGTTCGTGAACCTGGCGAGCGCCATGTTCGCCCTGATTATGGTCACGGTTGCCATGCGGCCGGCGGACGAAGGGCATCCGTATGGCCATCACAAGGCCGAGTATTTCTCGTCGGGGTTCGAAGGCATCCTGATCATCGGCGCCGCGATCGCGATCATCTGGGCGGCTGTGGTGCGCCTTCTCGCGCCGCAGCCGCTCGAGCAACTCGGATGGGGGCTGGCCCTGTCGGTGCTGAGCTCGGTCTTCAACGGCTTGCTCGCGGCCGTGCTGTTCAGGGCGGCGCAGGTGCACCATTCGATCGCCCTGGAGGCGGATGCGAGGCACTTGCTGAGCGACGTCTGGACGTCGGTCGGCGTGTTGCTGGGGGTGGTCGCCGTCGCGCTCACGGGCTGGGTCTGGCTCGACCCGCTGCTCGCCATCGCGGTGGCGCTGAACATCATGCGCGAAGGCGCCCGGCTGGTCTGGCGCTCGTCGCAGGGCCTGATGGACGAGGCGCTGGACCCGCCGACCCAGGCCGTGCTGAGCGCCACGCTGGAGCGCTTCGCCGCCGGCGTTCCAGAAGGCGCGCAACTTCGATTCGATGACATGGTGACGCGCCGCGCCGGCCAGCGCCGCTTCGCCGACCTGCACATGCACGTGCCCGGCACGTGGACGCTGGAGCGCGCGGCCGGCCTGCGCGATGCGCTCGAGCAGGCGCTGATGGATGCCGTGCCCGGGCTGCGCGTGACCATTCAACTGCTGCCGCTCGGGATGGAGGCGCGTGCTACGTCCAAGGAATCCAAGGCACATACGATATGAAGGCTGTGTTGCAGCGCGTCGGCTCGGCGCGCGTCGACGTCGACGGACGCACCGTCGGCGCCATCGGGGCGGGCTTGCTCGTGCTGCTGTGCGCGGAGCGCGGCGACGGCGAGGCACAGGCCGACCGCATGCTGGCCAAGATCCTGAAGCTGCGCATCTTTTCGGACGAGGCCGGCAAGATGAACCGCAGCGTGCAGGACGTGGGCGGGGGCCTGCTGGTCGTGAGCCAGTTCACGCTCGCGGCCGACGCCAGCGCCGGCAATCGCCCGAGCTTCACGCAGGCGGCCGCGCCGGACGATGGCCGGCGGCTCTACGAGCACTTCGTCGCGAAGGCCCGGGCCGCGCATCCGGTGGTCCAGACCGGCGAGTTCGGCGCCGACATGAAGGTTCACCTGATGAACGATGGGCCGGTGACGATCCCGCTGCAGATCTCGCCCTGAGGGCTGCGGGGGCTCAGTACGGGTTCTTGATGCCCAGGCGCGCCAGGATCTCGATCTCGCGCGCCTCCATCGCCTCGGCGTCTTCGTCGCCGGTTTCGTGGTCCCAGCCCTGCGCATGCAGGGTGCCGTGCACCAGCAGGTGCGCGTAGTGCGCGGCCAGGGTCTTGCGCTGCTCCTTCGCCTCCTTGGCGACGACCTGTGCGCAGAGCACCAGGTCGGCCATCACGACGGGCGCTTGCGCGTAGTCGAAGGTCAGCACGTTGGTGGCGTAGTCCTTGCCCCTGAACTCGCGGTTCAGGCGCTGGCCCTCGTCGGCGTCGACGATCCGCACCGTGATTTCGCCGTCGGCTTCGAGCGCATGGCGGATCCAGCGGCCGACGCTGTGGCGCGGCAGCGCGGCGCGATGACGCTCGACGCCCTTGAAGCGGCCGAACTGCAGCGAGAGGGAAAGGTCCGGGAGTGCCATCAGGCGCTGCGCTTGCGGGCGTTGTCGTAGGCGTCGACGATCCGGGCCACCAGCGGATGGCGCACCACGTCGGCGCTCGTGAAGTGCGTGATCGCGATGCCGTTGACGCGCTTCAAGATGCGCTCGGCGTCGATGAGCCCGCTCAGCTGCCCCTTGGGCAGGTCGATCTGGCTGACGTCGCCGGTGACCACCGCCTTGGCGCCGAAGCCGATGCGCGTGAGGAACATCTTCATCTGCTCGGGCGTGGTGTTCTGGGCCTCGTCGAGGATCACGAAGGCGTTGTTGAGCGTGCGTCCGCGCATGAAGGCCAGGGGCGCGATCTCCAGTGCGTTGCGCTCGAAGGCCTTCTGCACGCGGTCGAAGCCCATGAGGTCGTAGAGCGCGTCGTACAGCGGCCGCAGGTAGGGGTCGACCTTCTGCGTCAGATCGCCCGGAAGGAAGCCGAGGCGCTCGCCGGCTTCGACCGCGGGGCGCGTGAGCACGATGCGCTGCACCGCGCTGCGCTCCAGTGCGTCGACCGCGCTCGCGACCGCGAGGTAGGTCTTGCCGGTGCCGGCGGGGCCGATGCCCAGCGTGATGTCGTGGCTCGCGATGTTCTGCAGGTAGACGCTCTGGTTGGGCGTGCGCGCGCGCAGGTCGGCGCGCCGGGTGGCGAGCAGGACCGCGCCGTCGTCCGCCTCGGTCATGGAGCCATCGCCCGCCAGCGTCAGCTGGACGACCGCGGCGTCGATCGGCCGCTGGGCGATCTCGTAGAGGGCCTGCAGCACGTCCATGGCGCGTTGCGCATTGACCTTGGGGCCGTCGACCTTGAACTGCTCGTGGCGGTGCGCGATCTTGACACCGAGCGCTTCCTCGATGCGCCGCAGGTTCGCGTCGAGCGGGCCGCACAGATGGCCCAGGCGGGTGTTGTTGGGCGGGGCGAAGGTGTGTCGCAGAATCACGCGAGTTTCATTTTCAAGATCGGAAAGCGCGCATGATAGGCAAACTCACGGGGACCCTGGCCGAACGCAATCCGCCGCAGGTGGTGGTGGACTGCCACGGCGTCGGCTACGAGGTGGACGTGCCCATGAGCACCTTCTACAACCTGCCGGCCGCCGGCGAGCGCGTGTCGCTGCTCACGCACTTCGTGGTGCGGGAGGACGCGCAGATCCTCTACGGTTTCGGCACCGCCGCCGAGCGCGCGGCCTTCCGGCAACTGATCAAGATTTCGGGCGTCGGCCCGCGCACCGCGCTGGGTGTGTTGAGCGGCATGAGCGTCGACGAGCTGTCGCAGGCGATCACGCTGCAGGAGGCCGGGCGCCTGGTCAAGATCCCCGGCATCGGCAAGAAGACGGCGGAGCGGCTCCTGCTCGAGCTCAAGGGCAAGCTCGGCGCAGAGATCGCGCTGCCGGCGCACGCGGCCAGCGAGAGCCAGGCCGACATCCTGCAGGCGCTCGTGGCGCTGGGCTACAGCGACAAGGAGGCCGCGGCCGCGCTCAAGGCGCTGCCGAAGGACGTCGCGGTGGGCGAGGGGATCAAGCTGGCGCTTCGCGCGCTGGCGAAGTAGGGCGCTCAGCGGCCTTCCTGCAGGGCCAGCGCCAGTGCGAACATCACCGTTTGCGCGGTCACCGCGATGCCGTGCCGCTGCATGAGCTGGCGGGCCAGCAGCACCCGGTCGGCCAGCGGGCGCGCTTCGTCGGCGGCGCGCCGCAGGCCCAGCCGTTCGAGCGTCCCGTCCAGGCTGCCCAACGAGCTGACGGTACCCTGCGCCAGGGCTTCGTACGTGCCGGCATCGAGGCGAAGGCGCAGCGCCAGGTAGCGTTCGAGCAGCCCCATGAGCGCCACCGCGGCATAGGCGGCCCACGACACCGAAGGCAGCGAGCGACCGGTCAGCGCAAGGACGAGCCCGGCGATGGAGGACAGCGCCAGCCCCCACGCGGCCAGCATGGCGCTGGCGCGCAGCAGCCCGGCTGTGACGGCGCACAGCGCGCGATCGTCGTCATTCATGCGCATGCTCGACAAGGTGCTCGCCCTTTCATGCTTCACACGGTGGCGCATTCTGCCGCAGGGCCCGCGCTGCCGGCCGGCCGACTAAACTGCTTGCTCCTTCGCACGCCCATGACCATCCAGACCGACGATTTCGCCCCCGTGCCGCCTCGCGTGGTGTCCGCCGCGCCCGCCTCGCCCAACGAAGAGGCGATCGAACGCGCGCTGCGCCCGAAGCTGCTCGACGAATACGTCGGCCAGGCCAAGGTGCGCGAGCAGCTCGAGATCTTCATCGGAGCCGCCCGCCATCGCGCCGAGGCGCTCGACCACGTGCTGCTGTTCGGGCCCCCAGGGCTGGGCAAGACCACGCTGTCGCACATCATCGCGGCCGAACTGGGCGTGAACCTGCGCCAGACCTCCGGCCCGGTGCTCGAAAAGCCCAAGGATCTCGCGGCGCTCTTGACCAACCTCGAGCGCAACGACGTGCTCTTCATCGACGAGATCCACCGCCTGTCGCCGGTCGTCGAGGAAATCCTCTACCCCGCGCTCGAGGACTACCAGATCGACATCATGATCGGCGAGGGTCCCGCCGCGCGCAGCATCAAGCTCGACCTGCAGCCCTTCACGCTGGTCGGCGCGACCACGCGCGCGGGCATGCTGACCAACCCCTTGCGCGACCGCTTCGGCATCGTCGCGCGGCTGGAGTTCTACACGGCCGAGGAACTGGCGCGCATCGTCCATCGCAGCGCGGGCCTGCTCGGCGTGCCGGCGGA
>JAGIBP010000067.1 GCA_017744285.1 Variovorax sp.
GCCCCGGCCCCGGCCCCGGCCCCGGCCCCGGCCCCGGCCCCGGCCCCGGCACCTGCCCCGGCACCTGCCCCGGCACCTGCACCTGCACCTGCACCTGCACCTGCTCCGGCTCCGGCCCCGGCCCCGGCACCCGCCCCGGCCCCGGCCCCAGCCCCGGCCCCGGCCGTCTCCGGCGACATCGTCGACAGTGCGCGCAAGGTCGTTCCCTCCCAGTACGCCGCGATGGCGGCGAACATCCAGAAGGGCACCAAGGAAGCCATCGCCTACCGCTACGGCTCGCCCTCGACAGCCAGCGTCTCAGCCCAGGTTCCCGCGGCCACCACCACGCCCTTCCCGGCGTCGTCGACCTACGGCAGCGCCGTCACCTGGCAGGTGGGCGGACCGTACATCGCCGATTACGGCGACTATTCGAGCAACCAGGGCCAGTACGCGTTCGTGCCCGATGACGCGGGCAAGTACGTCGGCATCGGCACCATCGAGTGGCTGGCGCAGCGCAACAACACCTTCTCGTACGCGCCGCAGAACAGTTGGACCCTGCCCGATCCGAACGTGCGCATGGCCACGGTGGGCACCACCGAGTACTACGGCGCCGGCGTTCCGGCCGCGATGGGCCGCTGCTACGGCACCACCTGCGCGCAGGCCGTGATCGCCTTCGGCAACGGCACCCTCGGCGTCTGGGGCAGCAACACGACGCCGACGCGCATCACGGCCAAGCTCGATGCCGGCAAGGTGCCGACGGCGGTGACCGTCACCAACGGCGGCGAGTTCGCGCTCATCACCGTCTGGGACACGACGGACCCGAACACCCCGAAGGGCCAGGTGGCGGTCGTTGCGCTCGCGGGCAGCAAGTACCACATGGACTGGGCCGCGGATTACCCGGGCCTGCACAACGAGGGCACCTACAGCTTCATGAAGGTGCTGGGCTATGTCGACCTGCCGGCCGACATGACCGCGCCGACCGACATCTCGGCCGCCACCGGCGTGATGTACGAGTCCTACCACCGGCTCTATCCGCCGACCGGCGGCGGAAGCTGCTCGTCGAACTTCGTGACGCAGAACTCCATGCCGCTGAACGTGGAAGCCAATCGCCAGACCTTCATGGCCGGCGGCTGCAACTACGGGAGCTACGCGCATGGCGGGGTGGCGGTCGTGACCTCCAAGTCGGAAGGCAAGGCGGCCTTCATCAACCTGAAGCCGCTGTTCGACTACTACGAGTCGATGTACTTCACCAGCGCCTCGAACTTCGCGCAGACCTCCAACCTCGGTCAGGCCGCCAGCCAGTGGCCCTACCCGTTCTCGGCCGTGCAGTCCCAGATGCCGACCGTGATCAAGACGGTGGACCTCGGCAAGCGCCCGACCGCGGTGAAGGTTCCCCTGTGGACCACGCAACGCGCCCTGATCGCGACGGAGGACGGCACGCTGCAGTTCTACGGCCTGGCCAACTACCTGACGAACGCCGCCGGTGCGACGCCGGCCGACATCGCGCTCAAGGGCTCGATGGCGATCGGCAAGAACCCGACCGCGCTCGCGTATTCGAAGCATGACCCGGCCGGCGGCGATCCGACCATCGACAGCCTGATCGTGGTCTCGCGCGGCGAAAGCAAGATCCAGTGGGTGAACTTCAGCGCCGACCGCAACAGCGGCACCATCCGCCGCACGCTGCAGGACTCGCGCCTGAAGGATCCGGTCTGGGCCGAGGACAACGACAGCCACGGCACCGACTCGTACGTGCTGACCGTGGCCGACTACGCCGGCAGGCAGGTCGCCAACTACCGCTACGGGCCGGTCGTGTTCTGGTCCAACCCGAACGGTGCCTGCGCGCCGCCCTCGGGCTGCGGCATGAGCGGCCAGTTCGAGTTCGGCGGCAGCTACAGCGTGCCGGGCGGTGTCTACCAGGTCACGGGCGCCAACGTGCCCTGACCCGGCGAGGTTCCGGCAACCCGCAACGGCCCGCTCACGCGGGCCGTTTTTTTGCCGCGCTCGCGAGCAATGGGAAGATGTGGCTGAAATGCCTCCCCCGATCCCCGATCCCACCCCCTCCACGCTTCGTCGCATCCCTGCCGGCATCTGGGTGCTCGGCTTCGTGAGCCTGCTGATGGACGTTTCCTCCGAGATGATCCACAGCCTGCTGCCGATGTTCATGGTGACGGTGCTGGGCACCAGCGTGTTGGCAGTCGGGATCATCGAAGGCCTCGCCGAGTCGATCGCGCTGATCGTCAAGGTCTTCTCCGGCGCGCTGAGCGACTACGTCGGCCGGCGCAAGGGCCTGACCCTCGTCGGCTACGGACTCGGGGCGCTCAGCAAGCCGCTCTTCGCCCTGTCCACCGGCCTGGGCGGACTCGTGAGCGCGCGGCTCCTGGACCGGGTGGGCAAGGGCATCCGCGGGGCGCCGCGCGATGCGCTGGTGGCCGACATCGCGCCGCCGGAGCTGCGCGGCGCGGCCTTCGGGCTGCGCCAGGCGCTGGACACGGTGGGCGCCTTCGTCGGGCCCCTGGTGGCGGTCGGGCTGATGCTCCTGTGGGCCAACGACTTCCGCGCCATCTTCTGGGTCGCGGCGATTCCGGGCGCGCTGGCGGTGCTGCTGCTGTTCTTCGGCTTGCGAGAGCCGGCGAAGGCCGCCGGGCGCGTGCGGACCAACCCCGTGCGCCGCGAGAACGTGAAGCGGCTGCCGGCCGCGTACTGGTGGGTGGTCGGCGTCGGCGCGATCTTCACGCTGGCCCGTTTCAGCGAGGCGTTCCTCGTGCTGCGCGCGCAGCAGAGCGGCATCGCGCCGGCCTTCGTTCCGCTCGTGATGGTGGCCATGAACGTGATCTACGCCGCGTCCGCGTATCCCTTCGGCAAGCTTTCCGATGGGATGAGCCACCGCCGGCTGCTGGGGCTCGGCCTCGTGGTGCTGATCGCGGCCGACCTCGTGCTGGCCGCGGGCGCCAACCCCTTCGCGCTCTTCGGCGGCGTCGCCCTGTGGGGCGTGCACATGGGCATGACCCAGGGTCTCCTGGCCGCCATGGTCGCCGACACCGCGCCGCCGGACCTGCGCGGCACCGCGTTTGGCGTGTTCAACCTCGTCAGCGGCGTCGCGATGCTCGTGGCCAGCGTGCTCGCCGGCGGCCTCTGGGACGCGTTCGGCGCCGCGTCGACCTTCTATGCCGGGGCCGCCTTCTGCCTGGTGGCGCTGGCCGTCACGGCGCGGGTTCCCCCTCGTCACAAAACGTGACCGTGTCCACCATCCACCCATCCACCACGTTTCAGAACGTGATCGTCCCATTCCGGAGAATTCCAGTGAGCTTCCCTGGCTCTGCCTTTGTCAGAACAGCGTTTTTCCCCGCGGCCGTCGCTGCCGCCCTGCTTTCCGCCGCCGCGGCCGCCCACGCGGAGGTGAGTGTCTCCGTCGGCGTCGGCGGGCCCGTCTACTACGAGCCCGCGCCGGCCTATGTGGTCCCGCAGCCGGCCTACGTGGCACCGCCACCGGCCTACTACCAGCCGGCGCCGCCGGTCTACTACGAGGCGCCGCCGCCCGCCTACTACCCGCCGCCCGGCGCGTACTACCGCCCGGCGCCGCCGCCCGGCTACTACGCACCGGGCTACCGCTACGGGCCGCCACCCGCCTACAGGCCGCGCCTGAGCGACATGCAGCAGCGCGCCCTCGACAACTGCGTGCTGCTCGCGCCGCACGAGCAGCCACGGTGCCGCGCGACGGTGATGTCGACCGTCCGCCGGTAGCTGCCCTAGATTATTTAAACAAAAGTATTCGTTATTAATAGAATGTTTCGCTCGTGGGAAGGAGCGAAACATGAGACTGCTTGTGTCGATCCTGACCGGGACCGCGCTGTTCGCCGGCGGCCTGGCCGTGTGGTGGTTCTACCTTCCGGTATGGAAGGTGGAAACGAACGTGCGAAGCCAGCTGCCCGACGGCTTCGCGACCTTCTCGGGCGTCAAGTACAACCGCGCCACGGGCGCCGGCTGCGGCTACGTCAACGTCGGCAACCGCCCCGGCCTGCCGCGCGGGACCACGCACTTCGTGCTGCTGCCCGACGGCAGCCTGAAGTTCGATCCGGACGAGCGCGTGAGCGGCTCGATCGTCCAGCAGCTCGAGGCGCTGCGCAAGCACGCCGACTATCTGGCGCTGGTGTACGCGCGCTGCGCGTGAGGGCCTCTTTTCATTCGTACTGGCGGCCGGTGCGCATGAGCTCGGGCGTGCCGATGACTTCGTTCAGCGCGTCGAAGTCCAGCATCTGCGAACGCCAGGGCTGCGTGGTGCGGTGTGTGTGCAGGCTCGCGTAGTAGCCCTGCAGCGTGTGCACCACCGCGCGCGCGGTGCCGCCCGGAAAGATCGCGATGCGAAAGCCGTGCGCCTGCAGCGCATCGGCATCCTGGATCGGCGTCTTGCCGCCTTCGACCATGTTGGCCAGCAAGGGGACGCGGTGCGCGAAGCGCCTGCAAGCCGCGTCCATCTGCTCGGGCGAGCGCAGCGCCTCGATGAAGAGCGCGTCGACGCCGCAGGCCAGGTAGGCCCCGGCGCGGTCGAGCGCGGCATCGAGCCCCTCGACCGCGACCGCATCGGTGCGCGCGAGGATCAGCGTGTCGCTCGACTGCCGCGCATCGAGCGCGGCCTTGAGCTTGCCGACCATCTCGCGCTCGGGCACCACGGCCTTGCCGTCGAGGTGGCCACAGCGCTTCGGAAAGGTCTGGTCCTCGATCTGCACCATCGCCGCGCCCGCGCGCTCGAAGCCGCGCACGGTGCGCTGGGTGTTCAGCGCGTTGCCGAAGCCGGTGTCGGCGTCGACGATCACCGGTACGCGCACGCGCTCGGTGATCCGCGCCAGCGTGTCGGCCACTTCGGTGAAGGTGGTGAGGCCGATGTCCGAGCGGCCGAGGCGCGTGTAGGCGATCGATGCGCCGGAAAGATACAGCGCCTCGAAGCCGGCCTGCTCGGCCACCAGCGCGCTCAGCGCGTCGTACACGCCCGGCGCCAGGACGATGTCGCTGGACGCGAGGCGCGCCTTGAAGGAGGAGGTCATGGAGTCGATTCCTGGATGAGCCCGGCCGCGGTGCGCGCCGCGAGGTAGCCGCCGGCCACCGCGCTGAGCAGTCCGTTGCCGGAGAGATAGCCCCAGACCGCGTCGCCCGACACGCCGCCCGCGGCGCCGCCGGCCGCCAGCAGGTTGGCGAACGGCGTGCCGTCCGCGCGCAGCACGCGCATGTCGGCGGCGATGTCGAGGCCGCCCTGGGTATGGAACAGCGCACCGGTCACCTTGACGGCGAAGTACGGCGCTTCGAGGCCGCGCGCGAACGCGCGGCCGTCCGGCTGCGGCGTCTTGTCGCGCAAGCCCGCGAGCGTCTGCGCGAGGACCGCCTCGTCGCAGCCGATGCACGCCGCCAGATCGGCGACGGTCTCGCAGCGCCGCAGCGCGCCAGCCGCTTCGGCGTCGCGGAAATCGGGAAAGCCGCGCGCCAGTTCGAGCAGCGGCGCGTCGAACACGTTCCAGGCCACGCCGCCCGGCTGCGCGAGCACGTGCACCGCGGCTTCGGAGTAGCCCTGCGTCTCGTCGTGGAAGCGCCGGCCTTCGCGGTTGATCTGCACGCCGCCTTCCATGATCACGGCCCACGACATCAGCGCACCCTGCGGCGTGACCCACGACCCGTGGCCCTGATAGCCGCCGAGGTCGCGCAGGCGTGCGCCCAGCGCCGCGCCCCAGAGGATCGCGCTGCCGTCGTTGCCGACGTGGCCGCCGAAAGTGGCCTCGGCCATCTCCGGCAGCAGCGCGCGCACCATCGGCGCATTGCCGCCGAAGCCGTTGCAGGCCAGCAGCAGCACGTCGCAGCCGAGCGTCTCGCGCCGGCCGTCGGGGCGGCGGTAGTCGACGCCGATCACGCGGTCATGCGCATCGACGACCAGCGCCTCGACCAGCGCCTGCGTGAGCACCGGCACGCCGGCGGTCTCGGCCGCCGACTGCAGGCGCGCCATCAGCGCCGCGCCCGTCTTCTGCGGCAGGGCATGCATGCGATGCGCGCTGTGGCCCGGGTAGAGGAAGCCGTCGAGCAGCACCCAGTCCAGGCCGTGGCGCTCCTGCAGCGCATCGAGCGCCGGACCGACCGCGCCCGCGTAGGCATCGACCAGCGCCTGCGGCGCGCGGCCATGCGCCTTGCGCTGGATGTCGGCCGCGAAGCGCTCGGGGCTGTCGTCGTTCACGCCATGTTCGCGCTGCACGCGCGTTCCGGGCGCGGGAATGAAGCCCGACGAAAGCGCGGTCGATCCGCTCGGCGCCGCATCGCGTTCGAGCACCACGCACTCGATGCCGGCATCGCCCAGCATCAGCGCGGCGGTGAGCCCGCAGGCGCCGCCGCCGACGATCGCAACCGGCACCCGCACCTCGGCCTCGACCGCCGAGGCACGGCGGATGCCGCGCGCGAGGCCGCCCGCGTCGAGCAATGCGTTCGTCATGCGAGCGAGCGGATGAAGGCCGCGCAATCGGTGACCTCGGCCACGTTGCGCATATCGGCCAGCGCGGTCTGATGGCGCTCTTCGCCGAAGGCCGCGCAGCCGTCGCCGAGCACGAGCGTGTGGTAGTCGCGCATGTGGGCGTCGCGCACGGTGCTCGCCACGCCGCCGTTGGTCACGATGCCGCAGACGGCCACGGTGTCGATGCCGGCGCGCCGCAGCACCCAGTCGAGCTGGGTGTTGAAGAAGGCCGAGTACGCGACCTTGCTGACCGTGACGTCGACGAGCCCCGCGAGCGCGTCGACATTCGCCTGCCCCCAGCTGCCGGGCGCGAAGTCGCCCTTCTTCAGGTACGGCCTCAGCGCCTTCAGGTGCGGCGAGACCATGGGCTCGCCTTTCGCGTCGGGCCACAGCGTGAACTGGCTCGCGACGACCATGCCGCCGCGCGCCTTGAGCGCACGCGCCACGTCGGCCACGCGCGCCGGCAGCAGCAGCGCCGGCGGATTGGTGTCGCCGCCGCGCGCATAGGCGCCCTTCGGGTCGAGGAAATCGTTCTGCAGGTCGATGATGACCAGCGCGGTCTTCGCGCCGGCGACGGATGCGTTCGTGCTCATGACGGCCTCACGAGAAGGTTGCCATGCGCATCGACCTCGGCATGGAAGCCGGGTTCGAGCCACACGGTGGTGTCGGCCTGCTCCAGGATCGCGGGGCCATCGATGCGCGTGCCCACCGGCAGGTCGAGCCGTGCGTAGCGCGTCGCGTCATGCCATTGGCCGTGATGGAACACGCGCTGCGTGCCCAGCGGCGCGACGCTGCCCTCGCCTTCCGGCGCGAGCACCGCGAGGTCGAACTTGGGCCGCACGCCGATGCGCGCGTAGCGCAGGTTCATCACGCGGATGGGGATGCCGCCGAGCACGCGCCCGAAGGCCGCGGTGTAGGCCGACTCGAAGGCCGCGCGGATCGCATCGACCGTCAGCGGCTGACCGCGCGTCTGCGCGAGTTCCACCGGCAGCGTGTGCGTCTGGCCCGCGTAGAGCATGTCGAGCGCGATCACCTCGCGCACCGCCTCGAAGCGCACGCCGGCCGAATCCAGGCGCTGCTGGCAGGCCGCCGCGAGCTCGTCGATGCGGCGCTGCAGGTCGGCCACGTCGACTTCGGTGAGCGGACGGTTGATGGTCTGCACCGCGTCGTGCCGCATGTCGGCGATCACGCAGCCCAGCGCCGAGGTCACGCCCGGGTAGCGCGGCACGATGCCGGTGCCCACGCCGACCTCGCGCATCATCGCGCACACATGCAGCGCGCCGCCGCCGCCGAAGGGCATGTAGGCGAAGCGGCGCGGGTCGTGGCCGCGCTCGATCGACACCAGCCGGATCGCACCGGCCATGCGCGCGTTGGCGACCGTGAGGATCGCCTCCGCCGCCGCGTGCACGTCGAGGCCGAGCGGCCGCGCCACGTGCTCTTCGATGGCCTGGCGCGACTTCTCCGCGTCGAGCGCCGCGAGCAGCCCGCCGCCCAGCGGCCGGTCGGCGGCGATGCGGCCGAGCAGCACGTTGGCATCGGTCACGGTCGGGCGCATGTTGCCGCGCCCGTAGCACGCCGGCCCGGGCACGCTGCCGGCCGACTCGGGGCCGACCTGCAGCATGCCGCTCGCGTCCACCGAGGCGATGGAGCCGCCGCCCGCGCCGATGGTTTCGATCTGGATCATCGGCGAGCGGATCACCATGCCGAATTCGATCGCGGTCTGCGCCGCGAGCGCGGCCTCGCCGTCGGCCACCAGCGACACGTCGAAAGAGGTGCCGCCCATGTCGCCCGTGATCGCATTCGGGAAGCCCGCCGCGCGCGCGATGGCCGCGCAGGCGATCACGCCCGCCGCCGGGCCGGAAAGCGCGGTGCGCACCGGCAGGTCGCTCGCGGTCTGGCGCGACATCACGCCGCCGTTGCTCTGCACCACCAGCAGCTCGCCGCCGAAGCCCTGCGCGCGCAGGTCGGATTCGAGCCGCGAGAGATAACCGCCCACCACCGGCTGCAGCGAGGCGTTGAGCGTCGCGGTGGAGCAGCGCTCGAACTCGCGGATCTCGGGCAGCACTTCGCTGGCCGAGGTCACGTGCGCGTTGGGCCAGAGCTCGCGCACCGCGGCGACCGCGCGCCGCTCGTTCTCGGGGTTCGCGTAGGTGTTGATGAAGAACACGCACACCGCCTCGCAGCCCGCGTCGAGCAGCGCCCGCGCCTCGGCGCGCACCTGGTCGAGGTCCACCGGCGTGTGCAGCGTGCCGTCGGCCAGCACGCGCTCGTCGACCTCGCGCCGCAGGTCGCGCGGCACCACGGGCGTGAAACTGCCGCGCAGGCCCCAGGTCTGCGGGCGGTCGCGGCGGCGCATCTCCAGCACGTCGCGAAAACCGCGCGTGGTGATGATGCCGGTGCGCGCCACCTTGCGTTCGAGCAGCGCGTTGGTGCCCACGGTGGTGCCGTGCACGATGGTCGCGATCGCGGCGGCCGAATCCGCCACGCGCGCCACGCCGTTCATGAAGCCGCGCGCTTCCTCGCCGCGCGTGGACGGCACCTTGACGATGCGCGCCGTGCCGTTCGATTCGTCGAGCACGAAGAGGTCGGTGAAGGTGCCGCCGACATCGACGCCCACGACCAGGGAAGAAACGGGAGAAGAAGAAACCTTGGAAGTCATTCGGATGCTTTCTTTGCTGCACCGGCCGTCACGTAGCCCATGGCGCGATCGCGCTCGCGCAGTTCGGGTGGGCGCTCGGCGGCCGCGCCCCAGCCGCCGCCGCCGGGGGTTTCGAGGCGCACGCGCTCGCCCCGCGCAAGGTGGATGCCGCGCATCTTCGAGACCATGGGCGGTTCGTGCCATGCGCCTTCGTTCTCGTAGCGGAAGACGTTGACCGCGCCCGCGCCGCCGCCCGCGATGCCCTTGGGCGGCGAGGTGCCGCGCTCGCCGAAGACGAACACTTCGGCGTCTTTCTCGAGCAGCTCGATCTCGTAGACCGCGCCGAGGCCGCCGCGGTACTGGCCGTCGCCGCCCGAGTCGGCGCGCAGCGACCATTCGGTGAAGCGCACCGGGTAGGCGGCTTCGAGAATCTCCAGCGGCGGGATGGTGGCGGTCGAGATCGGCGCGTTGCCGTGCGACAGGCCGTCGCCGCCAGAGTGCCCGCCGTGCCCGCCGCCGAAGAAGCTGAACATCACCCAGCGCTGGCCTTCGCGGCCCTTGTCGCTGCGGTGGCCCGCGATCGACAGCGCATTGATCGTGCCGTAGGCCTGCGCCACCGCGCGCTTCGGATCGGCCTTGGCCGCGGCGCTGAAGATCACGTCGATCATGCGCAGGATCGTCTCGGTGTAGCCGCCCACCGGACGCGGCCGCCCGGCGCTGATCACCAGCCCGTCGGGCAGCACGAAGTCCACCGCGTCGAGCACGCCCGCGTTCGCGGGCACGTCGGGGAACAGGTGCTTGAGCGCCACGTAGCACGCCGCGATCGCGGTGGCGCGCGAGATGTTCACCGGTCCCGCGCACTGGGGCGAGGTGCGCGAGAAGTCGAGCGAGAGGCGGTCGCCAGCCACGGTCATGTCGAGCGCGATGGTCAGCGGCTCGGGCGTGATGCCGTCGTTGTCGAGCACGTCCTCGAAGCTGTAGCGGCCATCGGGCAGCGAGGCGATGTGCGATCGCATCAGCCGCAGCGCGCGGCCACGCAGTTCGCCGAGCGCGGCCAGCACCAGCTCGTCGCCGTATTCGTCGAGCAGGCCGTTCAGGCGCTTGGCGCCGAGTTCGAGCGCGGCGAGCTGGCCGTTGAGGTCGCCCCAGAGGCTGTCGGGCAGGCGCGTGTTGGCCTGCAGGATCGCGAGCACGTCGCGGTCGAGCACGCCCTGGCGCACGATGCGCACCGGCGGGATCTGCACCGCCTCCTGCCAGCACTCGGTGGCGGCCGGGTTGTAGTTGCCGGGCACCGCGCCGCCCACGTCGTGCCAGTGCGCGGCCGAGGCCATGTGGCAATAGAGCTTGCCGTTGCGGAAGAAGGGCCGCACCAGCTTGAAATCGTTGGCGTGCGTGCCGCCGTCGTAGGCGTCGTTGCTGATCCAGATGTCGCCGTCCTGCATGCCGCCGCGCGCCTCGGCGGCTTTCGCGGTCGCGCGCACGGCGAAGGCCATCGCGCCGACGAACACCGGCAGGCCCGACTTGCCCTGCACCAGCGTGTCGCCCGTGGCGGCGTCGTAGAGGCCGTGGCAGGCGTCGTGCGCCTCGGCAATGATGGGGTTGAACGCGCTGCGGTAGAGCGTCGCGTCCATCTCGTCGGCCACCTGTTCGAGGCGGCCGCGCAGCACCGCCAGCGTGACGGGGTCGATCGCCGGGGCGTGGGAAGGATCAGGCATGGTTTTCTTTCTTGCCAGCGCGCTGGCGTAGCTGGTTCAACAGTCCGCCCGCGCGGACCATCTCCATGAGGAACGAAGGCACCGGCTCGCAGGCGAGGCGCCTGCCGTCCGGCGCGATCACCGCGGGCGGCGCGGTGCCGGTGTCGAGGCCGATGCGGTCGCCCTCGCGCAGCGTCTCCGCCTCGGGGCAGGTCAGGAGCAGCAGCCCGAGGTTGAAGGCGTTGCGGAAGTACAGGCCGCTGTAGGCCGGCGCGATGACGGCGGCGACGCCGAGCTTCACCAGCACGGCGGCCGCCTGCTCGCGCGAGGAGCCGATGCCGAAGTTCGGCCCGGCGACGATCACGTCGCCCGGGCGCACCTCGCGCGCGAACTCGGGCCGGAGGGCTTCGAGGCAGTGCGTCGCGATGATGTCGATGCCGTGCTTCATCGCATGGCCCGGCGCGAGCGCGTCGGTGTCGATGTCGGGGCCGAGGCGCCAGACGCGGTGGGTGGCCGGCGCGGTCATTGCAGCACCTCGCGCGGGTCCGCGATGCGGCCCTGCAGCGCGGAAGCCGCCACGGTGTAGGGCGAGCCCAGGTAGACCTCCGCGGTCGGCGAGCCCATGCGACCCTTGAAGTTGCGCGCGGTGGTCGAGATCACCGTCACGTCGTCGCCCATCGGATCGCCGTAGCCCGAGCAGGCGCCGCAGGCGGTCGCGGCCAGCGTCGCGCCCGCGTCCATCAGCACCTGCAGCACGCCCTCCTCGCGCGCCTGCTCCTGGTCGCGCAGGCTGGCCGGCGCGACGATCAGGCGAACGCCCGAAGCCACGCGGTGGCCGCGCAGCACCTCGGCCGCGGCGCGCAGGTCGTCGAGCTTGGCGCCGGTGCAGGCGCCGATGTAGGCCACGTCGATCGGCGTGCCCGCGTAGCGGCTCACGCCGAGCGAGTTGGCCGGGCTGTGCGGCGCCGCGACGTGCGGCTCCAGCGCGCTCGCATCGAAGCGATGACGCGTGAGTTCCGCGCCCTCGTCGGTGAACCACGGCGCGGTGTCGACCTCGGGCACGCCGGCTCCGGCGAGGAAGGCGGCCGTGGTCGCGTCCGGCGCGATCAGGCCGGCCTGCGCGCCGAGCTCCGCGCTCATGTTCGACAGCGTCATGCGCTCCTGCATCGACAGCGCCGTCACCGCCGGGCCGCAGAACTCCACGGCCTGGTAGCGGCCGCCGTTCATGCCGAAGCGGCCGATCATGTGCAGCATCATGTCCTTGGCGGTCACGCCGGCGGGGAGCCGGCCGTCCCACCACATCTGGATCGTCTCGGGCACGCGCAGCCAGATCCCGCCGGTGACGACCACGCCGAGCATCTCGGTGCTGCCGACGCCGAACATGTAGGCGCCGAACGCGCCGCCGGTGGGCGAATGCGAATCGCCGCCCACGCACAGCATGCCCGGGCGGATGTGGCCGTGCTGCGGCACCACCACGTGGCAGATGCCCTGGCTGTCGTACACGTGCGGCAGCTGCTGGTCGCGCGCCCAGTCGCGCGCGATGCGCACGATGCGGCGCGCGTCGTCGTCGCGCTCGGGCACGTAGTGGTCCATCACGAGCACGATGCGGGAGCGGTCCCAGATCTGCGCGCCGATCTCCTCGAGCATCGGCTGGAGCCGGCGCGGGCCGGAGGAGTCGTGGAACATCGCGAGGTCGACCTGGCAGGTGACGATCTCGCCCACGGCCACGCGCTCGCGGCCGCTCGCGCGTGCGATGAGCTTCTGGGCCAAGGTCTGGGCCATGTCGTTCACTCCGGCTTGGCGCCCGAGAACTTCACCACCTTGGCCCAGCGCTCGATCTCGCTGTGCACGAAAGGCGCGAACTGCTCGGGCGAATTGCCGACCGGGATCGCGCCTTCGGACGCGAGCCGCTTCTGCATCTCGGGCGTCGCGATGGCCTTGCGCGCGGCGTCGCTGATCTTGCGCGCCACGTCGGGCGGCATGCGGCCCGGCCCGAAGAGGCCGAACCACGCGCTGGACTCGTAGCCCGGCAGCACCTCGGCGATCGCCATCACGTCGGGCAGCGACGGCAGCCGCTTCGCCGTGGTGACGCCGAGCGCCCGGAGCTTGCCGGCCTGGATGTGCGCCTGCACATTGCCCACGGCCGCGAACATGAGCTGCACCTGGCCCGCGAGCACGTCCTGCACGGCCGGCGCGGTGCCCTTGTAGGGGATGTTCACGATGTCGAGCCCCGCCTGCATCTTGAAGGCCTCGCCCGCCATGTGCAGCGAGGAGCCGACCGCGCCGATCGCGAAGTTGAGCTGGCCCGGCTTCGCCTTGGCGAGCGCGATCAGTTCCTTCACGTCCTTCACCGGCAGCGAGGGATGCGCGACCAGCACCGAGGGCGAGGTCGCCACCAGCGTCAGCGCGGTGAAGTCCTTGACCGGATCGAAAGGCAGCGTCGGGTAGAGCGTCGCGTTGATCGCGTGGCTGGTGAAGCTCATCAGCAGCGTGTTGCCGTCGGGTGCGGCATGCGCGACCGCTTCGGCGGCGATGTTGCCGCCCGCGCCGGGGCGGTTCTCGACGATCACCGTCCGGCCCAGGGCCGGCCCCATGCTGGCGGCCAGCGTGCGTGCCAGCGTGTCGGTCGACCCGCCCGCGGGCGCGCCGACGATGATGCGCACGGCCGACTGGCCGACCTGGGCGCGCGCACCGGCGGCCAGCGCCAGCGCGGCGGACGCCACGAGGATGTCTCTGCGTTTCACGTGTCTCTCCTGGATGTCGTGTGTGTGTGAGGCGAAAGAAAGCTCAGAGCCCCAGGTACGCGCGGCGCAGCTCGTCGCTGCCCAGCAGGTCCTGCGGTGCGCCCGAGAAGCGCACGCTGCCGTTCTCCAGCACGTAGGCGCGGTCGGCAATCTCCAGCGACTGGCCGACGTTCTGCTCGACCAGCAGCACCGCGAGGCCGTCTTCGCGCAGCTGGCGGATGAGCGCGAACATTTCCTCGACCAGCAGGGGCGACAGGCCCAGCGAGGGTTCGTCGAGGATCAGCAGCACCGGCTCCGCCATCAGCCCGCGGCCGATCGCCAGCATCTGCTGCTCGCCGCCGCTCATGGTGCCGGCCGCCTGGCCGATGCGTTCCTTCAGGCGCGGGAAGATGCCGAACACGCGCTCGAGGTTGCTCGCGCGGCGCTCGCGCGCCCGGGTGAAGGAGCCGAGTTCGAGGTTCTCCAGCACGCTGAGGTTCGGGAACACCTTGCGGCCCTCGGGCACCTGGATGAGCCCCGCCTTCACCACCTCGCGGTAGTGCGCGCCGCTCAGGTCGTGGCCGTCGAAGCGCACGCTGCCGGCCCACGCCGGCGTGAGGCCGCAGATCGTCTTGTTGAGCGTCGACTTGCCCGCGCCGTTGCTGCCCAGCAGCGCCACCATCTCGCCGGTATTCACCTGCAGGTCCACGCCGCGCAGCACCTCGACGCGGCCATAGCCGCCGCGCAGGTTCTTGATGTCCAGCAGCACCGTCATGCGGACACCTCCGCCGCGGCGCCCACGCCCGCCTTGCGCAGCCGCGCCGCGGTGCCGTGGCCCAGGTAGGCCTCCACCACCTTGTCGTTGGAAGTGACCTCGGCGGGGCTGCCCTCGGCGATCAGCTGGCCCTGCGCCAGCACCCAGACATGTTCGGCCAGGTTCATCACGGCCTGCATCACGTGTTCGATCATCAGCACGGTCACGCCGCCGTCGGCGATGCCGCGCACCACCGGCATCATCTCGGCGATCTCCTGCGGGTTGAGTCCGGCCAGCACTTCGTCGAGCAGCAGCAGGCGCGGCTGCGTCGCCAGTGCGCGGGCGAGTTCGAGGCGCTTGCGGCCCGCCACCGTGAGGTCGGAGGCCGGCTTGTCGAGCTGCGGCGCGAGGCCCACGCGCGCCGCGACGTCCTCGGCGCGCCGCAGCGCCTCGCGGCGACTGCGCACGTGCAGGTGCGCGCCGACCGCGATGTTCTCGCGCACCGTCTGCGCCGCGAAGGGCTTCACGATCTGGAAGGTGCGCGTCATGCCGAGCAGCGCATTGCGGTGCGGCTCGCGCCCCGTGATGTCCTGCCCCGCGAAGCGCACGCGGCCGCTGTCGGGCTTCAAGAAGCCCGACATCAGCGCGAACAGCGTGGTCTTGCCCGCGCCGTTGGGGCCGATCAGCGCGCTCAGGCTGCCCTCGCGCACCGAGAGGCTCACGTTCTGCACCGCCCGGAGCCCGCCGAAGGAGCGCGAGATGCCATCCAGCACCAGAAGAGGTTCAGCCATGGCGCCGGCCCCCCTTCCCTGCCCAGAGCTGCCGCACCGACAGGCCCATGCCCGCGATGCCGCGCGGCAGGAAGATCACGATCAGCACCAGCACCGTGCCGTAGATCACCATGTTGATGCCCGGCAGCTCGCCGAACAGGTTGCGCGTGACGTCCGACAGCACGTGCAGCGCGGCGGCGCCGAGCACCGGCCCCCACAGCGTGCCCATGCCGCCCACGATGGCCGCGACCAGCGCCTCCACCGAGGTGCCCGAGCCATACGCGATGCCCGGGTCGATGTACTGGAACACCTGCACGTAGAACGCGCCCGCCGCGCCCATGAAGGCGCCCGAGACCGCGATCGCGGCGAGCTTGACGCGGAACGGATCGACGCCGACCGCGCGCGCCGCATCCTCGTTGTCGCGCACCGCCTGCAGGTAGGCGCCGAAGCGCCCGTGGCGCAGCCACCAGGTCACCAGCAGCGCCGCCGTGACGAAGGCCAGCACCACCCAGAGGTAGCCCGCGCGCGAGGCGAACTGCAGGTTGGCCGCCGACTCGCGCAGCGGCACCATCAGCCCCACGCCGCCGCCGGTGAAGTCCACCGACAGCGCGACGATGCGGAACACCTCCGCGAAGGCCAGGGTGACCAGCGCGAAGTACGAGCCCTTGAGCCCGTAGCGGAAGGTCAGCGCGCCCACGAACAGGCCGACGAGCGCGCTGCCCGCCACCGCCATCGGCAGCGCCACCCAGGCGTTGATGCCGCCCTGGATCTGCGCGATCGCCTGGATGTAGGCGCCGGTGCCGAAGAAGAGCGCGTGCCCGAACGAGAACTGGCCGCCGAAGCCGCCGAGGATGTTCCAGGCCTGCGCGATGAGCGTGGCGTAGAGCGCCATCATCACGAAGTTCAGCGCCACGCCCGAGGAGGTGACCAGCGGCAGGCAGGCCACCAGCAGCGCGAAGGCCGCGATGCCGGCCAGGTGCCGCGCACCCGCGTTGGAGAGGGTCGACGTGCTCATGCGCGCGCTCCGAACAGGCCCTGGGGCCGGAACAGCACCACGCCGATGAAGATGGCGAAGATGCCGATCTGGCCCAGCGATTCGCCCAGGAAGAGCCCGCCGAGCGACTCGACCACGCCCACCAGGAAGCCGCCGACGAGCGCCCCCACGAAGCTGCCCATGCCGCCGAGCACCACGATCGTGAAGGCCACGAGCACGAAGCCGCCGCCCACCTGCGGGTTCACGTAGTAGGCCGGCAGCAGGAAGCAGGCGGCCGCGCCGAGGCAGGCCAGGCCGATGCCGAAGCTCATCGCGTACACATGGTCCACGTCGATGCCCATGAGCTTCGCGCCCTCCTTCTCCTTGGCGACCGCGCGGATGGCACGGCCGAGGTCGGTGCGGCCCATGATCCAGAAGAGCAGCGCCGAGACCACCAGCGCGCCCACGAAGGCCACCAGCTTGGGCACCGCGATCATCGCGGGGCCGATCGCCACGGTGGCCAGCGAATAGGCGGTGTCGATGTTGCGCGTGTCGGACTTGAAGAACAGCAGCGCCAGGTTCTCCATCACGATCGCGATGCCGAGCGTGGCCAGCAGGATGTTTTCGTCCTTGCCGTGGCCCGCGCGGTTGATGACGATGCGCTGCAGCCCGTAGCCGAGCGCGAACATGCCGGGCACCACGACCGGCAGCGCCAGGTACGGGTCGATGCCCAGCCGTTCCTTGAGGAAGTACACCGCGTACAGCGCCAGCATCAGGCAGGCGCCGTGCGCGAAGTTGATGATGTGCAGGACGCCGTAGATCAGCGTGAGCCCGAGCGCGATCAGCGCATAGACCGCGCCCGTCGTCAGTCCGTTGAGGACCGACGGAAAGAGAATGCCGAAATCGAACATCCCGCTTCAGGCCTCAGGCTGCGCGCAGGGGGAACACGGGTTCGACCTCGCGGTAGTCGCGCGGGATGATCACGCGGATGTCGTTCTTGACCACCTGCGTCATCAGCGGCTGCGCGCCCTCGTTCTGTCCGCCCACGAACTTCGTCGGGCCGTACGGCATGATGTGGTTGGAGAAGGTGCTCTTCTCCAGCGCATCGATGATGGCCGCGCGCTCGCTCGACTTCGCGCGCTCCAGCGCGTCGGCCAGTAGCATCATCGCGGTGTAGGTCATGAAGACCTCGTAGCTGAAGAACTGGCCCTTGGCCTCCACGCGCTTGCGCAGCTCCTGCGAGCGCTTGTCCTTCGGATTGAACCAGTGGTTGCAGTCGATGATGCCGTTGGCCGCGTCCGGAAATTCCTTCACGAACTTGTAGCTCGACGCCGCGCCGCCCAGCACCGAGAAGATCGCCTTCGGCTGCACCTTTTGCTGCTGCATGGTGCGCACCAGCAGCGCGTACTCGTTGTAGTAGTTGGCCGGGATCACGATGTCCGGGTTCACGGACTTCATGCGCAGCACGATGTTGTTGAAGTCGCGCGTGGGGTTCGCGTGCTTCACCACTTCCTTGACCTCGAAGCCGTAGCCCGGCAGCTCGCGCGAGAGCAACTGCGCGGTGCCGGTGCCGAAGAGCGAGTCCTCGTGGATGATCATCACGGTCTTGGCCGGGCTGCCCGCCGCCTTGTTGAGCACCAGCAGGTTGGCCATCGCGACCTCGGTCGACTTCTTGTAGCCGGGGCCGAAGCGGAAGGTGTTCTTGAGGCCGCGCTCGACGATCTGGTCGGCCACGCCCACGTCGACCACGTGCGGCAGGTTGTACTTGGCGGCCGCCTGCGTGGTCGCCAGGCAGATGGCCGACGCGAAGGCCCCCACCACGGCCGAGACGCCGGCCTCGTTCATCTTCTCGACCTCGGCCGCGCCGGCCTGCGGCTGCGACTGCGCGTCGCCGAGCAGCGCCTCGATCTTCGCGCCCCCGAGCGACTTGATGCCGCCGGCCTGGTTGATGTCCTCGATCGCCATCTGCGCGCCGAGGCGGCACTGCTGGCCCGAATAGGCCAGCGCCCCGGTCACGGGGTGCAGCACGCCGACGCGCACCGGCTTGGGCTGCGCGCCCCCGACGAGCGGAAAGGCGAGCGACGTGCCGAGGGCGGCGGTCTGCGACAGGAAGCGACGGCGATTTTCCATGGGGACTCCTCGTTGTGAATGTGTTGAAGGGAACTAGCTGAACTGGGCGGACAACTCTTTGCTGACCCACACCTTGGCGTCGATGCCGCCCACGCGGGACAGCTGCATCTCGTAGGTGTAGCGGTCGGGCCGGTACAGGCCGTGCAGCCATTGCACGGGCCGCTCGTCGGCGTCGTAGACCAGCCGCCGCACGGCCAGCAGCGCCGAGCCGACGGAGACGTCGAGATGCTGCGCCATCGCCGCGTCGGCGAGCTTGGCGGTGATGGTCTGGTGCGCCCGGCCGACCTGCACGCCCGCCTCTTCGAGCAGCACCAGGATCGGCTTGCGCGCCAGCTCGCGGCGGCCGAAACGGCGCGCGAACTCGGCGGGCACGTAGGTGGTGATGTGCGACAGCGGACCCTCGCGCGTGGACCGCACGCGCACGGCCTTCTGCACCGCGTCGCCCGGCTGGAGCTGCAGCGCGGCGGCCACGCTGGCGGAGGCGGTGACGGTCTGCACGTCGATCACCTTCACCGAAGTGCGCAGGCCCATGCTCACGAGGTTCTCGAGCAGGCCGCCAAGGTTGGCGCGCTGGACGGCGGGGCCGCCTTCGTCGATCGACGCGGACGGCTTGCCGATCGGGCGCGTGCCCCGGCCCGGCTCGCGCGAGATCAGGCCGTCGGCGGCCATCTTCTCGAGCGCGCGCCGCACGGTCACGCGGGCGACGCCGAATTCCTCCATCAACGCGAACTCGCCGGGCAGCCCGTCGACGAAGCGGCCCTCGGCCAACTGCTCGCACAGCAACAGATAAATCTGGTGGTACTTCGGCAGCGGCATCTGGGACATGGGCCCGGATGGTTGCGCCGTTCCTTTGTCCCGTCAATAGGACATTTCCCGGCGATATGTACGCCCCATGACGGCGCACCGCGCCCGCTCGTGGGGCGGGGTGGCCTACCTGATGAGCGGGAAGCGCCTGAGCATGCTGCGGCCGAGCGAGGTGATCTCGAGCACGGTGGCCGCGGGCTGCTCGAAACCGTCGAGGGTGCGGACGGGTTTGGGGATGGTGGCCTTGACGTGGCCGGCCAGGCTCAGCACCCGGAGGGCGTCGACCTGCTGGCCGCCTGTCACGGCGATGGGCAGCCGCTCGGCCGCCAGGCGATGGAGAAGATGCATGGGCACGCCGGGAGTATGCCGCCTGACGGATGAGCCGCCGGCGCCAACCGGCCCGCTTGACCTGCGGCACCAAACGGGGGCATCGGCCGCCCGGCGCTCAGGCTCGCAGCGGCGTGAAACGCGGCGCGCGGCGTTCGATGTTGGCGCGCACCGCCTCGGCCTGGTTGGCGCTGCCGATCAGTGCCTTCTGCTCCACCGACTCGGCCAGGAGCAGGTCGGCCGCGCTGTGCCCCATGGCGGCGTTCAGCAGGCGCTTGCCGGCGCGGATCGCATCGGGGCTCTTCTGCGCGATCTCGCGCGCCATGGCCAGCGCCTCGGCCAGCGGCTCGGCCGCCACCCGCGTCGCGAAGCCGAGCGCCGCCGCCTCCGTTCCCGAGAAGATGCGGCCGGTGTAGGTCAGCTCGCGCACCACGTCGTTGCGCGCCAGTTCGCGCATGAGCACCATGCCGCCCATGTCGGGCACCAGGCCCCACTTGATCTCCATCACGGACATCTTCGTGTCGGCCGCCACCAGCCGCACGTCGGCGCCCAGCGCCACCTGCAGCCCGCCGCCGAAGGCCACGCCATGCACCGCCGCGATCACCGGCACCGGCAGCTCGCGCCAGACAATGGCCACGTACTGCGCGGCGTTGCAGATGCCATGCGTGCGCGCGACCAGGTCGCTCGCGCCCGGGTCCTCGCCCGTGATGCCCGCGCCGCCCTCGCGCATGCGCTCGAAGGACTGCATGTCCAGGCCGGCGCAGAAGGCCTTGCCGCGCCCGGCCAGCACCACGGCGCGCACGCCCGCGTCGTCCCGCAGGCGCGTGCCGGCGTCGACGAGCGCGTCGAACATGGCGGCGTCCAGCGCATTCATCTTGTCGGCGCGGTTCAGGTGCAGTTCGACCACGCCGTCGGCGTGGCGGATGGACTCGATGCGATCGTTCATGCGGGTGTCTCCTTGCTTGGCCGAGTATCGGGGCTGGGCGATGATCGCGCTGTCACACACCCAGCAGGCAATCGTCGCCTCCGAGCCATCCACCCGAGGAGAAAAGATCCATGCCCATCCGTATCGTCCGACTCGGCAGCGACCGCGCCCCAGGCGAAGGCCTGCGCGTGGGCACCGTGCGCCGCCCGCCGCGCGGCGTGCCCAAGGCCGAATTCGCGTCGCAGAACTGGTACGACGTGTGGTACCCCAACCTGTCGCCCTCGCCCGAGACCATGAAGATGGCGCAGGCTGCGCAGGCCTCCGGGTCGGCCTCGGAATGGGCCGCCTTCGGCCGCAGGTTCAGGCACGAGATGGCCGAGCCCGACGCGAGCCGCAGCCTGGACCTGCTGGCCGCGCTGTCGCACCAGGCCGCGCTGTCGGTCGGCTGCTATTGCGAGGACGAGGCGCGCTGCCACCGCTCGATCCTGCGCGCGCTGCTGGCCGAGCGCGGGGCGGACATCGTCCCGGCGCCGAAATGAACGTCTAGCGCATCGCGCGGGCGATCGCCTGCGCGGCCGCGCGCAGCTTGTCGATCTGCTGCAGCGCCCCGGGCAGCGGCATGCGCACGGCCGGCGCCTGCAGCGCCACGGCGCAACGCACCGGCCCGTGGAGCCCTTCGCGCACCGGGACGGCCACGCAGACCAGCCCCTCGATGAACTCCTCGGCATCCACCGAATGGCCTTCCCGGCGGATCCGTTCGAGCTCGGTCTCCAGCGCGGCGCGCGACGCCAGCGTGTGCGGCGTGTGGCGCTCGAACAGCAGGCCGTCCAGCAGCCGGTCGCGTTGTGCCCGCGGCAGGTGTGCGAGGAACAGCTTGCCGCTGGCCGAACAGTGCAGCGGCACACGGGAGCCCGGCCCCAGTTCCAGCCGCAGCGGAAACGCCGTCTCGACGCGATCGAGATAGACCACCTCCGCGCCCGACAGCACCGTGAGATTGCAGGTCTCGCCCACGTCCGCCACGAGCTGGCGCAGCACCGCGTGGCACACGCCGGTCGCGGTGCCGCCGCGCAGCACGGATTCGGCAAAACGCATCAGCCGCGCCGTGACCGCATAGCGCCGCCCGTCGCCGCCGCGCGTCAGGAGCCCGCCCTGCTCCAGCTGCTGCAGCATCCGGTGCACCGAGGGCTTGGGCTGGCCGCTCGCGCGGACCACCTCGGCGAGGCTCTGGGGTTCGCCCCCGGCCGCCACCAGTTCGAGCAGCTGGAGCAGGCGCAGGCCCGGCGTGGCGGCCGTTTCGGCGTCCTGGAGACGCTCCGACTCAGGAGAATCCATTAGAAATCCCGAAAAACGAGACGAAATTGAGAATATTTTCGAGATTTTGCCGCGATTTGGCTAAGCTTCAAGTCTAAACAAACGTATCCATGAATTTACCGATCGAGAACCTGGTGATCACCGGCGCCTGCGGCGGCCTGGGCAGCGCCCTGGCGCGGCAGGCGCTCGCGCGCGGCGCCCGGGTCGCGCTCGTCGGGCTGAACGCCAAGGTCCTCGAAGCCCTGGCGGCGACCGCGCCGGGCCGCTGCGCGATCTACCTGCCGGACGTGAGCGACAGCGCCGCCATGCAGGCGATGGCCGAAGACTGGCTGGCCCGCTTCGGCGTGCCCGATGCGGTGATCGCGAACGCGGGAGTGGCCGGCGGGTTCGATACGGCCGAGGCCGGTGACCTCCCCGTGTTCAGGCGCATCCTCGAGATCAATCTGCTCGGTGTCGCCACCACGTTCCAGCCCTTCGTGGCGCCGATGTGCGCGCGCGGGCACGGTGCGCTCGTCGGCATCGCGAGCCTCGCGGGCCGGCGCGGCCTGCCGGGCAACGGCGCCTATTGCGCAAGCAAGGGCGGGCTGATCCGCTACCTGCAGAGCCTGCGCGCCGAACTTCGCCCGAGCGGCGTGCGCGTGTGCACCGTGAACCCCGGCTACCTGCGCACCGCGCTGACGGCGGGTAACCGCTTCGCCATGCCGGGGCTGATGGCGCCGGACGACGCCGCCTCGGCCATCCTGCGCGCGGTGGCGCGCGGCGCCCACACGCTGGTGCTCCCTCGGCGGCTCGGCTGGCTGGCCTGCGCGCTCGATCTGCTGCCCGAACCCTGGCACGACGCGCTCCTGCTGCGCCAGCCGCGCAAGGCGCGCGCCGGCGAGCCGGGCTCCACACCCATTCCCGGCCTGCCCGCGGCCCGTCCGGCCGCGCAGGCCGCGGCCGCGGATGCCGACGTGCGCGAACGCTGAGCGCGCCGACCCTTTTCCCGAGTTCCTTCCCTTCGTGAGTTTTCCCGTGTCCGACCTCCTGCCCACCCAACAGCAAATCGCCCTCATCGGGGCCGGCCCCTCCGGACTCGCCGGCGCGCGCAACCTGCAGAAACTCGGTATTCCATTCCAGGGGTTCGAGGCCCATGACGATGTCGGCGGACTGTGGAACATCGACAACCCGCGCAGCACGGTCTACCAGTCGGCGCACCTGATCTCGTCCAAGCGCACCACGGAGTTCTCGGAGTTCCCGATGGCCGACAGCGTGGCCGACTACCCGAGCCACACCGAACTGCGCCGCTACTTCAGCGACTTCGCCGACCGCTTCGACCTGCGGCGGCACTTTCGCTTCGGCGTGCGCGTGGTCCGCGTCGAGCCGGTGACCGAGAGCGCCTCCACGCTCTGGCGCGTGAGCATCGACACGGGCGGCGGCCGCATCGAGACGGCCGACTACAAGGGCGTGATCATCGCCAACGGCACGCTCTCGGAGCCCAGCATGCCGCGCTTTCCGGGCTACTTCAACGGCGAGCTGATGCACACGAGCGCCTACAAGCACGCGAAGCTCTTCCAGGACAAGCGCGTGCTGGTGGTGGGCGCGGGCAACAGTGGCTGCGACATCGCGGTCGATGCGGTGCACTACGCGAGGAGCGTCGACATCTCGGTGCGGCGCGGCTACTACTTCGTGCCCAAGTACATCTTCGGCAAGCCCGCCGACACGCTCGGCGGCAAGCGCCCGCTGCCGGCGTGGATCAAGCAGCGGGTCGATGCCACGGTGCTGAAGTGGTTTACCGGCGACCCGGTGCGCTTCGGCTTCCCCAAGCCCGACTACCGCATGTACGAGTCGCACCCGGTGGTCAACTCGCTCATCCTGCATCACATCGGCCACGGCGACATCGGCGTGCGCGGCGACATCGCGCGCCTCGACGGCGACACGGTGCACTTCAAGGACGGCAGCGCGCGCGACTACGACC
>JAGIBP010000068.1 GCA_017744285.1 Variovorax sp.
ACTCCAAGGTGATCGTGGCGATCAACAAGGACGAGGAGGCCCCGATCTTCTCGGTGGCCGACTACGGCCTGGTGGCCGACCTGTTCACGGCCGTGCCGGAACTGGTCAAGGCGCTCTGACGACACCGGGCGGCGCGGGCGCCGCCCCGGGGTGCGGGCCGCGGCGACGGCCTAGGAAATCCCCCGATGGATGAAAGGTCATCGATCGCTACGATCGATCATCGCTTCCCTGTCGAGGTGTACGGCTCGCGTCCCGGCGACCGCCCGGCGACACGGCGTTCGCCTCACCGATGACCACCCCCAACGAGTCCGGCCCCGTGCTGGACGCCGCCAGCCCCCTTCCCCCAGAAATCGAAGCCGCCGACGAACCGACGCGCGTTCCGCTCGCGATCGAGGACTGGGCCACGGTGGTGATCATGGGCCTTCTGGCCTGCATCACCTTCGCCAATGTCGTGGTGCGCTACTTCACCGATTCCTCCTTCGCGTGGACGGAAGAGTTCTCGGTGTTCCTCATGATCCTTCTCGCGCTGGTCGCCGGCTCCGCCGCGGTGGCGCGCGACCGGCACATCCGCATCGAGTACTTCGCAGAAAGCGGCTCCATGGCCCGCCGCAAGCGCCTCGCGCGCTTTGGCGCCGCGATGGTGGCGCTGCTGTTCTTCCTGATCGCGGCGCTCAGCGTGCGCGTGGTCTGGGACGACTGGCGATTCGAGGAAACCTCGCCCGGCATCGGCGTGCCTCAGTGGTGGTATTCGATCTGGCTGCCGATCGTGTCCCTGGCGATCGCCTTGCGTGCCGTGGGCCTGTTCATCCGGCGCGGCCGCAAGACGAACGACGGGGACGCGAAGCCATGATCCCGACGCTCCTCTTCGTCGCCTTCCTCCTGATGATGCTGGTCGGCGTGCCGATCGGCGCCGCGCTCGGCCTCGCGGGCGCGGCCTGCATCGCGCTCGCGAACGGCGACGCGCAATGGTTCGGCCTGCTCGCGGTGCCGCAGAACTTCTACGCCGGCCTGGGCAAGTACCCGCTGCTGGCGATCCCGATGTTCGTGCTGGTGGGCTCGATCTTCGACCGATCGGGCGTGGCGCTGCGGCTGGTCAATTTCGCGATCGCGATCGTCGGGCGAGGCCCCGGCATGCTGCCGCTGGTGGCCATCGTCGTCGCGATGTTCCTGGGCGGCATCTCGGGCTCGGGCCCGGCCAATGCGGCCGCGGTCGGCGCCGTGATGATCACCGCGATGTCGCGCGCCGGCTACCCCGATGCGTATTCGGCCAGCGTCGTGGGCGCGGCGGCGGCCACCGACATCCTGATCCCGCCTTCGGTCGCGTTCATCGTCTATTCGGTGCTGGTGCCGGGCGCCTCGGTGCCGGCGCTGTTCGCCGCCGGCATGGTGCCGGGCGTGCTCGCGGGCATCGCGCTGATCGTTCCGGCCGTGTGGCTGGCGCGCAAGCACAAGATGGGCGCGCTCGAATCGAGCCTGCCGCGTCCGCCGTTCTGGAAGAGCTTCCGCGAAGCGACCTGGGGCCTCGCGGCGCCGGTGCTGATCCTCGGCGGCATGCGCGCGGGCCTGTTCACGCCGACCGAGGCGGCGGTGGTGGCGGTGTTCTACGGGCTCTTCGTGGGCATGGCGGTGCACCGCACGATCAAGGTGCGCGACCTGTTCCCGATCCTGCGCGAATCGGGCGAGCTGTCGGCGGTGATCCTGCTGGTGGTGTCGCTCGCGGGCATCTTCGCGTATTCGCTCTCGACGCTGGGCGTGATCGACCCGGTCACGCGGGCCATCGTCAATTCGGGGCTCGGCGAGTACGGCATCCTGGCGCTGCTGATCCTGCTGCTGATCACCGTCGGCATGTTCCTCGACGGCGTGTCGATCTTCCTGATCTTCGTGCCGCTCCTGTGGCCGATCGTGCAGCACTACCACTGGGACCCGGTGTGGTTCGGCGTGATCCTGACGCTCAAGGTCGCGCTCGGCCAGTTCACGCCGCCGCTGGCCGTGAACCTGATGGTCTCGTGCCGCATCGCCAACGTGCGCATGGAAGAGACCGTGCGCTGGGTCGGCTGGATGCTGTTCGCGATGTTCCTCGTGATGGTCGCGGTCATCATCTGGCCGAGCCTGGCCTTGTGGCTGCCCCAGAAACTGGGCTACTGACCCGATGAAAGCGCGCCCCTCGATCCACCCCGGACCGGGCGGACCTCGCAGAGATAGCGAACAAAGCAAAGCAGCAAAGCAAACAGATTCACCCCAGCAAAGGAGACCCAACCCATGAAATTCCGTCGTTCCCTCCTCGGCCTCCTGGCCGTCGCTGCCACGCTCGGCGGCTTCTCCGTCGCCGCGACGGCGCAGAACTACAAGGCCGAATACAAGATGTCGCTCGTGCTCGGCCCGCCCACCCCGTGGGGCGAAGCCGGCCGCATCTGGGCCGACCTCGTCAAGGAGCGCACGCAGGGCCGCATCAACATCAAGCTCTACCCCGGCGTCTCGCTGATCCAGGGCGACCAGACGCGCGAGTTCAGCGCGCTGCGCCAGGGCGTGATCGACATGGCCGTCGGCTCCACCATCAACTGGTCGCCGCAGGTCAAGCAGCTGAACCTGTTCTCGATGCCCTTCCTGATGCCCGACTACGCCGCCGTCGACACGCTCACGCAGGGCGCAGTCGGCAAGGACATGTTCGCCACCCTCGAGAAGGCCGGCGTCGTGCCGCTCGCCTGGGGCGAGAACGGCTTCCGCGAGATCACCAACTCCAAGAAGCCCATCAAGGCGCCCGAAGACTTGAAGGGCATGAAGATCCGCGTCGTCGGCTCGCCGATCTTCTCCGACACCTTCACCGCGCTGGGCGCCAACCCGACGCAGATGAGCTGGGCCGACGCGCAGCCCGCGCTCGCCAGCGGCGCGGTCGACGGCCAGGAGAACCCGCTCTTCCTCTTCACCGTGCTCAAGATGCACACCGTCGGCCAGAAGTTCGTCACCACCTGGGGCTACGTCTGCGACCCGCTGGTCTTCGTGGTCAACAAGGACATCTGGGCTTCGTGGACGCCGGCCGACCAGGCGATCGTGCGCCAGGCCGCGATCGACGCCGGCAAGCAGAACATCGCGCTGGCCCGCAAGGGTCTGGTCGAGGCCGACAAGCCCGTGCTCAAGGACATCGCCGCCATGGGCGTGACCGTGACCAACCTGACGCCCGCCGAGCGCGAGGCGTTCGTCAAGGCCACGCGCCCCGTCTACAACAAGTGGAAGTCGACGGTCGGCAACGAGCTCGTCACCAAGGCCGAGCAGGCCATCGCGGCACGCGCCAGGTAAGCCCCCGCGCGCTGCACAACGAAAAGCCCCGCGACGCGGGGCTTTTCTGCTGGACCCCGGCGCTCAGCCGGCCTGCTGCTGGAATCCCTCCAGCACATTGACCGCGTTCGCGCCGACCTCGGCCACGGCATACCCCCCCTCGAAGACGAACACGGTCGGCAGGCCCGCCGTCGCCAGGTCCTCGCCGATGCGCAGGTAGTCGGGCGTCGCGAGCGTGAAGCCGGCGATGGGGTCGCCTTCGAAGGTGTCGAGACCCAGGGAGACGACGAGCGCGCCGGCCTTGAAACGGGCGATGCCGCGCAGCGCTTCCTTCAGTGCCGCGCGCCATTCGGCGAAGCCGGTGCCGCGCGGCAGCGGAAGGTTGCGGTTGAAGCCCTCGCCCTCGCCGGTGCCGCGCTCGGCGGCATAGCCCAGGTAATACGGGTACTCGGTGTGCGGATCGCCGTGAATGCTGGTGAACAACACGTCCGCGCGGTCGTAGAAGATGGCCTGCGTGCCGTTGCCGTGGTGGTAGTCGATGTCGAGCACCGCGACGCGCTCCACGCCCGCGTCGCGCAGCGCCTGCGCGGCAATGGCCGCGTTGTTGAGAAAGCAGTAGCCGCCGAAGAAATCCGCGCCGGCATGGTGGCCCGGCGGCCGCGTGAGCGCGAAGGCCGCGCGCTCGTTGCGCAGCACGCGCGCGGCGGCGGTCAAGGCGCAGAAGGCCCCCGCTCGCGCGGCCTGCCACGTGCCGGATGTCAGCGGCGAGCCGGCGTCATAAGAAAACAGGCCCATGCGCGCTGCGAAGCTCGTCGGCAGCACGTCGGAGCGGAAGGTTCGGATCGGCCAGTATGAGGGGAACGCATCGCGGTCGACATTGGCGGGGTCCAGCGCGACCCATTCGTTCCAGGCCTCGGCGAGGAAGTCGAGATAGCGCTGCGAATGGACGCGCGCGAGAACGCCTTCGTCGAACTCGATGGGTGATTCGATGGGGCCCAGCCCGCGCTCCTGCAGTTCGCGCAGCACGTAGTCCGCGCGCGCGGGGACCTCGAAGCACGGCACGAGCTGGCCTCGGAACATCTCCACCTTGCCGTGGTGGACGACGTGGAGGTGGTTGAAGACGGTGAGCATGGCGCTAGGGTAGCGCGTGTCTTTGGTCCTTGCCTCAGGCGGACCAGGGCCGCGCGTGTTCGAGCGAAGCGAGTTGGCGCGCCCCCCCGCCCGAGGGATCAGGCTTCCCGCCGCAACCCCGCAGGCGTCTCGTCCTCAACAGGCAGCGCAAGCACCACATGCCTGTCGTCGCGCGAGCGCGCCAGCACGGGCGCCAGCGCCACGCCGGTGTGCGTCCCGAGCGCCACCACCTCTTCCGGCGGCGCAGCGGCCACGATGCGTCCGCCGGCGCTTCCGCCCTCGGGGCCGAGGTCGATCAGCCAGTCAGCCTCGGCGATCACATCGAGATCGTGCTCGATCACCACCACGCTGTGCCCGCCATTGACCAGCCGATGCAGCACGTGGATCAGCTTCTCGACGTCCGCCATGTGCAGTCCCACGGTCGGCTCGTCGAGCACGTACAGCGTGTGCGGCGTCTTGTTGCCCCGCCGCGTGACGTCGTCACGCACCTTGCTGAGTTCCGTCACCAGCTTGATCCGCTGCGCCTCCCCGCCCGACAGCGTCGGCGAAGGCTGCCCCAGCGTCAAGTAGCCCAGCCCCACATCCTTCAGCAACTGCAGCGGATGGCTGATGTTCGGCATCGACGCGAAGAATTCCACCGCCTCGTCGACCTCCATCTGCAGCACGTCGCCGATGCTCTTGCCGCGCCAGCTCACCGCCAGCGTCTCGGGGTTGAAGCGCGCGCCGTGGCACACCTCGCAGGGCACCTTCACGTCGGGCAGGAAGCTCATCTCGATGGTGCGCACGCCCGCGCCGTCGCAGCCGGGGCAGCGCCCCTCGCCCGTGTTGAAGCTGAAGCGCGCCGGGCCATAGCCGCGCGCCTTCGCTTCGAGGGTGTCGGCGAACAGCTTGCGGATCGTGTCCCAGAAGCCGATGTAGGTCGCGGGGCAGCTGCGCGGCGTCTTGCCGATCGGCGTCTGGTCGACTTCGAGCACGCGGTCGATCGTCTCGTAGCCCTCGACGCCGCTGCAGCCGGCCCACGCGGGCCGCTTGCCCGCGGCATCCGCGTCGCGGCCCGCCTTGGTCATGCGCTGCGCCACCGCCGCATGCACGTTCGCCAGCAGCACGTCGCGCGCCAGCGTCGACTTGCCCGAGCCGCTCACGCCCGTGACCGCGACCAGCCGCTTGAGCGGCAGCGAAACCGTCACGTCCTGCAGGTTGTGCAAGTCCGCGCCACGCACCGTGAGCCAGTCCGGCGCGCCGGGCTCGGGCGCCGGCACCGGCCGCCGCGCCTGCAGCGGATGCCGGATCGCATCGCGCAGGTAGCGCCCGGTCTGCGAATCGTTGGCGGCCTGGATGTCGGCCACCGTGCCCTCGGCCACCAGCCGCCCGCCGCGCTTGCCCGCGCTCGGGCCGATGTCGATGATGTGGTCGGCGCGGCGGATCGTGTCCTCGTCGTGCTCCACCACCACCAGCGTGTTGCCCTTGTCGCCGAGCTTGTGCAGCGCGTCGAGGAGGATCTGGTTGTCGCGCGCATGCAGGCCGATGGTCGGCTCGTCGAGCACGTAGCACACGCCCTGCAGGTTGCTGCCAAGCTGCGCCGCGAGCCGGATGCGCTGCGCCTCGCCGCCGGAGAGCGTCGGCGCGCCCCGGTCGAGCGTGAGATAGCCAAGCCCCACTTCTTCGAGGAATTCGAGCCGGCTGCGGATCTCGGGCACCAGGTCGCGCGCGATCTCGGCTTCGCGCCCCGAGAGTTGCAGGCCCTCGAACCACGCGCGCAGGTCGCCCACGCTCATGCGCGCGAGCTCGGTGATGCCGATGCCGCCGTTGCCGTCCGCGTCCGACGCGCCGAAGCTCACCGCGCGGGCGGTCGCATTGAGACGCGTGCCCTCGCAGGTCGGGCACACCACGTCGCCCACATCTTCGGCCTCCGGCTCGGCGAAGGTCTGCTCGCGGCCCTTCTGGTCGTCGGCCATCATCGAGTCGTCGTAGACCTTGCGCTGCTCCTTCGTGAGCTTGACGCCGGTGCCTACGCAGTCGGGGCACCAGCCGTGCTTGCTGTTGTAGGAGAACAGGCGCGGATCGAGTTCCGCATAGCTGGTGCTGCACACCGGGCAGGCGCGCAGCGTCGAGAAGACATGCGTGCGCCCGATGCCGCCGGTCGGCGCGCCGGCCATCATCGCGCCGCGCAGGCCGGTCAGGTCGCTGAGCACGTGCACCACGCCCTTGCCGTGTTCCAGCGCGCGCGCGAGCGCCTGCCGCAGTTCGGTCTCCTGCGACGGCAGCACGTCGAGGCTCGCGACCGGCAGCTCGATGTTGTGCTCCTTGAAGCGGTCGATGCGCGGGAAGTTCGTGGTCGGCAGGAACTCGCCGTCGACGCGCAGATGCGTGTAGCCGCGCGGCCGCGCCCAGTCGGCGAGTTCTGTGTAGACGCCCTTGCGGTTGCTCACCAGCGGCGCGAGCAGGCCGATGTGCTGGTCCTTGAAGTTCTTCAGCAGCTGCGCCGCGATGCTGTCGGGCGTCTGCGGCTGCACCGCCGCGCCGTCGCGCGTGCAGTGCTGCACGCCCAGCTTGACGAACAGCAGCCGCAGGAAGTGCCAGACCTCGGTGGTGGTGCCCACCGTGCTCTTGCGCCCGCCGCGCGACAGGCGCTGCTCGATCGCCACCGTCGGCGGGATGCCGTAGACCGCGTCCACCTCGGGCCGGCCGGCAGGCTGCACGATGCTGCGCGCGTAGGCATTGAGCGATTCGAGATAGCGCCGCTGCCCTTCGTTGAAGAGGATGTCGAACGCGAGCGTCGACTTGCCCGAGCCGCTCACGCCGGTCACCACGCTGAACTTGCCGCGCGGGATGTCGACCGACAGGTGCTTGAGGTTGTGCTCGCGCGCATTGACGATCTGGATCGCCTCGCGCCCCGGGGCCGGCTGCGTGTGCGCCGCGTACTCGCGCGCCGCGCGCTCGGCCACCTGGAAGGCGCCGGGGCCGATCGCGAGCTCGTAGTCGGCCAGCGCCTCGCCCGTCAATGACGCGCGGTTCTCCCGCACCTGCTCCGGCGTGCCGACCGCGACGATCTGGCCCCCGCCCTCGCCGCCTTCGGGACCGAGGTCGATGATCCAGTCGCTCGCGCGGATCACGTCCAGGTTGTGCTCGATCACCACCAGCGAATGGCCGGCATCGAGCAGCTTGCGCAGCGCGCGCATCAGGCGCGCGATGTCGTCGAAGTGCAGGCCGGTGGTCGGCTCGTCGAACAGGAACAGCGTGCCCTTGCGCGCCAGCGGCTGCTTGCTCGCGCTGCCGCTCTTTGCCGCTTCCGCGAGAAAGCCCGCGAGCTTCAGGCGCTGCGCCTCGCCGCCGGAGAGCGTCGGCACCGGCTGGCCGAGCTTCACGTAGTCGAGGCCGACATCGACAATGGGCTGCAGCATGCGCAGCACCTCGCGATCATTTTCGAAGGTGGCGGCGGCCTCGGCCACGGTGAGTTCGAGCACGTCGGCCACGTTCATCACGCGGCCCTTGCGCTCGACCGTGACTTCGAGGATCTCGGGCCGGTAGCGCTTGCCGTCGCAATCGGGGCAGCGCAGGTAGACGTCGGAGAGGAACTGCATCTCGACGTGCTCGAAGCCCGAGCCGCCGCAGGTCGGGCAGCGCCCGTCGCCGCTGTTGAAGCTGAACTTCGACGAGGTGTAGCCGCGCTGGCGCGAGAGCGCGGCGGTGGCGAAGATCTCGCGGATCGCGTCCCATGCGCCGACGTAGCTCGCCGGATTGGAGCGCGCGGTCTTGCCGATCGGCGACTGGTCGACGAACACCACGTCGCTCAGGTGGTCGGCGCCCAGCAAGCGGTCGTGCGCGCCGGCGGCCTCGGTCGCGCGGCCGAAGTGGCGCATCAGCGCGGGCGCGAGCACGTCCTGCACCAGCGTGGACTTGCCGGAGCCGCTGACGCCGGTGATGCACACCAGGCGCGACAACGGGATCTCCACCGTCACGTCCTTCAGGTTGTGCTCGCGCACGCCTTCGAGGATCAGGCGCGGCGTGTTCTCGCTCACCATGCGGCGAAAGCCCATGCCGATCTGCTTGCGGCCGCCGAGATACTGGCCGGTCAACGTGTCGGCATCGCGCAGCGCGTGGGTGCTGCCGTCGAACACCACGCGTCCGCCGCGCACGCCGGGGCCGGGGCCCATGTCGATCACGCGGTCGGCCGCGAGCATCACGGCCGGGTCGTGCTCGACCACCACCAGCGTGTTGCCGGCATCGCGCAGGCGCAGCATCGCCTCGGTGATGCGGTTCATGTCGCGCGGATGCAGGCCGATGCTGGGCTCGTCGAGCACGAAGAGCGTGTTGACCAGCGAGGTGCCGAGCGCCGTCGTCAGATTGATGCGCTGCACCTCGCCGCCGGAGAGCGTGCGGCTCTGGCGGTCGAGCGTGAGGTAGCCGATGCCCACGTCGTGCAGGTAGCGCAGGCGCGTGGTGATCTCCTCGAACAGCAGCTTGAGGGCCTGCAGCTCGCCTTCGCTCGCGTTGCCCGGGTCGCCGTGGCTCTCCATGCCGTCGAAGAAGCGGCGCAGGCGCTCGATGGGCAGCAGCATCAGGTCGTGCAGGCACAGGCCCGGCAAGGCTTCGAGCTGCGCAGGCGACCACTTCGCTCCGCGCGGCATGAAGCGCTTCGCGGGCTCGAGCACCGCGTCGGCGTCTTCCTTGCTCCCGATGCGCCACAAGAGGCTTTCGAGCTTGAGGCGCGCGCCCGCGCAGGTGGGGCATGGCGTGTAGCTGCGGTACTTCGACAGCAGCACGCGGATGTGCATCTTGTACGCCTTGCTCTCCAGGTACCCGAAGAAGCGGCGGATGCCGTACCACTGCTTGTTCCAGTTGCCTTCCTTGTAGTTGGGCGTGCCCTCGATCACCCAGTGCTTCTGCTCGTCGGTGAGCTTGTTCCAGGGCGTGTCGCGCGGGATGCCGGCGGCCTCGGCGTGGCGCATGAGATCGTCCTGCGCCTCTTTCCAGGCCGGCGTCTGGATGGTCTTGATCGCGCCCGCGCGCAGCGTGAGCTTCTCGTTCGGGATCACGAGGCCGAGATCGACGCCGATCACGCGGCCGAAGCCGCGGCAGGTCTCGCAGGCGCCGACGGCCGAGTTGAACGAGAACATCGACGGGATCGGGTCGGCGTAGCGGATGTCGCTCTCGGGGCAGTGCAGGCCGGTGGAGAATTTCCACAGCTCTCCGGATGTGGCCCCCACGCTCCCCACTTCGTGTGGTTCGCCGCCCCCCAAGGGGGCTGCCCCGCCTTGGGGCGGCCCGGCGGCGGGGCGGCCCTCCTGCGCCGCCAGCGCGTAGACGGCGAGCCGCCCGGTGCCGCGCTTGAGCGCGACCTCGATCGCCTCGATGACCCGCGCCCGCTCGGCGCTCGACATGCGGAAGCGGTCGGCCACCACGTCGAGCACCTTGCGCGGACCCGTCGGCGTCGCGAGTTCGCGTTCGGCCTGCACGCGCGTGAAGCCGCTCGCCGACAGCCACTGCGTGACCTCGTCGGCCGTGGTGCTCGCGGGCAGTTCGACGGGGAAGGTGACCACCACGCGCGGGTCGCCCGCCGCGGCGGCGCGCGAGACGAGTTCGGCATAGATCGAATCGGGCGAATCGTGCCGCACCGGCAACGCGGTCTCGCGGTCGAACAACTGCGCCGCGCGCGCGAAGAGCAGCTTCAAGTGGTCGTTGAGCTCGGTCATCGTGCCCACGGTCGAGCGCGACGAGCGCACCGGGTTCGTCTGGTCGATCGCGATCGCGGGCGGCACGCCCTCGACCTTGTCGACGGCCGGCTTGTCCATGCGGTCGAGGAACTGGCGCGCATAGGCCGAGAAGGTCTCGACGTAGCGGCGCTGGCCTTCGGCGTAGAGGGTGTCGAACACCAGGCTCGACTTGCCCGAGCCGCTCGGCCCGGTCACGACCGTCATCTCGCCGGTGCGGATGTCGAGATCGAGGTTCTGGAGGTTGTGCTGACGTGCGCCGCGGATGCGGATGGAGCCCTGTGTCATGAGTGCCTTGCGGGATGGGGCAGACATTCTAGGAACCCGCGAACGACTTCGCTGGCGGCGTCACAAAGGACGCAATGCATACGCCGGCATTACATCCGGACACAGGGGGTTGGCGACGTTCGGTGCCGAGTTGCACCGCTTTTCTGTGGATAAGGTTGTGCGTTGTGCGAGGACGGCGATGCGCGGAGCCCGATTTCATGCGGGCGGCCGCTGGGTTGCCCGCAAAACGGGCACCTCGGCTATTTCGACTCGCCGGCCGCCGGCGCCGGCGCGTGCATCGCATCGCCCCCGTGCTTCTCGCCCGACATGTCGACATTGCCGCCCGCCTTCATCAGCACGAACATCACGATCGCCGCGAAGACGATGAAGCCGACGATGAGTTTCCACATGGTTCCGATCTCCTGATCCAACAAAAAGAAAGGCCCCGCGCCGCGACCGGCACGAGGCCCTGGAGAACGCCCCTCGGTCAGCCCACGCCATGGGCGCGACCGGGGGTGCGCTCAATCATGCGCGTAGATGTCCACGTCCTTGGTCTCGCGGATGAAGAGCGTGCCGACCACCAGGGTCATGGCGGCGATCACGATCGGATACCAGAGGCCGTTGTACATGTTGCCGGTGCTGGCCACGATCGCGAAGGCGGTCGTGGGCAGCAGGCCGCCGAACCAGCCGTTGCCGACGTGGTAGGGCAGGCTCATGGAGGTGTAGCGGATGCGGGTCGGGAACATCTCGACCAGCATGGCGGCGATCGGCCCGTAGACCATGGTCACCAGCAGCACCAGCCAGAACAGCAGCGCCACGGTGAGCACCTTGTTCATCTTCGCCGGGTCGGCCTTGCTCGGATAGCCCGCGGCCTTGAGCTGCTCGCTCACCGACTTCTTGAAGGCGGCGATGTCCTTGCTCGAGGCTTCGTCGAACTTGTGGTTGACCACGTTGCCGACCGGGGCGGTGATCGCCACCTCGCCGATCTTGACCACCGCGGGCGAACCGGCCGGGCCGTCGATGCGCTCATAGCTCACCGAGTTCTGCACCAGGAAGCGCTTGGCGATGTCGCAGGAACTGCTGAAGTCGATCTCGCGCGCCACCGGGTTGCCCTGGAACGAGCAGGTGCGCGGGTCGGCGGTCACGGTGACGCCGGCGGTCGCCTGGGCCTTCGCGAGGTCGGGGTTCGCGGCTTCGGTCAGCATCTTGAAGACCGGGAAGTAGGTCACCACCGCCAGCAGGCAGCCGGCCATGATGATCGGCTTGCGGCCGATCTTGTCGGACAGCGAGCCGAACACCACGAAGAAGGGCGTGCCGATCAGCAGCGCGGCGGCGATCATCAGGTTGGCGGTGGTCGCGTCGACCTTGAGCTGCTGCGTCAGGAAGAACAGCGAATAGAACTGGCCCGAATACCAGACCACGGCCTGGCCGGCGGTCAGGCCCACCAGCGCCAGGATCACGATCTTCAGGTTCTTCCACTGGCCGAAGGACTCGGCCAGCGGCGCCTTGGAGGTCTTGCCCTCGGCCTTCATCTTCTGGAAGGCCGGCGACTCGTTCAGCGACAGGCGGATCCACACCGAGATGCCGAGCAGCAGGATCGAGACCAGGAACGGAATGCGCCATGCCCAGTCGGCGAAGGCCGCTTCACC
>JAGIBP010000069.1 GCA_017744285.1 Variovorax sp.
AGACAGGTGCGGCAGGCCGGGCGGCGGCCACGGGAGCGCGCGCTGCCGGGGCCTCGGCAGCGTCCGCCTCCGCCACGGCGTCGGGCGGCTCGGGCATGGCCGGCGCATCGGCCGGCGCGTCCTTGGGCCACCAGAAAAGCTTGATGCCCATCTCGTCGAGCATCGCGCGATGACGCGGGGTCATTCGAGCCCTCCCCAGGCGCTGGGGGATTCGTTGAGGCGCAGGCTCATCACCACCGCGTCCTCGCGCAGGTTGACCTGCGCGGGGTAGTAGCCCTTGCGCACCCCGACGCGGCGGAAGCCGTTGCGCTCATAGATCGCGAGCGCACGATGGTTGCTGGCGCGCACTTCGAGCCACAGCCACTGCGCGTTCTGCGCCCGCGACCAGCCCGCGAGGGCTTCGAGCATGAGCGGGGCCCATCCCTGCCGCTGAAAGGCGGGCGCGACCGTGATGTTGAGCAGGTGCACCTCGTCCACGCCCTTCATGGCAACGAAGTAGCCGATGATGATTTCGGACGACCCGCGGCCCACCGCCCGGCTCCACAGCGCCCGCGCGCCACGGGGCGCGGCGACCGCCTCGCCCTGCGCCGCGGGCCCGACGAGGCACTGGCAGTGGTAGCCCGCGGCCAGCGAGTCGATGAAGTTGGCGGACGTCCACGGATGGGTGTAGGCGGTCTGCTCGATGGCGCAGACGGCCGGCACGCGCTCGATCGTGATCGGCTCGAGCCGGGCTTCGCGCGGCTGGACAAGAACGGCGCTCATGGCATCGCGGCGGCCGCCTTGATGGCGGCGCGCTCCTCGGTCGTCTGCGCCACTTTGTCGCGAACGTAGAGCGGCCACGCGTCGGCCGCCGCGACGGTGCGGTCGGCCGCGATCAGCGCCGGCGCGAGGCGCAGCATCGCCGCCGCGGTCGGCAGCACCTCGTGCCGTGCGGCCGCGCGCGGCAGCCGGTCGCCATAGGCGGCGAAGGCATTGCCCGCGAGCACCCAGCCGGCCGGCACCACCACATTCTCGGGTTCGAGCAATTCGGCTTCGCTCGCCACGACTTCGACGCCGAGGTCGTAGCACGCGGTGTAGACCTGGTCCATGCGCGCATCGAGCACCGCCACCACGCGGGCTGCATCGAACCGGTGACGCGCTTCCTCGGCGACCGCATGCAGCGTGTCGATCGGCAAGAGCCGCAGGCCCGCGCCGAAACCCAGGCCCTGCGCCACCGAGCAGGCGGTGCGCAAGCCGGTGAACGAACCCGGTCCGCGCCCGAAGGCGATGGCGTCGAGCTCGCGCAGGCGGAGGCCGGCCTCGGCGAGCAGTTGCTGGATCCGCGGAATCAGCGTCGACGACGCCTGCGCGCCGCCCTCGCCGGTGTGCTCGAGCAGCAGGTCGCCGTGGCGCACCGCGATCGAGAGGGTCTCGGTGCTGGTGTCGAAGGCGAGCAGCTTGTCGGGCATCCGGGGATTATCGGGCCACCCCGGCCTCGATAATCCGCCGATGTCTTTCGCTGTGCCGACCGCCACGTCCCTCTCCCGCGTTCTCGCCCGCCTGCTGGGCCTGGCGTGGGTCGTTCTCGCACCGCTGCATGCCGCCGCGCAGGCCCTGCCGCACGAGGTCGAAGCGGCGCTCGCCCGCGCCAAGGTGCCGCGCGACGCCGTCACGATGCTCGTGGCCGACGCGGACGGCGCGCGGGCCCCGCGGCTCAGCTGGCGGTCGCAGGCGCAGGTCAACCCGGCCTCGGTCATGAAGCTGGTCACCACCTACGCCGCGCTCGACCTGCTCGGCCCCGCCTTCACCTGGACCACGCCGGTCTACGTCGACGGCCCGGTGCGCGGCGGCGTGCTCGAAGGCAACCTCTACATCCGCGGGCAGGGCGACCCGAAGCTCGTGATCGAGCGGCTGTGGCTGCTGCTGCGGCGCGTGCAGGCGCTGGGCATCCGCAGCATCCAGGGCGACATCGTGCTCGACCGCAGCGCCTTCGAGGTGGCCGACACCGACCCCGCCGCCTTCGACGGCGAGGGCCTGCGCCCGTACAACGCGACGCCGGACGCGCTGCTGGTCAATTTCAAGTCGGTGGTGATGACCTTCTTGCCGGACCGCGCGACGCAGACCGCGCAGGTGAGCTACGAGCCCGCGCTCTCGGGCGTCTCGACGCAGGCCGCGGTGCCGCTTTCGGCCGGCGAGTGCAACGACTGGCGCACCGCCCTCGGCGCCGAGTTCGGCGACCCGGCGCGCATCGGCTTCACCGGCAGCTATCCGGCGGCCTGCGGCGAGAAGGCGTGGCCGGTGGCTTATGCGCAGCCGCGCACCTACGCCGCGCGCGCCATCGGCGGGCTGTGGCTCGAGATGGGCGGCCGCATCCAGGGCGTGGTGCGCGAAGGGCGCGTGCCGGCGGAACTGCGGCCCGCGTTCGAGCTCGCCTCGCCGCCGCTGGCGGAAGTCATCCGCGACATCAACAAGTACAGCAACAACGTCATGGCGCAGCAGCTCTTCCTCACGCTCGGGCTGCAGCAGAAGCGCCGGGGCAGCCTCGAGGCCGCGCGGGCGACGCTGCGCCAGTGGTGGAACGACCGCATCGGCACCGGCGAGGGCCAGCCGGTGTTCGACAACGGCTCGGGCCTGTCGCGCGACGAGCGCATCACCGCGGCCGAGCTCGCGAAGATGCTGCAGGTCGCCTGGCGCTCGCCGCTCATGCCGGAGCTCATCGCCTCGCTGCCCGCCTCCGGCGTGGACGGCACGCTGCGCAAGCGCGCGCTGCGCGGCGGCGGCGCGGCCCACCTCAAGACCGGCACGCTGCGCGATTCGGCCGGCGTGGCGGGCTTCGTGCATGCCGCGAGCGGCCGGCGCTACGTGGTGATCGCGATCGCCAACCACGCCAACGCAGTGGCCGCGCGGCCGGCGTTCGACGCGCTGGTCGAGTGGGCGGCGCAGGAATGAGCTGACAACCCCAAGCGGCTTCGCGGCGGCTCCCCCTCTCTCGCCTTCGGCGGAAGGGGGCAATCCCGGCGGTCCGGCCAAGACGGTTCCGCGGGATTCCTGGGCTTGGCCGCGCCGGTTTCATGGGCTGCGGGAGGAGCGGCCCTCCCGGACAACTGAGCCGTGCCGGAGCGTGCAAGCCCTTCTTGCGCATGGCCCGGGCCCTGCCCAGAATCGCGACTCCCCCACTCGCAGGAGACACGCGCATGACCCGACTGACCGCCATCGCGCTGGCCGGCGCCGCCCTGATGATGTCCGCCTGTGGCGGGGGCGGCGGGGACGGGGGTGGCTTCTTCGTGAACGTGCCCGTCACGAGCCAATCGGAGCGCGGCTCCGTGGTGACGGTCCCGCCCGAGCAGACCGCCAGGCTCACGGCCAGCGACTTCACGTCGGTGCTCAATGCCAACGCGCAGGGCAAGGCGCTGCTGCAGGTGGCGGGCGAGCCCAAGTGCGGGGTGGAGCTGCGCTACCTCGAATACCGCACCGTCGGCGGCCAGGGCGAAGCCACCAACGCCACGGCGGCGATCATGGTGCCCTTCGGCAGCGATCCGCCCTGCACCGGCGCGCGGCCGATGGTGCTGTATGCGCACGGCACCACGCCCGCGCGCGACTACAACCTCGCGCGCTGGACCGACGCCGCGCAGCCTGCCGCCGGCGAGGGCATGACGATCGCCGCCATGTTCGCCGCGCAGGGCTTCATCGTGGTGGCGCCCAACTACGCCGGCTACGACAAGTCCACGCTCAGCTATCACCCCTACCTCAACGGCACGCAGCAGGGCAAGGACATGGTCGACGCGCTGAGCGCCGCGCGCAAGACGCTGCCGCTGATCTCCGCCACCGATTCGGGCGCGCTGCTGATCACCGGCTACTCGCAGGGCGGCTACGTCGCGCTGGCCGCGCACCGCGAGATGCAGGCCGCCGGCAAGGCGGTGACGGCCTCGGCGCCGCTGTCGGCGCCGTCGGCCATCAGCCTCTTGACCGACTACAGCTTCAGCGGCTGGCCCGCGCTCGGTGCGACGCTGTTCACGCCGCTGCTGTCGACCAGCTGGCAGAAGCAGTTCGGCAACGTGTATTCCGCCACCGGCGACATCTACGAGGCGCAGTACGCCAACGGCATCGACACGCTGCTGCCCAGCCTGACGCCGATCACCACCCTCTACGCACAGGGCAAGCTGCCGCCCTTGGCGCTCTATCCCGCCAACGCGGTGCCGGGGCCGGTGAGCCCGTCGCTGTCGATCTTCTATGGGCCCAACAATCTCGTGCGGCAGAGCTACCTGACGCAGGCGGCCAACGACCTGCTCGCCAACCCCTGCCCCGGCAACGCCCTGCCGGCGACGGCCGCTTCGCTGAACACGAGCGCGCCGCTCGACTGCCAGCCGCTGCTCGGCTTGCGCAAGGCGGCGGTGGCGAACGATCTGCGCAACTGGCTGCCGGCGCGGCCGGTGATGATGTGCGGCGGCGCCAACGACCCGACGGTGAACTTCCTGAGCACGCGCGCCACCGCGGGCTACTTCGCCGCTCGCGGCATGCCGGCCAGTGCGCTCACGGTGGTGGACCTGGAGGATGCGGGCCGCGTCGACGCCTTCTCGGCCGCGCGCGCCGGCTTCGCGACCGCGAAGTCGAACCTGGTGGCGGCGACGCCGGGCACCCCGGCGGACCAGGCCAGCGCAGTCACGCAGGCCTACCACGGGACGCTGGTGGCGCCCTTCTGCCTGGTGTCGGCGCGGGGCTTCTACCAGTCGGTGATGGCGGCCGGCCTCTGACGGCGGGGCCTACGCGGCGGCCGCGCGCTGGAGACGGTCGCGCACGCCTTCCCACTCGTGGGTGTCGGGCGGCGTCTCGATCCAGATCAGCTTGACGCCTTCGGCGTCGAAGGCGCGCAGCACGGCGAAGAGCTGCTGCGCGGTGGCGGCCGCGTCGTCGGGCATGCGCCGCATCACGACGCGCTGCGAACGGCTCTTGAGCGCGCTGCGCGACCAGACGGCGATGTGCGCCGCGTTGGCGCCGAGCACGTCGAGGCCGGCCTGCAGCGCCTTGGCATCCATCAGCCGCACCTTGGCGCTCGGCGCGTAGTGGGCCTCGAGCGTGCCGGAGGCGCGCGGGTCGGGCGCCGCCAGGTCTTCCTTGGCGCGCAAGGGCTCGCCGCAGGCCGCCTCGACCTGCGCGCGCGTGATGGCGCCGGGACGCAGCAGCACCGGCACGCCGCGGCTGCAGTCGACGATGGTCGACTCGATGCCGACCTCGCACGGGCCGCCGTCGATCACGAGCAGGCTGTCGCCGAACTCGTCGTGCACGTGCTGCGCGGTGGTGGGGCTCACGCGGCCGAAACGGTTGGCGCTCGGGCCCGCGAGGCCGTACACGCCGTGCCGGATGCAGGCCGAAAGCAGCGCCTGGGCCACGGGATGCGACGGGCAGCGCAGGCCGATGGTGTCCTGCCCGCCCGCAGCGGCGGCCGCCATGCCGGGCTGCCGCGCGACGATCAGCGTGAGCGGCCCGGGCCAGAAGGCCTGCACCAGCTTCTGCGCGAAGGGCGGCAGCGGCTGGGCGAAGCGCGACAGCGCCTCGGCCCCCTGGGCGCCTGCGGCGACGTGGACGATCAGCGGGTGGTCGCTCGGCCGCCCCTTGGCGGTGAAGATCCCCGCGACTGCGGCATCGCTTGCGGCATCGGCGCCGAGCCCGTAGACGGTTTCGGTGGGGAACGCGACCAGCCCGCCGGCGCGCAGCACGCGCGCGGCGTCCTCGATGGCTTCGGGAGACTGGCCGTCGCGGATCATCGCGCTCACTCGGACAGCGGGATGGGCAGGCCCAGCACGGCGGCGGCGAAATCGGCGGTGCTGCGCACGGCTTCGATGCTCTCGCCCGTGATGTTCAGGTGGCCCATCTTGCGCCCGCGCCGCGCCTCGGTCTTGCCGTAGAGGTGCAGGTGCGTGCCGGGCAGCGCGAGCACGTCGGCCCAGCGCGGCGGGACCGGCGTATCGCCGTCGAGGAACCACAGGTCGCCCAGCAGGTTGAGCATGATCGCGGCGCTGTGCTGGCGCGGCGGGTTGAGTGGCAGGCCCGCCAGCGTGCGCACCTGCAGCTCGAACTGCGACACGTCGCAGCCGTCCATCGTCCAGTGGCCGCTGTTGTGCGGGCGAGGCGCCATCTCGTTGACGACGAGCCGGCCGTCGGCCAGCACGAAGAACTCGACGCAGAGCACGCCCACATAGGACAGGCCCTCCGCGATCGAACGCGCCGCCGAGATGGCGTGTCGCGCGGTCGAGAACGGCAGGCTGTCCGCGTGCACCTCGGTCACGGCCAGGATGCCGTCGCGGTGCAGGTTGCGCTGCGCCGGGAAATGAACCATCTGGCCATCTTCGCCGCGCGCGACGATCACGGAGCACTCGAAATCGAGCGGCAGCAGCTTCTCGAGCACGCAGGCCACGCCGCCGGCATCGCGCCAGGCGGCTTCGAGCTCGCCGCGGGTGGCGACGCGGCGCTGGCCCTTGCCGTCGTAGCCGAGCCGCGCCGTCTTGAGGATGCCGGGCAGGAGGTCCTGCGGCACGGCGGCCAGCTGCGCGGCGGTCTCGATCACGGCATAGGGCGCGCACTCGACGCCGCAGCGCACGAAGTGGGCCTTCTCGCGGATGCGGTCCTGCGCGATCGCCACCGCATCGCCGCCGGGGGACACCGGCCGCGAGGCCGCCAGGTGCTCGAGCGACGGCGCGGGGACGTTCTCGAACTCGGTGGTGATCGCGTCGGCGAGGCCGGCGAGCCGGGCGAGGCCGTCGACGTCGGTGTAGTCGGTGTGGATGTGGTGGTGGCTCACGCGGCCCGCCGGGCTGTCGGCGTCGGGGTCGAGGACCGCCGTGAAATAGCCCATCTGCTGCGCGGCATGGACGAACATCCGCCCGAGCTGGCCGCCCCCCATCACGCCCAGCGTGGCGCCCGGGAGGATGACCGTCACAGCGCGCCCCCGCCCTGGGGCGTGAACGGATCCGCCTCTGCCAGGGGCAAGGTCATGGCTCGCGCCGCCTGCGTCTGCCGGTCGCGGAAGGCATCGAGCTGGCTGCGCAGCGCCGGGTCGCCCACCGCGAGCATCGCCACCGCGAAAAGCGCCGCGTTGGCCGCGCCCGCGTTGCCGATGGCGAACGTGGCGACCGGGACGCCCTTGGGCATCTGCACGATGCTGTAGAGCGAATCCACGCCCTGCAGGTGACGGCTCGCCACCGGCACGCCGAGCACCGGCACGGTGGTCTTGGCCGCCAGCATGCCGGGCAGGTGGGCCGCACCGCCCGCGCCCGCGATGATGGCCGCCAGGCCGCGCGGGGCGGCGCTCTCGGCATAGGCGAACAGCTCGTCGGGCATCCGGTGGGCCGACACCACGCGTGCTTCGTGGGCGACGCCGAATTGCTGGAGAATCTCGACGGCGCTCTGCATCGTCTCCCAATCGGAGCTCGATCCCATCACGACGCCGACCTGAATGGCTTGCTTCATGGTTCGAATTTTACGTTTCACCCAATGATCGACATCACCCTCGAAAACTTCCAGACCGAGCTGATCGAAGGCTCGATGACCCAACCGGTGCTGCTCGACATCTGGGCCGAGTGGTGCGGCCCCTGCAAGCAGCTCGGCCCGGTGCTCGAAAAGCTCGAGGTCGAGTATGGCGGGCGCTTCGTGCTCGCCAAGCTCGACGCCGACAAGGTCCCGCAGATCTCGCAGCAACTCAGCCAGATGTTCGGCGTGCGCAGCATCCCGTTCTGCGTCATGTTCAAGGACGGCCAGCCGGTCGACGGCTTCGTCGGCGCCCTGCCGCCCGAGCAGGTGCGCGCCTTCCTCGACAAGCACGTGCCCGGCGCGGAGGAACTCGAGGCGCAGGAGCAGGAAGAGTCCGCCCAGGCCGCGCTCGCCGAGGGCGACACCGAGGGCGCGCTCGAGAAGCTGCAGCACGCGGTCGCCGCCGACCCCGCGAACGACGACGCGCGCTTCGACTACGTCAAGCTGCTGCTGCAGGAAGGCCGCACGGACGACGCCAAGGTCGCCTTCGCGCCGGTGATCGCCAAGACATCGCTGGTGCGCCGCCTCGATTCGCTCCAGCGCTGGATGGATGCCCTCGACTTCGCGCAGCCCCCCGGCGGCGCGGTGCCCACCATCGCCGACGCGGAGGCGCGCATCGCGGCCAACAAGCGCGACTTCGACGCCCGCTTCGACCGCGCCCGCCTGCTCATGGCCGCGCAGCGCTGGACCGAAGCCATGGACGAGCTGCTCGACATCCTGATGCGCGACAAGTCCTGGAACGAGGACCTCGCGCGCAAGACCTACATCGCGATCCTCGACATCATCGAGCCGCCCAAGGTCAAGGTGGCCGATGGGCAGATTCCCCCCGACGATCCGACCGTGGCAAGCTACCGGCGGCGACTCAGCAGCGTCGTCCTGAGCTGACCCGCGCGTCGACTACGATGGCGCGCCGACTCAATCTGTTACAGAAGGAAAGACTCGCCATGCGTTTTCGCCCCGCTGCCCGACCGACCGCCACGCCCCTTGCCGCGCTCGTGCTGATGGCCGCCGGCCTGCTGGCCGGGTGCGGCAGCGGCATCAGCCTGGACGAGCCGATCGAGGGGCCGGTGTGGCGGCTCGAGCAGCTCGGCGGCGAGACGGTCGCGCCCGGCAGCGACCCGCAGCGCGATCCGCAACTCCAGTTCGACCGGCGCAACGGCCGCGTCAGCGGCTCGGGCGGCTGCAACCGCGTGACCGGGAGCTTCGAGCGCAGCGGCAGCTCCCTCAAGATGAGCCAGCTGGCCTCGACCCGCATGGCCTGCGCCGATCCCGCGCGCGGCGCCAGCGAGGCGCAGTTCTTCGCCGCCCTGCAGGCCACCACCAGCTACCGCCTGCAGGGCGCGTCGCGCATGTCGCTGCTCGATTCCGGCGGGCGCACGCTGGCGGTGCTGAGCACGCGCTGAGCGCCGCGCTGCAGCAGCGGGAGCGCGTTGAAGCCCCTACCAGCGCGCCGGCAGCTCTCTCGCCAACACGAGCTGCCGCTGGTCCGACGCGAGGTAGCCGCCCGACTCCAGATCCTTCATGAGGCGGCTGACCATCTCGCGCGAACACCCGATCTCGCTGGCGATCGCCTGGTGCGTCAGGCGCTCGATGATGCGCCGCGTGCCGTCGGGCTGCGGCGCGGCGCGCGACTCGAGCAGGCGCTTGAGGCGTCCGTACACATCGAGCAGCGCCATGCTGCGCGCGCTTTCGGTGGCGAGCCGCGCGCGGCGGATCAGCCGCAGGATCAGCGCCATGGCGAATTCCGGGTCCCGCCCGATGTGCTGCAGCATCGTCTCGCGCGTCACGACGGCGCACACCGTGGGCTCGACGGCCTGCACGCTCGCGGAGCGCTGCCCGCCGTCGAGCGACATCTCGCCGACGTAGTCGCCGGGACCGTGCAGCGCCAGCGTCGCCTCGCGCCCGCGCGCGTCCGAGACGAAGGCGCGCAAACGTCCGGACAACACGATGTAGACCGCGCCGCCCTCGTCGCCTTCCTCGATCAGCAGGGCATGGGTGCGGTAGCGGCGCTGGACACCGAGCGCCGCGAGCTTCTGCACATGCGGCGGCAAGTCGGCGGCCGATTCGGCGCCGGAAAGGGCAGGCGGGGGCGGCATGCGCGGACTATACGGTCCGCGCTTGCGCCATGCTGACGTCCCCCGCGATCAGCCCTCGCCGACCATGCGCAGGGCCGAGACGATCTGCGGCATGCGCGACACGCGGTAGACCACCTCGCGGATGCTGCTGCTGCCGGTTTTCTGCCGCACGTTCTTGATGTGGGTGCGCACGGTGGACATGCGGATGCCTTCGAGGCAGGCGATCTCCTCCGCGCCGTGGCCGGCGCACAACCGCGCCAGCACGTTCTGCTCGGCGCGCGTCAGGTGCTTGGAGCGCGCGAACATCTGCATCGTGAGCGATTCGCAACCGGGCCGCCGACTGCACATCACGAGCACGGTGTCGATGGTGGCCGCGCCGTGGAGCGCCGCCAGCGGAATGAAGGCCAGCGACAACGCATGATCCGGATGGTCGATCTCGACGATGCTGCGGCAGTCGCGCTCGGCATCCTTGAGCGCCTGGCGGATCTTCGGCTGCGAGGCCGCGTGGTTCGCGCACAGCAGGCCGTCGACGTTGCGCAGCGCGTCGCCGATCGACAGTTCGCGCCGTGCCGGGAAGTTGGCATGCAGGATGCGGCCGGTCAGGTCCAGCAGCAGCAGGCCGTGGTCGATCTCGTCCAGCACCCGGGCCAGCATGCCCGGCTGGAGCGCATCCGGCGGCGGGGCCGGCGCGCGGACGGCATCTTGCACATAGTGGATCTCGAACCGGGCTGCTGCTTCCATGTCACGCTCCTCATCTATCGGGATGAGGAAAGTTTGGAAGAGACCGGCTCTTTCGGGATGTGACTATTGCCGCGCGCTTTGTGACTTATTCACCTTCCACATCCGCGCGGCGCGCACAACCCCTCAAGTGGTGAGCCGCTCCAGCGCTTCGCGGTACTTCGCCGCCGTCTTGGCGACGACCTCGGCCGGCAGGCGCGGCGCGGGCGGGGTCTTGTCCCAGGGCTTGCCGTGGATGCGCACGGCCTCGAGCCAGTCGCGCACGAACTGCTTGTCGTAGCTCGGCGGATTGGCCCCGGCGGCCAGCGCCTCCTGGTACCCCTCGACCGGCCAGTAGCGCGAGCTGTCGGGGGTCAGCACCTCGTCCATCAGGACCAGGGTGCCGGCCTCGTCGAGTCCGAACTCGAACTTGGTGTCGGCGATGATCATGCCCTTGGCGAGCGCGATCTCGGCCGCCGCCTCGTAGATCGCGATGCTGGTGTCGCGGATCTGCTGGGCCAGCGCGGGGCCGACGATCTCGACCACCTTGTCGTAGCTGATGTTCTCGTCATGCTCGCCCGCCGCCGCCTTGGCCGCGGGCGTGAAGATCGGGCGCGGCAGCTTGCTGGCGTTGGTCAGGCCCTCGGGCAGCGGCACGCCGCAGACGGCGCGGCTTTCCTGGTATTCCTTCCAGCCGCTGCCCGCCAGGTAGCCTCGCACCACCGCCTCGACGGGGATCGGCTTGAGCCGCTTCACGAGCATCGAGCGGCCCTGGACCTGCGGCACCTCCTCGGGCTTGACGACGCTCTCGGGCGCCTCGCCGGTCAGGTGGTTGGGGCACAGGTGGCCCAGCCGGTCGAACCACCACAGCGCCATCTTCGTGAGGATCTCGCCCTTGCCCGGAATGGGCTCGCCCATGATCACGTCGAAGGCGGAGAGGCGGTCGCTCGCGACCATCAGGATGCGGTCGCTGCCGACCGCATAGTTGTCGCGCACCTTGCCGCGCGCGAGCAGCGGAAGGCTCTGGATGGAGGAGGTGTGGACGGTGGTCATGAGGAAAGGGTCAGACCACTTCCTGCGCCAGTTCGCCCTTGGCGTACTTGGCGGCGACGACCTGGAGCGAGTCGCCCTTGATCTTGGCGGCCTGGCCTTCGCAGCCGAACTCGATGTAGCGCTGCTTGCAGATCTGCTTGGCGGCTTCGCGCGCGGGCTTGAGCCACTCGCGGGCGTCGAACTTCTCGGGGTTCTCGGCCAGGAACTTGCGCACCGCGCCGGTCATCGCCAGGCGGATGTCGGTGTCGATGTTGATCTTGCGCACGCCGTGCTTGAT
>JAGIBP010000006.1 GCA_017744285.1 Variovorax sp.
ACGACGAGCTGCGTGAGTCGATCGAGACGAACCAGCTGCGCCTGATGAAGGAACGCGGCTCCGACCTGACCATCTTCAGCCCACGTGCGAGCTTCATGGCGCACCACATCGGCGACTTCAACGTCTCCAGCACCTGGGCGGCGATCTGCAACGAGCTGTGCTTCCGCGTGAGCCAGCTGTTCCCCGAGCACTTCGTGCCGGTGGCGATGCTGCCGCAGTCGCCCGGCGTCGACCCGAAGACCTGCATTCCCGAGATGGAGAAGTGCATCAAGGAATACGGCGCGGTCGGCATCAACCTGAACCCGGATCCCTCGGGCGGCCACTGGAAGGAGCCCCCGCTCACCGACAAGCACTGGTACCCCATCTACGAAAAGATGGTCGAGTACGACATCCCGGCCATGATCCACGTCAGCACGAGCTGCAACGCGTGCTTCCACACGACCGGCGCGCACTACCTGAATGCCGACACCACGGCCGTCATGCAGTGCATCCAGGGCGATCTTTTCAAGGATTTCCCGACGCTCAAGTTCGTCATCCCGCACGGCGGCGGCGCGGTGCCCTATCACTGGGGCCGCTTCCGTGGCCTCGCGCAGGAAATGAAGAAGCCGCTGCTTTCCGAGCACATCCTGAAGAACATCTTCTTCGACACCTGCGTGTACCACCAGCCCGGCATCGACCTGCTGACCAAGGTGATCCCCGTCGAGAACATCCTGTTCGCGAGCGAGATGATCGGCGCGGTGCGCGGCATCGATCCGGAAACCGGCAACTACTACGACGACACCAAGCGCTACGTGAGCGCTACTGCCAACCTCACGGATGAGCAGCGCTACATGGTGTTCGAAGGCAATGCGCGGCGCGTCTTCCCGCGTCTCGACGCCGCCCTGAAGGCCAAGGGCAAGTAATCCAGCAATCCAGGAGAACGAACATGTACGAACTCGGCGTTGTCTATCGCAACATCCAGCGCACCGATCGCGAAACGGCCGACGGCCTTGCCGCGCTCGGCTCGGCCACCGTGCACGAAGCCATGGGCCGCGTCGGCCTGCTCAAGCCCTATATGCGCCCGATCTATGCGGGCGCGCAGGTCTCGGGCACGGCCGTCACCGTGCTGCTGCATCCCGGCGACAACTGGATGATGCACGTGGCGGCTGAGCAGATTCAGCCGGGCGACATCGTCGTCGCCGCCATCACGGCCGAGTGCACCGACGGCTACTTCGGTGACCTGCTGGCCACCAGCTTCAAGGCACGCGGCGCGAGGGCACTCGTGATCGACGCCGGTGTGCGCGACGTCAAGACGCTCACCGAAATGCAGTTCCCCGTGTGGAGCAAGGCGATCAGCAGCAAGGGCACCATCAAGGCGACCATCGGCTCGGTCAACATCCCGGTGGTTTGCGCCGGCATGCTCGTGACGCCGGGCGACGTGATCGTGGCGGACGACGACGGCGTGGTCTGCGTGCCGCGCGCCATGGCCGCCAAGACGCTGGAAGCCGCTCGCAAGCGCGAAGCCAACGAAGGCGAGAAGCGCGACAAGCTGGCCAGCGGCGTGCTGGGACTGGACATGTACAAGATGCGCGAGCCCCTCGCGGCAGCAGGCCTCAAGTACATCGATTGATCCATCGAGGACATTGACATGAGCAAGCCAACGACAGGCCCCTTCGAGAAAACAGCCGGCTGGCTGGATTGGTACACCGGCCCGAGCAAGCCGAAGTTCCAGGTCCCGCCCGGCAGCGTCGACGCGCACTGCCACGTGTTCGGTCCCGGCGCCGAGTTCCCCTTTGCGCCCGAGCGCAAATACACGCCGTGCGATGCCAGCAAGGCGCAGCTGTTCGCACTGCGCGACCACCTCGGCTTTGCCCGCAACGTGGTCGTGCAGGCCACCTGCCACGGTGCCGACAACCGGGCGCTCGTCGACGCGCTGCAGTCGTCCGATGGCAAGGCGCGCGGTGTCGCGACCGTCAAGCGCTCGGTCACGGACGAGGAGCTGAATGCGCTGCACGCCGCCGGCGTGCGTGGCGTGCGCTTCAACTTCGTCAAGCGGCTGGTGGACTTCACGCCGAAGGACGAGCTGATGGAGATCGCCGGCCGCATCGCCAAGCTGGGCTGGCATGTGGTGATCTATTTCGAGGCGGTCGACCTGCCCGAGCTGTGGGACTTCTTCACCAGCCTGCCCACCACCGTGGTGGTGGACCACATGGGCCGCCCCGACGTGAGCAAGCCGATCGACGGCCCGGAGTTCGAGCTGTTCCTGAAGTTCATGCGCGAGCATCCGAACGTGTGGAGCAAGGTGAGCTGCCCCGAACGGCTCTCGGTGTCCGGTCCGCCCGCGCTCAATGGCGAGCAGGCGGCCTACCGCGACGTGGTGCCCTTCGCGCGCAAGGTCGTCGAAACCTTCCCCGACCGCGTGCTCTGGGGCACCGACTGGCCACACCCCAACCTCAAGGGCCACATGCCGGACGACGGCCTGCTGGTGGATTTCATTCCGCACATCGCGCCGACGGCGGAGCTGCAGAAGAAGCTGCTGGTCGACAACCCCATGCGCCTGTACTGGCCCGACGAAGCGAAGTAGGAGAGAACCGTGTCACTCGAAAAACCGTACCTCGACGTGCCCGGCACGATCATTTTTGACGCCGACCAGAGCCGCAAGGGCTACTGGCTCAACCAGTTCTGCATGAGCCTGATGAAGGCCGAGAACCGCGAGCGCTTCAAGACCGACGAGCGCGCCTATCTCGACGAGTGGGCGATGACCGAGGAGCAGAAGCAGGCCGTGCTGGCGCGCGACCTCAACTGGTGCATGCGCACCGGCGGCAACATCTACTTCCTCGCGAAGATCGGCGCCACCGATGGCAAGAGCTTCCAGCAGATGGCCGGCAGCATGACCGGCATGACCGAGCAGGAATACCGCGACATGATGATCCATGGTGGTCGCTCGGTCGAAGGCAACCGTCACCTGGGCGAGAACGGCGACGCGCAGCCGCAGAACCAGCCGCAAGGCGCCGCCCACCGCAAGCACAAGGAGGCTTGAATGGCCCGCATCACCGCATCCGTCTATACATCGCACGTCCCCGCCATCGGCGCGGCCATGGACCTTGGCAAGACCAAGGAAGACTACTGGAAGCCGCTCTTCGCCGGCTATGACTTCTCCAAGCAATGGATGAAGGACAACAAGCCGGACGTGATCTTCCTGGTCTACAACGACCACGCGACCGCGTTCAGCCTGGACTTCATTCCGACCTTTGCGATCGGAACGGCTGCCGAGTACCAGCCGGCCGACGAAGGCTGGGGGCCGCGCCCGGTCCCCAAAGTCGTGGGCCATCCCGAGCTCGCCAGTCACATCGCGCAAAGCGTGATCCAGCAGGACTTCGACCTCACCATCGTCAACAAGATGGACGTGGACCACGGCCTCACGGTGCCGCTGTCGCTGATGTGCGGCGAGCAGGACCCCAAGGAAGGCGCCTGGCCCTGCCCGGTGATCCCCTTCGCGGTCAACGTGGTGCAGTACCCGATCCCTTCGGGCCAGCGCTGCTTCAACCTCGGCCAGGCGATCCGCAAGGCCGTCGAGACCTATGACGACGACCTGAACGTGCACATCTGGGGCACCGGCGGCATGAGCCACCAGCTGCAGGGCGCGCGCGCCGGCCTGATCAACGCCGACTGGGACAACAAGTTCCTCGACCGCCTCATCGCCGAGCCGGCCGAGCTGGCCAAGGTGCCGCACATCGACTACGTGCGCGAAGCCGGCAGCGAAGGCATCGAGCTCGTGATGTGGCTCATCGCGCGCGGCGCGATGGCCGACGTGGCCGGCGGCAAGCCGCCGAAGGTCGCGCATCGCTTTTTCCACGTCCCGGCGTCCAACACGGCCGTCGGCCACCTCATCCTGGAGAACAACTGACATGACCATCAAAGTAGCCCTGGCCGGTGCCGGCGCCTTCGGCATCAAGCACCTCGACGGCATCAAGAACATCCCTGACGTCGAAGTCGTCTCACTGATCAGCCGCGACCTCGAAAAGACCCGCGAAGTTGCCGGCAAGTACGGTATCAAGCACGTCACCACCGACCTGTCGGAGAGCCTGGCGCTGAAGGAAGTCGACGCCGTCATCCTGTGCACGCCCACGCAGATGCACGCCGCGCAGACCAAGGCCTGCCTCGAGGCCGGCAAGCACGTGCAGGTGGAGATCCCGCTGTGCGACGTGCTCAAGGAAGGCGAGGAAGTCCTGGCGCTGCAGAAGAAGACCGGCAAGGTCGCGATGGTGGGCCACACCCGCCGGTTCAACCCGAGCCACCAGTACGTGCGCAAGCAGATCCAGTCCGGCGCGTTCAACATCCAGCAGATGGACGTGCAGACCTTCTTCTTCCGCCGCACCAACATGAACGCGGCCGGCCAGCCGCGCAGCTGGACCGACCACCTGCTGTGGCACCACGCCGCGCACACGGTCGACCTCTTCGCCTACCAGTGCGGCAGCCCGATCGTGAAGGCCAATGCCCTGCAGGGCCCGATCCATCCCGAGCTGAAGATCGCGATGGACATGAGCATCCAGCTGAAGGCCGCCAACGGCGCGATCTGCACGCTGAGCCTCTCGTTCAACAACGACGGCCCGCTGGGCACCTTCTTCCGCTACATCGGCGACACCGCGACCTACATCGCGCGCTACGACGACCTCGTGCAGGCGCACAGCAAGGGCCCTGCCGAAACGCCGATCGACGTGAGCAAGGTCGATGTCTCCACCAACGGCATCGAGCTGCAGGACCGCGAATTCTTCGCCGCCATCCGCGAAGGCCGCGAGCCCAATTCGAGCATCGCCCAGGTGCTGCCGTGCTACCAGGTGCTGCACGACCTGGAACAGCAGCTGAAGTAAGCAGCATGCGTACGCGCAAGATCGGGCCTTTCGAGGTCAGCGCGATCGGCGTGGGGTGCATGAACCTCAGCCACGCGTACGGCGTGCCGCCTTCGGCCGAGGAAGGCGAGCGCGTGCTGCTGGCCGCGCTCGATGCGGGCGAAACCCTCTTCGACACCGCCGCGCTCTACGGCTTCGGCAGCAACGAAGAGCTGGTCGGGCGCGTGCTCAAGCCGCACCGCCAGCGCATCACCCTGTGCAGCAAGGGCGGCATGGGCGGCGTGAAGGGCGACGACGGCGTCGTGCGCCGCGTGATCGACGGCCGCCCCGAGACCCTGCGCCGCAATTGCGAGGACAGCCTGCGCCGCCTCGGCACGGACGTGATCGACCTCTACTACCTGCATCGCTGGGACAAGAGCGTGCCGATCGAGGATTCGGTGGGCGCGATGTCCCGGCTGGTGGAAGAGGGCAAGGTCCGTGCGCTGGGCCTGTCGGAAGTCTCGGCCGCCACGGTGCGCCGTGCCCATGCGGTGCATCCCATCGCGGCGGTGCAGACCGAATACTCGCTGTGGACGCGCAACCCCGAGATCGGCGTGCTCGCGGCCTGCCGCGAGATCGGCGCTGCCTTCGTCGCGTTCAGCCCGCTGGCGCGGGCCTTCCTGACCGGCACGCTCACCGATGTGAGCGGGTTCGACGCGAAGGACATCCGCCGCCCGATGCCACGCTTCTCGCCGGAGAACTATGCGCGCAACCTGGAGCTGCTGCCGCCTTACGTGGCCCTCGCGCGCGAGGCCGGCTGCACGCCGGGCCAGCTGGCCCTCGCGTGGCTGCTGCACCAGGGCCCGGACATCGTGCCGATCCCGGGTACCACCCGGGTCCCGCATCTGCTGGAGAACCTCGCCGCGGCCGACCTGGACGTGGACGCCGGCATCCTTGCGCGCGCCGGGGCGCTGATCAACCAGGACACCGTGGTCGGCAATCGCTACGCGGCGCAGGCGCGCCAGGAAGTGGATACCGAGGAGTTCTGAGGGGATTCAGGCCCGCGGCGGGCCTGTTCCCGTGACTTGTCACCAGGGGCCGTGACGACGCCCTTCAACGAGGCAACTCGGCCCCCGCCTCCCGCCGGTTGACCTCGTAGAACAGCTTGCGCAACCAGCGGTGCGCGGAATCGTTCTGCATGCGCCGGTGCCAGTACTGCTGCACCTGGAGCTGCGGCGGCTTGAACGGCAGCTCGATGCGCTTGAGCGGCACCAGCCGGCCGACGGCGGTCGCGATGTCGTCCGGAACCGTCGCGATCAGGTCCGTTCCCGGCAGCAGCGACACGAGGCTCATGAAGTGCGCGAGCTCCAGGGTCACCGGGCGCTCCCATCCCTTGTCGACCAGGAAGCGGTCGAGCAGGTGCTCGCGCCCGTCGGGACGCACCACGATGTGATGCGCCGCCAGGTACTGTTTCTGGTTCATGCGCGCCGGCACCGTCGTGTTGCGGCCGCAGGCGATGCAGGCGTACGACGTCTTGAACAGGCCCTGCTGGAAGTAGCCCGAGCGTTCGAGGTCGGGGAAGAAGCCCACCGCCAGCTCGGCCTCGCCGCTCTCCAGCGCCTCGGCCGCCGCCTCGCGCGGGCGCGAGAGCGCCACGACGCGCACCTGCGGCGCTTCCTTGCGCATGCGCCGCAGCACGCCCGGCAGGAAGGCGACCTCGCCGATGTCGGGCGTCAGGATCGTGAAGGTGCGCTCGGTCTTCGCAGGCTCGAAGACCGCTGGGCGCAGGATGTCCGACTGGATCGACTGGATGACGCGCTGGACCACCGGCGCCAGCGCCAGCGCGCGCGGCGTGGGTTCCATGCCGCCGCCCGAGCGCACGAACAGCGGGTCGTCGAAGAGCGTGCGCAGCCGGCCCAGGGCGGCGCTCGTCGCCGGCTGGCTCAGGCCGACGGCGTCGGCCGTCCTGTTGACGCTGCGCAGCCGGGCCATGGCCTCGAAGATGACGAGCAGGTTGAGATCGACGGCGCGAATATCCATGAAACGAATTTTATGTATCCGCCAAATCGCCTGTACATGAGATCGCCGGCTTTCTACGATGCGCGCCGGAGACATCAATGAGCCACGCGAACCACCCCATCGGCTGCGGCTGCGGCATCGACGTGCATGCGCACGTGGTGCCGGAGAACTTCCCGCGCTACATCGGCAGCAAGGTGCCGGCCGACTGGCCGTCGATGGCGCCGGCCCAGGCCTGCCACCGCCATGTGATGATCTCGGGCAAGGTGTATCGCACGGTCTCCGACGCGTGCTGGAGCACCCCGCGGCGCCTGCAGGATCTGCCTGGCATGGGCCTCGCGCTGCAGGTGGTCTCGCCCATGCCCGAGCTGCTCTCCTACTGGATGGCCCCCGCCGACGCGCAGCAGCTGCTGCGCTACACCAACGACATCATGGCGGCGATGGTGCAGGAAGGCGGCGGGCGCCTGGCGGCGCTCGGCGCGGTGCCCCTGCAGGACCTGGACCTGGCGATCGCCGAGCTGGAGTACGTGGTGAAGACGCTGGGCTTCGCCGGCGTCGAGATCGGCAGCAACGTCCTGGGCGTGCCGGTGGGCGCGCCGCAGCTCGATCCCTTCTTCGAAGCCTGCGAGTCGCTGGGCGCGGCAGTGTTCGTGCATGCGCTGCGCCCGGCCGGCATGGAGCGGCTCGTGGGGCCGCCGGCGCTGCAGCAGGTGCTGGGCTACCCGGGCGACGTGGGTCTCGCGGCGGCCTCGGCGATCACCAGCAACCTGGTGCTGCGCCGGCCGCGCCTTCGCATCGCCTTCAGCCATGGCGGGGGCACGCTCGCGTCGCTGCTGCCGCGGCTGCAGCAGGGCTGGGACGTGTTCCCGGCGCTCAAGGAAAGCATCTCGCTGTCGCCCGCCGAGCAGGCGCGCCGGCTCTTCTACGACACGCTGGTGTTCGACGCGCCCCTGCTGCGCCACCTGGTGGACCGCTTCGGCGCGAGCCAGCTGATGGCGGGCACGGACTACCCCTTCAACTTCCACGACCGCACGCCGGTTGCGCGCATCGAGGCCGCAGGCTTCGACGCGGACACGGCGGCGGCGCTGGTACATCGCAATGCCGAGCGCTTCCTCGGCCTCAAGACGACGAAAGAAACGCATCCATGAGCTCACCCTGGATCGAAAGCCTGCGCAGCGTGGCCCTCCACGTGCCCGACCTCGCGAAAGCCGAGGACTTCTACACCCGCACCTGGAACCTCGAGGTGGCGCACCGGAGCGACGACGCGCTGTACCTGCGCGGCACCGGGCGCAACGCCTACCTGCTGGCGCTGCATCGTGGCGGCGAGGTGCCGGAACTCCGGCAGGTGACCTTGCGCGCCCGCAGCCGCGCCGCGCTCGATGCGATCGAAGCCCAGGTGGTGGCGGCCGGTGGAACCGTGCTGGCGAAGCCGCACGAACTGACGCGCGATCCGGCCGGCGGCATCGGCCTCAAGTTCAGGGACCCGCATGGCCGCGTCTTCCAGGTGGTGCACGGCGACGCGCGGCGCGGGGACGAGGCACCGGTGAAGGACCGACCCATCCGCCTCACCCACGTGGTGCTCAACAGCCACGCGGTGGACGAGACGCAAGCCTTCCTGCAGCAGGCGCTGGGATTCCGCCTGGCCGATCGCACCGGGATCATGGCCTTCATGAACTGCGACAGCGACCACCACACGATCGCCATCGGCATCTCGGACAACGACGCGCTCAACCACATCGCCTTCCTGATGCCGGATTTCGAGTCGGTGATGCGCGGCGGCGGGCGGATGAAGGACGCGGGCTTCCCGATCCAGTGGGGCCCCGGACGCCACGGCCCCGGCAACAACCTCTTCAACTATTTCATCGACCCCTTCGGCGTGGTCATCGAATACACGGCCGAGGTCGAGCAGATCGACGACAGCTACGTCACGCACGGCCCCGAGCACTGGAAGTGGCCGCCCGGCCGCGTGGACCAGTGGGGCATCTCGCCGCCGCCGGGCGCCACGCTGAAGGACGCGCAGAAGCGCATCTTCTTTGCACCGAATTCCTGATCTCCAACCCCGCACTCTCCATGAAATTCACCACCTACCTGCGCGAAGGCGCACCGCGCCTGGCCGTCGTCGACGGACAGGACCTCGTCGACCTGAACGACGCCCAGCCGAACGTGCCCGCCGATCTGCGCGCGGCGCTGAAGTCGGGCATCGACCTCGCCGCCGCGGGCCGGCAGGCCCTCGAAGCGGGGCGGCGCCAGCCCCTGGCCGGGGCAAGGCTCGCGCCGCTCGTGCCCGAACCGGGCAAGATCGTCTGCCTGGGCCTCAATTACTACGACCACGCCAAGGAAGGCGGCCGCGAGAAGCCCGACTACCCCTGGTTCTTCTTCCGCGCGCCGAGCTCGCTGGTGGCGCACGGCGAGGCGGGCTGGCTGCCCAAGGTCTCGAGCCGCTTCGACTACGAGGCCGAGCTCGCGGTGGTGATCGGCCGCGCCGTGCCGCGCCACACGAAGGAGGCCGATGCGCTGCAGTACGTGTTCGGCTACGCCTGCTTCAACGACATGAGCGTGCGCGACTACCAGAAGCGCACGCCGCAGTGGACCATCGGCAAGAACTTCGACCGCACCGGCGGCTTCGGCCCGGTGCTGGTGAGCGCCGACGAGCTGGCCCCGGGGGCCAGGGGGCTGCGCATCCAGAGCCGGCTCAACGGCCAGGTGATGCAGGACGCGAACACCGACGACATGATCTTCAGCGTCGCCGAGACCATCGCGCTGCTTGCCGAAGTGCTCACGCTGGAGCCCGGCGACGTGATCGTGATGGGCACGCCGGCCGGCGTGGGCCAGGCGCGCACGCCGCCGGTGTGGATGAAGGCGGGCGACACCATCGAGATCGAGATCGACCGGGTGGGCCTTCTCTCCAACCCCATCGCGAACGAAACGCCGTGAGCCATCCGACCTACGACGTGGCCATCGTCGGCTATGGGCCGGCGGGGCAGGTGGCCGCGGCCTTGCTGGGCCAGCGCGGCTTCAAGGTGTACGTGTGCGAGCGCCTGCTGGACGTCTACCAGATCCCGCGCGCGATCTCGCTGGACCACGAGATCCTGCGCGTGTTCCAGCAACTGGGCGTGGTGGACGCCATCGAGCCGTACACCGAGCCCTTCACGAACTCCGAATACTTCGGCGTCGACGGCCAGCTCATCCGCCGCATGACGATGGTGGCGCCGCCCTATCCGCAGGGCTACACGCCGTCGGTCGTGTTCACGCAGCCGCCGGTGGAGCGCGCGCTGCGCGCGCATGTGGCGACGCTGCCCAACGTGACGGTGCAGCTGGGCGTGGAGATGCGCGAGCTGGCGCAGGACGCCGATGGCGTCACGCTTCGGATCGACGCCGATGGCGAGACCCACACGGTGCGCGCGCGCTATGCCATCGCCTGCGACGGCGCCAGCAGCGCCGTGCGCACGCAGCTGGGCATCGAGATGGAAGACCTCGACTTCGACGAGCCCTGGCTGGTGGTCGATGTGCTCGTGAACGACCAGGGCCTCGCCAAGCTGCCCGCGGTGAGCGTGCAGTACTGCGAACCCGAGCGGCCTTGCACCCTGGTCATCGGGCCGAAGAACCATCGGCGCTGGGAGATCTCGATCCTGCCCGGCGAAGACCCGAAGGAGGTCGCGACGCCCGAACAGACCTGGAAGCTGCTGTCGCGCTGGCTCACGCCCGAAGACGGCGAACTCTGGCGCCAGGCCAGCTACCGATTCCACGCCCTGGTGGCGCGCGAGTGGCGCCAGGGGCGCGTGTTCCTGGCGGGCGATGCGGCGCACATGCAGCCGCCGTTCCTCGGCCAGGGCATGTGCCAGGGCATCCGCGACGTCGCCAACCTCGGCTGGAAGCTGGCGGCCGTGATGCAGGGCGAGGTTCGGGGCGAGGCGGCCGATGCGCTCCTCGACAGCTACGGCATCGAGCGCCGCGCGCATGTGCGCGAGCTCACGAGCCGCATCAAGGGCGTCGGCGCGGTGATCTGCGAGCGCGACGTGGACAAGGCGCGCGCGCGCGATGCCAGCCTGCTCGAAGCCTGCGGCGGCGTCGTGCGCGACACGCCGCGCCAGGACGTGCTGCCGCGCCTGGAGGGCGGGCTGCTGTCGGCGCACGCGAGCGCGGCGCGCGGCAGCCTCTTTCCGCAGCCGTGGCTCGGCCGCTCCATGGAAGAGCGGCGGCGGATGGACGAGATCGCCGGCAACGGCTGGCGGCTGGTGCTCGCGCCGGGCGTGGCCGCACCCGCTGCCGCCTCGGCGCCGGCATTGACCGTGGTGGCCATTCGCCGTGCGGAAGACCTGGACGGCGTGGCAACGACGTGGTTCGAGCGCCATGCCTGCGCGGCCGCGCTGGTGCGGCCCGACAACTATGTCTTCGGCGTCGCGGCCGGCGAGGACGACATCGCCGCCCTGTGGGACGAGGCCGCGGCCGCGCTGGGCCACGCCGCCTGCGCCCCCGCCTGATCGGCACGCCGGTCCATCCAAGCGAGAACAACCGAAGGAGACACACGATGAAATCACTTTTTGCACTCTCGTTGCCCCTCGTCCTTGCGGCCTGCGCCGGTTCGGGCGGCACGGCGGCGCCGCCCTCGGGCAATGTCTTCACGCTGTGGTCGCCGGCCTTCAAGGACGGCGCCACGCTCGAACAGCGGCACGCCGGCAACCTGGCCGGGAACCCGAACTGCGTGGGGCAGAACGTGTCGCCGCCGCTGGCCTGGTCGAACGTGCCGGCGGGCACGCGCAGCCTCGCGATCCTGGTCCACGACCAGGCGGGCCGCAACGGGCTCGGGGTCGCGCACTGGGTGGCCTACGACATTCCAGTGACCGTGAGCGGCTTCGCGGAGAACGAGGTGAGCGCGCCTTCGGCCAAGTACACCGGCGGCAAGAGCACGCTCAACCTCGGCAGCTACATGGGCCCGTGTCCGCCGGCCTCGACGGGGCTGCATCCCTATGTCTTCACGCTCATCGCGACGGACATCGAGCCGGGAAGCCTGCCGGCCGGCCTGACCCTGCAGGATCTGACCGAGCGCCTCAACGGCCATGCCAAGGCGGCCAGCAGCATGGTGCTGCGCTACGGGCGCCCGTGATTTCCCCCTGAACAAATCCAAACAGAAAGAGGCAATTTCATGAATCGTCGCGACTTCGCACTGTCTGCCGCCGCCGCTGCCCTGGGCGGCTTCGCACCGCTGGCGTGGGCCCAGGCCTGGCCCGAGAAGCCGGTGCGGCTGCTGCTCTCGCAGCCGCCCGGGTCGGGCCCCGATGCCATGGCACGGCTGATCGGCGAGCAACTCGCCAGGAAGTGGAACCAGCCGATCGTCGTGGAGAACAAGCCCGGCGGCCAGAACGCGATCGGCGCGCAGGCGGCGGCCAGGTCCGCGCCCGACGGCTACACCTTCTACTTCGCCACGGCGGCGGCGCTCGTCACCAACAGCTACCTCTTCAAGAACCTGCCGTACGAGCCGCGCAAGGACTTCGTGCCGGTCGGCATGATCGGCAAGGTGCCCTTCGCGCTGTCGGTCAACCCGAGCTCGCAGATCCGGTCGCTGCAGGACGTGGTCAAGTTCGCGAAGGCCAACCCCGGCAAGCTCGCGGTGGCCAACGAAGGCCCCAAGACCTTCGGCGGCATGGTGACGCGGCTGCTGGCGTCGGAACTGGGCATCGAGGTCAACGCGGTGCCCTATGTGTCCGTCGCCGCGGGCGTGACCGACACCGTCGGCGGACAGGTCGAGGCGTTGATCAGCGACGTGCCCTCGGTCGCGCAGATGGTCAAGGCCGGCAAGCTGCGGCCGATCGCGGTCACCACGGCCAAGCGGGTCGGCGGCTGGGAGACGGTCCCGGCCATTGCCGAGACGATCCCCGGCTTCGACTACGCGGGCTGGGTCGGCATCGTGGCGCCCACCGGTACGCCGGCGGTGGCCATCCAGCGCTTCAACCGGGACCTCGATGCCGTGCTGAGCGACCCCGAGATGGCCGCGCGCCTTGCGGCCATCGGGCCGATGACCGAAGGCGCCGGTGCCGTCGAGCAGATGGGCGCCTTCCTCAACGGCGAGCACCAGCGCTGGGCCAAGCTCACGAAGGACCTGGGCATCCAGCCCGAGTAGAAGCGGCAGCCAGGGGCGTTCGCGCGTGGCAGTGCGGCGGCCGCCCGGCGCCCCCGCGGCGGAACCGGTAAGCTCGGCACCTCTTGCTGCCATGACCTCCCTTGCCTTGCCGGCCGCGCGCCACTCTCCCTGGCTGATCGCCAACCTCATTTTCCAGATCGCCTTCGGCCTGCTGGCCATGACGGTCTGCCTGCCCTCGATGCAGGACTGGCCCGAGACGTTCGGCGCCAGCCAGGCGAGCGTGCAGCTCACGCTCAGCGCCTTCATCGCCGCCTATGGCGGCATGCAGCTCGTGTGGGGGCCGTGGTCCGACCGCATCGGACGCAAGCCGCTGCTGCTCGTGGGGCTCACGCTGGCCTGCGCGGGCTCGCTCGCGGCCGCGCTCGCGCCCAGTCTCGGGCTGCTGACGGTCGCGCGCATGCTGCAGGGCGCGGGCTGCGCCGCCGGCATGGTGATCGCGCGCGCGATGGTGCAGGACCTCTTCACGGGCAGCGAGCGCACGCGCGTGATGGCCTTCGTGGGCATGACCATGGGCGTGTGTCCGCCGCTGGCCACGCTGGTGGGCGGGCAGGTGCATGTGCGCCTGGGCTGGCAGGCCAACTTCGTGCTGATGGCGGCGCTCGCGGCCGTGCTGTTCGTGGCCGCCTGGCGCGGGCTTCCCGCCGCCCGCGCCGCGAGCCCGGCGCCCCGCGGCACGCGCGATCTGCTCGCGGGCTTTGCGCGGCTGCTGCGCGAGCCGGTGTACCTGCTGTATGTGGCGGTGCTCGCGTCGACGACCGCGACCTTCTACACCTTCCTGGGCGGCGCCCCCATCGTGCTCAAGGGCTACGGCATCACGCCGGAGCGCATCGGCTGGTACATCATGTGCATCCCCATGGCCTACATCGTGGGCAACCTCTGGACCAGCCGCTTGGTCCGCCGAAGCTCCGACCGCCGCATCATGGCCCTGGGCCAGGCCTGGACCCTCAGCGGCCTCGCCCTGGTGCTGGCCCTGGGGCTCTGGGGCACGCGCGATCCGCTGGCGCTGGCGCTGCCGCTGCTTCTGCTCGGGGTGGGCCATGGACTGCTGGCGCCACCGACGCTGTCGGGGACCGTGGGCATCGTGCCCGCGCTGGCGGGCGCGGCCGCGGCCATCGGCGGGTTGATTCAGCAGTTGAGCGGCGCCGTCGGGTCGTTCGTCGTCGGCCTGGTGCCGCACAGTGGGCAGGTGAACCTCGCCGTGGTGATGCTCGCATGGGCGCTGTGCGGCCTGTGCGCGCAGTGGCTGCTGCACGCGCGGCGGCGCGCTTGAGCCCGCGCGCGGCTCGCGCCGGGCGGGCCGAATTCTTCTCTAGGAGGCCAGACGGCCTTCGCCCGCGGTGTTGATCTCGCCGGGCGTGGAGCGCAGCAGCGTCGCGAGGAAGCAGGCCCCTGCGCTGACCGCCCAGAAGGCGAAGAACGCACTCGTGTAGACAGCCTGGCGCGACCAGCCGAGCGCGGCATCCGCCCATTGCAGCTCCATCGGGTCCACGAACGCGAACACCATCAACTCGAGCAGGCATGCGGCCAGGAAGGCCGGCCAGATGATCCGAAGCATTCGGTGGGCCAACATCATCGTCTCTCCTCTCCCGGGGGTGGTTGGTTGGTCGTCGGTTGTTCGCATTGAACTTCACCCGGAGGCGCCTTGTCGCTTCGGGTTTCCACCCGGGGCCCTCGTTCAACCGTCGATGGGCGCGGCAGGCGTTTCCAGCAGAAGCTGGTAGAAGGCGGCGTCGAGCCACTGGCCGAACTTGAAGCCCACCTGCGGGAAGGTGCCCGAGTGCGTGAAGCCCAGGCGCTTGTGGAGCGCAATGCTTGCGGCATTGCTGGCATCGATGCAGCCCACCAGCGCGTGCAGGTCGGCGGCGCGCGCCCGCCGGATCAACTCTTCGATCAGGCGCTGGCCGAGCCCCTGGCCTCGATGGTCCTTGTGCACGTACACGCTGTGCTCCACGGTGTACTTGTAGGCCGGAAACGCGCGGAAGGTCCCGTAGCTCGCGAAGCCCGCCAGTTGGCCCTTCGCGTCGACGGCGCCCACGACCGGAAAGCCGTGGGTGCGCTTGACCGCGAACCAGCCCTTCATGGCTTCGGGCGGCCGCGGCACGTAGTCGTAAAGGGCCGTGGAGTGGACGATGGCGTCGTTCAGGATGGCGAGGATCGCATCGGCGTGCTCGACTTCGGTGCAGTCGATCAGCCTCACTCGTTCGCTGCTGCTCATGGCGGGCTCCTCATCGATGAAGATGGAACTGCGACGGATCGCAGACGGCCACGAGGTAGCGCGCGGCCTGCGCCGACGTATTGCTGAAGACCAGCGGCCGGTCCAGCCGCATGGCGAGGCAGTCCCCGGCCTTCAATGCGAAGTGCTGGTCGCCGAGGATGATGTCGATCTGGCCCTGCAGCATCCAGACCTGCTGCTCGAGGGCCGCCTGGCGGCGGCCCGATTCGTAAGTCACGCGCGAACGCGCCGGGAAATGCACCTCCGCCAACTGGATCGGCGTGGGCCAATGGGGCGGCGAGAGATTGCGCCGCAGATAGCCGGATTCCGGATCTTTCCAGATCGGCTGGTCGGCGCGGTGCGAGAGCGGGTGCTGCGGCGCCGACGAGTCCGGCCCGAAGAGGGTGGCCATGGCCACGCCCAGGCCGGCGGCGAGCCTGTCGAGCACGGCGGCGGTGGGGCTGGTCTCGCCACGTTCGATGAGCGAGATCATGGACTTGCTGACGCCGGACCGCGCGGCCAGCGAGTCCAGGGTCTCGGCCCGGGCCGCGCGAAGCTCGCGAACGCGCCGCGCGATGCGCGTGTTGATGTCCTCCTCGGAGGATGCGCGGGGCGCCGGCTCCTTCATGGTGGAAGATTGTCCAATATCCTGGAGGAAGGTCAAGTGCGCGAGCGCCTGGCGAGCGGGACGTGCGTTCGCATTTGCGCCTCCGCCATTCGGCCGGTTTGCGCCTTGCGTTTTCGATGCGACACTTCTGTCTTGATGAGCGCAGTTCGAGGACCGCATCTCAAGAGGTGGATATTGCAATCCGGTGTTGCTCCCTTCATGCCATGGCGATGGTTCGACAAGTCAGGAAGAAGGCGTCGCTGGCTTCTGGCGATGCTCGTGGGCTGTGTCACGGGATGTTCACTGACGCCCGCCTTCGAACAGCCGCCGCTGCCGGTGGCCCCGCGGTATCCCGTCGATGCGCCGATTCCCCCCTCCGCGAATGTGAACGCGCCGGGGCTCGCGTGGCAGGACTACTTCACCGATCCCGCGTTGCGGGCCCTCATCGCGCAGGCGCTCGAGAACAACCGTGACCTGCGCATCGCCCTCCTGCGCGTGCAGGAGGCACGGTCGTTGTACGGCATCCAGCGCTCGGAGCGCTTCCCCACCGTGGGCTTGGGGGCCAGCGGCACGCGCAGCCGCGTGCCGGGCGACCTGAGCCTCACGGGTCGGCCGTTGACCTCCGGCCAATACCAGGCGGGCGTGGGCATCTCCGCGTGGGAGCTGGATTTCTGGGGCCGCATCGCGAGCCTCACGCAGGCCGCGCTGGACAGCTTCCTGGCCACCGACGAAGCGCGCCGCGCGGTCGAACTGACGCTCGTCGCGCAGGTGGCCGACACTTACTTCCAGTTGCGCGAACTCGACGAGCGCGTGCTGCTCACGCGCCGCACCATCGACACCCGCAACGAGACGCTGCGCATCTTCAGCCGCCGATTCGACGTCGGGTCGACATCGCGCTTCGACCTGGAGCAGGTGCAGGCACTGGCCTCGCAGGCGCAGACGCTGGGCGCGCAGCTCGACCAGTCGCGCGCCGAGATCCAGCACGCGCTCACGCGGCTGGTGGGCAAGACGGTGGAAATCCCGCCGGCATCGACCCCCTTTGACGAGCACGCAGTCGTGGCGCCGCTGCTGCCGGGCCTGCCCTCGGACCTGCTGGTGGACCGTCCCGACATCATCGCGGCCGAGTACCAGCTGCGCGCGGCCGACGCGAACATCGGCGCGGCGCGCGCGGCCTTCTTCCCGCGCATCACGCTCACCGCGAACGCCGGCACCGCCAGCGCCGAGCTGAGCGGCCTCTTCAAGGGCGGCAGCGGCGCATGGTCCTTCGCGCCCAGCCTCGACCTGCCGATCTTCGACGCCGGGCGGCGCCAGGCCAACCTGGACCTGGCGACGACCCGCCGCGAGATCGCCGTGAGCGACTACGAGCGCACCATCCAGAACGCGTTCCGCGACGTGTCGGACGCGCTGGCCGCGCAGGACGCGCTCGAGCGCCAGGTGCGCACCCAGACCACGGCGCTCGCGGCGCAGAGCGAACGCGCGCGCCTGGCCAAGCTGCGCTACGACAACGGCTCCTCGGCCTTCCTGGAAGTGCTGGACGCGCAGCGCGACCTGCTCACGTCCGAGCAGGACCTGGTGCAGCGGCGCCGGGCATGGCTGTCGTCGCGCGTGGCGCTGTACAGCGCGCTCGGCGGCGGCAGCCGCGCGCTGGAGCCGTTGCCCGACGCGGACCCGACGACTCGCCGATGAACCTTCAACGCTGCACCCCATGAACGCATCGCTCAAGAAGAAACTGCTGCCCATCGCCGCCATCGTGGTGGTGCTCGCGCTGGCGTACATGGGCTGGACGCGGTTCGCGTCGTCCGGGCCCGGCGAGGGCTTCGTCAGCGGCAACGGGCGCATCGAGGCCACCGAGATCGATGTCGCCACCAAGCTCGGCGGCCGCCTCCAGGACGTGCTGGTGACCGAGGGCGACTTCGTCCGCGCGGGGCAGGTGCTGGCGCACATGCAGGTCGACGTGCTGCGGGCGCAGCGCGACGAGGCTGCGGCCCAGAGCCAGCAGGCGGTCAACGTCGCGCAGAGCACCCGCGCGCAGGTGGCGGCGCGCCAGAGCGACAAGCAGGCCGCGCAGGCCGTCGTCGCGCAGCGCGAGGCGGAACTCGACGCCGCGCGCCGCCGGCTCGCGCGCTCGGAGACGCTGTCGCGCGAAGGCGCGTCGTCGGTGCAGGAACTGGACGACGACCGGGCGCGCGTGCGCGGTGCGCAAGCGGCGCTGAACGCCAGCCGCGCGCAGGTGGCGGCGGCCCAGGCGGCGATCGACGCCGCCAAGGCCCAGGTGATCGGCGCCGAATCGGCTGTGACGGCGAGCCAGGCGACCATCGCGCGCATCGACGCCGACATCAACGACAGCACGCTCACCGCCCCGCGCGACGGGCGCGTGCAGTTCCGCGTCGCCAACCCCGGCGAGGTGCTCGCCGCGGGCGGCCGGGTGCTGAACCTCGTGGACGTGTCGGATGTCTTCATGACCTTCTTCGTGCCCGCGACGGTGGCGGGCCGCATCGGCCTGGGCAGCGAGGTGCGCCTCGTGATCGATGCCGCGCCCGGCTTCGTGGTGCCGGCGCGCGTGTCCTTCGTGTCGGCCACCGCGCAGTTCACGCCCAAGACCGTGGAGACCGCCAACGAGCGCGAGAAGCTCATGTTCCGCGTCCGCGCGCAGATCGACCGCGAGCTGCTCCTGCGCCATCTCAAGCAGGTCAAGACCGGCGTCCCGGGCGTGGCGTGGATTCGCCTCGATCCATCGCGGCCCTGGCCGGCCTCCCTCAGCAACATGGTGCCGCAATGAGCGTTGCGCCGTCCGCGCCGGTCGTGCGCCTGGACGAGGTCTCGTACCGCTACGGCAAGACCCAGGCGCTCGCGGCCGTCTCGCTCGACGTGCCGGCCGGGTGCATGGTGGGCCTGATCGGACCCGACGGCGTGGGCAAGTCCACGCTGCTGTCGCTGGTCTCGGGCGCGCGGGCCGTGCAGCAGGGCCGCGTCGAGGCGCTGGGCGGCGACATGGCCGAGCGCCGCCACCGCGAGCGCGTGTGCATGCGCATCGCGTACATGCCGCAGGGCCTGGGCAAGAACCTCTATCCGACCCTTTCGGTCGAGGAGAACCTGCAGTTCTTCGGCCAGCTGTTCGGCCATGACGCCGAAGAACGAAAGCGCCGCATCGAGGAGCTCACGCGGCGTACCGGCCTGTTCTCGTTCCTGCAGCGGCCCGCGGGCAAGCTCTCGGGCGGCATGAAGCAGAAGCTCGGCCTGTGCTGCGCCCTCATCCACGATCCGGACCTGCTGGCGCTGGACGAGCCGACCACCGGTGTCGACCCCGTCGCGCGCAACCAGTTCTGGGAGCTGATCGCCGGCATCCGCGAGACCCGCCCGGAGATGAGCGTGATCGTCGCGACGGCCTACATGGACGAGGCGCAGCGTTTCGACTGGCTGGTGGCGATGGACGAGGGCCGCGTGCTGGCCACCGGCACGCCCGCCGAACTGCTCCAGCGCACCGGCAGCGCGAACCTGGAAGCCGCCTTCGTGGCGCTGCTGCCGGCCGAGAAGCGACAGGGCCATCGCGAACTGGTGATCCCGCCGCTGCCCGAATCCAAAGGCGAGGAAGACATCGCCATCGAGGCCCGCGACCTGACCATGCGCTTCGGCGACTTCGTGGCGGTCGACCACGTGAGCTTCCGCATCCGGCGCGGCGAGATCTTCGGCTTCCTCGGCTCCAACGGCTGCGGCAAGTCCACCACGATGAAGATGCTCACCGGCCTGCTGCCGGCCAGCGACGGCGCGGCCTGGCTGTTCGGCCACGAGGTCGATCCGCGCGACATCGCGACGCGGCGGCGGGTGGGCTACATGTCGCAGGCGTTCTCGCTGTACGCCGAGCTCACGGTGCGCCAGAACCTCGTGCTGCATGCGCGGCTCTTCGGCGTGCCGGAGAGCGAGGTGCCCGTGCGCGCGCAGGCCATGGCCGAGCGCTTCGGGCTCGTCGAACTCATGGAGAGCCTGCCCGACGCACTGCCGCTGGGCGTGCGCCAGCGGCTCTCGCTGGCCGTCGCGATGGTGCACGGGCCCGAACTGCTGATCCTCGACGAGCCCACCTCGGGCGTGGACCCGGTGGCCCGCGACCGGTTCTGGGAACTGCTGGTGGAGCTGTCGCGGCGCGACCGCGTCACGATCTTCATTTCCACCCATTTCATGAACGAGGCCGAGCGCTGCGACCGCATGTCGCTCATGCACGCGGGCCGCGTGCTGGTGAGCGACACGCCGGCGGCACTGGTGCGCCGGCGCGGCGCCAGGACGCTGGAAGAGGCCTTCATCGCCTACCTGGAGGAAGCGGGCGCCCGCGGCGACATGCCCGCGGAAGCGGCGCGCGAGACGGCGGCGGCCGCGTCCGGCGCGCACCCTGCCGCGCCGAACCGCCGCTTCAGCCTGGCGCGCGCCTGGAGCTACACCGTGCGCGAGTCGCTCGAGCTGCGGCGCGACCCGGTGCGCGCCACGCTGGCGCTGGTCGGCAGCCTGCTGCTCATGTTCATCATGGGCTTCGGCATCAACATGGACGTGGAGGACCTGAGCTTCGCCATCCTCGACTACGACCAGACGCAGACGAGCCAGGGCTACGAGCTCAATCTCTCCGGCTCGCGCTACTTCATCGAGCACGCGCCCATCTCGGACGAGGCCGAGCTGGACCGGCGCATGCGCAGCGGCGAGCTCTCGCTGGCGCTGGTGATTCCGCCGGCCTTCGGGCGCGATGTGCTGCGCGGCCAGCCGGTGCAGATCGGCGCCTACATCGACGGCGCGATGCCTTCGCGCGCCGAGACCGTCTCCGGCTACGTGCAGGGCATGCACCAGGGCTGGCTGGCCGACCTGGTGCAGCGCCGTTCGGGCCGCACGGCGGCGGGGGCCGCGGCCGGCGTCGAGACGCGCTTTCGCTACAACCCCGACGTGCAGAGCCTGCCGGCCATGGTCCCGGCCGTGATCCCGATGCTGCTCATGATGCTGCCCGCGATGCTCACCGCGCTGTCGGTGGTGCGCGAGAAGGAGCTGGGCTCGATCCTGAACCTCTACGTGACGCCGGTGAGCCGCAGCGAGTTCCTGTTCGGCAAGCAGCTTCCGTACATCGGCCTGGCGCTCTTGAACTTCCTGCTCATGACGCTCATGGCGGTCACGCTCTTCGGCGTTCCGGTCAAGGGCAGCTTCCTCGCGCTGCTGCTGGCCGCGGTGCTCTATGCGGTGTGCTCGACCGGCATCGGCCTGCTGGCCTCGACCTTCACGCGCAGCCAGGTGGCCGCGCTGTTCTTCACGATGATCGGCACCATGATCCCGGTCGTGCAGTTCTCGGGCATGACGCAGCCGGTCAGCGCGCTGGAGGGCCTCGGCGCGTTCATCGGCCGCATCTACCCGGCCAGCCACTTCATGACCATCAGCCGGGGCGTGTTCAACAAGGGGCTGGGGTTCGCCGACCTGCACGGCTCCTTCTGGCCGCTGGCGGTGGCGGTTCCCGTGATCCTGGCCGCGGCCGTGCTGATGCTGCGCAAGCAGGAGAGTTGAAGGGTTCCATGCGCGGCCACCTCGCCAACATCTACCGCCTCGGCGTCAAGGAGCTGTGGACCCTGTGGCGCGACCCGATGATGCTGCTGCTCGTCGTCTTTCTCTTCACGGTGTCGATCCACACCTCGGCCAGCTCGATTCCCGAGACGCTCAACAAGGCCCCGATCGCGATCGTGGACGAGGACCATTCGCCGCTGTCGCAGCGCATCATCGACGCCTTCTTCCCGCCGCAGTTCCTCGTGCCGGTGCTGACCTCGCGGGAACAGGTCGACCGCGGGCTGGACGCGGGCGACTTCACTTTCGCGCTGACCATCCCCGTCAACTTCCAGCGCGACGTGCTGGCCGGGCGCCAGCCGCAGGTGCAGCTCAACGTGGATGCCACGCGCATGAGCCAGGCCTTCTCGGGCAGCGGCTACATCCAGCAGATCGTCCTCGGCGAAGTCAGCAGCTTCGTCCAGCGCTACCGCGGCAACAGCACGCTGCCGGTGGAGCTGGCGCTGCGCGCGCGCTTCAACCCGACCCTCAACCAGGGGTGGTTCGGCTCGCTGATGTCGATCATCAACAACGTGACCATGCTGTCGATCCTGCTGACCGGCGCGGCGCTGATCCGCGAGCGCGAGCACGGGACCATCGAGCACCTGCTGGTCATGCCGGTCACCCCGGCCGAGATCATGCTGTCGAAGGTGTGGTCGATGGGGCTGGTGGTGCTCGTGGCGGCGACCTTCTCGCTCGTCTTCATCGTGCAGGGCCTGCTGAAGGTGCACATCGAGGGTTCGATCGCGCTGTTCGTCGCGGCGGCGGCCTTGCATCTCTTCGCGACCACCTCCATGGGGATCTTCATGGCGACGGTCACGCGCTCGATGCCGCAGTTCGCGATGCTGCTGATCCTCGTGCTGCTTCCGCTGCAGATGCTCTCGGGCGGCTCCACGCCGCGCGAGAGCATGCCCGAGTTCGTGCAGCAGATCATGCTGATCGCGCCGACCACGCACTTCGTCGCGGCCTCGCAGGCGATCCTGTATCGCGGCGCGGGGCTGCTCGTTGTGTGGCCGCAGCTGCTCGCGCTGCTGGCAATCGGCAGTGCGCTGTTCGCCTTCTCGCTGCGGCGCTTTCGCAAGACGATCAGCCAGATGGCGTGAGGCGTCCATGCGCGCGCCGTGCGGGCGCACGAAGCCGGTGAAGCGTTACCAATCGCGTCCGCCGTCTCAGGCACCGCGTACGGATGGTAACTTTGCGCGGCCCGCGGAAACGGTCCCGCCCAGGGGGTTCAGCTACATTCCTCGCCGCGCCGGGGGCCGGAGCCGCCACGATCGCATTCGACGATCGAGTCCGTAGCGCCAGGCGAATGCACCGCATGCCAAGCGGGAGGTTGGCAGAACCACATCCTGATGTTCTGCAGTCGGAGGGGTCGACATGCTTCAGCCTCAATCGCCACCACGTGCGCGAAGGATTCCTTTATGAACAGGATCTACCGCGTCGTCTGGAATCGTTTCGCCCGCGCCTGGACGGTGACCTCGGAGATTGCGAGGGCCCGAGGCAAATCGAAATCGGCCGCGCTTGCCGCGATGCTCGCCCCGGTCGCCTTCTGCGGCGCCGCGCACGCGCAGGTGGGCGCACCGACGGGCGGGTGCGGAACCATCACGTCCGGCAGCTTCGACCACATCAACTGCTCCAATGCCGGCGCGGCCTCGGTCAACATCGCGCCCCCGGCAGGCACGACCGTGTCCGTCACGGTCCCCAACACCACCGACGAGGTTCACGGCATCCTCGTGACGGTCACCGGCAACACCGCCTCGGGCACTGCCAACGTGAGCGGAACGAACGTCACCAACAACAATGTGCCGCCGGGCGGCCCTGACGCGGCCGCGGTGGGCATCTACGTGCTGATCTCCTCGGGATCGAACACTGCGACGGGCAGTGGGACCCTGACCCTCACCGGCACCAACAACATCACCACGGCCAAGGGCGGTGGCACGCTGGTGAACGTGTTCGGCTCCGGCAACGGGACGACCGACATCTCCGGCGTCTTCAACGTCACGAGCCTCTTCGACAATGCGGGCGGCCACGACGGCGTGGAGACGACGGTCCGCGGCGGCATCGCGACGCTCAACATGCAAAGCACCGGCACGGTGTCCGTCAAGTCGGGCAACGGCATCCTCATCGACTCGCTCGCGGCGGGCGGCATCCTGCGCGGCACCATCGGTTCGGGCGTCACCATCGTTCTGGACAACACGGTCTCCGGCTCCGGCGCCACCATCTACAGCAATGCCGGCATCAAGACCTCGACCCTGGGCGTCGGGACGACGGACCTGACCACCGCCGCGACCATCCGGACCACCGGCGACAACGCGGACGGCATTCATTCGAGCGGCCGGCTGGGCTATCTCAACGTGACCAATTCCGGCCCCATCACCACGGCCGGAACCACGAGCCACGGCATCGCGGCGGAGACGACGACCGCCAGCGCCCAGGCAAGCGGCGCGGTCTTGGTCGACAACAGCGGCACCATCTCGACGCAGGGCGGCACGTCGCTCACCGATGCCAGCGTCGGCATCCTCGCCACCTCGTCGACGACCGCTGCGGGCGCCTCGGGCTCCGTCACGGTCGCCAATTCGGGGAGCGTCACGACCGCCGGCGTGCTGACCGATGCGATCCAGGCGAAGACGACGCGCGGTGCGAGCGCGGGGCCGGCGGGCGATGTCACGGTGCGCAACTCCGGCACGGTGCGCGCCACCGGGCGGGACGCCAACGCCGTGCTGGCCTTGTCGGGCGGGGCGGCGGTGCAGGTGGCCAATTCATCGCCGGGCCAGATCCACGGCGCCGGCGGTTCGGCCGGAGCGGGCGTGGCCATGGGCGGCGCCTCGCAGTCGCTCACCAACAGCGGGTCGATCGACGCGCTGAGCGAGCGCGCCGTCGTGGCCGACCTGAGCGGCGTGCCGAGCACCGTCTCGATCACCAACGCGGCGGGCGGACAGATCACGGGCGGCATCGCCGTCCCCACTTCGCCGACGACGATCAACAACGCGGGCACCTGGAATCTCCGGAACTTCGCCGATGTGGACGGCGATGGCACGCGCGAGACGCTGTCGGTCGCCAAGGGCGACTTCGGCGGCAACGCCGGCAACGTGATCAACAACACCGGAACGATCGCGCTCTACACGCACGACGGGACCGCCACGACGCTCAACGCCGCGGGCCAGTACCTGCCGCTGGGCAATCCCAACAACGCGATGGCGCTTCACAGTCCCACGCAAGGGCAGATCCTGGGCGTGCCGACGTTCAACAACAGCGGCGTCATCGACCTGACGACGAACCCGAGCGCGGGGGATGTGCTCGTGATCTCCGGCGGCCGCGTGCCGGGCAGCGACGGCGGCGGCGTGTTCGTGACCAATGGCGGCGTGCTGCGGCTCAACGCCGTGCTGAACCAGGGCGGAGGCAACAACAGCGTCGCGGACATGCTGGTCGTGGACTCGGTCCGCGTGGGGACCGCGCCCACGGGGATCAGCGTGGTCAACGCAGGCGGGGGCGGTGCGCCGCAGACGGCCGGCAACGGCATCGCCCTGGTCGAGGTGCTGAACAAGTCGGCGAGCCCGGCGGGCGCCTTCGCGCTGGCGACGGCGGCGGTGGCCGGTCCCTACGAGTACCTGCTCTATCACGGGGGCAATGCGCTCAACGGCGGCGATCCCGCGGATGGCAACTGGTATCTGCGCTCCGAGGTGGTCATTCCGCCGGCCCCACCTCCACCACCGCCGCCTCCTCCGCCTCCTCCGCCACCGCCTCCGCCAGGCCCTCCGCCACCGCCGCCGCCCGTCCCCCCGCCGCCGGTGCCCGACATCGTGCCGCCGCCGGTTGTCCAGCCCACCGTGCGCCCGCTCTACCGACCCGAGGTGGGCGCCTATCTGTCGAACCAGCGTCAGGCGGGCGGCATGTTCCTGCACAGCCTGCACGATCGCCTCGGGGAGCCGCAATGGATCGAAGGGCAGACTTTCGAGCAGCAGGATGACAAGCGTCGCTCCGGATGGCTGCGGATCGTCAACAAGAACAGCGATTCCACCTCGCGCGACAGCATCTTCAGCTCCGACACCAACAGCACGCTGATCCAGGGCGGGGGCGATATCGCGCGCTGGGGCGTGGGCGGCGACAGGGCCCGGCTGCATCTCGGGGGCATGCTGGGCTATGGAGAGGCCACCGGCGATGCCTTCGCGCAGTACAACCTGCGCCAGGCCCACACCAAGGTCGAGGGGTGGAGCCTCGGGCTCTACGGCACCTGGTACCAGAACGACGCCGACAAGCTCGGCTGGTACGCCGACGTCTGGGGCACCTATGGATGGTTCAAGAACACCGTGAAGGGCGACCTGCTTCCCGAGGTCCGGTACGACGCGACGGCCTACACGCTGTCCGGCGAGGCCGGCTATGCGACCCGGGTCGCAGACACCGACTGGGTGGTCGAGCCGCAGGCCCAGTTGATCTACGTGAAATACGACGAGGACGCCATCGTCGAGCCCAATGGAACGGTCATCCACGGAAGCGATGGCAGCGGATGGATCTCGCGTCTCGGTGTCCGGACTCACCGCACCTGGGTGCGCGAAGACGGCCGCAAGCTCCAGCCGTACCTCACGCTGAACTGGTGGCATGACAACCAGCGCAACACCGAGAGCTTCAACAACGTGGTGTTGCAGAACATGTACCCCGCCAATCGCTATGAGGCGAAGCTCGGTCTGAACGCCGACCTGGCGCGAGGATGGAGCGCGTGGGGCAACCTGGGCTACCAGTGGGGAAACCAGGGCTACAGGTCGACGAATGCCCGTCTCGGTGCGAAGTACACCTGGTAGAGGCCGGAGCCGGCGCGGCGCCTACCAGCGCACGCCCCACGCCGCCTGGGCGAAGGTCGGGCGGCCGGCCACCGGCACGCGCGCGACGAGCACCGTGCCGGTGTGCGACTCGGTGATGTAGAGCGACTTGCCATCGGGCCCGCCGAACGCGATGTTGGTCGTGAGGTGGCCGGTGCACGAGCGCACGCGGTACAGCGGCTCGCCCATCTCGCTGAAGATCCAGACCGCGCCCAGGCCCGCGTGCGCCACCACCAGGCCGCCGGCCGCGTCGAGCGCGATGCCGTCCGGCCCGGCGTGGCCGCCCGACAACTGGAGGAACACGCCGACCTTGCTCACGCCCTCGCCGACGAAGGGCAGGCGCCACACGGCGTTCGCCCGCGTCACCGCGACGTAGAGCTTGTTCTCCTCCAGGTTCGGCACCAGCCCGTTCGGGCTCGGGATGCCGCCCAGCAGCAACTGCGCCTCGGTCTCGCCCGCGCGCAGCCGGAACACTCGTCCGCTCGGGTCGTGCAGGCCCGACTGGCCCTGGTCCGTGAAGTACAGGTCGCCGTTGGAGGCGAAGCTCAGGTCGTTGACGCCGTGGAAGCGCTCGAGCCGGTAATGCGTGCACACGGGCGTGATGCGGCCGCTGTCCACGTCGACCGAGAGGATGCCGTGGCGGTAGTCGGCCACGAACAGGCGCCCGTCGGGATGGAACTTCAGCCCATTGGGCCAGCCGTCGTACTCGGCGACCACGCCGAACTCGCCGCCGGGCGTGACGCGCAAGATGCGGCCCCACGGAATGTCCACCACGTACAGGTTGCCGGCGCGGTCGAACACCGGCCCTTCGAGAAAGCTCTCGGCATGGTGGCCCGCGAACTGCACGCGGTTGAACTCGTTGTCGGCCTTCGGCTTGCGCAGCGACGCGGGGACGCGTGCGAAGACTTCGGTGGCGATGTCCTGGGGCGGGGCGAACAGCATGGCGTCGGTGCTTCCTCGAAGTGGCGGCTAGTTCAGCATGTGCCGCGGCAGCCACAGCGCGATCTCGGGCCAGGCCACGAGCATGCCGAGCAGCACGAACATGATGATGTGGAAGGGGATCGTGCCCTTGACGACATCGACGAAGCGGCCGTCCCAGATGCTCTGGATCACGAACAGGTTGATGCCGATGGGCGGCGAGATCGCGCCGAGCTCGATGAACAGCACGAGGATGATCCCGAACCACACGGGATCGATGCCGTACTTCAGCAGCACCGGATAGAGCAGGGGCACCGTGATCACGATCATGCCGAGCCCCTCGACCAGGCAGCCGAGCACCGTGTAGAGCACGAACAGCGCGAGGAAGAACTGCAGCCGGCTCAGCTCGAGACCGACCAGGAAGGCCGTGAAGTGCTCGCCGACGCCGCCGACGCTGATCGCATACGAGAACACGTAGGCCGCCAGCACGATGAACAGGATGTTGCCCGCGGCCTGGACGGTGCGCCGCGTCGCCTCGCGCAGCATGCGCCAGCTGAACTGGCCGGTGGCGAGCGTCAACGCCAGCACCAGCACGCAGCCGAGCGTGGCCGCCTCGGTGGGCGTCACGAGGCCGGCATAGAGCGAGCCCATGGTGGCGCCGATCAGCAGCACCGCGGGCAGCACGTCGACCAGCGCATCGCGCCACTCGCGGGCGGACAGCCGGCCGGTCTTCTCGACCGGTGCGATCTCCGGCTTGGTGATCGCGCGGATGCCGACGTACAGCATGAACATGAAGGTCAGCAAGAGTCCCGGCATCACGCCCGCCATGAACAGCTGCGAGACCGAGGTCTCGGTGAACGAGGCGTAGATGATCATCACCAGGCTCGGCGGGATCAGGATGCCCAGCGTGCCGCCCGCCGCCAGCGAGCCCGCCGCGAGCGCGCGGTCGTAGCCGCGCCGCACGAGCTGCGGCAGCGCGACGCTGCCGATGGACGATGCCGTGGCCACGCTGGAACTGCTCATCGCACCGAACAGCGCGCAGCCCGCGATGTTGGTCTGCAGCAGGCCGCCGGGCACGCGCGCCACCAGCTTCGACAGGCCGCGGTAGACGCGCATCGTCATGCCGCTTTCCTGCATCAGCTCGGCCATCAGCAGGAAGAGCGGGATGGCCGTGAGGATGAAGCTGTTCATGCTGCCCCACGACACCAGCCCCAGGCCCTTGAGCGCGTCCACGCCGCCGAGCAGCAGCAGGTAGATCAGCCCCGGCGCCGCGATCGCGAACGGCACCGAGACGCCGATCGCCAGCAGCCCCAGGAAGACCGCGAACACGATCGCGATCTGGATCTCCGGCGTCATGGCGCGACCTCCGCGCCGCTTTGCGGATCGCGCTGCGCCCGCCGCCCGGCTCGCAGCAGGCGTGCGCCGTGCACGCCGGTGCGCACCAGGGCCCAGGCGAGGCCGGCCAGGCCGAGCACCATCAGCGTCTGCGGAATCCACAAGGGGATGTCGAGCCCGTTCTGCGACACCTCGCCGGAGCGAACGCTGTTGAGCACCAGCCGCGCGCACTGCCAGACCAGCGCCGCCGCGCAGGCCAGGCAGAGCAGGTCGAAGACGACGCCGAAGGCCAGGCGCTGCCGCGGCGCAAGGCGCGCGAGCACGAACTCGACCTGGTGGAAGACCCGGCCCGCATGGCAGGCCGGCAGGCTCAGGAAGGCCAGCGCCACCAGCAGGTAGCCGCCGATCTCGTCGGCGATGCCGAGCGACGCGTGGAACACGCCGCGAGCGACGATCTCGACCAGCGTCACCGTCATCATGGCCCAGAGCGACAGGCTGGCGAGCTGCAGGAGCACGCGTTCGACCCGGCCGCCGCCGTCGCGCGAGGAGCCGCCGGTGGTGGCGGATTCGTGGTGCGCCACGTCAGCGGCCCAGCTCGGCGCGCACCTTGGCGAGGGCTTCGACGGCCTCGGGACCCTTGCTCCTGGCCCACTCTTCCCAATACGGCTTGATGCGCGTCTCGGCTTCGGCGAACTCGGCCGCGCTGGGCACCGTGAACACCATGCCGTCGGCGGCCATCTTCTTGTTGCGCTCGTTCTCGTCCTCCAGGAACTGCCGGCTGAGGTTCTCCGAGATCTGCGTCGCGCGGGCCTTGAGCTGGGCCTGCACTTCCGGCTTGAGCTTCCGGAACTCGGCCTTGTTCGCGATGATGTGCCCGTTGATGTGGCCGGTCGGCAGCTGGTAGTTGTACTTGAGCATGTCCTTCCAGATGTAGGCGCCCCCGGCGCTCGCGCTCAGCGTGCCGTCGACCACGCCGCGCTCCAGCGCGGTCGACACCTCGGCCGTGCCCATGGTGATCGAGACCCCGCCCAGGCGCTTGATCACCTCGCCGATCTCGGGGCTCGGTGTGCGCAGCTTCTGCCCGCGCACCTCCGCGAGACTGGTGGTCTTCTTGCGCGACCAGAAGGTCTGCTGCGGCCACACGTAGGTGCCCAGCAGCACGATGCCGCGCTTGTCGTAGCCGCGCTCGATGTAGGGCAGCATCACGCCGAGTGCCTTCTTCAGCTCCTCGTCGTTGCGCACGAGCATCGGCAGGCGCACCAGGTCGGCGATCGGCATCACGCCCGACATGAAGGCGTCGTCGCCCATCTGCACCACGTTGTCCGCGACCGCCGCGCCGATGTTCGCGGCATTGATCTGCAGCGTGCCGCCCAGGTGCACGCGGATCTTCAGCGCATCCTCCGTGAACCTGGCCATGTCCTCGGCCAGCCTCGTGTTGGCCTGCGCCGCGGAGTTGGCGGGCACGCTCATGTATGTGTAGAGATTCCAGGCCTGCGCGGCCGCGAGGCCGGGCAGCGCCACCAGGGCCGCCAGCGCCAGCGCGGCGCGGCGAAGCTTCGCAGCGGAAGAGGGCATGCGTGTCTCCAGGTCGTTGTGGGGTCGGGTTCGCGGGGCCCGGGCGCGCGTTCAGGCGTCCTCGGCGACGAGGCCGCGCGTGATCCAGTCCTGCGGCACCTGCACCGGCAGGTCCAGCAGCATCTGGCCGTGCGCCTTGCCCTGCGGGTCGTAGCGCAGCGAGGCCACGCCGCCACCGCCGAGCGCGTCATGCAGCAGGAAGTTGAAGGCGTGCAGCCCCGGCCAGTCGAAGCGCTCGACCTTTCCGCGCAGCAGCTTGGCCATGTGGCGCGCCACGGCCTCGGTCGTCACCTGCCGGGCCAGCGTGTCGCGGAACTCCGGCCGCCGCGCGATCACGCTGATGTTCGAGATGTCGCCCTTGTCGCCGCTGCGCGCCCAGGCGATCGCAGCCAGCGGCACCGTGGCGAGCGCAACCGCTTCGGGCGCGTCAGGCGCGGCGCCGGCGTCGGGCGCACGCACGGGCGAACGCGCGCTCACCGCGGGCGCGGCCGGCATCTCGATCGCGCGGCCATCGACGTGGACCGTGCAGCGGTGCATCTCCTTGGGCACGAGGAACGAGAAGAGGCGCACCATCGGCTGAACCTTGGGCCGGCCGCCGAACACGCCGGCCACGCCCTGCACGGTGGAGGTGGAGGTGGGGAAGATCTCCTTGGAGAACACCTCCAGGGCGCGCGCGTTCGCATGGCGCACCGCGATCTTGAGCACCACCTCGCGGCGCTCGTCCACGCGCGGCGCGTCCGCGTAGGAGTCCTCCGCGCCGAGCACTTCGACCGAGGTCTCGCTGTAGTCGCCGAGCCCGTCGCGCGCGAAGATCGCCGAGGTGCGGCCGAGGATGGCGTCGGCCACCGCGCGGGCCTTCTCGACCGCCGCGCGCCCCTTGATCATCAGGGTCGCCAGCGCGCGGTAGCCGTCCTGCACCGTGCCGCTGACCTTGTAGGTGTCGGTCGGGGTGCGGCCCCGCACGCCGGTGACCTCGACGAGGTCCGGGCCTGCCTGGCGCACCGCGATGTCGGCGACATCGCAGATCACGTCGGGCAGGATGTAGTTGCGCGGATCGCCCGTCTCGTAGGTGATCTGCTCGGCGACGGTCGCGAAGCTCACCAGCCCGCCGGTGCCCGGCGCCTTGCCGACGAGGAAGCTGCCGTCGCGCCGCACTTCGGCGATCGGGAAACCGATGTCGGCCCAGCCGTCCTTCACCTCGCGCCAGTCGGTGAAGAAGCCGCCGCTGCTTTGCGGTCCGCATTCGATGACATGGCCGGCCAGCGAGCCGCCGGCCAGGGCGTCGAGGTCGTTGGCCGTCCAGCCGAACTCGTGGATCAGCGGGCCGAGCGCGAGCGCGCTGTCGGCGCAGCGGCCGGTGACGACGATGTCCGCGCCCTCGGCCAGCGCGCGCGCGATCGGGAAGGCGCCCAGGTAGGCGCTGGCGGTGATCAGGTCGGGGATCGGCTGCCCGGTGGTCATCTCGCGCACGCCCATCGCGCGAAGCGAATCGAGCATCGGCATGGCGTCGTCGCCGAGCACGGCGGCCACCTTGAGCGCCACGCCCTGTTGCGCGAGCTCGGCCTCGATGGCCTTGCAGCAGTCCAGCGGATTGACGCCGCCCGCGTTGCAGACGACCTTGACGCCGCGCGCCTTGAGCTGGGCCGCGAGCGGTCGCACCACCTCGCTCACGAAGTCGGTGGCATAGCCGAGCTCGGGCTTCCTGCTGCGCGCGCGGGCCATGATGGACATGGTGATCTCGGCGAGGTAGTCGAGCGCGAGGTACTGGATGTTGCCGCGTTCGACGAGCTGGCGCGGGCCTTCGGCGCTGTCGCCCCAGAAGCCGGAGCCGCCGCCGATGCGGACGGTCTTGTCAGACATGGATGGTCTCCTTCACGTGTCGATGGATGGGGGCTCAGGTGCCGGTCCAGCGCGGCGCGCGCTTCTCGGCGAAGGCGCGCGGGCCTTCCTGGGCGTCGTTGCTGCGGTAGACCGGCTCGAACAGCGCGGTGGCCCGTGCGTGCGCCTCGGCCGCCGGAAGGCGCGCCGCGGCGCGCACCGTGCCGACGGCCGCGCGCACCGACAGCGGCGCGTTGGCGGCGATCACCTTGGCCAGCGAGAGCGCGTCATCGAGCAGCGCGCCCGTGCGCGCGACCTGGTTCACGTAGCCCAGCTCGTACATGCGCTGCGCGGTGAAGGGCCGGCCGGTCAGCAGGATCTCGGCCATGATCCGCTGCGGCAGCAGGTGGATCAGCGGCGTGGCCCACGGCACGCCGCGGCCGACCCTGACTTCGGTCACGGCGAAGGTCGCGTGATCGGCCGCGACGCACAGGTCGCAGGCCTGCGCGAACCACCAGCCGCCCGCGAGCGCCGCGCCATTGACGGCAGCGATCGTGGGCTTGCTCACGGGCACGGTGTCGCCCGGAATCGGGAAGAAGCCCGGTGGCGGCACCTCGAGCTTCGTGTCGCGCGCTTCCTTGAGGTCCATGCCGGCGCAGAAGGCCTTGTCGCCCGCGCCGGTGAGGATCGCGACGCGCGCCTCGGGGTCGGCCTCGAAGCGCTTCCAGGCGTCGAACAGGCCGAGCCGCACCGCTTCGTTGATCGCGTTGCGCGCCTCGGGCCGATTGATGGTGATGACCGCGACGGGGCCGCGGCGTTCGTAGAGGATGGCCTCGCTCATGCAGTTTCTCCTTCGATGTGTCCGTGTCCGGCGGCGCGGGCGATCTCGTCCTCGGCGAGGCCGGCCTCGCGCAGCACCTCGCGCGTGTGCTCGCCCAGGCGCGGCGCGTGCCGCCGCAGGGCGAACGGCGCGGCGCTGAAGCGCACCGGCGCGCGCACCACGCGGTAGGCGCCTTCGCTGGGGTGCTCGCCGACGCTGAACAGCCCCACCTGCCGGATGTGCGGGTCCTCGTGCATGCGGTTGAGGCTCAGCACCGGCATGCACGGGATGTTCGCGGCGTCGCAGAAGTCCACCCAGGTCTGCGTGGGGCGCAGGGCCGCCTCGCGCTCGATCAGCGGGTAGAGGATCTCGACGTTCTGCGCCCGGTCCGCGTGGGTGCGGAAACGCGCATCGCCGATGAGTTCGTGCGCGCCCACGTACTCGAAGAAGTCGCTCCAGTTCTTGTCGGAGTACGGCAGGATGCAGACGTGCCCGTCGGTCGTGCGGAAGGGCTTGCGAAAGCGGTTGAGCACGCGGTGAAAGCCGATGCCGCCGATCGGCGGTACGAACGCCCCGCCGCCGAAGTGCTCGATCAGCATGAACTCGATCGAGGTCTCGAACATCGGCACCTCGACTTCCTGGCCGCCGCCGCCCATTGCGCGCTGGTAGAGCGCGGCGCACACGCCGTAGGCGATCGCCTGCCCCGCGAGCTTGTCGCACACCACGGTCGCGGCATAGGCCGGGTTGCCCGAGATCTGTCCGGCGAGTTCGGCGAGGCCGCAGCAGGCCTGGATCAGGTCGTCGTAGGCGGGCTTGTCCGAATACAGGCCGCCCGCGCCGAAGCCGTAGGCGCCGCAGTAGACGATTCCGGGGTTCATCGCCCGCACCGCCGGGTAGCCGAAGCCGAGCTTCTCGATCGTGCGGGGCCGCATGTTGTGCACCAGCACGTCCGATTCGGCGATCAATGCCTGGAGTGCCTTCTTGCCCTCGGCGGCCTTCAGGTCGAGCACGATGCTGCGCTTGTTGCGGTGCAGGTGCAGCACCTGCCCCGACATGCCCGGCGAGCGCAGCGGCCGGTAGTTGCGCAGCACGTCGCCTTCCGGGGCCTCGACCTTGATGACGTCCGCGCCGAGGTCGGCCAGGATGTGCGTGCCGAACGGGCCCATGATGACGCCGGTGAGGTCGAGAAGGCGCACGCCGGTCAGGGGCCCGTCCTTGAAACTGCGCGGTAGCGTGGGGGTGGTCATGCGTCGGGTGGGTGGGGGTGGGGAGGGATGCGCCTCAATAGGACTTCGGAAGGCCCAGCACCTTCTCGGCGATGAAGCAGCGGATCAGTTCGGGACTCACCGGCGCGATGCGGCAGATCATCACTTCGCGCAGGAAGCGCTCGACGTGGAATTCCTTGGCGTAGCCGTAGCCGCCGTGCGTCATCACCGCCTGCTGGCAGGCCTTGAGGCCCGCTTCGGCGCCGAGGTACTTGGCGGCGTTGGCCTCGGCGCCGCACGGCTTGCCGGCGTCGTAGAGCTCGGCGGCGCGCTGCACCATGAGGTCGGCAGCGCTGAGCTCCATCCAGCATTCGGCGAGGGGATGCTGCACGGCCTGGTTCTGCCCGATGGGGCGGCCGAACACGACCCGCTCGCCCGCATAGCGCGTGGCGCGCGCGAGGGCCGCGAAACCGAGCCCGATGGCTTCCGTCGCGATCAGGATGCGCTCGGGGTTGAGGCCGTGCAGGATGTACTCGAAGCCCTTGCCCTCTTCGCCGATGCGGTCCTCGGCCGGTACCACCAGGTTGTCGATGAACACCTGGTTCGAGTCGATGCACTTGCGGCCCATCTTCTCGATCACGCGCGCCTCGATGCGCTCGCGGTCGAAATCCGTGAAGAAGATGGAGAAGCCGTCGGTCGGCCGCGCGCATGCCTCGCGCGGCGTGGTGCGAGCGAGCAGCAGGATCTTCCCGGCCACCTGGGCCAGCGTGGTCCAGACCTTGCGGCCGTTGATCACGTAGTGATCGCCGTGGCGCACCGCGCGCGTCGTGATGCGCGTGGTGTCCAGTCCGGCGTCGGGCTCGGTCACGCCGAAGGCGAGCAGGTGCTCGCCGCGGATCATCGGCGGCAGCATGCGGCGCTGCTGCTCGGCGTCGCCGAACAGCGCGACGACCTTCATGGCCCAGACATAGGCGTGGATCGCGGACGCCCCGCTCATGCCCGCGCCCGACTCGGCGACCGCGCGCATCATCGCGGCCGCATGGCGGATCCCCAGGCCGCTGCCGCCGTGCTCGGGCGGCATCGCGATGCCGAGCCAGCCGGCCTCGGCCATCGCGCGCTGGAAGGCCCACGGATAGTCGCCGTCGCTGTCGCGCTGCAGCCAGTAGGCGTCGTCGAAGCGCGCGCACAGCGCCAGCACCGACTCGCGCACTTCATCGACAGGCAATTCGCTCGCTTCCACCGTCGCTGTCTCCTGTTTCGTTGTATTCCAATATTGGAACAATGAACCGAATAAAGAATAGAATTCCGAATCTGGAATGTCAATCGCGCCTGCGGCTAGACTCGCCGGTGTTTACCCGGTGGCCCGGGGCCCTGCCCGGCACTTCAACTCCATCGACCGTCCCATGCCGACCGACGAGACCGACGACAACGACCCGCGCAACGCGGCGCCCCGCTCGCCCGTGCGGGTGATGCAGATCCTTCACGCGCTGGCGCGGCATCCGGAGGGCATCGGCCTCGGCCCGCTCAGCCAGATGCTGGAGCTGCCCAAGACCACGCTGTTCAACCTGCTGCGCTCGCTCGAGAGCGGCGGCTACGTGCAGTCGCAGGGCGGGCAGCATCGTGTGGGCGTGGAGGCGATCAAGCTCGGCGTCGCGCTGCAGCACAGCCAGACCTTCCCGGAGAACGTGCGGCCGATCTGCATGCGCCTGGGCGCCGAGACCGGCGAGACGGTGATGATCGGCACGCTGACCGACGACGGCCAGGAGGTCTACTTCCTCTTGGTGCTGGAAGCGCAGAACCCGCTGCGCTTCAACGTGCGCGCCGGCCAGCGCTGGCCGCTCTATGCGTCGGCGCTCGGGCAGGTGCTGCTGGCCTTCCTGCCCGCCGAGCGGCAGAAGGCGTACATGCAGTCCGTGCAGATGGTGCGCCTGACCAGCACCACGCTCACCACGCGCAAGGCGCTCACGGCCTCGCTCAAGCAGATCCGCGCCGAGGCGATGGCGACCAACGTCAACGGCATGATCGACGGCGTGATGGGCGTTGCCGCGCCCATCTTCGATCGCGATGGCCAGGTCACCGCCGCCATCGCGGTGACCGCGCCGACGGCGCGCATGCAGCAGAAGCTCGCGCAGATCGAGCCGCTCACGCGCGCCGCCGGCGAGGAGATGTCGCAGGTGCTCGGCTACGGCGGGGCATATCCGCCCGCGCCGGCCTGAGACCTGCCGCCCGCGCCTTCTCTCCGGGGAGGCGGGAGCCCCGCTCACAACGCGCCCGAGAGTTCCGGCACCGCCGTGAACAGGTCGGCCTCGAGTCCGTAGTCGGCGATGCCGAAGATGGGCGCCTCCGGATCCTTGTTGATCGCCACGATCACTTTGGAATCCTTCATGCCCGCGAGGTGCTGGATCGCGCCCGAGATGCCGCAGGCGATGTAGAGCTGCGGCGCGACGATCTTGCCGGTCTGGCCGACCTGCCAGTCGTTGGGCGCATAGCCGGCGTCGACCGCGGCGCGCGAGGCGCCGAGCGCGGCGCCCAGCTTGTCGGCGAGCGGCGCCAGCACTTCATCGAACTTCTCGCTCGCGCCGAGCGCGCGGCCGCCGGAGACCACGATCTTCGCGGCCGTGAGGTCCGGGCGGTCGTGTCGCGCGAGGGCGGCGCTTTCGAAACGGCTGCTGCCGTTGTCCGGCACCGGTTCGACGGCCTCCACCGGTGCGCCGGCGCCATCGTTCGTCGCGGCCGCATCGAACGCGGTCGTGCGCACGGTGATGACCTTCGTGGCATCGCTGCCGCGCAGCGTGGCGATCGCGTTGCCGGCGTAGATCGGGCGCTCGAAGGTGTCGGCGGCCACGACGCGCGTGACCTCGCTGATCTGCGCGACGTCGAGCCGTGCCGCCACGCGCGGCGCGGCGTTCTTGCCGCCGGCGGTGGCGGGGAACAGGATGTGGCCGTAGGCCGGGGCGAGTGCCAGCACCTGCGCGGCGATGTTCTCGGCCAGCGCGTGGGCGAACGGCTCGCCGTCTGCATGCAGCACCTTGGCGACGCCGGCGATCCGGGCCGCGGCGCGCGCGGCTTCGCCGGCATGGTGCCCGGCCACGAGGACGTGGACCTCGGCGTCGCAGGCGGCCGCCGCGGTGACCGCGTGGAGGGTCGCGGGCTTCAGGCCCGCGTGGTCGTGTTCGGCAATGACGAGTGCAGGCATCTCAAAGCACCTTCGCTTCGTTCTTCAGTTTGTCGACCAGTGCCGCGACATCGGGCACCCTGATGCCCGCGCCGCGCCGGGGCGGCTCGACCACCTTGAGCGTCGCCACGCGCGGCCTGACGTCCACGCCGAGGTCTTGCGGCCGGAGCGTCTCCATCGGTTTCTTCTTCGCCTTCATGATGTTGGGCAGCGTCACGTAGCGCGGCTCGTTGAGGCGCAGGTCGGTGGTGACGATGGCCGGCAGCGCCAGGGAGAGGGTCTCCAGGCCGCCATCGACCTCGCGCGTGACCCGGGCGCGGCCGTCCGCGATCTCGACCTTCGAGGCGAAGGTCGCCTGCGGCAGCCCGGCTAGCGCCGCGAGCATCTGGCCGGTCTGGTTGCAGTCGTCGTCGATCGCCTGCTTGCCCAGGATCACGAGGCCGGGCTGCTCCCGGTCGAACAGCGCCTTGAGCAGCTTGGCCACGGCGAGCGGCTGCAGTTCCTCGTCGGTCGCGACGAGGATCCCGCGGTCGGCGCCGATCGCCATCGCGGTGCGCAGCGTCTCCTGGCACGCGGCGGCGCCGCACGAGACGGCCACGATCTCGGTCGCCACGCCCCGTTCCTTCAGACGCACGGCTTCTTCCACCGCGATCTCGTCGAAGGGGTTCATGCTCATCTTGACGTTGGCGAGGTCCACGCCCGTCTGGTCGGACTTCACCCGGACCTTGACGTTGTAGTCGGCCACGCGCTTCACCGGAACGAGGATCTTCATTCGAACTCCGCCAGCTGGCCCATGGATTCGACGGTGCCGCCGAACTCCTCGAGCATGTCGTAGATGACCTGGCGCACCGAGGTCTCTTCCTTCATGTGGCCGACGATCTGCCCGACCGGGTAGGTGAGGAACTCGGGATGGCGCGCCCGGTCGATGCGCAGGCGCGGCTCGGTGTTGAGCACGCTCTGCCACGGCATGGGCAGGAACGTCGGCGCGCCGGGCTGTTCCCAGGCCTCGGTGAGCTTGCTGCGCAGCATGCGCGCGGGCTTGCCGGTGCGCGAACGGGTCTGCACCGTGTCGTCGGAGCGGGCCTTGAACAGCAGGCTCTTCATCTCGGGTTCGAGTTCGCTCTCGCGGGTGCCGAGCCAGACCGACCCGCACCAGACGCCCTGCGCGCCGAGCGCGAACGCGGCGGCCATCTGCCGGCCGCGACCGACGCCGCCCGCCGCGATCACCGGCATCGGCGCGACGGCATCGACCACCTCGGGCCACAGCACCATCGAACTGACGGTGCCCGTGTGGCCCGCGGCTTCGGTGCCCTGGGCGATGACCAGGTCGAGCCCGGCCGCCTTGTGGCGGCGCGCGTGCTCGACCTTGCCGGTCATCGCGCCGACCTTGATGCCGCGCGCATGGAGCTGGTCGACGATGTCCTTCGGCGGCGTGCCCAGCGCGCTCACGAACAGCTTGATGTTCTTGTGGCGCAGCGCCACGTCGACCAGCTGCTGCGCGTGCTCGGGCGTCATGTGGATCTGCCGCACCTCGTGATCGAGCATCGCCTCGCGCTCGGCCGGCGGCAGCGGCGGGATGCCCGCGCGATCGCACAGGTCCTGGACGAACTTCACGTGATCGGCGGGCAGGCGCCGGAAGTCGATCGTCTCCTGGCCGATCGTCTCGTACTTGCTGGCGAGCAGGAGATTAACGCCGTAGGGGCGGTCGCCCACCTGATGGTCGATCCAGTCGAGCTCCTGTTCGAGCGCCTCGGGGCCGTAGTAGCTCGTGCCGAGCACGCCGAGGCCGCCGGCGCGCGTGACTTCGGACACGACGTTGCGGCAGTGGGAGAAGGCAAAGATCGGAACCTCGATTCCGAACATGGACACAAGGGTTGATTTCATCGGATGCTGCGGAGGTGGTGGAACGAAAGCTGGAGCGGGGACGGGGCGCCGCACGCGCGAACGCGGGCGCTATTCCTTCTCGATCTGCGCGGCGCGGATGATCTGCCCCCACTTGGCGGCATCGGCCGCGGTGAACTGCGTGAACTCGGCGGGCGAGGTGGTGAAGCGGGCCATGCCCCCCGCGGCGTAGACCCGTTCCTGCGCCGTGGGATGGCGCGTGGCCTGCACGAAGACCCGGTTCAGCCGATCGAGCGCCTCGGACGGCGTGCCGGCGGTGGTGAACAGGCCCAGCCAGTTGGCGAGTTCGTAGCCGGGCACGCCGGCCTCGGCGATGGTGGGCACGTCGGGCAGGGCCGGGAAGCGCACGTTGTTGGTGACGCCCAGCGCGCGCACCTGGCCCGCCTTGATGAACGGCAGGCCGGTGCCGACGTCGACCACCGACCAGTGCACCGTGCCGGCGATCAGGTCGTTCATCGCCAGCGGGCTGCCCTTGTATTGGACGTTCGTGGAGTCCAGCCCCGCCATCTGCTTGAGCAGCTCGCCCGGCACGCGCAGGCCGGGGCTGCCGCTGCCGAGAAACACCTTGCCCGGACGCGCCTTCACGTAGGCGATGAACTCGCGCAGGTCGGCCGCCGGCAGGTCCTTGTTGACCACCAGCACCAGCCAGCCCTTGCCGAGCGGCGTGACCGGCGCGAGATCGCGCTGCGGGTCGTAGGGCAGCTTGCTGAACAGGTGCGGATTCGCCGAGTGCGTGGTGGTGCCGCCCAGGAGCAGCGTATGACCGTCGGGCGGGGCGCTCATCACGGCCTGCACCGCGATGAGCCCGGAGCCGCCGGGCTTGTTGTCGACCACCACGGGCTGGCCGGTTTCCTGCGTGACCAGCTGGCCGATGGAGCGCGCGAGCGTGTCCGACCCGCTGCCCGCTGAGAAGGGCACCACGATCCGCAGGGGCTTCGCGTCCTGCGCGGCGGCCGGCGCGGCCAGGCCCGGGAGAGAGCCCACGACGAACAACAGGGTGCGCAGCATCTTCATGAACGACTTCCTTGTCTATTCCGATATAAGAATGCAATTTCGTTATCGGTATATTAGGCAGACGACCCGGCCTGCGCGCACAGGGTTAGTACCGAGCCTCGTTAATAAATGTTCTTGCTCATGTATGATTTGTTCATGCTCAGGAATGATAAACCGAAGCCATGAGACACGGGGCCATCACCTCACCGGTGCGTGCCGCGGCGCTGGATTGGCGCGCGCTGCTGCGCCCCGGTGAACGCGTCGTGTGCGGCCAGGCCGCCGCGGAGCCCTTGACCCTCACCCGGAAACTGCTGGCCGAGTGGGACGACCGGCCGCTCTGCCTCTTCCTGGGCGCGACCATGAGCCGCACCTTCAATGGCCCTGTGCCGGCCGGGATGCGCTTCGCCGCGTATGGCGCGATGGGCCACAACGGCCAGCTCGCCGACCGGGGGCTGCTGGACACGATCGCCTGCCACTACAGCGACCTCGGCGCCTTGTTCGCGAACGGGAACGACCCGATCGGCTGCGTGCTCCTGCAGGTGTCGCCCGGCCGCGGCGGGCGCCGGCCGAGCCTCGGTCTTTGCAACGACTACCTCGTGCAGGCCGCGCGGCGCGCGCGGCTGGTCATCGCGGAGGTGAACCCCGACACTCCCTGGACCTTCGGTGCCGAGATGCCCGAAGATCTGCGCATCGACCATTGGGTGGCGGCGGAGGTGCCGCCCCTGGAAGTGCCGCGAACGGCGGGCCGCGACGTCGACCGGCAGATCGCGCGGCACGTGGCGTCGCTCGTGTCGGACGGCGACACGCTGCAGGTGGGCATCGGCTCCATGCCGGACGCGGCGCTCGCGGCGCTGTCCGGCCACCGGCACCTGGGCCTTCACTCGGGCGTGCTGGGTGATCCGGCCGCGGCATTGATCCAGGGCGGTGCCATCGACAACAGCCGCAAGGGGATCGATGCGGGCCTCTCCGTCACCAACACCGTGAGCGGAACGGCCGCGCTGTACCGGTGGCTGCACGAGAACCCGGCGGTCGAGGTTCGGCACCTGTCGTACACGCACGATCGCGGCGTGCTCGGCGCGGTCCACGGCCTCTGCGCGATCAACAGCGCCTTGCAGGTCGACCTGAGCGGCCAGGGCAACTGCGAGAGCGTCGCGGGCCGGATGCGTGGCGGCGTCGGCGGGCTGCTCGACTTCGCGCGCGCCGCGCGGTCGTCCAGCCGCGGCGGAAAGTCGATCATCGTGATGCCGTCGACGACCGCCGACGGGCGCGAGAGCCGCATCGTGGCCAGCCTGGGCGGCAACCCGGTGACCCTCACGAAGGCGGATGCCGACTACGTGGTGACGGAGCACGGCATCGCGAGCCTGCGCAACGTCACCCTGCGCGAGCGCGCGAGGCGGCTCGCCGCGATCGCCGCGCCGCAGTTCCGGGAATCGCTCGCAAGGAGCGTGGAGCTCGTGCGATGAGCTCCCGCCGGAGCGGCCCGCTGGCCGGCGTGCGCGTCGTCGAGTTCGCCGGCATCGGGCCGGGGCCGCTGTGCGGCATGCTGCTGGCCGACATGGGCGCCGAGGTCCTGCTGATCGAGCGAAGCGATCCGGGCGACCTCGGGATGCCCCGGCCGCGCCGCTACGAACTCGCGCATCGCGGCAAGGCCTCGCTGCGGGTGGACCTCAAATCGCCCGAGGGGCTGGCGGCCGCCCGGGCGCTGGTGGCGGCGGCGGACGTCGTGATCGAAGGCTTCCGGCCCGGCGTCATGGAGCGCCTCGGGCTCGGGCCGGAGGATTGCGGCGCGCTCAACGAGCGCCTGGTCTATGCGCGCATCACGGGCTATGGCCAGTCGGGGCCCATGCGCCATGTCGCGGGGCACGACCTGAACTACATCGCGCTGTCCGGTGCCTTGTCGGCGCTGGGGCGCGCGGGGCAGCCGCCCACGCCGCCCATGAACCTGCTGGGCGACTATGCGGGCGGCTCGATGTGCATGGCCTTCGGCATTGCGTGCGCGCTGCGGGAGCGCGGCGTGTCCGGCAAAGGACAGACCATCGACGCGTCCATGGTCGAAGGCGCGGGCGTCCTGATGGCGCCGTTCTTCGGCCTGTATGCCGCCGGCATGCACGACCGGCCGCGCGGGCAGAACCTGCTGGACACCGGCGCGCCCTTCTACGACGTCTATCGATGTGCCGATGGCCGGTTCGTCGCCTTCGCCGCGATCGAGCGCAAGTTCCGCCTCGTCTTCGCGCGCAAGGCCGGCGTTGCGGAGGACGTGATGCTCGGCATGGACGACCCGGCGGCCTGGGCCGAGGGCAAGGCCCTGCTCACGCGCCTCTTCGCCACCCGCTCGCAGCGCGCGTGGTGCGAGCTGCTGGAGGGCAGCGATGCGTGCATCACGCCCGTGCTGGACCACGAGGAGGTGGACGCGCACCCGCACCATGCGGCCCGCCGGTCTTTCGTTCGGCCGGGCGGCATTTGCCAGCCGGCCCCCGCGCCGCGCTTCAGCCGCACGCCGGGCGGCATCTCCAGCCCGCCGCCGGAGCCGGGCGCGGGCGGGCAGGAGATGGCTCGCGCGTGGGGTGTCGCGGTCTGAACGCTGTGCAAGAAAAGGACTCCCATGCGCTCCCTGCTGTTCGTGCCCGGCGACGATCGCCGCAAGATCGAGAAGAGCCTGCAGACGCAGGCCGACGCCCTCGTGCTCGACCTCGAGGATTCCGTGGCGCCGGCACGCAAGCCGCAGGCCCGGGCCATCGTGCGCGAGGCCCTCGGCGCCGACCGGCACGGCAAGACCGTCTATGTGCGCATCAACGCCTTCGACTCGGGCGAGATGCTCGCTGACCTCGCGGCGGTGATGCCGGGCCGGCCGCACGGCATCGTCCTGCCGAAGTGCGAAGGGGGCGAGGACGTGCGGCGGCTCGATCACATGCTTTCGGGCGTCGAATGCGCGCTGGGCATCGAGGCGGGGCGCACGCGGATCATCGTCGTCAGTACCGAGACGGCCGCCGCCGTGCTCGCCCACGCGAGCTATCGCGATGCGAGCCCGCGCCTGGACGGCCTGATCTGGGGTGCCGAGGACCTGGCCGGCGCGCTCGGCGCCTCGGCGAACCGCGACCCCGCGGGAGCGTACAAGCCGCCCTTCGAACTCGCGCGCAGTCTGTGCCTGCTGGGTGCCGCGGCGGCGAACGTCCTGGCCATCGATGCCGTCTACACCGACTACCAGGACCTGGCAGGACTCGCCGCCGAGGCGCGCCGGGCCCGCGAGGACGGCTTCGGCTGCAAGGCCGCGATCCACCCCTCGCAGTGCGGCGTGATCAACGCCGCATTCATGCCGACCGAGGCGGAAGTGGGCTGGGCGCGCAGGGTCCTGCAAGCGCTGCGCGGCGCGCAGGGGCAGGGTGTCGCGACGCTCGACGGCCGGATGATCGATCGGCCCCACGAGATCCAGGCGCGGAGGATTCTTCAGCGCGCACAGAGCCTTCACGAGGCTTGCCGCACGGAGCCTGCGGTAGACTTCTGAAGGCCTTGGCCTCACCAAAGCTCACGTCTGATAGGTCGCTCCCGTGGAAGTCAAGCAAATTGCCAATGTTCTCGATCTCATGGAATTCTTCGCGGAGGTCCAGCGGCCCGCGACGCTTGCCGAGATCTCCAAGCACTTCGGCTGGCCGCGTTCGAGCACCTTCAATCTGCTGAGCACCTTGCTCGGCCGCGGCTATCTCTACGAGCCGCGGGCCAAGGAGGGCTACTACCCGTCGAGCCTGTGGAGCCAGTGCATCGACAAGATCCAGCGCGCGGCGCCCACCCCGCCGCAGGTGCGCGAGATGCTCGAGGCGCTGCAGGCGGCCACCAACGAGACCGTGGTGCTGGCCGTGGCCAGCGGCTCGCACGCGCTGTTCGTGGAAACCATCGAGTCGAGCGAGGCCGTGCGCTACTCGGCGCCGATCGGCAAGCGCGTGCCGCTGCATGCCACCGCCACCGGCCGGGCGCTGCTCTCGCTGATGCCCGAAGGCGATCGCGCTTCCATCCTGCGCAAGGCGCACTTCACCAGCTACACCGGCGCCACCCTCCTGAGCGTGGACGCGGTCGAGAACGAGATCCGCAAGTCGCTCAAGCGGGGCCATTTCGAAGGCGTCGGCGAATACTCCGAAGGGCTCAGCGGCTTCGCGCTGCCGCTGCGCGACGAGAAGGGTGACCGGCAGTTCGCCCTGCTCGTCGGCGGCCCGATGTTCCGCATGACGGCCAAGCGCCAGCCCGTGCTCGAGGCGATGCGCAAGGCCATCCACGACTTCCTGCCGGAATACTCGATCGCGCCTTCGGCCTGAGGGGCGTCGCGCGCTACGCGCCGGCCGGGGCCGCCTCGGGCGCCCGCTTCATGAACGCCGAGCGCAGGCACACGCAGACCGTCTCCCCGCGCTGGTTGATGCCGCGGTGTTCGAACTCCACGATGCCGGCGGTCGGCCGGCTCCTGGACACGCGCTTGGACACCACCCGGGTTTCCACATGGATCGTGTCGCCGGCGAAGACCGGCCTGGGGAAGGTGATCTCCTTCATCCCCAGGTTGCCGATGGTCGTGCCCAGCGTGGTCTCCTGGACCGACAGCCCGATCACGAGGGCAAGCGTGAAGGTGCTGTTGACCAGGGGCTTCCCGAATTCGGTGCCTGCCGCGAACTCGAAGTCCAGGTGCAGCGGCTGCGGGTTCATGCTCAGCACCGTCGCGAGAAGGTTGTCCGCTTCGGTCACGGTGCGCGTGGTCGCGTGCTGGAAGACGTGTCCCACGTCGAACTGGTCAAAGTAGAGGCCGGCCACGGTGAGGGTCCTTTCGTCGTTACTTGGCCGCGGCAGCCGCGCATGCGGCCGCTTCGGGCGATGAAGGGGGAGGGCTCGCCTGGGCGGTCGCGCCGCAGGCGAGCAGTTCGTCGATCTCGTCCTGTGCGAGGCCCGATTCCCTCAGCACCTCGACGCTGTGTTCGCCCACGCGCGGCGGAAGCCTGCGGGTCGAGACATTCGCGCTGCTCCATCGCGCAGGCACGCGAAGCTGGCGGACCCTGCCTTCGGTGGGGTGCTCCACCTCCTCGAAGAAGCCGACCTGGCGCAAGTGCTCGTCGGCGAGAACGTCTTCGAGGCTGTTGACCTTCTGGCACGGGATCTCGTAGGCCGCGCACAGGCCGAGCCATTCGGCGGTCGTGCGCGTGGCGATGATGCCCGCCAGCTTGGCGTAGGCGACGTCGTAGTTCTGCGCCCGCGCGGCGTGCTGGTTGATGCGTGCGTCGCCGTCGTATTCGTCGACGCGGTCGATCGCGCTGAAGAAGGCGCGGAACTGCTTGTCGCTGTAGGGCGTGACGGCCATGTAGCCGTCGAGCGTCCTGAAGGGCTTGCGGTGGGCATTGAGCAGCCGGCTGTAGCCCGTCGGCCCCGCGGGCGGCACGAAGGCCTCGCCGCTCAGGTGGTCGCCCAGGATGGTCTGCACCAGCGTCTCGAACATCGGCACTTCGATGGACTGGCCCCGCCCGGTCTTCTGGCGCATGTAGAGCGCCGCCAGCACCGCATGGACCGCGGCGAGTCCGGTCATGCGGTCGCACAGGTTGGCCGGCACGAATGCCGGTGCCTCGTGCCCCGCGCGCACGAACAGGCCCGCGAGCCCGCTCGCGGCCTGGATGATGTCGTCGAAGGCGGGCTTGGCCGCGTAGGGTCCGTCCTGGCCGAAGCCCACGAGGGCCACGTAGACGATGGACGGATTCACCGCCCGGATGTCCTCGTACGACAGGCCGGCGCGCCGCATCGCCGCGGGGCGCACGTTGTGGATGAAGAGGTCCGCCGTCTCGCACAGCCGAAGCAGCGCCTTCTTGCCGCCGGGCTGCTTGATGTCCAGCACCACGCTGCGCTTGTTGCGCCCCGTCGTCAGGTACATCGACCCCATCTGCGCATGGCGGGCGATGCCCGCGTGGCGCATGACATCCCCTTCCGGGGGTTCGACCTTGATGACGTCCGCGCCGTAGTCGCCCAGGACCTGGGTCGCCACCGGGCCCATGAGGACCGTGGCCATGTCCACGACGCGCACGCCCGCCAGCGGTGCGTCCTTGCTGCCTTCTTTCTCATTCATATAGGTGAACAAATGATTCGTTGTCGTGAAGAATAGGCTTTCATCGATCCATTCCCGTTAGGGAAAACGAGAGACTTTGTTGTTCACTATGATGAATATATCATTCACATAACACCATCATGGAGTGCCTATGGATTTCGAGCTGACCCGGGAGCAGGAAACGATTCGAAGCTCCGTCGAGAAGATCTGCGCGCGCTTCGGCGACGACTATTGGCTCGCGCGCGACCGGGAGGGGGGCTTTCCCGAGGCCTTCTTCCAGCAGCTGGCGAGCGACGGCTGGCTCGGCATCTGCATCCCCGAGGAATACGGGGGCTCGGGTCTCAAGATCACGGACGCGGCGATCATGATGGAGGCGATCGCCCGCTCCGGCGCGGGCATGTCGGGCGCGTCGGCCGTGCACATCAACGTCTTCGGCCTCAACCCCGTGGTGGTCTTCGGCACCGACGCGCAGAAGCGGCGCATGCTGCCGCCCATGGCGCGCGGCGAGGTCAAGAGCTGCTTTGCGGTCACCGAGCCGAACACCGGCCTCAACACCACGCAGCTGCGGACCAAGGCCGTGCGCAAGGGCGACCGCTACATCGTCAGCGGCACCAAGGTCTGGATCTCGACCGCGCAAGTGGCGCAGAAGGTGCTGCTGCTCGCGCGCACCACGCCCCTGGAAGACGTCAGGAAGCACACCGAGGGCCTGACCCTCTTCTACACCGACTTCGACCGCAGCCGGATCGAGGTGCGCGAGATCGAGAAGATGGGCCGCAAGTGCGTCGACTCGAACGAGCTCTTCATCGAGGGGCTGGAGATCCCGGAGGAGGACCGCATCGGCGAGGAGGGCCGCGGCTTCGAATACATCCTGCACGGCATGAACCCGGAGCGGGTGCTGATCGCGTCCGAGGCGGTGGGCCTGGGCCGGCTGGCGCTCAGCCGCGCGACGCGCTATGCGAACGAGCGCGTGGTGTTCGACCGGCCCATCGGGCAGAACCAGGGCATCCAGCACCCGCTCGCGCGATGCTGGATGCAACTCGAGGCCGCCTGGCTGATGGTGATGCAGGCCGCGTCGCAGTACGACCGGGGCATGAACGCGGGCGCCGCCGCGAACGCGGCCAAGTACCTGGCGGGCGAGGCGGGCTTCGATGCGTGCCAGCAGGCGGTGATGACGCACGGCGGCTTCGGCTATGCGAAGGAATATCACGTGGAGCGCTACCTGCGCGAATGCATGGTGCCGCGCATCGCGCCGATCAGCCCCGAGCTGGTGCTGTGCTTCATCGCCGAGCGGGTACTGGGCCTGCCGAAGTCCTACTAGTGCCACGGGAGGCGACATGAAATCGGCATTTCGCACGCTGGCGGCCGTGGCGCTGGCAACCGCGGCCGGCGTGGCCATCGCGCAGGGCTTCCCCGTGCCGGGCAAGACGATCCGCGTCATCGTCCCGTTCACCGCCGGAAGCGGAACCGATGTCACCACGCGGATCCTCGTGGAGGACCTGCAGAAGGGCATGGGGGTGCCGATGATCGTGGAGAACAAGCCCGGCGCCAACGGCACCCTGGCCGCCGAGTACGTGAGCAAGCAGGCGCCCGATGGGTACACGCTGCTCATCGGGACCAGTTCGGCGTTCTCGGCCAATCCCTGGCTCCTGAAGAAGCTGCCCTACGATCCGCTCAAGGACTTCACGCCGATTGCCAGGACCACCGACTTTCCGTTCTTCCTGGCCGTGAGCGGCAGCTCGCCGGTGAAGAACCTCGACGACTTCCTGCAGTTCGTGCGCTCGGCGCCGAAGCTCGCCCTCGGCTACGGCAACGCCACGGGCCAGGTCGCGAATGCGCATCTGATGAACGACGCGCGCTTCAGCGCCGTGTCGGTCGCCTACAAGAGCACGCCGCCGGCGCTGGTGGACATGGTGGGCGGGCAGTTCGATGCGATGTTCGTCGACATCGCCTCGTCCCAGGGCCTGGTGAAGGACGGCAAGGTGCGCGCGATCGCGGTCATGTCCGACCGCCGCTCCGCGCTGATGCCCGGCCTGCCCGCGCTCGGCGAGAAGGTGCCAGGGTTCAACTACATCGCGTGGGGCGGGCTGATCGGCCCGCCCGGCATGCCCGCGGACATCGTGGAGCGCCTGAATGCCGAGATGGTCAGGACGCTGAACAAGCCCGCCATCAAGGAAAAGTTCGCCGCCGTCGGACAAGATCCGTTCCCCAGCACCGCGGCGGAGTTCGCCGCCTTCATGGTCGACCAGAAGGCGGCCTGGGGCGCCAAGATCCAGGCCGCCGGCATCGAGCCACAATGACGCATGACCATCGATTCACCCGAGGCCGCGCGGACCCTTCGAAGCCTGCTCGAAGGCCGCCACAGTTGCCGCGACTTCACCGGCGAGAGCATTCCCCGGAGCACGATCGAGCAGATCCTCGGGGCGGCGCAGCGCACCGCCTCCTGGTGCAACACGCAGCCGTGGAAGATCTACCTGAGCTGCGGCGAGAACACGCGCCGTCTCAAGTCCCGGCTGATGGCGGCGGCGCTCGAAGGCCGCGCGCAACCCGACATGGCCTTTCCCGCCAAGTACGAGGGCGAGCACCTCGCGCGGCGCCGCGAGTCGGGCTTCCAGCTCTACGACGCCGCCGGCATCGCCAAGGGCGACCGCGATGCCTCGCATCGGCTCGCGCTGCGCAACTTCGAGCTGTTCGGCGCGCCCCATTGCGCGATCGTCGCCATGCCCGCCTACCTGGGGCCCTATGCCGCCATCGACTGCGGCGGCTGGATCGCCAACTTCCTGCTCGCGGCCCACGCGCACGGGGTGGCCGCGATCGCGCAGGCCGCGCTGGCGCAGCACGCGCCGGTGCTGCGCGAGCACTTCGGGATCCCGGAAGAACACGTCGTGGTCTGCGGCATCGCGTTCGGCTTCGAGAAACCGTCCGCGGTGAATGCGTACCGCACGCGCCGCGCGCCTGTGGACGAGGCGTGCGTGTGGCTCGACGCCTGATGGCGATCCGCCGGGCGATGGCGCCCTAGAAGAAGGTCGCGCGCCCGCGGTCGAGCACGATCGCCTCGCGCGCGTCCACCCAGGCGCGGAAGGCCACGCCCGCCTCCTCCCGCCACATCTCGAGGCGGATGCGCTCGCCCGGAAACACGGGCTTGGAGAAGCGCGCTTCGATCGAGCGCAGCGCCCCGCCCGATTTCTGCAGGGCCACGCCCGCCATGCCGAAGGTGCACAGGCCGTGCAGGATGGGGCGCGGGAAGCCCGCGCGCCGCGCGACGGCGGGATCGGCGTGCAGCGGGTTCATGTCGCCGTTGAGGCGGTAGTAGAGCGCCTGGTGGGGCTCCGTCTGCAGGGTGAGTTCGGCGTCGGCGCCGCGGGCGGGCACCGCGCTGAACTCGTGGGCCAGGGCCGCATGGCCGCCGAAGCCGCCGTCGGCGCGGCAGAACACGCCGGACTCGCCTTCCGCGATCAGCGCCTTCGATGCCGCGTCGAACAGCCGGCGGCGCACCACGACGATGCCGCCCACTTCGCGGCCCTTGTCCACCACGTCGACCACCTGGTTCGTGGCCACCATCGGCCGGTCCGCGGCGAGCGGCTGGTGGATCCGCAGCCGCTGCGTGCCGTGCACCAGCATCTCCTTGGTGATGCCGAGCCGTGGGTCGTCGAACCAGGGGCCCGGATGGCCGAGCACCACGGCCATCGTGGGCAGGACCTGGAGCCCGCGCTCGTAGACGTACGGAAGATCGTTCTCGTCCAGCGGGTCGCGGCCGAGGCCCAGGGACAGGGCGTAGAGCAGGCAGTCTTTTTCGCGGATGCGGACTTCCATGGGAGGAAGATCCAGCGTTCGCAGTGCGTCGGCGTTGAATGGCATGGTCGGGCGATCAGGCGAGAAGCGAATCGCGCCCGGCGCCGATCTCGGCGGCGAGGCGGCCCAGGTGGTGATGCCGGTCGCCCATGCGCTTCTCGATCGCCACCAGTCGCTTGAAGAGGTGGGAGGCCTCGACCTCCTGCGTCATGCCGATCCCGCCGTGCAGCTGGATCGCGACTTCGCCCACGAACCTGCAGGCGGCGCTGACCTGCGCCTTGACGGCCGACAGCAACAGCGGCTGCTGCGGGCCGTGCTCGACCGCGGCCAGGCCCACGAGCGCGAGCGAGCGCGACAGCTCGATCTGCGTGAACATGTCGGCCAGCCGGTGCCGCAGCACCTGGAACGATCCGATGGGCACGCCGAACTGCGTTCGCACCTTGACGTAGTCCACCGTCTGCGCGTGCAGGGCGGCCATCGCGCCCAGGGCCTCGATGCAGCTCGCGGCCAGCATGACGTCCAGCGCGCGCTCGATGTGCGGCCAGGCCTGCCCCGCTTCGCCGATGCAGGAAGAGGGCGGCAGCCGCACATCGTCGAACGAGAGATCCGCGGTGGGCATGTCGTCGAGGCTCCGAAAGGACGAGACCACGACGCCGCGCTGCGGCGCGGGCACGTGGAACAACGAGAGGCCGCCGTCCTCCATGCGGGCCGAGACGATCCAGGCATCGGCCGCATCGCCTGCGGGGACGGCCTGCTTGCTGCCGCTCAGCACGAAGCCGTCCGCTGTCCGTCGCGCCTGCGTCCGCACGTCGTTCCACCGGTAGCGCATCCCGCGCTCCTCGTGCGCGAAGACCGTCAGGCGTTCGCCCTGCACCAGCGGCGGGAGCCACTCGGCCCGTTGTGCGTCCGAGGCCGCCGCGCACAGCAGCTCGGTCGTGGCGAGTGCGGCGTTGACATAGGGCCAGAGCACCAGGCGCGCGCCGAAGGCCTCGACGACCGGCGCGGTGGCCGCGAGGCCCATGCCCGCGCCGCCGTGCTCGGGCGGCGCGGCCATGCCCAGCCAGCCCATCTCGCCGAAGCGGCGCCACGCGCCGCGCGCGGCGCCGCCGGCCGCGTCGCGCAGCAGTGCCTGGCGATGCGAGAACGAGTGCTGGTCCTGCAGGTAGCGCGTGACGCTGTCCGCCAGCTGCTGCTGGTGTTCATCGGGTATGAAGTTCATGGCCTCGGGACTCTCAAAGATCGAGGAAGGATTGGGCGATGATGTTGCGCTGGACCTCGTTCGATCCGCCGTAGATCGTCACCTTCCGCCAGTTGAGGTATTGGCGCACGAGCGCTTCGGAATCGGGCAGGTCCGATGCGGCGCGCGCGCCCTGCAGGTCCGGCCCCAGGGCATCGAGCAGGAGGGCCGACAGCTGCTGGGCGATCTCCGTCCCGCGCAGCTTCAGGATCGACGCCTCCGCGCCCACGCGCCCGCCGCCCGCCGCCGTCTGGATGAGGCGCAGCGTCAGGTGTTCGATCGCGAGGATGTCGACTTCGACCTGCGCGATCTTCTCGGCGAAGCGCGGGTCCTCGAGAAGGCAGAGGCCGTCGCCCTGCCGCTCGGCGGCGAGCCGCTTGAGCAGGCGCAGCTCGCGCTTGCTGCGGCCGAGCTTGCCGGCGCCGAAGCGCTCGTGGCCGAGCAGGGCCTTCGCGTAGAGCCAGCCCTGGTTCAGCTCGCCCACGAGGTTGTCGAGGGGCACCTTCACGTTGTCGAAGAACACTTCGTTGACCTCGTGCGTGCCGTCCAGAAGGATGATCGGCCGGATCTCGACGCCGGGCGCCTTCGCGTCCACGAGCACGAACGAGATGCCCGCCTGCTTCTTCGCGGCCGGATCGGTGCGCACGAGGCAGAACAGCATGTCGGCGTAGTGGCCGTAGGTCATCCAGGTTTTCTGGCCGTTGAGCACGAGATGGTCGCCTTCCACGCGCGCGCTGGTCTTGAGCGACGCGAGGTCCGAACCGGCGTTGGGCTCGGAGTAGCCCTGGCCCCACCACTCCTCGTTGCGCAGGATGCGCGGCAGGTAGCGCTGCTGCTGCGCCGCGCTGCCGTACTTCATGAGCACCGGCGCGAGCAGCTTCAGCCCGACCGGCGAGGCTTCGGGCGCGCCCGCGAGCCAGCACTCTTCCTCGAAGATGTAGATCTGTTCCGCGCTCCAGCCCGGGCCGCCGAACTCGCGGGGCCAGCTCCATCCGAGCCAGCCCTTGTCGGCGAGGATCTGCTGCCAGCGCAGGAAGTCCGCTTTCTCCAGGGCCTCGTGCGCGAGCACCTTGTCGCGCAGCTCCGCCGGCAGCGCCTGCCGGAGGAACTCGCGGATCGTCTGCCGGAAGCCTTGCGATTCGTCCGTCCATGTGTTCATGCGCGCGCTCCGGCTCAGTCGAGGGTGATCTTGTAGCGGTTGACCAGTTCGCCCCAGCGCTTGCGGTCGGCCTCGACATAGGCCTCGGTCTCGGCCTTCGTCTTCGGCGGCAGCTGCACCAGCCCGATGGGATGGAAGGTCTGGCGGAACTGCGGGCTGCCGGCGACCTTGACCATGGCCGCGTGCAACGTCGCGACGATGTCGGGCGGCACGTTGGCCGGCACCGAGAGGCCGACCCAACTCGAGGCATGGAAGGGCTTGTAGCCCGCCTCGGCGATGGTCGGCACATCCGGCAGCTGTTCCAGCCGGGACTCCATCGGCACCGCGAGCGCCTTGAGCTTGCCCGCCTTGACGAGCGGGATGGCCGAGGGCGTGACATCCACCATCAACTGGATGTCGTTGGCCAGCAAGGCGGCGAGGCCGGGCGAACTGCCCTTGTAGGGCACCTCGGTCATCTGGATGCCCAGTTCGGTCTCCAGCATCCGCGAGGCCAGGTACAGCGTGTTGCCGGGGCCGAGCGATCCGTAGTTCGTCTTGTTCGGATTCGCCTTGGCCCATTCGGCGAACTGCTTCAGGTCGTTCGCGGGGAAGCCGGCATTCACGACGATCACCGAAGGCACCTCGGCCACGACGCCGATCACTTCCAGGTCGCGCCGCACGTCGTAGCTCAGGTTCTTGTACAGCAGCGAGCTGAGCACCAGGTTGGCGTTCGACGAGAAGAGCAGGGTGTAGCCATCGGCCGGCGCGCGCGCGGCGATGGCCGTGCCCACGGTGGCGCTGGCGCCGGGGCGGTTCTCGATGACGATCGGCTGCTTGAGCTCGCGGCCCATGCCCTCGGCCAGGAAGCGGGCGACCGAGTCGGTCGTTCCCGCCGGCGCATACGGCACGATCAGCTTGATGGGCTTGTCCGGATAGCCGGCCGACGCCGCCCCTGCGGCCGTCAGCGCGATGGCGCAGGCCAGGGCGCGCCATGCGGTCTTGATTCGCTTCATCTCGTCTCCTGGCCGGCGTGCCCGGCACCATGAATAGGCATGCTCATACGGCGTGCAGCGAAGGCGGGGTGACCTGGAGCAGCGCGTCCAGCGCATAGGCCCCCTGGCCCTCGGGCAGCACGATGACGGGGTTGAGGTCCACCGCCTCGAGCCGCGGGCCTGCCTGGTGCGCGAAGACCGACAGGCGCGAGAGCATGCGCGCCAGCGCCGCGATGTCCGAGGGTGGCTGGTTGCGCGCGCCCTGGAGGATGCGCGCGGCGCGGATCGAGGTGATCATCTCGCGCGCCTCGGCCTCGCCGAAGGGGCAGCGGCGCAGCACCACGTCCTGCAGCACTTCCACGAAGATGCCGCCGAGTCCGAACACCGCGACCGGGCCGAACACCGGATCGCGGTGGATGCCGAGGATGCACTCGACGCCCCCGCGCATCTGCCTGGCGACGAGCACGCCTTCGATGCGCGCTTCGGGCGCGGCGATGCGTGCGCGTTCGATCAGGCGATCGAAGCCGCTCGCCGCTTCCTCGCGCGATGACACGTCCAGCAGCACACCGCCGATCTCCGTCTTGTGCAGGATGTCCGGCGAAAGGATCTTCATGACGACCGGAAACCCCAGCGCCTGCGCGGCGTCCGCGGCCGCCTCGGCCGTGGCGCACGAACGCTCGGGTGCGATGGCGATGCCGGCCCGCGCCAGCAGTTGCTTCGCCTCGGCCTCCGAGGGCGTGGCCCGGGGCAGGGGAACGGGGTCCACGTGCGGCGGCGGCGAGCGCTCGGGCCGCGCGAAGCTGTCGCCGAAGCGCCCCATGGCCGAGATCGCCACCGTGGCCCGCGTGGGGTCCTCGAAGATGGCGATGCCGGCTTCGTCGTAGCGGCGGATCACCTCGGCCGGCATGGTCCCGGCGAGCGCGAAGAGGCGGTCGCGGTAGGGGGCGTGGGCGGCGATCAGGTCCTCCTGCAAGCGATGCGCCACCGACTGCGCGCCGGCCATCTGCGCGAAGAAGCCCAGCACCGACTTGTAGCCGCCAGCGCCGAACATCTCGCGCGTGAAGCTGCTGACCAGCGACAGATCGTTGATGGCCTGCGCGGTGCAATCCACCGGGTTGCGCGGCGACGAGTACGGCACCAGCGCCTTCAGCTTCGCCTGCGATGCCTCGGGCATGGGCGGCATGGCCAGCGCCTCGTCTTCGGCCACGTCGCTGATCAGCACGCCCGCGCCGCCGCTGACCGTGATCACGCCCAGCGAATTGCCGACCGGGTAGATGCGCCGCGTGGCCAGGTAGGCGATGTCGAGCAGCTGCTCGGCCGAGCGCGCCCGCACCACGCCGAACTCCGCCAGCACCGCGTCCGTCACCGCGTCGTCGCCCGCGACCGAGGCGGTGTGCGACTGGGCTGCGCTGCTGCCGAGCATGCTGCGGCCCACCTTCATGGCGATGACCGGCTTGTGCGCGCGGCGCGCGCACTCCAGGGCAGCCACGAGCGAGTCGCCCTCCTTGATCCCCTCCATGTAGGCCATGATCACGTCGATGTCCGGGTCCTCGGCGAAGCCGTGGATGATCTCGCCCACGGTGATGTCGCACTCGTTCCCGGTGGTCACGCCGATGGGCGTGCCGATGCCGCGGTTGCGCGCCAGCGTGACGAGGTTCGAGCCGAAGGCGCCCGACTGGCTGACCACGCCGACGCGGCCCGGCACGGGCCAGCCCTGCTCGAAGGCGGTGGTGAAGGTCGGGTACCAGCCGATGCCCGCGTTGAAGAGGCCCAGGCAGTTCGGGCCCAGCAGGCGCATGCCGTGGCGCCGCGCCATCTGGACCACCGCCGCCTGGCTCGCGATGCCGGCTTCGCCCGTTTCCGCGAACCCCGCCGAGAAGATGATGGCCGCGCGCACGCCGCGCCGGCCGAGTTCGTCGACGGTCTGCAGGACCTGGTGGCCCGGCACCGCGATCAGCGCGGCATCGGGCACCGCCGGCAGATCGGCGACCGAGGCGTAGGCGCGCAGGCCCTGCACCTCGGGGCGCGCCGGATTGATCGGATAGATCTCGCCGTGGAACCCGGCCTTCAGCATCATCGCGATCGGCCGCCCGCCGATGCGCGTCGCGTCCGAGGACGCGCCGACCACCGTGACCACACGGGGCCGGATGAGCGACGTCAGCGGATGCGGCAGGCGCGCGGCTTCGTGCAGCGCGCTCATACGGGGTCCCAGCAGAACACCTGGCCCGAGGTCTCCACCGGAACCAGCGAGCGGCGCAGCGCGGGCATCGCGTGGTCGCGGATGGTCTCGGGCGTCCAGCCTTCGCCGCGGTGCACCGAGCGGATCGGGCGCGGCTGGCTCATCACGAAGATCTCGTTGTTGCGCACCGCGAACACCTGCGCATTGACGTCGCGCGCCTCGTCGCTCGCCAGGAACACCGAGAGCGGCGCGATCTTGTCGGGCGTCATCTGCCTGTTGCGCTCCACGCGCGCGAGCTTCTCGGGCGTGTCGGTGGGCACCGAGCTGGTCATGCGGCTCCAGGCGAACGGCGAGATGCAGTTGGAGCGGACGTTGAAGCGCGCCATGTCGATGGCGATCGATTTGGAGAGCGCCACGATGCCGAGCTTGGCCGCCGAATAGTTGGCCTGCCCCATGTTGCCGATGAGCCCGGAGGTCGACGTCATGTGCACCAGGCAGCCGGCGTTCTGCTCCTTGAAGAAGGCCGAGGCCGCCTTGGACGTGTGGAACGCGCCGTTCAGATGGACCTGGATCACGGCCTCCCAGTCGGCCACGCTCATCTTGTGGAAGATGCCGTCGCGCAGGATGCCGGCGTTGTTGACCACGCAGTCGATGCGCCCGAAGGCGTTCACCGCGCTTTCGACGATGCGCTCTGCCGACGCGGCATCCGCCACGCTGTCGCTGTTCGCCACGGCGATGCCGCCCCGGGCCTTGATCTCGTCGACCACCTGTCCGGCCGCGCCCGCGTCGCGGCCTTCACCGCGCAGGCCGGTGCCGATGTCGTTGACCACCACCTTGGCGCCGCCGGCCGCCATGGCGATCGCGATGGCGCGTCCGATGCCGCCGCCCGCGCCCGTGACGACGACCACCTTGTCCTTGACCAGTTGTTGCATGTGCCTTCCGAAGCGAGTTAAAGGGTGGAGCGCGAGCCGAGGATCACCGTGGCCTGGCTCGAGAGCTCGCCGCCGTTGCCGTGCGCCAGCGCGAGTTCGACGCCGCCGACCTGGCGGTCTCCGCAGCTCCCGGCGATCTGCTGCGCCGCCTCGACCAGCGTGAACAGCCCGTACATGCCGGGATGCACGCAGGACAGCCCGCCGCCATTGGTGTTCACCGCCAGCGAGCCGCCGGGCGAGATGCGCCCGTCCTGCACGAAGCGCCCGCCTTCGCCCTTGGGGCAGAAGCCGAGGTCCTCGAGGAACAGGATCGTGTTGATCGTGAACGCGTCGTAGAGCTCGACGGCGTCGATGTCCTGCGGCTTGACGCCCGCCTGCGCGAAGGCGCGGGCGCCGGATTCGGCCGCCGCGGTCATGGTCAGGTCGCGCGAGGCGGAGATCTGCCGGTGATGCGTGGCCTCGGCGGCGCCGAGCACGTAGGCCGGCGTCTTCGTGAGGTCCGCGGCCCGGTCGGCCCGCGTCATCACGATGGCGGCGGCGCCGTCGGTGACCAGACAGCAGTCGCGCACGGTCAGCGGCGACGAGACCATGCGCGACGCCAGGCACTCCTCGATGGTGAGCGGCTCGCGCATGAAGGCGTCGGGGTTGAGCTGCGCCCACTGGCGCGCGCTGACGGCGACCTGCGCCAGCTGCTCGCGCGTGGTGCCGTACTCGTGCATGTGCCGCGCGGCCGCGAACGCGTAGGCCGAGCCGGGGCCGAGCGCCTTGTACGGCGCCTCGTACGGCGACGGCAGCATCGAGCGCACGAGCTTGCCGGTGGAGCTGCGCTGGTTGCTCCCGTAGGCGATCAGCGCGGTGTCGCACTGCCCGGTGACCAGGGCCATCGTGGCCCAGAGCACGTAGCTCTGGAACGACGAGCCGCCGATGCGGTTGTTGTTGGTGAGCCTGGGCCGGATGCCCAGGTACTCGGCCAGCCCGAGCCCCGACATGAAGTCCTGGGGCAGGCAGACGAAAAGGCCGTCCACGTCGCTCGGCCGCAGCCCGACCTGGGCGAGCGCCTTGACGCCGGCATGCGCGGCCAGGTCCATCGAGGTGAAGCCGGGCGATGCGCCCATGCCGAAGGTGGCGGCGCTGGCGATGGCGGCCTGGCCGCGCGGGAAGGCGGCGGCGCTCATGCGCTTGCTCCTTCGGGGACGAACACCAGCAGCGGCTCGCCGTTCTCGCGAATCACGCGCGCCTCGACGCGAAGGCCGATGGCGACGTCGCCCGCGGCCATCCCGTCGACCCGGCTCATGAGGCGCGGGCCTTCGTCCAGGTCGACCAGCACCACGTTGTAGGGCTCGGCCGGCGGCCGGGTGTTGACGATGGTGACCGAATACACCGTGCCCCGGCCCGAGGGCTCGACCCATTCGAGGCGCGTGCTTCCCGTGCCGGGCTCCGCCACGCGGGGATAGAAGATGTGGCGGCCACTGTCCAGCGAGCGCTGGATCATGAACCTTCCCTGGTCGAGGAACGCGGAGAACTCGAGGTCCGGATGCATATCGGCTTTCAGTCCTTCAAGGAATGGGTTGGCGTCTAGTATTCATCTATGTGTATGAAAGTGACAAGAGGGAGAACACCTAATCCACCGAAATGTTGTGCTGGCGGACCAGTGCGCCCCAGCGCTCGCGGTCGGCCTTGAGGTAGGCGTCGACCTGCGGGCCGTCCATGGGCGGCAGCAGCAGCATCCCGGCCTTGGTGAAGGTGCGGCGGAATTCGGGCTCCTGCGTGTGGCGCTTGATGGCGCCCTGCAGCGCGGCAATGGCCTCGGGCGGCGTGCCCGTGGGCACCGCGATGCCGAGCCAGCTCGCGGCGTGGAAGGCCGGCAGGCCCTGCTCGCGTAGGGTGGGCACGTCGGGCAGCCATTCGATGCGCTGGTCCATCGGCACGCCCAGCGCGCGGAGCTTGCCGGCCTGGATGAAGGGCAGCGCGCCGGGCAGCACGTCCACGTAGAGCTGCACGTCGTTGCCCATCAGCGCGGTCAGCGCGGGCACGCTGCCCTTGTAGGGGACCTCGGTCATGCGGATCTTGAGGTCGTCCTCGATCTTGCGCATGGTCAGGTACAGCACGTTGCCCTGGCCGAGCGACGCGTAGTTGAGCTTGCCCGCATTGGCGCGGCCGTATTCGCCCAGGCTCTTCATGTCCGTGACGGGAAGGCTCGTGTTGGCCACCAGCACCGTGGGCACCTCGCCCACCACCGCGATGACCCTGAGGTCGCGCTCCGTGTCGTAGTTGAGCTTCCTGGTGATGAGCGGCGTGACCACCAGGTTGCCGTTGCTGGCCATGAGCAGCGTGTAGCCGTCGGCCGGCGAGCGGGCCGCCGCGCCGGTGCCCACGATGGCGCCGGCGCCGACCTTGTTCTCCACCACCACGGGCTGCTTGAGTTCCCGCCCGATGCCGTCGGCCAGCGCGCGCGCGAGGTTGTCGGTGATGCCGCCCGGCGCATAGGGCACGACCAGCTTCAGGGGCTTGTCGGGGTAGTCGGCCTGGGCCGGCAGCGCTGCGGCCAGGGGCAGGACGGCGAACAGGACTCGAAGCAGACGTGGCAAGGTCGTCATGAGGTCACCTGAGGCGGAGTGGAGAAAGAGGAGAAGGAGAAGGAGGAGGAGAAGCAGGGCGCCGCGCCTCAGCGGCCGCGGAAGCGCGGGCGGCGCTTCTCGACGAACGCCGTCTGGCCTTCGGCGAAGTCCTCGGTGCCGAAGACCACCGCCTGCGCGATGCTTTCCTTCTGCAGGAACTCGTCGAAGCTGTCCTTCATGGCGCCGGCTGCCAGCGCCTTGCCCAGGCCGATCGACACGGGTGGCCCCTCCGCCACCTGCTGCGCGAGTTGCAGCGCGGCCTCCAGGAAGCCCGCCGCGGGCAGCACGCGGCTGACCAGGCCGATGGCCTTCGCCTCCTGCGGTTCGACGCGGCGGTTGGTCATCAGCAGGTCGTTGGCCTGCATGCGGCCCACGGCGCGCGGCAGGGTGTAGAGCACGCCCATGTCGGGCAACACGCCGACCTTGGGGAAGCCGGCCATGAAATAGGCGTCCTCCCGCGCGATCGCGATGTCGCCCAGCAGCGCGAGGGACAGTCCCGCCCCCACGGCCGCGCCGTTGACGGCGGTGATGACCGGCTTCTCGCAGTTCACCAGCAGCTTGATGCTCGCGTGCGTGAGGGCCATGCGCTGGCGGACGGCCACGGTGCGCGTGTCGGTGCGCATGCTGCGCAGGTCGCCACCGGCGCAGAAGACGCCCTCGCAGCCGGTGATCAGCAGGCAGCGCAGCTCCTCGCTCTCCACGAAGCGCTTCGCGCCGCGCCACAGCGCGTCCTTCATCTCGGCGCCGATCGCGTTGCGGTTGCCGGGCGAGTTCAGTTGCAGCAGCAGCACGCTGCCATGCTGTTCCTCGATGAGGATCGGGTGGTCCATGGGCTTACTCCAGGTTGGCGTGGTGGCGTCCGCCGAGCAGCGAGATGCCGCCGTCGACGGGGATGAGGGCGCCGGTCACGTAGCTGGCGAACGGCGAGCCGAGGAAGAGCGCCATCGCCGCGATGTCCTCCAGCGCGCCCAGGCGGCGCAGCGGGATGCGGCCGGCCATGGTGGCGCGCGCTTCGTCGGAGACCAGGCGCTGGATGCCGGTGGTGCCGGCGATCGGCCCGGGCACGATGGAGTTGACGCGAATGCCGTGCTCGCCCCACTCCAGGGCCAGCACGCGCATCACCTGGTCCAGCCCCGCCTTGGCGGCGCAGGCGTGGACCTGCATCGGGGCGGGGTTGTAGGACTGGGGCGCCGAGATGTTGATGATCGAGGCGCCCGGCTTGCGCAGGAAACGGTGCGCGGCGCGCAGCACGTGGAAGGTGCCGTTGAGGTCGATGTCGACCACGACCTTGAAGCCGTTGGACGACAGGTCGAGCGCCTTGGCCAGGAAGTTGCCGGCCGCGCCGGAGACCAGCACGTCGATATCGCCCAGGCGCGCGTGGACATCGGCCAGCACGTCTTCGACCGCCGCGTAGTCGCGCACGTCGCCGGTGCGGCCGTAGACCTCCGCGCCATGGCGCGCGAGCTGCGCGCAGGCGGCCTCCACGCGCGCCGCGTCGCGGCTCATGACCGCCACGCGCGCCCCGGCCGCCGCGTAGGCATCGGCGATGCCGAGATTGATTCCGCTGGTCCCCCCGGCCACGAAGACCGTGCGGCCATGGAAGTCGAAGGGGGGCCTGCTGTCTGTCGCCGTCGAACCCATCGCTGTCTCCTGTGTCGGATTTATCGTCCGGAAGGCTTGCGACTATTCACCTATGTGGACGAAATTGACATGCGGGAGAACACCAATGGCGGCGTGCCAGGGCCAGGCTGGCGCGCCGGGGGCGCCTGCGAGCCCCGAGTCGGCACATCCACGCGAACAGGTTCGTGACCCAGTCTTTGGTGGATCGGGCCTTGAGACAATCGCCCCAACGCCATTCACCAGGGGCCCCCATGCGCACCATCGACGATCCCTACCACGACACCGAAGCCGGCTCCCGCGACGGCACGCTCGATACCACCCGCATCGACGACGTGCGCATCCGCGCCGTGCGTCCGCTGCTCACGCCGGCGCTGCTGCAGGAGCGCGTGCCGGTCGGCGGCGACACGCTCGCGCTGGTCGAAGACAGCCGCCGCGCGGTCGCCGACGTGCTGCAGGGCCGCGACGATCGCCTGATCGTCGTCGTGGGCCCATGCTCCATCCACGACCACGAGCAGGCGCTCGACTACGCATCGCGCCTCAAGGCCCAGTCCGATGCGCTGCAGGACGACCTGCTGATCGTGATGCGCGCCTACTTCGAGAAGCCGCGCACGACCGTGGGGTGGAAGGGCTACATCAACGATCCGCACCTGGACGGCAGCTTCGCCATCAACGAGGGCCTGGAGCGCGCGCGCCGCCTGCTGCTGGAACTGACCCAGATGGGCCTGCCCACCGGCACCGAGTTCCTCGACCTGCTGAGCCCGCAGTTCATCGCCGACCTCATCGCCTGGGGCGCCATCGGCGCGCGCACCACCGAGAGCCAGAGCCACCGCCAGCTCGCCTCGGGGCTGAGCTGCCCGGTGGGCTTCAAGAACGGCACGGACGGCAGCATCAAGGTCGCGGCCGACGCCATCCTGGCGGCGCGCGCACCGCATGCCTTCATGGGCATGACCAAGATGGGCATGGCGGCGGTCTTCGAGACGCGCGGCAATGCCGACTGCCACGTGATCCTGCGCGGCGGCAAGGCGCCCAACTACTCGGCCGCCGACGTGGCGGCCGCCTGCGAGGCGCTGGCGGCCAACGGGCTGCGCGAGCAGGTGATGATCGACGTCTCGCACGGCAACAGCAGCAAGCAGCACCAGCGCCAGATCGTGGTGGCCGAGGACGTGGCCGCGCAGATCGCCGGCGGCGAGCGCCGCATCACCGGCGTGATGATCGAGAGCCACCTGGAAGAGGGCCGCCAGGACCTGGTGGCCGGCGTGCCGCTGAAGCATGGCGTGTCGATCACCGACGCGTGCATCGGGTTCGCGCAGACGGTGCCGGTGCTGCAGAACCTTGCGCGCGCCGTGGCGGCGCGGCGGCGCACGGCGGGGCGGTAGCCGCAAGCTCCGTTCCGCGCGGGGGCCGGCCCTAGGGGGAAGCCCTCTTGAGCGCCGGTGCCGAAGGATTGAACGTCGGCCTTGCACGAGTCCCTTCATGCCACCCCCGACGCTCTCACCGACGATGCTGCGGACCACGGGCCTGACCAAGCGCTACGGCGCACGGCTGGCCTTGAGCGGCCTGTCGCTCTGCGTTTGCGCGGGCCAGTTCGTCGCCTTGCTGGGGCCCAACGGGGCGGGCAAGTCCACGCTGTTCCAGGTCCTCACCGGCCTCTTCGCGGCCGACGAGGGCGAGGTCGAGGTGGCGGGTCATTCGCTGCGCCGCTCGGCCGCGGCGGCGCTGCGCCACATCGGCGTGGTGTTCCAGCAGATCTCGCTCGACCTCGACCTGAGCATTCGTCGCAACCTCCTGTTCCAGGCCGACCTGCAGGGCCTGCCCAGGCGGCTGGCGGCCTCTCGCATCGAGGCCGAATGCGCGCGACTGGGCCTCGACGCGGCCGACCTCGACCGCCGGGTGCGCGAGTTGTCGGGCGGCAACCGGCGCAAGGTGGAGCTCGTGCGTGCCCTGCTGCACCGGCCCTCGGTGCTGCTGATGGACGAGGCCACGGTGGGGCTCGATCCGCGCTCGCGGCACGACCTGATGCGCGCGCTGCACGCGAACGTGAAGGAGCGCGGCGTGTGCGTGCTGTGGGCCACGCACCGCGTGGAAGAGGCCGAAGGCGCGGACCGCGTCCTGGTGCTGCACCATGGCGAGTTGCTGGCCGACGGCACGCCCCGCGAGGTGACGCAGGCGCTGGGCCAGCCGACGCTGGAGGCGGGCTTCATCGCGCGCACCGGCTGACCGATCCTCGAAGGACACGACCCATGAACGAAGTCGATCGCGTTGCGAAGCGTGGGGTTCGATCGGCCGCGGCCGTGTGGATGGGCCTGTGCCTGGGCACGGCGGCCCTGGCGCAGGGCACGGCCTACGTGTCCAGCGAGAAGGACGAGGCCGTCACGCTGATCGACCTCGGCACGCTCGCCGTCAAGGGCACCATCGCGACGTGCAAGCGGGGGCGGCACATCCAGCTCCTGCCCGGCCGCCTGATCATGCTCGCCTGCACCGATTCGAACGCGGCCGACGTGATCGACCCGGCCACGGGCCGCTCGGTGCGCCGCCTTGCGCTCGGCGACGAGCCCGAGGCCTTCGACGTCTCGCCCGACGGCAAGACGGTCTACGTGTCCAACGAGGACGAAGGCGCCGTCAGCTTCGTCGATGCGGCGACCGGCAAGGTGCTGCGCTCGGTCAAGGTCGGCCAGGAGCCCGAAGGCGTGAAGGTCAGCGCGGACGGCCGGACGCTGTACGTGGCCTCCGAGGTCGCGAGCCTGGTGCACGTGATCGACGTGGCCAGCGGCGCCATCGTCAAGAACATCAAGGTCGGCAAGCGGCCGCGCCGCATGGCGCTCACGCCGGACGGCAAGGCGCTGTGGGTGACCAACGAGCTCGATGCCAGCGTGAGCGTCATCGACACGGCCACGCGCGAGGTGGTCGGCGGCCTGAAGTTCGAGGTGCCCGGCGCGCGCAGCGAGGACATCACGCCGGTCGGCATCCAGATCTCGCGCGACGGCCGTCGCGCCTTCGTGGCGCTGGGCCGGGCCAACCACGTTGCCTTCGTCGACGTGCCGGAGCGCAAGGTGACCCGGCTCGTGCTCGTGGGCAAGCGCGCGTGGAACGTCGCGCTCGACAAGGCCGAGGCGCGCCTTTTCGTGGTCAACGGCCTGAGCGACGACGTCACGGTGGTCGACGTGGCGGCGGGCAAGCCGATCAAGAGCATCCCGGTCGGCCGCGTGCCGTACGGGCTGGTGGTGGTCGAATGAAGGCGGGCGGCGCCCGGGTGCTGGGCCTGGCGTGCCTGCTGGCGGCGCAGGCTTCGGCCGCGCCCGTGCCGCTGAAGGCCACGCTGCTGATGCGAAGCCCCGATCCCCGCCTCGAACGCTCGCGGCTGGAGCGCCAGTTCCTGGGTCACCCTGGCGGACCTGCCAGCGACGGCATGGAGGTCGCGCTCGAAGAAGGCCAGTTCGAACTGCAGGCGGCGGATGCGGCCGTCGCGCTGACGAAGCAGCCCGCCGAGTCGCCCGAGACCGCGCGCGCGGCCGCGCAGGCGGCCGAAAAGGCCGGCGCGGCCGTGCTGGTGACGGACCTGCCCGCTGCGTGGACGCTGGCGGTGGCCGATGCGGTGAAGCTGCCGGTGATCAACATCGGCGAAGCGGCCGATCGCCTGCGCGAGCAGGACTGCCGGCCGCGCCTGCTGCACATCGCGCCGAGCGAGCGCATGCGCACCGATGCCCTGGCGCAGACGCTGGTGGCGCGCAAGTGGAACAAGCTGCTGTTGCTCGTCGGCCCCGGCGAAGACGACGCATTGCGCGCCGCGGCGGCGCAGGCCTCGATCAAGCGCTACGGCCTGCAGGTGGTCGCGACGAAGCCGTTCAAGCTCTCGGGCGACCCGCGCGAGCGCGACCTGGCCAATCCGCTGCTTTTGACGGCGGGCAGCAGCTACGACGCGGTCTGGGTGGTCGACAGTGACGGCGAGTTCGCGCGCGGCCTGCCGTACCGCACGGTGCTGCCGCGTCCGGTGGTGGGCGATGCGGGACTGGTGGCGCTGGCCTGGCACGCGCAGTTCGAGCGCTACGGCGCGCCGCAGGTGTCGCGCCGCTTCGCCAAGGCGGCCGGCCGGCCCATGACCGCGAGCGACTGGTCGGCCTGGATGGCGGGCAAGGCGCTGGTCGCGGCCGCGGTGGCGGCGCCGAAAGGCCCGTCCGCGCGCTGGGCACAGGTGCTCGCCGCCACGCCGCTCGACGGCTCCAAGGGCACGAGCCTGAGCTTTCGCGCGTGGGACGGGCAATTGCGCCAGACGATGCTGCTCACCGACGGCCAGGGCGTGATCTCGCAGGCGCCGGTCGAGGGTGTGCTGCACCCCGTCAACGTGCTGGACACCCTGGGCGCGGATGCCCCGGAGAAGCGATGCAGGACGATGCCCTGATCCCCGCGCGCGACGACGCGGCCGGGCTCGCGCCGCGCCGCGGGCTCGCCCACGCGCTGCAGGCCCTGCGCGCCATCGTCGTGCGCGAACTGCTCAAGTTCTCGCAGCAGACCGGCCGCCTGGTGTCGGCGCTGGTGCGGCCGCTGCTGTGGCTCGCGGTGTTCGCGGCGGGCTTTCGCAATGTGTTCGGCGTCGCCATCGCGCCGCCTTACGACACCTACATTCCCTACGACGTCTACATCGCCCCGGGGTTGGTCGGCATGGTGCTGCTGTTCAACGGCATGCAGTCGTCGCTCGCGATGGTGTACGACCGCGAGATGGGCCTGATGCGGCTGTTGCTCACGGCGCCCTTGCCGCGCGCGTGGCTCCTGGCGTGCAAGCTCTGCGCGACGGCGCTGCTGTCGGTGCTGCAGGCGCTCGCCTTCGTGGCCGTCGCGGTGCTCGTGGGCACCGATCTGCCGCTCTTCACGCCCGGCGGCCTGCATGCGCTGCTGGCGCTCGCCTGCGGTGCGTTGATGCTCGGCGCGCTCGGGCTGCTGCTCTCGGTGCACATCCGGCAGCTCGAGAACTTCGCCGGCACGATGAACTTCGTGATCTTTCCGATGTACTTCATGTCGACCGCGCTCTACCCGCTGTGGAAGCTGCGCGAATCGGGGGCTGAATGGGTCTATCAGCTCGCGCGGTTCAATCCTTTCACGCACGCCGTCGAGTGGATCCGCTTCGCGCTCTACGGCAAGGATCCGGGCGTGGCGCCCTGGGTCGTGCTGGGCTGCCTGGCGGTGTTCTTCGCGCTGGCCTGCTGGGGTTACGACCCGCAGCGCGGATTCGGCGGATTGACGAAGCGCGGCGGTGGCGGAGGCCCGCCGTGAACCTCGGTCGGCGCCGCTGGCTTCGCCATGCAGGCGCGCTGGCGCTGGCCGCCGGCGGCGCGCTGCCGCGCGCGTGGGCGGCCGAAGTCTTTCCGTCGCGGCCGATCACGTTGTGGGTGCCATGGGCGCCGGGAGGATCCACCGACCTGTCGCTGCGGCTCCTGGCGGAACTCGCGTCGGCGCCCCTCGGCGTGCCCGTGATCGTCGCGAACCGCGGCGGCGCCGGCGGCACGATGGCGATGGGGGTTTTGCTCAACGCCGAACCCAACGGCTACACGATCGCGCAGATGCCGCAGCCGGTGTTTCGCGCGCCCTTCCTGCAGAAGGTGCTCTGGGACCCGGTGCGCGACGTCACGCCCATCCTCCAGGTCTCGGGCGTCACCTTCGGGGTCATGGTGCGCGCGTCCAGCCCGCTGCGGGCGCTCGATCAGCTGTTCGACTTCGCGCGTGCGCGCCCCGGCGAACTGAGCATCGCCACCAACGGCGTCGGCACCACGCCGCACCTCGCGCTCGAGGCGCTGTTCACCGAGCGCGGCCTGCGCTACATCCACGTGCCCTACAAGGGCACCGCCGAACTCACGCTCGCGGTGGCTGGCGGCCAGGTGATGGCGGGCGTGTCCACGGGCTTCGCGCCGGAGGTCGATGCCGGCCACTTGCGGCTCCTGGCAACCCTGGGCGCGCAGCGTTCCAGGCGCTGGCCGCAGGTCCCGACGCTGCGCGATCTCGGCTTCGACATCGTCGCGATGTCGCCCTACGGACTGGCGGGCCCGCGCGGCCTGCCGGCCCCCGTGGTGGCCGTGCTGCACGATGCGTTCAGGCAGGCGCTGTTCAACCCGCGCTTCGGCGATGACCTGGCACGCTACGACCAGGAGATCGCCTACCTGGGCCCGGAAGACTACGCGCAGGCCTGCCGCGAGGAGTACGCCAAAGAGCGCGCCGCCGCCGAGCGGATGAAGGCTTCGCGCGGCGCGGGGGCCTGAGCGCTCGACGTCTATGCGGAGGCGCCCGCCAGCAGCGCTTCCATCCGCCGCCGGCTCTCCTCGAGCAGCGACAGCAGGAATTCGAGCCGATGCTCGATCCGGAACCGGAGGGCCGAGATCGACAGCGCCAGCACCGGTGTGCCATAGGCATTGCGTGCCGCCACGGCCAGCGACAGGATCTCGGGCGCCTCGGTGGCCTCGCGCAGCACATGGCCATCGACGCGCGCCTGCTCGATGACCGTTTGCAAGGCGCGAACCGGATCGTCGCCCGTGTCCTGGAGCCGCAGGGCATTCGCTTCCAGGATCTGGTCGGCTTTCGACGCCGGCATTGCCGCAAGCAACGCGAGGCTCCCGGCGCCGATGCCCAGGGGGCGGCGGCGTCCGGGATCCATCATGAGCGCCTTGACCGGGTAGTCGCCTTCCTTGCGGTCGATGCACACCGAGTCGAGGCCGCTCGGGATGATCGCGAAGACCGTGTCGCCGCTGGCTTTCGCCAGATGAGTCGAGACGGTGCTCGCCTGGCTGAAGAGCAGGCGCGGCGGCTTGCCGGCCAGGGCCAGCTCGTAGAGCAGGGGGCCCAGCTCGTAGCCGCGCGAGGCGGGGTCTTGCTCGACCAGCCCTTCGGCCACCAGCCTCTGGAGGATCCGATAGGCCGTCGGCCGCTCGAGCGCCGTCCTCGACGCTAGTTCGACCAGCGAGTTGCCCGTGGCTCCGCTGCCCGCGATTTCCCGCAGCAGGCTGGCCGCGCGCGCCACGGCTTGGGTGCCGCCGACTGCCGCGCCTTCTCGGGATTGCGGGAAAGCCCTGCTTTGTTTATCCATATAGTGGACTCTTCATGGTGGATGAATTGATACATAAAGGACATCATCCCTTCCATCGAATGTCAATGATAGTCCACATAGTGGATAAGGAGTCTGGATGTCCTCGTGGATAGGGAACGGATTGGCGGATTGGCCGGAGCAACTGATCGCCCGCCGGTTCGAGACGCTGCTGGTCGATGAGCCGCGCGAGCATGTGCTGAGGGTGACCCTCAACCGGCCGGATGCGTCCAACGCATTCACCACCGTCACGGCCAGGGAGTTGCACGAGGTGTTCGCGCCGCTCGAGATCGTTCGCACGCGCTTTCGCTGCGTGGTGCTGACCGGCGCGGGCGGCAAGGCCTTCTGCGCGGGGGGAGACCTGAAGGAGCGAAGGCTGCTCTCCGAGGACGAGTGGGTGCTTCAGCACGAGCTGATGGAGCGCACCGTCCGCGCCATCGCGGCCTCCCCGGTGCCGGTGGTCGCGGCCGTCAACGGGGCCGCGTTCGGTGGGGGACTGGAGCTCGCACTGCTGTGCGACTTCGCGTATGCCGCTTCCACGGCCCGCTTCGCGCTGACCGAGACATCGCTCGGGATCATGCCGGGGGCGGGTGGTACGCAGACCCTGGCACGTGCCGTCGGCGAGCGCCGCGCCAAGGAGCTGATCCTGGCGGCCAAGCCCTTCGACGCGCGGCAGGCGCATCAGTGGGGCGTGGTCAACGAAGTCTTCGAACCCGACCACCTGATGGCCCAGGCGCTCGACATCGCCGAGCGGATCGCCTCCAACGCGCCGCTGGCGGTGCGGCAGGCCAAGCACGCGATCCACCACGGGCTGCAGTCGGACCTAGCCACCGGCATGCACTTCGAGATCGAGGCGTACCAGCGGATGGTCAAGAGCCGCGACCGCGTGGAAGGCGTGGCCGCGTTCAACGAGAAGCGCAAGCCGCGCTTCGAGGGGCGGTGATGAGCGGCCAGCCACACCACGGCGCCGAGGCGCATTCCCCGCTCGCGGGGCTGACCGTCATCGAGATCGGGCAGAACATCGCGGCCCCGGTCGCCACCCAGATCCTCGGTGACCTGGGCGCGCGCGTCATCAAGCTGGAAAAGAGTGAAGGCGATGATGCCCGGGCATGGGGTCCGCCGTTCTGGGAGGGCGCGGCGTCGATGTTCCAGGCGGTCAACAGGAACAAGGCGTCGATCGCGGTCGACTTCCGCGATCCCGGGCAGATGAAGGCGGTCGAGCAACTGATCCTGGCCGAGGCCGACGTGGTCCTGCAGAGTATGCGGCCCGGGCTGCTGGAGGCGAAGGGCCTGGGCGCAGCGAGGCTGCGCGCGCTGAAGCCCGCGCTGGTGTGGTGCGACCTGGGCGCCTTCGGACGGGGAGGGCCGATGTCGGACCGGCCGGGCTACGACCCGCTGATGCAGGCCTTCGCGGGCCTGATGAGCGTGACGGGCGAAGAGGGGCAGCCCCCGGTGCGAACCGGCTACTCCGTGGTCGACCAGGGCACCGGCATGTGGGCGGCGAACGCCATCCTCGCAGCGCTGTTCCGGCGCGAGCGCAGCGGTCTCGGATGCACGGTGGAGGTGTCGCTGTTCGAGACCGCGCTGTCCTGGATGTGCATTGCCGCGGCGCAGTACCAGAGCAGCGGCGAGGTGCCCGCGCGCCATGGCTCGGGCGCGGCCACCATCGTTCCATACCGCGCGTTCGAGACGAGCGATGGCCATCTCGTGGTCGCCGCCGGAAACAACGAACTCTTCAAGCGGCTTTGCGGATTGCTGGGGCATCCGGAATGGCTCGCGGACGAGCGCTTCCGCACGAACCCGGCGCGCGTCGCGAACCGCCGGCTGATCGACGGGATGATCCAGCAGTGCCTGGCCGGCAAGTCCTCGGCGCAATGGGCCGAAGCCATGGAGTCCGCCGGCATCCCGTGCGCGCCGGTGCAGACCATCGACCAGACGCTTCGCCATCCGCAGACGCAGGCCCTGGGCATCGTGCAGGCCGTGCCCGGGTCGTCGATGACGATGGTGGGCATGCCGGCACGCTTCGATGGCCAGCGCCCGCGAATCCGGCAGGCGCCTCCCGCGCTCAACGCGGATGCGGCCTTGCTCTCGCCCTATCTCGAGAAGGCCGGCGCCGTGGAGGGACAGCCATGACCCGCGCGAAGGTTCAGGTCCGGGAAGTCGGGCTGCGCGACGGGCTTCAGATGGTCCCCGACATCGTGCCGACCGAGGTCAAGCTCGAATGGCTTCGGGCGGAAGCGGCACTCGGCGTGGGCGCGTTCGACATCACCTCCTTCGTCTCGAAGAGCCGCATGCCGCAGTTCGCCGATGCAGAGGAGATGGTGCAGGCTTGCCTCGCCATGCCCGGCGTGCAGGCTTCGGTGCTCACGCTCAATGCGCGCGGCGCCGAGCGCGCGCTGGAGGCCGGCGCGCGGCGGCTGGTGTATGTGCTTTCCGCGAGCGCGGCGCACAGCCAGGGAAATGCCGGGCGCGACACGGAAGCCGCCCTGGCGGAGTTCGGGCAGGTGGTCCGCATGGCGCGCGAGGCCGGCCCCTCGCGGCCGGTTCATCTGGAAGCCGGCATCGCGACGGCCTTCGGGTGCACCCTGGAAGGCCCTGTCGATCCCGAGCGCGTGTCCCGCCTCGCCGCGCGGCTGGCCGAACTCGGCGCCGACGAGATCATGCTGGCCGACACGGTGGGCTACGCGCAGCCGCGCCAGGTCCAGGCGCTGTTCCGCTCGGTCCGCCGGCAGATCGGTGCACTGCCGCTCGGCGGGCACTTCCACGACACGCGGGGCCTGGCCCTGGCCAACGTGGTCGCCGCACTGGACGAGGGCGTGACCAAGTTCGATGCCGCGCTGGGCGGCCTGGGCGGGTGTCCCTTCGCGCCGGGCGCGAGCGGCAACGTCGCGATGGAAGACTTGGTCTATCTCCTCGAAAGCATGGGGTACGCGACGAGGGTCGATCTGGCTGCCCTGCTGGAACTCAGGCAGGGCCTGGCGGCGTGGCTGCCCGGCGTGGACCTGCACGGCGCCATCGCGCGCGCGGGCCTGCCGAAGGGCTTCGTGCGCCAGGCGGCCTGATCGCCGCTTCCTTCAACACTTCAAACCAATACCGACAAGCACACCATGAGCACCACCGCCACCGACTCTCACACCGGCATCGCCGTGCCGCTCGGCGAAGACTATCCCGAGATCCGCGAAAGCGTGCGACGCATTTGCGAAGACTTTCCCGGCGAATACTGGCGCGATCTCGACGAGCGCAGCGCCTACCCCGACAAGTTCGTCAAGGCACTGACCGAAGCGGGCTACCTCGCGGTGCTGATTCCCGAGGAATACGGCGGGGCGGGGCTTCCCCTGCGCGCTGCTTCCGTGATCCTGGAAGAGATCCACGCGGCCGGATGCAGCGCGGGCGCCTGCCATGCCCAGATGTACACCATGGGCACGCTGCTGCGCCATGGCAGCGAGGAGCAGAAGCGCCGCTTCCTGCCGGGCATCGCGGCCGGCGACCTGCGCCTGCAGGCGTTCGGCATCACGGAGCCCACGACCGGCTCCGACACCACGCAGATCAAGACGCGCGCCGAGCTCGTCAAGGACCCGGCCGGCGACTACTACCGCGTGAACGGCCAGAAGGTCTGGACCTCGCGCGCCCTGTACTCCGACCTGATGATGCTGCTGGTCCGCACCACGCCGGCGGACCAGGTGGCCAGGAAGACCGAGGGCCTCTCCGTACTCCTGGTCGACCTGCGGGAAGCGCGCGGCAACGGGCTCGAGATTCGCCCGATCAAGGCGATGGTGAACCACAACACCACCGAGATATTCATCGACAACCTGAAGGTCCCGGCGGCCAATCGCATCGGCGAGGAAGGCAAGGGCTTCCGCTACATCCTCGACGGCATGAACGCCGAGCGGATCATCGCGGCCTCCGAGGCGATCGGCGATGCGCGCTGGTTCGTGCGCAAGGCCTCGGCCTATGCGAGCGAGCGCGTGGTGTTCGGACGGCCGATCGGCAAGAACCAGGGCGTGCAGTTCCCGATCGCGCGGGCGCATATCGAGACCGTCGCGGCCGAGATGATGGTGCGCAAGGCCACGGCGCAGTTCGCCGCCGGCAGGCCGTGCGGCGAGGACGCCAACATGGCGAAGCTGCTGGCCACGGAGGCGGCCTGGCATGCGGCGGAGGCCTGCATCCAGACCCATGGCGGCTTCGGCTTCGCGAGCGAGTACGACGTGGAACGCAAGTGGCGCGAGGTGCGCGTGATGCAGGTGGCGCCGGTCTCCACCAACCTGATCCTGTCCAACGTCGCCGAGCACACGCTCGGGATGCCGCGTTCGTACTGAGGCATTGCATGAGCAGCTCGTTGACACAGGGGCTGGGGCGCTTCGTTGCCGCGCCACCGTTCGAGAAAGTGCCGGACGACGTCGCGGAGATCCTTCGCAATGCATTCATCGACACCGTGGCCTGCTTCTTCAGCGGCCGGGAAGAGGCCGTCACGCGCGCCGCGTTCGCGCTGGCGCGCCGGCGCGGCGGGGCGCGCGAGGCGCGGGTCCTGCTGGGGGACGAGCGCCTCGGCGCCATGGACGCCGCGTTCGTCAACGCGGTGTCGGCGCACGCGCTGGACTACGACGACATGGCCCTCAACGGCCATCCAAGCGTGGTGCTGGTGCCGGCGCTGCTGGCCTGCGGAGAACGCGCGGGCGCCACGGATGACACCCTCATGCGGGCCTACCTCGTGGGCTACGAAGTGTGGGCGGAGCTGATCGGGAGGGAACCCGATTCCCTGCACAGCAAGGGCTGGCATCCCACGAGCGTCCTCGGCACCGTCGCGGTGGCGGCCGCCGTGGCGCACCTGCAGGGGCTGGGCGCCGAGGCGGCCAGCCATGCGCTGGGCATCGCCGCGAGCCAGTCGTGCGGCCTCATGGGCAACTTCGGATCGATGACCAAGCCGTTGCACGCGGGATGGGCGGCCTCCCACGGAATCGAGGCCGCGGAACTCGCCGGTCTGGGCGTCACGGCGTCCGCGAACGTGCTCGAAAGCGCGACGGGGCTGCTGGCCGCGCTCTCGCCGCAGGGCAAGGCCGATCGCGGGCCGTGGGATGGGCCCGCCGACCTGCGCATCCGGCAATCGGGCCTGTCGATCAAGAAGTACCCCGTGTGTTATGCGGCGCACCGCGTGATCGATGGCGTGCTGGACTTGAAGAGAAGGCACGGCTTCCGCGCGGACCAGGTCAGGGCGTTCGTCCCAACGCTGTCGGACGTGACGGCACGCGTGCTGCATGCCAGCCGGCCCACGAGCGCGCTCGAAGCCAAGTTCAGCATCGAGTTCGCGTGCGCCATGGCGGCCCTCGAAGGTGCCGTGGGACTCGCACAGGTGACCGACGACCAGGTGGCGCGCGCCGACTTGCAGGCCTTGATGGCGAAGGTCCGCAAAACAACCGTGCCGCCGGGCTGCCCCATCGAGGCCGGCTTCGCACTGCACGATCGCGTCCAGGTCGAGCTCAACGACGGGACCGTGCTGGATTCGGGGCCGATTCGCTTTGCGCGCGGACACGCCAGGCTTGCGCTGCCGAGGGAAGAGATCGTCGCGAAATGGCAGGGCTGCCTCGCGAGCGACGGCGACAGGCACCAGCCGCTTCTCGAGCGCCTTGCGGCACTGGGGGCCGGGCGCGCTTCCAGCGTCTGCACGTGGCTGCAAGGCGATGCGCCGATGGGAGGGAAAGCATGATGCACCGGGAAGAACGGCGCCAGCGCAATGCGCTTGCCGCCTGCTATCGGATCTTTCACCAGCTCGGCTGGACGGAGCTCATCTACAACCACATCACGGTCCGGCTGCCGCCCGAAGCCTGCGGGGGAGAGGTTCATTTCCTCATCAACCCCTTCGGTCTCCGGTACGACGAAGTGACGGCCGTGAACCTCGTCAAGATCGACCTCAAGGGCAGGATCGTCGAGGCGACCGACTGGCCGGTCAATCCGGCGGGGTTCACGTTGCATTCGGCCATCCATCGCGGCATTCCCGATGCGCATTGCGTGATGCACACGCACACCACCACCGGTTCCGCGGTGGCCTGCAGTGCGGCGGGGCTCTCGCGCGACAACTTCTACGCGGCGATGCTGCACGGACGGCTGGCCTATCACGACTTCGAAGGCATCACTGTGCATGCCGACGAGGGGCCGCGCGTCGTTCGTTCGATCGGCCGCGCCCAGGCGGTGATCCTGCGCAACCACGGCCTGCTCGCGTGGGGCGTCGACATCGCGCAGGCGTTGGCCTATCTCTGGACCCTGCAGCGGGCGTGCGATATCCAGGTGGCGGGCGCTGCACTGGGGCCGACGGTCCCGGTTTCCGAGGACATTCAGCGCCAGGCCAGTGCCGATGCCTTGCAGTTCGCCCCCGAGCATGGCGGCGGGCGCGATGTCTTCGAGGCGCTCGTGCGCGCGGTGGATGCGCGCGACGCGTCGTACCGCATCCCGGATTGAGCGCGCCATGAAGAAGATCTGCATCTACGGCCTGGGCGCCATCGGCGGCTTGATCGGCGCGCGGCTGGCGGCTTCGGGCCATGACGTGTCGGCGATCGCGCGAGGCGAGACGCTGGAGGCGGTCGCCAAAGACGGCCTCGTGCTGAGCGACGCCAAGGGCGAGCGGCGCGTGGCGATACGGGCCACCGGCGATCCGGATTCGCTGGGCGCGCAGGACCTCGTCATCCTCAGCGTGAAGACGACCGCGCTGCCCGCGGTCGCGGCGCGGATCCAGCCGCTCATCGGCGAGAACACCACGGTCCTGTCCGCCATGAACGGGATTCCATGGTGGTTCCTTCATGGCCTGGATCGCGCGCCGCCATCGCTGTGCCTGAGCAGCGTGGATCCTGCCGGCGCGTTGTCCGCTGCCATCCCAGCCAGGCGTGTGCTCGGCTGCGTGACACACCTTTCCGCGGCGGTCACCGCGCCCGGGCGCGTCAGGCATGTCGCGGGCAATCAGCTCATCATCGGCGAACCGGCCGGAGGTGCGTCCAGCGCACGTGCAACAGCGGTGATCGGCATGCTCGAGCGCGCGGCCTTCGACGTGGAGCGTGCGTCCTCCATCCAGCAGGACATCTGGTTCAAGCTGTGGGGAAACATGACCATGAATCCCGTCTCGTTCCTCACCTCGGCGACGGGCGACCGGATCCTCGACGACGACTTCGTCAGGGGCTTCATGTCCCGATGCATGGTGGAAGCCGGACTCATTGGGGAGCGCATCGGGCTTCCCATTCGGTCGGACCCGGAGGAGCGGCATGCCGTCACGCGCAAGCTCGGCGCCTTCAAGACCTCCATGCTGCAAGACCTGGAAGCGTGCAAGCCGGTGGAGCTGGATGCGCTCGTGGGCGTGGTGACCGAGATGGGACGCCAGCTCGGCGTCGACACGCCGAATCTGGAGGCGCTGTTCGGGCTGGCTCGACTCAAGGCAAGAGGGCTGCGGCTCTACCCCGAGGCGCATTGACGGCGCTGGCAACACAACCAAATTCAATCTGGAGACATCAACATGAACGCATCTCGATTCCTGAGTGCCTGGACCCGGCGTGCCTGGGTGCCCCTGGCACTGTCCCTGGCCGCATTGAGCGGCGGCGCGACCCACGCGGCGGCCTGGCCCGACAAGCCGGTGAAGTTCGTGGTCTGCTTTCCGCCCGGCAACTCGGCGGACGTCTTCGCCCGTGCCGTGAGTCCCGAACTGTCCGAAAGACTGGGTCAGCCCGTGGTGGTGGAGAACCGCGCCGGTGCCGGCGGGATGATCGGCATGGAACTCACCGCGAAGTCGGCGCCGGATGGCTACACCATCGGTGTCTGTTCGCTGTCGCCGATCACCATCCTCCCAGCGATGAAGCGCCACATGCCCTATGACGTCGAGCGCGATCTGGCGCCGGTGATCCTGAGCAACAAGGGCCCGATGGTGCTGCTCGTCAAGAAGGACTCGCCGTTCAATACGCTGGCCGACCTGGTGAACCACGCGAAGAAGAACCCCGGCAAGTTGACGTATGCGTCACTCGGCCCGGGGACGATCAGCCAGATGAGCACCGAGGCTTTCAAGATGGCGGCCGGCATCGACATGGTCGAGGTCAGCTACAAGGGAAGCGGCGCCGCGTTGACCGATCTGATCGGCGGCCACGTGGACGTGATGCTCGACGGCGCGGCCACGGCCACGGCGCAGATGGGCGCGGGAACGCTCAAGGCCCTGGCGGTGACGACCTTGAAGCGAAGCCCGCTGCTGCCGCAGGTTCCGACCATGAGCGAGTCGAACCTTCCGGGCCTCAGGGACGGGCTCGACTTCTTCGGATGGGTGGGGTTCCTCGCGCCGAGCGGAACGCCGCCCGAGATCGTTCAGCGGCTGAACAAGGAGATCGCGGAGATCCTCAAGCTGCCGCTCGCGCAGCAACGCGCGCAGGCCACCGGGCAGGAGATCGCGGAGCCGAACACGCCCGCGCAGTTCCGCGATTTCATTCGCAAGGACCACGCACGCTGGGCCGCCATCGCGCAGAAGCTGAAGCTGGATCTCAAGGACTGACGGCCTACCAGCTCAGCTTCAGCCCCACGCTGCCGCTCGCCGACCCTTGCGTGCGCGCATCGCCGCCCGAGGCCCACAGGTGGCCGACTTCGCCGTAGGCGGCCACGCGGGGCGAGATCTGCCAGGTGGCGCCCAGCGCCAGCTCGGTGCTCGTGCCGCCGGTGCGGCTTTCGATGTCGGTGGTGGCCGCCGGGCCGATGAAGCGGGCGGTGTCGGACCCGGAACCGCGGCGGTACACGTTCGCGCGCGCATAGGGCTGCAGGCGCCCCGTGCCGACGGCGATCTCGCCCTTCACGCGCACGCCGATGCGCGCGAGCCAGGTGCTCGCGTTGTCCTGCTGCACCGTGGCGCCGGCCAGGGTGAGATCGTCCAGGCGCAGGTGCTGGCTCGCGAGCTGCAGTTGCGGCTCCACCGTCCAGCCGGGCGCGAGCTTGAGCGCCTGCCCGAGCTCGACCGAGGCCAGCACGCTGCTGCCCTTGCCGCTGGCCGACGCTGCGAGGGCAGGGTGGGCGGTGTAGCGCAGCCGCCCGGCCTGCAGCACGCTGTCGACGTAGAGGCCGTCCTCGCCGCGCCACGTCGCATAGCCGCCCAGGAACTGGCTGCGCACGTCGTTGGCGCCTGCCGCGTAGTGCTGGACGCCGCGCGCGAAGCCGGTGACGTCCATGTCGCCTTCGATCTGTCCGGCATAGACGCCGACGCGCCACTGGCGGTGGCCCCAGAGGTCGGTGCCGACCTGGGCGCCGGATTGGCGGCCGCTGCTGGCGGCGCCGAGCGTGCCTTCCTGCCGGATGCCGCGGTCGATGCCGATGACCCGGCCCCAGCCCGTGCGGGGGCCCGCGGCCATGCCGGGCGTGGCCTCGTCGCCCGTGCGCTGGTGCAGGTTGCCCACCATCGCGAGGCCCGCTTCGCGCAGCTGCTCCGGCACGGCGGCCAGGAGAGGCGCCTCGGCGCGGTAGGTCGGCACCACCACAGTCTGCGGCGTGGGAGATGCAAGGGTCGGCGCATCAATGTTCGAGCTCAGGGACACCGCGCTGCCGGTGGTGACGAGGTGGTAGTCGTAGGCCCCCGCGCTCAGCGTTCCGGCGAGGCTGAAGGCACCGGGCTGGATGCTCCCGCCGTTCTCGGTGCCCACGATCTCGATGCCGTTGCCGGTGGTCCGCGCGCCCAGCCCGCCCAGGTTGGTGACCCGCACGAAGGTGCTGCCGCTGGCCACCGCGCTCGGGCCGCTGAGCAGGACCTTGTCGGTCGCGCTGCCGTTGTCGCCCAGCGCCGTGCCCAGGCGCAGCACGCCGCCGCTGCCGACCCACGGCCCGGTGACGGCGAGCGTGGTGCCGGGCGTCGCGCCGGCCAGGCTCACGGTGCCGGCATTGCCGAGGCCCGCGATGCGCTGGCTGTGGCCGGCCAGGTCGAGCGTGGCGCCGCTGGCCACGGTCACCGCGCTGCCCGCGCTGAAGGTGTTGCCGGTGCCCGCGGCGAGCGTGCCTGCGGCGACCTGGGTCGCGCCGCTGTAGTTGTTCGCGCCGGTCAGCGTCAGCGTGCCGCTGCCTTCCTTGGTCAGGAAGCCCGTGCCGGTGATCGCGCCCGACAGCGTGGCATTGAAGCTGCCGGTGTCGATGACCGGGTCCTGCGTGCCCGTGAGCCGAATGGCGTTGGCGATGGTCAGGCCGTTGGCCGCGAAGCCCAGCGTGGTCCCGTCGTCCATGGCCAGCGCGCCGCTGCCCAGGGCATCGCCATGGCCCACGTCGATGCGGCCTTCCTTGAGTTCGGTGCCGCCGCCATAGGTGTTCGCGCCCAGGAGCGTCAAGGTGCCCGACCCCGCCTTGCGCAGGGTGGCGCCGGCGCCGGACATGACGCCGGCGAAGGTCGTGCTGACATGGCCTGCGCCGACGGTCAGCGTCTTGCTGCCCAGGAGGAGGGTGCCGGCGCCCGAGATGCCGCGCACGTCGACCTCGCTCGCATTGAGCCCTGACACGTCGAAGACGGCCGGCGCGGCGACCTGCACGCCGCTGGACGTTGCCACGCTCCCCATGCCCGACAGCGCCAGCGTGCCGGCCGAGACGATGGTCGCGCCGGTGTAGGCGTTGGCGCCCTGCAGTTCCAGCCGGCCGGTGCCCTGCTGCTGCAGGCTGCCGGTGCCGCCGATGGTTCCGGCGATCGTGACGTTGTCGGAGCGGTTGTAGACCAGCGCGGCGTTGTTGGTGATGTTGCCGGCGATGCTGCCGGCGGTGCCGCCCGTGCCCACCTGCACGATGCCGCTGTTGATCACCGTGGTCGGCGCCTGCAGGGCGCCGGTGACCAGGATCGTCTGGCCGGCATGGGCGCCGAGCGAGAGCTGGCTGCTCGCGGTGACCGCCGCTGCGAGCGTGATCCCGTCACGTCCCACCAGGGACACGCTGCCGCCGTTCAATGCATGGTTCACGGCGAGCGTGCCGCCGCGGGATTCGAGTTGCAGCGCGCCGGTGCCGCTGTCCAGCGCGGCCGGGGGCAGGGTGAGCGCACCATCCGCGACCAGGCTGATGGGACCGAGCCGGTTGTCCAGCGAGGCCACGCGCAGGTCGCCCGCGGCGCGCAGTGCCACGCCGTTGGCCGTGACGTTCACCGCCCCGCCGAAGCTGTTGTCGGCGTTGGTCAGGCTCAGGCTGCCCATGGTGGCGAAGGTGCTCGTTCCTGACACGGCAAGCGCGCCGCTTTGCGAGAGCGAAGAAGCGCTGGTCAGGGCCAGATTGCCTCCCACGGTGCTCGCGTCCAACGCTGCGATCGCGTTGGTCGCACTGGTGAGCAACACGTTGCCGAGCGCGCTGAGCGACAGGCTTGTGGCCTGCACGCTGCCGCTCGCCTGGGAGACCGTGGCCTGCGCGTTCAAGGCGACGCGGTCCGCCGTCAGGTCGCCCGACAGGTCGAGCGAGGCGCCCTGCGCGACGATCTGCCCGCCCGCCGCGCTCACGGAGCCGCCGAGGTGGACGGCCGCGTCCGAGGACAGCAGCACCTGCCCGCCCGGATCGCTGGCCGACGCCCTCGACACCGAGATCGTGCCGGTGTTGACGACGGCGCCGCCCTCGGCGATCAACTGCACGGAGCCGCTGGCCGCGGTCAGGGATCCGTAGTTGTTCACGAGCGTGGTGAACAGGTTGGGCACCGCCTTGGCCTGGAGCACGATGGTGCCCTTGTCGGCCATCAAGGCGCCCGTGTTGCTCACCGCCGCGCCGCCGCCAAGGGCCGCGGCGAGTGCGCCGTTCGCGGTCGGCGCCACGCTGCCGTCGGCCAGGTTCAGGCGGACCTCGTCGGCGGCCAGCAGCGTGATGCGCCCCTGGCTGGCCAGGATGGTTCCGCTGTTGCTCACGCTGCCCCCCACCAGCGCCACCGATCCGCCCGATGCGCTGAGCGTGCCGCCCGCGTTGACCACGCTCGCGCGGCTCGCGCCGGCCGCCAGGGTGACCTCGCTCGCCGTCAGGAAGTCGGCGTCCGACCCTTGCAGCGCGAGCGAGGTGCTCAGAAGCTGGCCCACGTTGACCATGGCGTTGGCGCCGAAGACCGTGCCGGCCGCATTCGTGTGCAGCAGGCTTTGGTTGGCGCTCAGCACGCCGTCGATCTGGCTGGCCTGCAGGCTGTTGTCGCGCAGCAGGGCGATCCCGCCGACGGGCTGGGCGAACGTGGCTGTCGCGCTGCTGCCCAGACTGAAGCTGGTCCAGTCGATGGGCAATCGGGTCGAGGTCTGCACCACATCCATCGTGGTGGCCCCCCAGGTGATCGTCGCAAGGCCCAGGGAGTAAGTGGCGCCGGAGGGAAGCGTGCCGGCGGCCGGTGCCGCCCAGGCCGTCGCTGCAAGCGTCCCCGCCAGGCCGGCGAGCAGCGCCGCCGCGAACGTGCGAAGCCGGGGACGCACCGGAAGAACGGCGCCACCCTGGCCGGGCGATGCCGTTTGCGCCCGGCCTGTTTCGGCCACCGCTTGCAGCACGCAGAGCGCGCGATTCCAGACGAGACGATAGACGTGATTCAAGACGCGCTGCTCCGGCCAAAAGGCCAGAATGATACGTATTGAAACACTACTCGAATATCACGGGAATCCGTGACGGCCGCAGGCGGCACGGCCTCAGCGGGCGCCCTGCCAGCCTTGGCGGATGGCTTCCACGAAGCGCTTGAGCTTCGGCGAGTGAAGGCGTGCGTACGGATAGATGAGGTAGCAGGGCAGCGGCGAAGCCTGCCATTCGGGCACCAACTGGACCAGCCGCCCGGCATCGATGTCCTCGCGCAGGACCCAGGTCGAGCCGACGCAGGCGCCGAGCCCCAGGGTCGCGGCGCTGCGCAGCGCATAGAGGCTGTCGGTGCTGATGCGCGGCTGCATCGGGATGCGGCACTGCTCGCCGTCGCGCACGCGCGTCAGGGTGAGCTCGTTGCGGTAGTAGGTGCGAAGCGCGAGCCATGGCAGGCTTGCCAGTTCCGACGCATGCCGCGGCGGCCGTTTGCCCCTCGGCAGGACGGAGGGCGCGGCGGCCACGATGCGCGGGACTTCCGCGAGCCGGATCGCGACCACGCCGGGGTCGTCGACCTCGCCGACGCGGATCGCGCAGTCCACGCCATCGGCGATGAAGTCGGGCTGCTTGTCGTTCAGCAGCCAGTCGACGCTCACGCGCGGGTACTGCCGCACATAGTCCGCCAGAGGCTTCACGAGCAGCGCCTGGCCGAAGGCATGCGGCACCATGACGCGCAGGGTGCCCTCGGGCTCGCCGTCGCCGCGCATGTCGGCCTCGAAGGCTTGCCAATCGGCGATCAGCTCCCTGGCGCGGGCGAAGCAGCGCTCGCCGTCCTCGGTGAGCTTCAGCGCATGCGTGGAGCGCCGCAGCAGGCGGATGCCCAACTGCTTCTCGAGTGCCTGCAGGCGCCGGCTGACGGTGGGTTGCGTGGTGTGCAACTGCGTCGCGGCACCCGACAGGCTGCCGGCCTCGACGATCCGCACGAAGGTGTTCATCAGTTCGATGCGGTCGGCCGGGGCGGAAGGCGAGGTGGCGGAGCGGGCGGTCGGCATGTGGACGTCCATGGCGCTTGGTTATACGCCGATCGTATATCCGTCTTTCGCGCGACGCCACTACCCCTGGGAGGCCACTGGGCTCACACTGCCGACTCGCTCCAATAACAAGGGTTTTCACCATGTCTTCCATTCATTCGACGCATGACGGACGCGCCCCCGCCGCCGTGGCGCGCAACGGCCTGCCGCCCTCGCTGGTGCTGCTGCTCGCCACCAGTGCGGGCCTGTCCGTCGCCTCGCTCTATTACGCGCAGCCCATGCTCGGCATCCTGGGCGAGGACTTCGGCGCTTCGCCCCGCACAGTCGGCCTCGTGCCGACGCTCACGCAACTGGGCTATGCGCTCGGCATCCTGCTGCTGGCGCCGCTTGGCGACCGCTTCGACCGGCGCCGCATCATCGTGGCCAAGGCGGCGCTGCTGTGCGCCGCGTTGCTGACGGCCGCGGCGGCGCCCGGCATGGGGCTGCTGCTCGCGGCCAGCCTGGCGATCGGTCTGGCCGCGACCATGGCCCAGGACATCGTGCCGGCCGCGGCCACGCTCGCGCCCGAGGCGCACCGGGGCAACGCCGTCGGAAAGGTGATGACCGGCCTGCTGCTCGGCATCCTGCTGTCGCGGGTGCTCAGTGGCTTCGTCGCCGAGCATTTCGGCTGGCGCGCGATGTTCCTGATGGCGGCCGCGAGTCTTGCGCTGACCGGTGCGGCCGCGTGGCGCGGACTGCCGCGCTTTCGCGCGACCACGCAGCTTGCCTATGGCGCCCTCCTGTCATCGCTCGCAACGCTGTGGCGCACGCATGCGGCACTGCGCCGGGCCACGCTCGCGCAGGGGCTGCTGTCGATCGGATTCAGCGCCTTCTGGTCCACGCTCGCGGTCATGCTGCATGGCGCGCCTTTCCACCTCGGCAGTGGCGCGGCCGGCGCGTTCGGGCTGGCGGGCGCGGCCGGCGCCCTCGCGGCGCCGCTGGCCGGCCGGCTGGCGGATCGTCGCGGTCCCGAGTCGGTGACACGCGCCGGGATCGCGCTCGCGGCCATCTGCTTTGCGGCGCTGGCGCTCGCGCCGCTGCTCGACGTGCAGGCGCAACTGGCGCTGCTGGCGGCAAGCGCCATCGGGTTCGACCTCGGCTTCCAGGGCACGCTCATCGCGCACCAGACCATCGTCTACGGCATCGAGCCGGGCGCGCGCAGCCGGCTCAATGCGGTGCTCTTCACGGGCATGTTCATCGGCATGTCCGCGGGATCGGCGCTCGGCGCGCTCGTGTTCGCGCAGTGGGGCTGGATGGCGCTGGTGGCGCTCGCGACGGTGACGTCGGTACTGGCACTGGGGGTGCGCCTGGCGACGCCGCGCGGCTCCGAGTCTGTTACATCAATGGATTGAATACGACTGACAACGGGTGACGGAGTGCGCATCGGGCGTACTCGGCCACTCGAAAGAAAGTGACGGCAACGGAACTTGAGAAGGAAAACTCTTGTTTCACTTGTTAAATTCAGTCGATTCGCGAGGAATGGAATGAATTCGCTCCTCATGGGCAATCTGCATTCTTGAAGAGGAGCAATCGGGTGAATCGCAGTTACAGAACGGTGTGGAAGGCGGCGCTGGACGCCTGTGTGGCGGCGGCGGAGAACGTGGGCGCACCGCGTGGCAGGGCGCGCGGCTCTCGTGGCGCCAACGAGGCGGGCGCGGCACTGGCCTTGGCCACGCTGGCGGTGAGCGGCGCCGCGCAGGCGGCCACGTTCACGGCAAGCAACGAGGCGGAGTTGATCACCGCGATCAACGCGGCGAATGCGAGCACGGACCCGAGTTCCACGATCACGCTGAGCGCAGCGATCACGGTCAGTTCGGCGGTGCCAGCCCTTCATGGGAACGTCACCCTCACCACGAACGCAAACCTCGCGACCACAATCGGATCCGCTGTGGGGGCGTCGTTGGATTTGCAGGCAGGCGCGCACTACGTGGGCAACGGCCTGCTCGGCCGCGTGCTGGTCGGCAACACGATCAACACGACAGGCACGCTGACGATGCAGGGCAGGGGCACCACGCTCAGCACCATCTCGCTGCGGGGCCAGTCGGGGCAATCCAGCATCAGCGTCCTGGACGGCGCAGTCCTCACGATCACCTCGGGCACCGGCAGCGGCGTGTATCTGGGTGGCACATCGGCGGGAAACAACGGAGGAGGCACCGCCAAGGTGGTCGTCAGCGGCGAGGGCTCGGCGATCAACACGACTCAATATCTCCAGCAGGCCGGCACGCTCGAGATTTCCGATCGTGGCTCGGTGCAGGCGAGTTCGGCGTTCTACCTGGGCGCGATGACTGGCAGGCTCACCGGCCTCGTGACGGGCGCCGGTTCCACCCTGGCGACGGGCGCAACGCTGGCCCTGGGTGCGAACGGATCGGCGACGCTGACCGTGGCGGACGGCGGGACGATCTCGGCCGGCCAGCTTGTCACGCTGGCCGGGGCCCTCGGCACCGGCACCGGCAGCGGCAGCGCAACCTTGAACATCGGCGCCCCCGTGGGCGACGCGCCGGTCGCACCGGGCACGGTGATCGCTACCGCCATCCAAGGGGGCGCGGGCACGGCGGTGGTGAACTTCAACCATGACGCGAGCGCCTACGACTTCTCGGTGCCGATCACGGCCAACGTGAACGTGAACCAGGTCGGTAGCGGCACCACGACGTTCACCGTCGCCAACACCTACACCGGTGCGACGAACGTCACGGCCGGCTCGCTGCGCGCGGGCGCGGCCAACGTGTTCAGCCCGGCCTCGGCGCATGCGGTCGCTGCCGGCGGCACGCTGGACCTGGCCGGCTTCAACCAGACCCTTTCGTCGTTGCGCAACGCCGGCATCGTCTCGCTGCCGGGCAGCACGCCGGGCAACACACTCACTGTCGCGGGCCCCTACGTGGGCGACGGTGGCACGCTGCGGGTCAGCATCCACTCGGGCGTGAGCGACAGGCTCGTGCTGAGCGGCGCCACCGCGATCGCCAGCGGCACGACCCGCGTGCAAGTCACCAATCCGGGTGCGCTGGGGGCGCTCACCACCGGCGACGGCATCGAAGTCATCAGTGCCCTCAACGGTGCGACCACCACCGCGCAGACGACCCGGAGCGCCTTCGCGCTGGCGGGCGGCCACATCGACGCCGGCGCGTACGAATACCGCCTGTATGCGGCCGATGCGAGTGGCGCGGGCGAGAACTGGTATCTGCGCTCCTCTGCGATTCCGACGGCCGCCAGTCCGGCGGGCACGGTGCCCGCTCCCACCTACCGCACCGAGGTGCCGCTGTATGCGGTGCTGCCCGAGCAGTTCCGCGAACTGGACATCGCGATGCTGGGCAACCTGCACCAGCGCGCGGGAGACGAGCGCGCCGCCGCCGGTGACGCCTCGGGCGAACGCCAGGCATGGGGCCGCATCGTCAGCGTGGACCGCGACATTGCCCAGCAAGGCACGGTGAGCCCGAGCAGCAGCGGGCGGCTCACCGGCTTCCAGGCCGGCACCGACCTGTGGGCCAACGCGAGCTGGCGCGCGGGCCTGTATGCGGGCCAGCTCGAAGGCGACATGGACGTGAGCGGCTTCGCGCGCGGCGTGGTGAACTACGCGGCCGGCCGCAACAACCTGCGCAGCCAGTATCTCGGCGCCTATGCGACCTGGAGCCGCGACGGCAGCCTGTATATCGATGGCGTGCTGCAGGCCGGCCGCCACCGCTACACCGCCTATCCGTCGCTCGGCCCGTCGAGCTCGGGAAAGGGCGACAGCCTGGTGGCGTCGCTCGAGGTGGGCCAGGGCTTTGCGCTCGCGCCGGGCTGGGTGATCGAGCCGCAGGTGCAGATCGCCTACCAGCACCTGAGCCTGGATGACACCGCCGTCAGCGGTGCCACCATCCATCAGGAGGTCGACGGCGGCTGGATCGCGCGCGCGGGCGTGCGGGTCAAGGGCGCGTTCGACGCGGGTCCGGGCACGCTGCAGCCCTATGCGCGCCTGAACCTCTACAAGCGCAGCAGCGGCACCGACATCACGCGCTTCATCAGCGCTGCCGCCGTCACCGACATCGCCACCCGAACCGGCGGCAGCAGCAGCGAGCTGGCCGTGGGAGCCACCTGGCACTTGAACAAGTCCACCAGCCTCTACACCGAAGTGGGCCGGCTGTGGGACCTGGGCGGCGATGCGCGCACCGGAAGCGGCATCAATGGCAGCGCGGGCGTGAAGGTGCTCTGGTAACGGCCACACAGGGCGCTCAGCGCTTCGCGGCGTTGACCGCCTGAGGAACGATCTGCTCCTGGCGTGCCACGGATCCGCGCAGCCGTCGACGAAGCGCGCGGACCGGCAACCCTCGCCTCGATTCAGCGAACAGGGCCGCTAGGCGCCGGAACGTGGACGCGCTGCGTGGGCCTCGCAGAACGAGCTCAGCGCGTTCAACAGCTCGGAGGCTTGCCGTCGCAGGGGCTCCCAGGCCGCATCGCGCATCGCCTCGAGATTGGCTGGCCGGCCCTGCGCCGCCGCGAGGCATTCCTGCGGAACGCCATCGAGCGCCGCGACCAACTGGCCGATGGCGTCGCATTGACTCGAACTCAACGCGGGCCAGCCGACCAGGTAGCGTCCCATGGACACGTCGTGCTTGAGTTCCCGGCCGACGTTGTGGTCGCCCATCGCTTCGCACTGGGCCTCGGCGTCCGCCGCAAGCGTCTCCAGGGCCTGGACAAAGTACGAGCAGGCGTTGCGAAGGGCGTCTTCGCGTTGCGATGTCCCGGGAGTCTCTGCTGGCTGCATGATCCCGCGCCGCCTATTGGGCCGTGGGCCAGAACGGCCACAGCCTGCCGAGCAAGCGGGCCGGGCGCAGCTGCGCGATATCGTCGGCCGCGAAGGGGAGCGCCCCCTCGAAGTTCGGGTCGCTCTCCCGGCCCGTGATGTATCGGCCGCCTCGAACGGCGAGCTTCGAGAACAGCCTGCCGTCCTTGAGCCGGACATCGACGAGCTGGAAGTCGCGCATGCGCTCGCGGCCGGCGCTGGCGACGAGACCGGCGGGGATCTCGATGCGCATGGCGCCGTCGGCAACGGACCTGGGCGGCACGACCGGCAACGAGGGCGGCTCGGCAGAGGCCCAGGGGATGACTGGCGGGCGCTCGGTCTGCCAGGCGAGTGGCTCGACGCTCAAACGCGCTCCTGATGAACTGACTTCGACGGCATGGGAACTGCACCCCCGCGAGATGCGAGCGGGCGTTCGAATTATCCGGACATCGGTCGATTCAAAACTGAGCAAACCTGAGCAGGCGCGCCTACGTGCCAGGGCGACAGGGCAGGCTGAAGCGGAACGTCACCGGCTCGTGCCCGCCCGTGCGCACCAGGGTGACGGAGCCGTTCAGTCGCGCGGCGATCTGGCGCACCAGATACAGGCCCAGGCCCGCGCCGGCCCGGGACTGCGCGTTCTGCCCGCGGTAGTACTTCTGGAACAAGCGTTCGCGCTCCCGCTCCGGGATGAGAACGCCGGGGTTCGAGACGTCGATGCGTATCGCGCCGCCTTCGATCCGCGCGACCACGTCGACGTGCTCGCCCGCCGGCGCGTGACGATCCGCATTGGCCAGCAGATTGCGCAGGGCGATGTGCAGCAGGCCGGCATCGCCGCGCACCGTGGCGCCATGCGGCTCGACGATGCAGCGCACGCGCCCGGGCGCGAAGGCCTGCGCCAGTTCGCCCAGCATGGCTTGCAGGTTGCAGGGCTCGTGCTCGCGCTCGGTCCGGGGCTCGCGGATGCGGTCTTCGGTCAGGTACTCGTCCACCAGCGCCAGGAGGCGCAGCGAGGCGTCCCGGATGTTGCGGCAGCGTGCCTGGTTCTTTTCGACCGGCGCCCTGTCCAGGCTGCGGCCCAGCTGCTGTGCGGACGTGCCGATGATTGCCAGCGGCGTGCGGAATTCGTGCGACACCATCGCCACGAACTCGCGTTGCTCGGCCATGACCTCGCGCTCGGCTTCCAGCGCCTGGCGCAACTCGTCCTCGACCTGCTCGCGGCGCCGTATCTCGCGCGACAGGTCGACCGTGCGCTCCGCCACGTCGCGCTCGAGCCGCACGTTGTGCTGCCGGGCCAGGTCGGCCGCGAGATGGGCCTGCTGCCGTTCCCGCTCGCGCCGGCGGCGCTCGTGCCGGCCGATGAGGACGAAGCTCAGCAGCAGCATGTGCACCATGGTGCCCAGCAGCGAGGCATGTTCGGTGAACTCGTTGATCGGCAGCAGGCGCAGGTTGCGCAGATAGCCGATGAGCACGCCCGCGTAGAACACGCCGAACACGGCAAGGAAGTAGCGGGCCGGCTGCCATCCCCGCCCGGTCAGAAACACGGCCAGCCCGGACAGGAGCGGAATCAACGCCAGCGCCGCCCATTGCACCGGCTGGACGCCGGCGCCATAGCGCCCCGACAGGACCAGCAGCGCGCCGACGCCGGCGATCGCCCAGCCCCCGAGGATGAGGGCGCGCGTCGATCTCGGATAGCAGCGCTCGAGTTCGAGCTGGCGCAGCGCCACAGTCAAGGCGATCGCGAGGCTCGAGGCGAGGCCGACGCCCAGCAGGGAATCGCTCCACGCCACCGGCAGCCCGGTGAGCTGCTGCACCAGCCCCAGGGACAGCGCCTCGTTCGAAACGCAATTGGCGATGTAGGCGAGCAGCAGCCCGCTCATGGGCGCGCGCGTGCCCAGCCAGTAGATGGCATACAGGCCGATGAGCAGCAGGTAGAAGCCGGCATACACGCCGAACAGCAGGCCCTCGCGGCGCGAATGGTTGTCGAAGGCCGCACGCGGCCAGACCTCCAGCCGCGTCATCATGGCGTTCTTGCTTTGCAGGCGGACGAGCAGCACATGGCGTCCCTCGCGCGCGGGCGAGAACAGGAAGGCGGGGCTGCGGAAATCGACCGGCCATTCGCCGCGCGGCACGTCCTCGCCGCTGTGGCCCAGCTGGTCCCACGTTTCGCCGTCGTCCCGGCTGTACACCCGCACGTCGTCGAGCACCGCGTTGCCCAGCCGCAGCACCCAGCCCTCCGGCCGCGCACGCGGAATGTCCAGCGTCAGACGCAGCCAGACCGTGACCGGCGTGTAGCCGGCACTCAGTCCGCCCGGCAAGGCCGTCCAGCCTGGGGACGCGTCCGCCCGGGCGGCATCGAGCGAAGCACCGGGGTCGTCCAGTCGTTCGATATACCCGGCGGTATCATGGCGGCCGGTATCGGCATCCAGGCGCAGCACCGCTGCGGCCGCGGGAAGGTTCAGGTTCAGCCCCAACAGGATGAGGGCCGCCAGCCAGACGCCGAGCCAGCGTTGAATCCGGCTGCGGCCATTGTTTTGTTTCATCAAGCGCGTTCGTCTCGTGCCGGTCTCGCGGCGGTGGTCGGCCTGCGCGCAGAGGGTGGGCGGAGAAGTTTATGCTCGATGTGATCCTGCTGGAGGACGAGCCGGTCCTGCGCCAGGAGCTCGAAGAATTCCTGCAAGAACTGGGCTATGCGGCGGTGAGTCTTGCCAGCATCGAGGAATTCGAGCGGCGCTTCGAGCCCGCCCGTCATCGGCTGGCGATCATCGACCTCGGCCTGCCCGACGGCTGCGGCCTCGAATTGATCCAGCGGCTGCGCGCGGCCGGCGACCCGGTGGGCATCATCGTCTTCAGCGCGCGCAACACCGCGGCGGACCAGGTGCGCGGACTCGAACTGGGCGCGGACCACTACCTGGGCAAGGGCGCCGACCTCGACGTGCTGGCGGCCACGCTGGCCGCCCTGGTGCGCCGGCTCCATCTGCGCCCCGGCGAAATCGCCGCGCCACAGTGGGTGCTGGACCTGGGCCCGCGCGTGCTGATCGTTCCCGGCGCACCGACCGTGCCCCTGTCGCAGCAGGATGGGGTCGTGCTGGACTGCCTCATGTCGCAGGCGGGCGCCACGGTGACGCGGCTGCAGATCATCGAAGCGCTGGGCGAAGAGTACCTGGACTATGACCAGCGCAAGCTCGACACGCAGATGTCGCGCCTGCGGCGGCGCATCGCCGCCATCAGCGGCCAGGCGCTCCCGGTGAAGACCGCGCGCAACAGCGGGTTCTGCTTCTACGAGGCGGCGGAAGTGCGGCGCTGAGCCCCGGCCACGGCGCCTGCCGGGTGCCGGACGGGATCTTCCGCGCTTGCACCCGCGCGCACCTCGATGGAGCAACGGCGCCGGCATGCCCGAAGAGGGGCGGCCCCACGCATGAGCGCGCCGTGCGCCGCGCCGCCATGGTGCGCGGCGGGGCCTGGGAGGCCGTTGCGATCTGGCACCAAGATTGCTAATTAGGTGATTAATTAGTTTCGCGGGTTAACCCCAGCACGGGATGGGCGCGAGGGGTCTATTCTCCCGATCCTAATTAATTGGTCGTTTAATTTATTAGTGCTGGCGCGCAGGCCCCCGAGGCGCGCGCCGGGTCGGGTCAGTCCTCAACTGGAGAATGAAATGCACAAGTGGTCTCAACTGATGTCCGTGACGGGCCTGCTCGCCGTGTCGGCCCTGGCGAGCGCGCAGGAGACGGTGAAGATCGGCGTGATCGAGCCGCTCACGGGCTCGGTCGCCTACAACGGGCTGGCCTCGGTGAACGGCGCCAAGCTGGCCGTCGAGCAGCGCAACGCCGCGGGCGGCGTGCTGGGCCGCAAGGTCGAACTCGTGATCGAGGATGGCCAGTGCCGTCCCGCCAACTCGGTCAACGCCGCCGAGAAGCTGGTGCAGCGCGACAAGGTGGTGGCCTTGCAGGGCGCCTTCTGCAGTTCGGCCACCGCGGCCGTGATGCCGGTGGCGGAGAAGTACAAGGTGCCGTTCGTCACCGGCGTCTCGTCCAAGGCCGACCTGACGGAGAAGGGCATGCAGTACTTCTTCCGCTCGGCCGAGACCGACCGCCTGATGTCGAAGACCTTCAGCAAGATCCTCTCCGACAAGCTGCAGCTCAAGACCGTGGCCTACATCGGCGTCAACGACGACTGGGGCCGCGGCGGCGTGGAGGACTTCTCCAGGGACCTCGAGGCGCTGGGCGTCAAGACGGTGATGAAGGAGTACTTCGACCACGGCGCGACCGACTTCTACACGCTGCTCACCAAACTGCGCGCGAGCAAGGCCGACGGCGTCTTCGTGGCTGCGGAGACGCAGGACGGGTCCATCCTGGTCAAGCAGTTCAAGGAGTTCGGCCTGAAGACCAAGATCTTCGGCGTCGGCTCGTGGGCCACGTCCGACTTCATCGGCCTCACGGGAGACGCCTCCGAGGGCATCTACGCCGCGGTGCCCTATGCATCGAGCCTCTCGAACGAACGCAACAAGGCCTTCGTCGAGCAGTACAGCAAGGCCTACAAGGAGAAGCCCGGCAAGTACGGCGCGGCCGGCTACAACGCGATGAACATCATGCTCGACGCGGTGCAGCGCGCCGGCAAGGCCGAGCCCGAAGCCATCCGCGACGCGCTGCGCAAGACCGACTACGCCGCACCCAACGGCCGCTACCGCTTCACCGACAAGGGCGAGGGCTACGGCTTCGACGTCGTGCTGGTGCAGATCAGCAACCGCGAGCCGAACGTGGTCGCACAGTCGGCCACCGAGAAGCCCTGAGCGAGACCGAACGAAGCAGGACCTTCCAAGATGGAACTACTTCCCCAGTACCTCGCCAACGGGCTGGTGACGGGTTCGTTCTATGCGCTTTCGGCGCTGGGACTCACCCTGATCCTCGGCCTGATGCGCGTGGTGAACTTCGCCCACGGCGAGCTCTACATGCTCGGCGGCGTGATGGGCTGGTGGGCGACCACCCGCCTGGGCCTGGACTTCTTCAGCGGCCTGGTGCTGGTGGCGGTGGCCATGGGCGCCTTCGGCTGGCTGGTCGACCGCTTCCTGATCGAGCGCATCCGCCACCAGGGCGAGGAGCCCGGCATCCTGCTGACCATCGGCCTGTCGATCTTCCTGGCCAACACGGCGCTGCTCGCGGTGGGCACCGCGCCGCTCAAAGTGGAGGCGCCGGTCTCCGCCGGACCGATGTTCCTCGGCCCGGTGGTGCTCACCAAGCTGCGCGTGTTCGCGGTCGTGGTGTGCGCGCTGATGATCGCCCTGGCCTGGCTGATCATCCACAAGACCCGGCTGGGCCGCGCCATGCGCGCGACCTTCCAGGACCCGATGGCGGCCCAGCTCGTGGGCGTGCGCACCGCCAACGTGTATGCGGCCACCTTCGCCATGGGCACGGTGATCGCGTCCATGGCCGGCATGCTGCTCGGGTCGATCTATTCGGCGCAGGTGGCCGTCGGCGGCCTGGTCAGCATGAAGGCCTTCGTGGTGGTGATCCTGGGCGGCATGGGCAGCTTCGCGGGCGCGATCGCCGGCGGCTTGCTGCTGGGCGTGGTCGAAGCCCTGTGGGGCGGCTACGTGGCCACCGGCTGGGTGGACATCATCGGCTTCGCGCTGGTGATCCTCACGCTGGTCTTCCGGCCCTACGGCCTCTTTTCCAAGCGGGCGGAGCGCGCATGAAATTCGAGAAGCATTGTCTTGCGGCCCTGATGGCCCTGGCCGCGCTGCTGCCGCTGGTGGTGCGCGACCAGTACCTGCTGCACATCGCCATCATGGTGCTGTTCTACGCGGTGCTGGCCAGCAGCCTGAACCTGGTGGTCGGCTACGTGGGCGAATTCTCGCTCGGCCACACGGCCTTCCTGGGTACCGGCGCCTATGCGGCGGCCATCCTGTCCACGCAGTACGGCTGGCCGATGTGGGCCACGGTGCCGGCGGCCGGCCTGATGGCGGCCGTGGTGGGCGTGGTCATCGGCGGCATTACGCTGCGGCTGCAGGGGCCGTTCTTCGTGATCGTGACGCTGTCCTTCGCCGAGGTGCTGCGCCTGGTGGCCGACAACTGGATCGGCCTCACCAACGGTCCCATGGGCATTGCCGGCATTCCTCAGCCGGCGCTGCTGGGCGACGCGGGCAACCTGGGTGCCAAGCAGTTCTACTACGCGGTGGCCTGGGTGCTGCTCGCGGCCACGCTCTACCTGAGCTTCCGCTTCGTGTATTCGAACGCCGGGCGGGCGGCCGTGGCGGTGCGCGAGAACCGCTACGTGGCGCAGTCCATCGGCATCCGGCCGCTGCGCTACTCGATGCTGGCGCTGGTGCTGGGCGCGCTGCTGTCGGGCATGGCGGGCGGCTTCTATGCCCACTACATCTCCTTCGTGGGGCCGGAGGTGTTCCGCTTCGCCTTCATGGTGAGCATGATCATCATGGTGCTCGTCGGCGGCAAGGGCACGCTGGTGGGGCCGCTGATCGGCGCGCTGCTGGTGACTTTCCTCGAGGAGTACCTGCGAGAGGCCAAGGAACTGCGCCTGTCGATCTTCGGCCTGGCCGTGATCGCGATCGTGCTCTTCGTGCCGCGCGGCCTGATGGGCTTCGTCCTGCAGTGGCGCGCATCGCGCAGGGCCGAATCATCCCAGGCCGCTCGCCACGCGGAAAGGAGGGCGGCATGAGCGCGACACACGCGATGGCCGCGCCGCGCGCGCTGGAAGTGCGCGGCCTGGGCAAGTCCTTCGGGGGCATCCATGCCGTGAAGGACATCAGCTTCGACGTGCAGCCCGGCGAGATCGTCGGCCTGATCGGACCCAACGGGGCGGGCAAGACCACCTGCTTCAACCTGATCACCGGCTTCTACTCGCCCAGCGCCGGCCAGGTGCGCTTCGGCGGCCGCGACGTGACGGGCCGCAAGCCTTATCACATGGCCCGCATGGGCATCGTGCGCAGCTTCCAGAAGACCAACATCCTGAAGTCGCTGACGGTGTTCGAGAACGTGCTCACCGGCCACTACATGGAGGCCCGGCAGCCGCTGTGGCGCACCTTCTTCCCGGGCCGCGCGGTGCGCGCCACGGAAGCGGCGGCGCGCGAGAGCGCCGAGCGCATCGTGCGCACCATGGGCCTTTCGCATCGCAAGGACACGCCGGCCTCGGTGCTCTCCTGCGGTGAGCTGCGTCTCCTGGAAGTGGCGCTGGCGCTGGCCGCCAAGCCCGAGATCCTGATGCTCGACGAGCCCGCCGCCGGCCTGAACAGCCAGGAGGCGCGGCAGTTCGGCGAGATCCTGAAGACGGTACGCGGCCAGCTGGTGAGCTCGATCCTGATCGTGGAGCACAACATGGGGCTGGTGATGGGCGTGTCGGACCGCGTGGTGGTGATGCATTTCGGCCAGAAGCTGGCCGAGGGCACGCCGGCCCAGGTGCAGGCCGACAGCAAGGTGGTCGAGGCCTATCTTGGCGCTGGAGGGAAGAAGGCATGAGCGCGGTGTTGAAGAGTGATCTGGCGGCGGCAGCGTCGCCGGTGCTGGAGTTGCGCGACCTGCACGTGAGCTACGGCAAGACCGCGGCGCTGCACGGCGTGAACCTGCGGGTGATGCCCGGCGAGGTGGTGGCGCTCATCGGTGCCAACGGCGCTGGCAAGAGCACCACGCTGCGGGCCATCTCGGGCCTGCTCAAGCCCACGCGCGGCGAGATCGTCTACCAGGGCCGCAGCATCGGCGGCCTGGCGGCCGACCGCGTGGTGGCGGAGGGCATCGCCCAGTCGCCCGAGGAGCGACACGTGTGGCCCGCCATGACGGTGGACGAGAACCTCTCGATGGGCGCCTACCTGAGCAAGGGGAAGGCGGAGATCGAGCGGCGCATGGGCCTGGTCTACGAGCGCTTCCCGCGCCTGAAGGAAAGGCACAGGCAACTGGCCGGCACGCTCAGCGGCGGCGAGCAGCAGATGCTCGCCATCGGCCGCGCACTCATGTCCGAGCCGCGCCTGCTGCTCCTGGACGAGCCCAGCCTGGGCCTGAGCCCGCGCATGGCCGAGGAGGTCTTCGACTTCGTGCGCGAGATCAACGCGCATGGCGTGACGGTGATGCTGGTCGAGCAGAACGTGCACAACGCGTTGTCGGTGGCCACCCGCGCCTACGTGTACGAGACGGGCCGCGTGGTCGCCGAGCGCGACGCGGCCGGCCTGCTCGGCGATCCGGAACTGCTCAGCGCCTACCTGGGCGGCTGATCCCGACAAGGAGGGTGCCTCTCGCGCACCCTCTTTTTGTCTCCGCGAATTAATTGAACAAGTGTTTAGTAACGGGGCGGCACATCGCCGGCCCACCAGATCAAGGAGTAGCAAAGACATGAGCAAGACAATGCGAGTCGGTATCGTCGGTGGTGGCATCGGCGGCGTCGCCCTGGCGCGCGCGCTGCGGCTGCGCGGCATCGACGCCCACGTGTTCGAGCGCGCGAGCGCGTTCGGCGAGATCGGCGCGGGCGTGCAGATGACGCCCAACGCCGCCAAGGTGCTCCGGGCGCTGGGCCTGGGCGATGCGCTGGCGCGCATCGGTTTCCTGCCCGATGCGATGGTGGGCCGCAACTGGGACGACGCGCGCGAACTCTTCCGCACGCCGCTGCGCGAGGTGTGCCCGCGGCTCTTCGGTGCCGAGTTCTGGCATGTGCATCGCGCGGACCTGCATGCCATCCTCTGCGAGGGCATCCCGGCCGATCGCGTGCGCTTCGGCGTCGCGTGCACGGGCGTGACCCAGAACGCCGATCAGGCCGTGGCGCACTTCAGCGACGGCACGCAATTCGAAGCCGACCTCATCGTGGGCGCCGACGGCATCCATTCGGCGGTGCGCGATTCGCTGTGGGGCAAGACCGCCTCGCAGTACACCGGCCACATGTGCTGGCGCGCGCTGGTGCCGGTGGACCAGCACCCCCTGCCTTTCGTGAGCCCCGACGCTTCGTTCTGGATGGGCCCCAAGGCGCACATCGTCACCTACTACGTCAAGGGCGGCGCGGCGGTGAACATCGTCGCCGTCAACGAGAGCGCCAACTGGGTGACCGAATCGTGGACCGAACCCAGCACGCGCGAGGAACTTCTGGCCGCCTACGAGGGCTGGCACGAGAACATCGTTCGCCTGTTCGAGAAGACCGACGCGCAGCAGATCTTCAAGTGGGGCCTGTTCGACCGCGACCCGATGGCGCAGTGGTCGCAGGGCCGCGTGACGCTGCTGGGCGATGCGGCGCATCCGATGCTGCCCTTCCTGTCGCAGGGGGCGGCCATGGCCATCGAGGACGCCTACGTGCTGGCCGCGGCGCTGTCGCACTTCGGCGGCGACCATGGCGGCGCGCTGCGCGCCTACGAGGCCGAGCGCCGTCCCCGCACCGCGCGCGTGCAACTGGAGGCGCGCGAGCGCGGCCGCACCTACCACCTCTCGACGCCGGAAGAGCAGAAGAAGCGCGACGAGGACTTCCAGAAGGCCCAGGCCAAGGACGCGAACGCGGTCGGCATCAAGGCCGAATGGGTCTATTCGTATGACGCCACCGCCTGCGCCGACCGCTTCGACGCCAGCGCCGAGGCCGTCGCCGCCTGAGCAGGGAGCACCCAGATGACAACGAGCAAGACCTCATTTCGCATCGGGCAGATCGTGCCCAGTTCCAACACCACGATGGAGACGGAGATCCCCGCCATGCTGCGCCTGCGCGAGCAGGTGCGGCCCGAGCGCTTCACCTTCCACTCCGCGCGCATGCGGATGAAGCACGTCGTCAAGGAAGAGCTGGCCGCGATGGATGCCGAGTCCGACCGCTGCGCGCTCGAACTGAGCGACGCGCGGGTGGACGTGCTGGGCTACGCCTGCCTGGTGGCCATCATGGCCATGGGCCGCGGCTACCACCGACAGTCGCAGTCGCGCCTGAGCGCCGCCACCGCGGGCAACCAGGGCGAGGCGCCGGTGATCACCAGCGCCGGCGCGCTGGTGGACGCGCTCAAGGTGATGGGCGCCAAGCGCATCGCGCTGGTGGCGCCGTACATGGTGCCGCTCACCCGCCTGGTGATCGACTACATCGAGCACGAGGGCTTCGAGGTCGCCGACTGGCGCGCGCTCGAGATCCCCGACAACCTGGAAGTCGGCCGCCACGACCCCGCGAAGCTGCCGGCGATCGTCGCCGGGATGAAGACCGACGACGTCGATGCGATCGTGCTCTCGGCCTGCGTGCAGATGCCCTCGCTGCCGGCCATCGCCCAGGTGGAGGCGGCCACCGGCAAGCCGGTGGTGACGGCCGCGGTGGCCACCACGTATGCGATGCTGGGCGCGCTGGGCCTGGAGCAGGTGGTGCCGGGCGCCGGCGCGCTGCTGTCCGGCGCCTATTCGAAGAAGGCGGTGCGCGCATGAGCGGCAGCACCTTCCTCTACGGCGCGCAGGTGCATGCCAACGGCATCCGGCAGCACTACCTGCGCCATGGCGGCGACGCGGGCCCGCGTGCCGCGCGCGACGCGGTGGTCATCGTCCCGGGCATCACGAGCCCGGCCGTCACCTGGGGCTTCGTGGCCGAGCGCTTCGGGCGGCACTTCGACACCTACGTGCTCGACGTGCGGGGCCGGGGCCTGAGCGAGGCATCGGACGCGCTGGACTACAGCCTCGATGCGCAGGCGGCCGATCTCAACGCGTTCGTCGCCGCGCTGGGCCTCGCCCGCTATGCGTTCGTCGGCCACTCGATGGGCGGCCGCATTGCCATCCGCGCGGCGTCGAAGCAGCCGGCGGGCCTCGCGCGCGTCGTCGCCGTCGACCCGCCGGTCTCGGGGCCGGGCCGCCGCGCCTATCCCGCGAAGCTGCCCTGGTACGTGGACTCCATCCGCATGGCGCGTCACGCCATCAGCCTGGAGCAGATGCGCGAGTTCTGCCCACCTGGACCGAAGCGCAGCTGCGCCTGCGCGCCCAGTGGCTGCACACGTGCGACGAACGCGCCATCGTCACCAGCTTCGAGGCCTTCCAGACCGACGACATCCATGCCGACCTGCCACGCATCGCGGCACCGCTGATGCTGATGAGCGCCGAGCGCGGCGACGTGATCCGCGAAGAGGACGTGGCCGAGATCCGCGCCCTGGTGCCCGGCCTGCGCGAACACCGCGTGGCCGGCGCCGGCCACATGATTCCCTGGGACAACGAGGAAGGCTTCTATCGCGCCTTCGGCGACTTCCTCGGCACCGCCCTCGACTGATCCAACGCGTTCAACCAAGGAGATTGGCCATGCCCATCCGCGACACCGACATGATCCGCGCCTGGACCCAGGTGCTCACCCTTTCCAGGCTCAAGGCCGGCGATGCCGTCACCGTGCTGACCAGCGACCACACGCATCCGCAGACGCTGCGCTGCGCCATCACGGCCGCCACCATGATGGGCGCCTGCGTGAGCCGGCTGGACCTGCCGCCGGTCAACGGCGAGAAGGCGCTCAGCCGCGACACGCTGGCGTACCTCGGCACCACGCCGCTCACCGGCAACCGTGCCGCCATCGCCGCGCTCAAGGCCAGCGACCTGGTGCTCGACCTGATGACGCTGCTGTTCTCGCCCGAGCAGCACGAGATCCTGGCCTCGGGCACCAAGATCCTCCTGGCGGTCGAGCCGCCCGAGGTGCTGGCGCGCCTCGTGCCGACGCTGGAGGACTACCACCGCGTGCAGGCCGGCGTGGCGCTGCTCAAGGGCAAGCGCGAGATGCACGTGACCTCCGCCGCCGGCACCGATCTTCGCCTGCCGCTGGGCGACTACCCGGTGACGGCCGAATACGGCTTCGTCGACCAGCCCGGCCGCTGGGACCACTGGCCCAGCGGCTTCGCCTTCACCTGGCCCAACGAGGGCGGGGCGCAGGGCCGCATCGTGCTGGCCAAGGGCGACGTGCTGCTGCCCATGAAGAACTACGTGGGCGAGCCCATCACGCTCACGGTGAAGAACGGCTTCGTCACCGCGATCGAGGGCGACGCCGAGGCCGAGCTCCTGCGCGAGTACATCGAGTCCTTCGACGACCCCGAGGCCTACGCCATCTCGCACGTGGGCTGGGGGCTGCAGAAGCGCGCCTTCTGGTCCACGCTCGGCCTGTACGACCGCGAGGCCACGCTCGGCATGGACGCGCGCGCCGTCAGCGGCAACTTCCTGTTCTCGCTCGGCCCCAACAACGAGGCCGGGGGGAGCCGCGCCACGGCCTGCCACATCGACATCCCGATGCGGCACTGCCACGTCTTCGTCGACGGCCTGCAGGTGGTGAACGACGGCAAGGTGGTCGAGTCGCTGATGCAGCCCGCCACCGGCAAGGAGCCCGCCCATGCGTGACGAGTCGCAGGTCTACCAGCGCCAGGGCTTCGGCGCGGGCCTTGGCGTGCAACCGCCCATCGGTCTGCTGATCGTGGACTTCGTGAATGGCTTTGCCGATCCCGGCACCTTCGGCGGCGGGAACATCCCGGGCGCCATCGACCGCACCGTGGGCCTGCTGGCGACGGCCCGCGAACGCGGGTGGCCGGTGGCGCACAGCCGCATCGTCTACGCCGACGACGACAGCGACGCCAACATCTTCAGCGCCAAGGTGCCCGGCATGCTGGGGCTGAAGGAGCACTCGCCGGCCAGCGCGATCGTGGATGCGCTGGCGCCCAAGGCGGGCGAGCGGGTGGTGCGCAAGAACGTGCCTTCGGCCTTCTTCGGCACCGACCTCGCGCCCTGGCTCACGCAGCGCGGCGTGCGCACGCTGCTGGTGGCGGGCTGCGTCACCAGCGGCTGCGTGCGCGCCAGCGTCGTCGATGCCATGTGCTGGGGCTTTCGGCCCGTGGTGGTGGAGGACTGCGTGGGCGACCGGGCGATCGGCCCGCACGAGGCGAGCCTGTTCGACATGCGCCAGAAGTATGCGGACGTGCTGAGCCTGCAGGCCCTTCACGCACTGTTGCCGGCCCGTCCCTGAAGCGAGCGCGGCGAGGGCGCCTCAGCGCGCCTGGAAGCCGCCCACCACGAAGCGCGTCACCTGGTCGATGAGCGACTCGGTGTCGTCCGGGTCGTACAGACCCTTGGGCGTCATCTCCTCCATGCGGTGCGTGTCCGAGAACGCGTACAGGTAGGTGCCGACCATCAGCGTCACGCGCCAGTAGGCGTCCAGTTCGCTCATCTGCGGCAGGGCCAGGCGAAAGGCTTCCACGTAGCGCTGCGTCGAAGCGCCATAGGCATGGGTGCGCAGCTTGTACGAGATCTCGGGCGGCTCGGTGTGCAGGCGGGCCTGCAGGCGCAGGAAAGAGCGGCCCTGCGGCGTCGAGCGCAGCGCGAGCGTGGGCGAGAGGAATGCATGAACGATCTCGCGCACCGTGGGCTTGCCCTTGTGGAGCAGTGCCTCGAGCAGGTCGATCCGCTGCTGCGAGACGACCTGGCCGTGGCGCAGGAAGGTTTCCTCGAACAGCCCGTACTTCGAGCCGAAGTAATAGCTGATGAGCGCCTGCGTCACGTTCGAGGCGGCGGCGATCTCGCGCAGCGTGGTGCCGGCATAGCCCAGTTCGGCGAACTGCGACTGGGCCGCATCCATGATGTCGTCGCGGACGGCGCTGGTTCCCTCAGGCCGGCCGGGCTTTCTCTGCTTGATTCGTGCTGCGCGCGTGCCCGTCGTCGTCTTCATGAATTAATCGATTGACCAATAACATGAGTATATCGAGGGGGGCTGCGACGCCGGGGTCAGAGCTGAAGGATCAAGGTGCCGATTCCTTCGAAGCCCACCTGCACCCGATCGCCCGCCGCGATGGGCAGTGCGCCGCTCCAGGTGCCGGTCGTGACGATGGTGCCCGCATGCACGACCCCTTGCTCGCGCGTGAGGTGGGCCAGCCACTGCGGCAACAGCCAGGTGGGCGAGCCCAGCGGATGGCTGCCGCGGAACGCGCGCTCGGGTTCGTCGGCGATCTGCAGCGTGCAGGTCTGCGCGTGCCAGTCGCGCGCTTCGAAGGGCACCCAGTCGCCCAGGACCAATGCGCCATGCACCTGCTGGTCCGCCAGGTGCAGGCGCGCGAGGTCGGCCGGTTCGGCGCCTCCCGGTGGCAGGCACCAGCGCGAGTCGACCACCTCCACCGACACCGCCATGCCGTCCAGCAGGGGGCGTGGGTCGGGCGAAGACTCACCGCGGCCGCGCTGCCATGCCTCGACCTCGGCCCGCGTCAGATCGCGTGCCAGGCGCAGGGCGATCTCGGCTTCGATGAGCGGGCGGGCGAAGTGCATGCCGCGCAGGTCCACCGTCCCGCCCGCATGGGCTTGCCGCACGCCGTCCGGAGGCAGCGGCGCATGCGTGAGCGTGGCATCGCGCGAGGGGCCGCCGGACTTCCAGTGCAGCGGGCCCGCGGGGCCGAACCAGTCCATCAGCGCCGCGACGCGCGCCTGCACCGCGTAGGCGGCGGTGGCATCCGGCAAGCGGCCGAGCCACGGTGCCATGGGCAACTGCGTGCCGCTGCGTCGGGCGCCGGCCAGCGCCTGGGCGATGGCGTCGATGGCGGGATCGATCATCGCCGTCACGCCATCAGGCTGACGTGGGCCGCCACGACGCGCCAGCCCTCGGGCATGCGCACCCAGGTCTGGCTCTGGCGGCCGGTGCGGTCGCTGCCGGGCCGCCGGAATTCGATGTTGGCCACCGCGAAGTCGGCGCCGAAGGTGGTGATGGCGCGGGCCGTGACTTCGCGCGCGAGGTTGCCCGCGGGGCGGCCCTGGCGGAACGCGCGGATGGCGTCATAGCCGTAGAGGTTCTCGGCCGCGCCGTAGCGCAGCGTCTGCGGCGAATTCCAGAACAGGCGGTCGAGCACCGCCAGGTCGTTGCTCACGAGGGCCTGCTCGTAGTCGTCGAAGGCCTGGTTGACCTCGGCCAGAACGCCGGGATCGTTGATGGCGATGTCCATGATCGGCTTGTCGTCTCGTGGGTTCAGTTGCGCGGCACTTCGCGTTGGAAGATCTCCAGGCATTGCGCCTTGATGCGAACGAAGTGCTCGTTCGTGAGCGTACGCGAATCGCGCGGCCGCGGCAGGTCCACGTCCACCCAGGCCGCGACGCGCGTGGGGCGGCGGGTCAGCAGCAGCACGTGGTCGGCGATGTAGACGGCTTCCTCCAGGTCGTGCGAGACCAGCACCATGGTCGTGCCGGTCTGCTGGAAGATGGACTGCAGCTTGTCGCGCATGAACAGTGTCATCTCGTAGTCGAGCGCCGAGAAGGGCTCGTCGAGGAAAAGCACCTCCGGCTCGGGTGCCAGCGCGCGCATGATCGACACCAGCTGCTGCTGCCCGCCCGAGAGCTCGTAGGGAAAGCGGTTGAGATCGAAACGCACGTCGAAGGAGCGCACCAGTTCATCCAGCCGCGCCTCGGTGTCGGCGCGCGAGCGGCCGGCGAGTTGCAGCGCATAGCGGATGTTGTCGGCCGCACGCTTCCAGGGCAGCAGCGCCTCGCGGTAGTTCTGGAAGACGTAGCCGATCTTCGTGTCGCGCAGCGTCTTGCCCTCGAACAGCGCCTCGCCGCCGTCCATCGGCAGCAGCCCGGCCACCATGTTGATCAGGGTGGACTTGCCGCAGCCATTGGGGCCGAACACGGTCACGATCCGGCCCTTGGGGAGGTCGAGGTCGAAGTCCTGGTACAGCGGCTGCCCCGCGAAGGTCTTGTGCAGTCCGCGGATGGTGATGTGCGTGCCGCGCGGCCCCGGAACGAAAGGCCGCGCGGCGGCCTCCGGCTGCGCGCGCGCAGCCAGCGGGTTGGCGCGGGAGAGGGTGGCGGTGGCGTTCATGCGGGGCTTTCTTCGCTAAGGCGTTGGGCGCGGGGCAGGGGGCAGTCGCGGTAGACGCGCTGGATCTGCCCCAGGAAGGCGGGCTCGCGCTTGGCGGCTTCGCTCACGGCCGGGCGCGAGCCGGCCAGCATCGAGTCGCTGGCGTCCCACGACAGGCGCGCGACGAATTGCACCCGCGCGAGCCGTCGTGCGGCCACCGCGCGCGAGATGGCCGTGGCATCGGGCCGGCTGTCCCGGCCCGCGTCGAGCGCGACGTGGATCTCGTCCACGACGGCGACGGCATCCTCCAGCGCCTGCGTCGCGCCCTGGCCCAGCGTGGGGGCCATGGGGTGGGCGGCATCCCCCACCAGCAGCAGGCGGCCGCTGGCGTCGTGGAACGCCGCATCGGCCTCCTGCACGCGCGACCAGTGCAGGTTCCCGGGTTGGGCGCACAGGGCGTCGACGATGTAGGCCGCGTGCGCGCACAGCGTGCGTCCGGCGGGGGCCAGCGCCGCGCGCAGCGTGTCGGCGCGCAGCGCGGCATCGGGGACCGGCTCGCCGGGAACGAGCGGGTACGAGGTCGTGAGGTAGAGCTGGTCGCCCGGCACGCGGAAGGCGAAGAGGCGATGGGAACCGCTGTACCACTGCGAGTAGTCGTCGAACATGCCGCCCGAGTGGTCGGGCAGCAGGGCGCGGCCCAGCGCGATGCCCAGGTGGCGCACGGCGGGCCGGCCCATGAGCTTCTCGCGCAGCAGCGAGTAGCGGCCGTCGCCGGCGATCACCAGGTCGAAGCCGGTTTCCCACTGCGGCTGTCCGTCGGCCTCGACCTGCAGATCGATCGTGCGGCCGCCCGGCCCGTGGCGAACGTCCAGCACTTCGCTGCGGAACTGCACCCGCGGGGCCACGGCGCCGCGCAGCAGGCTGTACAGCGCCGCCCAGCGGATGCGCACCCCCGGGTTGTCGGCCACGCGCATCAGGTCCAGGTCGAACACCGGCGTGCCATCGGCGAGGTTCACGGCCCAGCGCCGCCACGGCAGGCTGGCCTCCACGAAGGTGCGGGCCAGCGCGGGGTCCAGCGCGTGCAGCGCCTTCAGCCCGTTGGGGCCGATGTTCAGGCCGGTGCCGGCGTCGGTCTGGTCGGCGCTGCCGACCTTCTCGAAACACACCAGTTCCACGTCGTCCCGCTCGCGCAGGCCGTGCAGCACCACGCTGCCCGCCACGCCGCAGCCGACGATCGCAATACGCATCCGATTCATTTGCCACCCCAGTGCACGAAGCGGCGCTCCAGCAGCAGGAACGCCAGGTTCAATCCATAGCCGAGGATGCCCGCGGCCAGGATGGCCGCATACATGGTGGGCATCTCGAACACCATCTGCGCGTTGAGCACGCGCTGTCCCAGGCCGTCGACCGAGCCGATGAACATCTCCGCCACGATCACGATGATGAGCGCGAAGGAGATGCCGGCCCGCATGCCGATGAAGGTCTGCGGCAGCGACTCCAGCAAGGTCACGTCGACCATGGTGCGCAGCCGCCCCGCGCCCATCACGCGCGCCGCGGCCTGGCGCGTCTTGCGCGCGTTCATCACGCCATAGGCCACGTTGAAGAGGATCATCAGCGCCGCGCCGAAGGCAGCCACCGCGATCTTGGTCTTCTCGCCCACGCCGAACAGCACGAGGAAGAGCGGAAACAGCGCCGAGGCCGGCGTGGAGCGGAAGAAGTCGATCAGGAACTCGACGAAGCTGTACACGCGCCGCGAGGAGCCCAGCATGACGCCGCAAGGCACGGCGATGACCAGCGCGATCGCGAAGGACAGCAGCGTGCGCTGCACCGTGGTGAAGAAGTCGTGCCGCATCGCACCGCCCGCGAAGCCGTCCCACAAGGCCTTGAGCACCTCGCCCGGCGTGGGCAGCAGCACCGGATCCACCAGCTTCATCGCGCAGACCCACGACCAGAACAGCACGAAGCCGACCGCCCCGCCCAGCGGGGCCAGGGCGCCCAGGCGGGCGCGCAGGAATTCCGGGGGCGCCTTCATCACATCGCCTTCACGAAGGTGCGCACGTCGATCTTTTCCTTGACCACGCCGAAGCCCACGCCCAGGTCGACGAAGCGCTGGAAGTCGGCCAGGTCCTCGGCCTTCAGGTCCTTGACCATCGTGAACTTCACCATGGGGACGATGGGGGCCACGGCAGCCGAGGTGTTCATGTACTTCACGAAGTACTCGCGCGTGCCCGGGTCGGTATTGGCGTCCTGGATGGCGCGCCCCCAGGCCTGCGCGTAGCGCCGGGCCACGTCGGCGCGCTCCTTGATGAAGCGGTCCGTGAGCGCGCCGCCCGCGGCATAGGCGTAGGCCTCCTTGCGTTCGAGCAGGTGCGTGGCGATCACGCCTGCTTCCAGCCGCCGCGCCACGCCTTGCGCGATCGCCACGGTCGCGATGGGCTCGATCACGTAGCCGCCGTCGAACTGCCCGGCCTGCAGCGCGCCGACCTGCACGCCGCCTTGCTGTTCCTGGATGGTGTAGTCCTTGCCGTCGGTCAGCCCGACCTTGGCCAGCACGGCGCGCGCCGTGCCGATGTTGGCCGGGCCGGCGGCGGACAGAAGCTTGGCCCCCTTGAGGTCGCGCAGGGTCTTGGCCGGATGGCCGGTGCGCACGATGAACTGCTCGGTGATGTGCTGCGCGTTCTGGCCGTTGATGGAGATGTAGACCGCGGTGCCGGGCCGCCGCGTGTTGATGTTGGCGCCTTCGAGCGTGACCAGGTTGGCCGCCGCGTCGATGTCGCCCGACACCATGGCCTGGATCATCAGCGGATAGGTCGCGAAGACCACGACCTCGGTGTCCAGCCCTTGCTGCTGGAAGTAGCCGCGCTCGGCGCCCACGTAGTAGGGCAGGGCGGAGTTGCCGAGGAACACGCCCACCTTGACCTTGTCGGCAGCCAGCGCCGGCACGGCGGCCAGCAGGGAGCAGACCAGGCCCAGCGTCGCGTGCAGGCGCTTCAAGGGCCGGCGCGCGCGTTCGGTGGTGTCAGCAGTTTTCATGGGGACGATCTCCAGAGGGTTGAAACGAGGAAAGGGCGGGATAGCGATGCGCATCGAAGAAGGACTCGCCGGCGCGGTAGACGCGCTGCGGGGACATGTCGGGGGGCGGCCCGTCTTCGATGGCGCCTTCGAAGGTCAGCTCCAGCTGCACGCCGCTCGGGTCGTGCACGAAGAGCTGCCACAGCGAGGTGCCGGGCACGAGGAACTCGCGCCAGTCCAGCCCGGCCGCGCGAAAGCGCGCGATGAAGGCGTGATAGCCGGTGCAGGCGAGCGAGAGGTGATCGATGGCCGCGCTGCCGCGCTGGAGCGCGCCCGAGGTGCCGAGCGCGGGCCCGCCGGCGTAGATGTGCACGATCGCCTGGCCCCCCGGCTGGCCCGCGGCCAGCCACGCGCCCGGGTAGCCGAAGTCGGGCCGCGGCACGCTGCGCAGGCCCATCACCTGCGTCCAGAAGGCCACGGTGCGCGCGAGGTCGTCGGTCTTGATGGCCACGTGGAAGAGGCCGAGCGTGTGGGCGTTGGACATGTCGGTGCCTGAAGAGGTGGTGGAAGCCGTCACAGTGCCGGCCAGCGATCGCGCCAGGGCTGCTGCGCCTCGAAGTCCGCGCCGAGCGCGCAGAGCGCGGCATCGCTGCCGGCACGTCCCACCAGCTGGAAGCCGATGGGCAGGCCCGAGGCCGACGCACGCGCCGGCAGGTTGAGCGCGGGCAGGCCGGTCGCGTTGACGAAGGCCGTGAAGAGCGCATGGCCGCGTGCATCCACGGCCTGGCCGTCGATGTGCGTCGGGTGGGTCTGGTGCGCGGGCCAGGCGAGCGCGGCGCTGCTCGGCGTGAGGATCAGGTCGGCGTCTTCCAGGCACGCGGCGATGGCCGTTCGCAGGCGACGTACGCACTGCCTCGCATCGAAGAGATCGACCGCGCGCAGGCCCAGGCCATCGGCCAGCATGCGCGCGAGGGCGGGGGAGAGCTCGCCGGTCTGCGCCGAATGCGGGCGCAGCACGGCGGCGAGGCCCGTGGCGGCGATCACGGGCCAGGCCTCGCGGTTGAAGGTATCCACGGCCGCCGGCGCCTCGGCCTCGACGACATCGTGGCCCATCGCGCGCAGCGCCTGCGCCGCGTCGTTCACGCTGCGCGTCACCTCGGGGTCGACGGGACGGCCCGCGAGCGTGCGCCAGTGCAGGATGCGCTGCTTCCTCGAAGATGCGCTCGCTGCCGCATCGAAGCCGCCGCCAGGCGCGAGCACGACCATCATGCGACGCAGGTCGCCGGTGGTCCGCGCGATGGGGCCGACCACTTCCATGCCGGGCAGGATCTCGGGCAGGCCGTCGGTGCGCGCCACCAGGCCCCACGAGGGCTTGAGGCCAACGAGGCCCGTCAGGGCACAGGGCCGACGGATGGAGCCGCCGCCATCGGTGCCCAGCGCGAGCGGGCCGACGCCGGCCGCGACCGCGGCCACCGCGCCGCCGCTGGAGCCCCCGGGCGTGAGACCCGGCCGCCATGGATTGTGCGTGGCGCCGTGCAGCGCGTTGTCGCAGTAGCCCTGCAGCGTGAACTCGGGCACGTTGGTCTTGCCCACGATCACCGCGCCGGCCGCGCGCAGGCGCCGCACCGGGCTTTCGTCGCGCGCGGGCCGATGGTCGCGGAACAGCCGGCTGCCCCATTGGCACGGCAGGCCGGCCACCGGGATGTTGTCCTTGACGGTGAGCGGCACGCCATCGAGCGGCGACAGCGGCGCGGCGCGTTTCCAGCGCGCCGCGCTCGCCTGCGCCGCGGCGAGCGCGGCGGATTCGTCCATCGAGACCACGGCGCGAATGTGCGGCTGCACGGCCTGCAGCCGCTCCAGCACCGCGCGCAGCACGAGGACCGGATCGAGCTGCCCCTTCGCATAGGCGGCGGCCAGTTCTGCGGCCGACAGGCGCCAGGTCGGGTCCGGGGAAGAGGCAAGCATCGCGATGCCCGTACGCACGATTCAGGCCAGCGCGGCGATCACCGCGACCAGCCCGCCGCCCGCGGGGCCCTGATGCTCGGCGCCGCCGGAGACGAAGATGCGCGTGTCGCCGAGCACGCCGGCCACCAGCGCGCCCACCGCGCCGCGGATGTGGCGCTGCGCGTCGATGTCCGTGTCGTCGAGCATGGTGTGGCGTGCGCCGCGCACGCTGCCCTGGCGGTCGGGCTCGCACTTGACGAACGCGGCGGCCACGCGGTGCGTCTGTTCGGGCGGCAATTGCGGCGCCGCCTGCAGGCCCAGCTGCGCCAGCACGTCGGCCACCGCCGCGATGTCCAGCGCATCGCGCATCGGCACGCTGCGCATGCGCAAGGGGCCTTCCCACAGTGTGCTGTGGCCCAGCACGATCACTTCGTTGACTTCGACCTCCACGCCGGACGACACGCTGGCGCGCGCGCTCCCGAGGGCGAAGTCCTGCAGCAGGGCCTGCTCGAGCGCGGGATCGTCGGCCAGCTCGCCCAGCGCCAGGGCCACGCCGAAGGCGCCGGCCGCGCGCGAGAAGGCCATGGACTGGCCTGCATGCGCGGTGCGCACGCCGTGCCCCTGTTCCTGCGCCATGCGGGCGCGCGCCGCCGTCACGCACGGGCCCTTGACCTGCACGAAGACCACGTCCTCGGCGCGCGCGATGCCCGCATCGCGCATGGCGCGCCGCACTGCATCGGCCACCGAGCGGACCTGGGCCCAGCGGCCGATGGCCTGCGGCGGCACGGCGGGGCTCATCGCCGTGCCGATCGCGAGCGCCGCCTGCGCGGCATGGCCGGTGTTCTCGGAAGGCCGGCCGCTGCGCGCGAACACCACGTAGTGCGGGCTCAGCACGCCCTCGGTGCCGCCGGAGAGCACGCAGGGCAGTTCGCGCAACAGGTCCTTCGCGTGGCGGCCGGTGCGCGCGGCCAGCAGCGCCATCAGGCTCTGCGTGAAGTAGCCGCGCGTGAAGTCATTGACGCCGCCATTGCCCTCGGTCTTGCCGATGACCGCGACGATGTCTTGCGCGGCGAGCGCGCCCTCGTCCAGCAGGGCCTCCAGCGCCGAGAGGTCGCCGGGATGGGCCATCGGCAGCCGGTGGACCGAGAGGCGCGGGCGGTGGACGGAGGGTGCGTTGGTGGTCGGGGCCATGAATGCTGCGGTGCAAAAGACGACCGCAGTATGGGCAGCGCCACCGCGCATTTCCAGCACAGAGTTTCGCTCGGAGCGAGCGCAAATTGTGTGCAGTCACCCGTCGAGGCGCTCGCGACGCGCAGGGCGCGCCGTCCGAGCGCTCAATCCCCGAGGCTGGCCAGCCGGCCGACCAGGGCCTCCATGAACGACAGCGTGGCAATGGGCAGCGTGCGCCCCTCGCGCACGGCCAGCATCAGCTGCCCGGCCGAGAGCGCGCGATCGGACAGCGGAATGGACACCAGTGCGCCGCGTCGCACCTCGTTGAGCGTGCCGATCTGGAACTGGAAACTCAGCGCGCCGGTCTGCAGCGTGAACTCCTTGAGCGGCTGCACGGAGCTGGCTTCCAGCACCACGTTCAGCGCGATGCGCGATCGCGCGAGCGCGCCATCGAGCATACGGCGGCTGCCGAAGGACTCATCGCCCAGGGCGACCGGGTACTTCGCGCAATCGGCCAGCCGCAGCGTCTTGCGACCCGCCAGCGGGTGATCGGGCCGCAGCATCACGCACAGCGGCTGCGCGATGGCGCTGACCACGCGCAGCGCGGGCGAGGGCAGCGGGTCGTGCACGAGCACGATCTCCACATCGTCGGCATGCAGGCGCGTGAGCAGGTGGCCGGTGACGCCGGTGGCAATGCGGAACTGCACGCCGGGGTGCTGCTGCTGGTAGTGCGCGATGGCGCCCGGCATGAAGTCGGTGGCCACGGATTCGGCGCAGCCGATGCGCACCGTGCCGCGCACCAGGCCGCGCAGCTGTTCGATCTGCGAGGCCGCGGAACGCAGGTCGGACATGCTGCGTCGCACGGTGGCCAGCAGCACTTCGCCGGCGGCCGTGAGGCGCACGCCGCGCGGCAGGCGTTCGAACAGCGGGGTGCCGATGTCTTCCTCGATCTCGAGGATCTTGCGGTTGACGGCGGTCGAGGCCACGTGCAGCTTCTCGGCCGCCTTGCGGATGGAACCCGTGCGCGCGACCGCATCGAGGTAGAGGAAGTGTCGGGGAGGGTGGAGCATGGGCGTGAAATTCTTTCACGCTGGCGCGCTTGTTGCGAACCTGTGTCGATGGACTCTCTGCCACTCCGACCGATCACCGATGCACCGCCAGGGCGCCGCGCGAACACCACACCCTGCAACTCGCGAGGACGCGCATCACTGAAGGGGTGCGCATGAGCCCCGACACGGTGCGCGGCCCCGCGCGCTCGCGTGCGGGCATGGTGACCAGCCCTCATCCGCTGGCCAGCGAGGCCGGTCGCGCGGTGCTCGCGCGCGGCGGCAACGCCATCGAGGCCGCGATCGCGATGGCCGCGGTGCTGAGCGTGGCGTGCCCGCATTTCACCGGGCTCGGCGGCGACGCGTTCTGGCTCATCGCGCGGCCCGGCGCACCGGTGCGCGCGCTCTCGGGCATCGGGCAGGCCGCGGCGCATGTCCCCGCGTCGGGCGGCCCCATCGCCGTGCGTGGCGCGGCCTCGGCCCTGACCACGGCGGCGGCCGTGGACAGCTGGGGACAGGCGCACGCGATCTCGCGCAAGGACTGGCAGGGCGAGATCGGCTGGGAGGCGCTGCTGGCCCCTGCCATCGCGCATGCCGAAGCAGGTGTCGAGGTGTCGGCCTCGCAGCGCTTCTGGCTCGACATGCGCGCGTCCGAGCTCGCGCAGTGGCCGGGTTTCGAAGCGACGTTCCCGCCCGCGGCCAGGCACTGGCGGCATCCCGCGCTCGCGCGCACGCTCGCGCGCCTGGCCACGAAAGGCCCGCGCGAGTTCTATGAAGGCGAGCTGGCCGAACGGCTGGCGCGCGGCCTTCGCGCGGCAGGCTCGCCGCTGACGCTCGCGGACCTGCAGCGCACCTGCGCGCGCGAGGTCGAGCCGCTCGGCTTGCCCTATGGCGGCGGCACGCTGCTCACGCTGCCGCCGCCCACGCAGGGCATCACCACGTTGCAGGCCATGGGCATCCTCGGCGAATTGGGCATGGCCGGCGTGCCCGAGGGCAGCGCCGAGCACTTCCATCGCATGGTCGAGGCGATCAAGCTGGCCTTCATCGATCGCGATCGCTGGCTGGCCGATCCGGATTTCGCGCCTGTTCCGGTGGCGCAACTGCTGGACCCCGCCTACATCCGCGCCCAGGCGCGCCGCATCGACGGCGCGCGGGCCATGCCCTGGCCGCGGCCTTTCCGCCATGGCGACACCGTCTTCTTCGCCGCGGCCGATGCGCAGGGCCGCGGCGTGAGCGTGCTGCAGACGATCTACTACGACTGGGGCAGCGGCGTGGTCGCGGGCGACACCGGCGTGCTGTGGCACAACCGGGGCGCCGCCTTCCATCCCGATCCTGCCCACCACAACGGATTGCGTCCGGGCAAGCGGCCCTTCCACACGCTCAATCCCGGCATCTTCATGCAGGACGGCCGGCCACGCCTGCTCCATGGCACGCAGGGCGCGGACGGCCAGCCGCAGACGCTGGTCGCCTTGCTGACCCGCCTGATCGACCATGGGCTCGATCCGGCCCAGGCACTGGCGCGCCCGCGCTTCCTGCTCGGCCGCACCTTCTCGGACAGCCGCGACAGCCTGAAGATCGAAGAGGACGCGGGCGCCGAGGTCCTGCAGGCGCTGCGCACGCGCGGGCATGAACTGGCCCTGCTGCCGGCGCGCAGCCCGCTCGCGGGCCAGCCAGGCGTGATCCGCCTGGAGGCGGATGGGTGGATGTCGGGCGCGCACGATCCGCGTGGCGACGGTGTCGCGCTCGGTGTCTGAACCGGGCGGCCCCGGCGTCGCGGGCGTCAGTCGAGCTTGACGCCGGCCGCGCGGATCACCTTGCCCCACATCTCGCGGTCGGCCGTGATGAATGCGCTGAACTCGGCCGGGGTGTTGCAGCGCAGCTCGCCGCCGTAGTCGCGCCACTTCCTGGCCAGGTCCTGCGATTGGCAGACCTTGGCCATCGACGCGCTCAGCTTCTCGAGGATGGCGGGCGAGGTGCCGGCCGGCGCGAGCAGGCCCTGCCACGCGATGGGCGCGTAATCGGGCAGCCCCTGCTCGGCGAAGGTCGGCACGTTCGGGAAGCTGGGGTGGCGCTCCTTGCCCGTGATGCCCAGCAGCTTGAGCTTGCCGGCCTGCACGTTCGAGGCGGCGGCGGGGAGTCCGTCGTACATGAGCTGGATCTGGCCGGCCAGCAGGTCCGCGTAGGGGCTGTTGCTGTTGTAGGGGACGAGGCTCGATTTCACGCCCGCCGCGCTGTTGAACCACACGGCCGAGAGGTGCGAGTAGCTGCCGATGCCCTGCGTGGCCACCGAGACGGACTCCGGCTTGGCCTTGAGCTGGGCGATCAGTTCCCTCGCGTCCCTGGCCTGCACGCCGGGTGTGGCGATGAGGCCGGTGTTGAGCACGCCCAGCAGGCTGATCGGCGCGAAGTCGCGTTCGGCGTTGAAGGGCAGCTTGCTGTAGAGGTGCGGCACCACCGAGAGCGAACTCGTGGTGCCGATGTACAGCGAGTAGCCGTCGTTGGGAGCCTTGGCGGCGACTTCGGTGCCGATGATGTTCGAGGCGCCGGGGCGGTTCTCCACGTAGAACGACTGGCCCAGCACCTTGGTGAGTTCGGCGGCCAGTTCGCGTGCATTGGCGTCCGGACCGGTGCCCGCGGCGAAGGGGGCAATGATGCGCACCGGCTTCGACGGGTAGTTGGCCTGCGCCGCCGCGCCGGGCGCCGAGAGGACGAGGCCCGTGGCCACGGCCAGTGCCGGCGTGTGTGACGAGATGAGCTTCTTCAGAACCTTCACGAAATGTCTCCTTTTGCGATGCGTGCCCGTTGCACGGACGGGGATCATATATAAGAATGTTGTATTGTCAAAATATGAGAATACAGATAGTATTTGACGCAAATCGCGGGACTACCTAATACTCGTTATCGTCAGGAGACATTGATGCAAACATCTCGCCATTCGGATCTGCGCTTCAGCCACATCGGGCTCTACGTCACGGATCTGCCCCGCATGGCGCGCTTCTACAAGCAGGCCCTGCGCTTCACCCAGACCGACGAGGGCAACCTGGGCACCGTGCAGCTGGTCTTCCTCAGCCGCGACCCCGACGAGCACCACCAATTGGTCCTGGCCACGGGGCGCCCGGCCGACATGGCTTTCAACGTGGTCAACCAGATCTCCTTTCGCGTGCCGGACCTGGCGGCGCTGCGCCGCTTCCACGATCGGCTGCTGGCCGAGGGCGCGACCGAGATGCTCCCCGTGACGCACGGCAACGCGGTCTCGGTCTACTGCCGTGATCCCGAAGGCAACCGGATCGAACTGTTCATGGACACGCCCTGGTACTGCGAGCAGCCGCTGCGCGAGCCCATCGACCTCGGCCAGTCGGACGAGGCCATCCTGGCGCAGGCCGAGGCCATCGCGAGGCGCTTCCCCAGGTTCATGAGCCGCGCGCAGTGGCAGGCCGACGTCGCGCGCCGCATGCAGGAAGACCAAGATGCCTGAGCGAGCCGACGCGTACGACGTCGCCATCGTCGGCCTGGGTCCGACGGGCGCCACGCTCGCCAACCTGCTGGGCGCGGCCGGCCGATCGGTGCTGGTGCTCGAGAGGGAAGCGGCCATCTTCCCGCTGCCGCGCGCCATCCACTTCGACGGCGAGGTGCTGCGCATCTTCCAGGCCGCCGGCCTGCGCGAGCAGGCGCTGGCCATCTCGCGGCCGGGCGTGCACGGCATGCATTTCGTCAACGGGGCCGGCCAGACCATGCTTATCCGCGGCGGCTCGGCCGCCGCGGGCCCGCACGGCTGCGCCAACAACTACTACTTCCACCAACCGCAGCTGGAAGGCGTGCTGCGCGAGGGCCTGGCGCGCTTCCCGCAGGTGCACGTCAAGCTGCGCCACGAACTGCTGGGCGTGACGCAAGACGGCGAGGCCGCCACGGTGACGTATGGCTCGCTCGAATCCGGGCAACGCCACACCGCGCGGGCCCGCTACGTCGTGGGCTGCGACGGCGCGCGCTCCCCGGTGCGCCAAGCCATCGGAAGCAACATGGTCGACCTCGGGCTGCGCCAGCCGTGGCTGGTGTTCGACGTGGTGCTCCAGCAGCCCGTGGATCTGCCGCCCTACACGGTGCAGTACTGCGATCCGCGCCGTCCGATGACCTACTGCAACGTGGTGGGCGAGCGCCGCCGCTGGGAAATCATGGTGCTGCCCGACGACGACCGCGATGCCCTCGTGCGGCCCGACCGGTTGTGGACGCTGGTCGCGCCCTGGGTCCGGCCGGAGCAGGCGCGCCTGGAGCGTGCGGCCATCTACACCTTCCAGTCGGTGGTGGCCGAAGGCTGGCGCGACCGGCGGCTGTTCCTGGCGGGCGATGCCTGCCACCAGACACCGCCCTTCCTCGGGCAAGGCATGTGCGCGGGCATCCGCGACGCGTCGAACCTGGCGTGGAAGCTCGACGCCGTGCTCGCCGGCCGCGCGTCCGACGCACTGCTGGACACCTACGAGTCCGAACGCAAGCCGCATGTGCGCGCGCTCATCGAACTGGCGGTGCGCCTGGGCAACATCATCCAGACCACGGATCCCGCGCTCGCCGCCGAGCGCGACGCGAAATTCGAGGCCGGGCGTCCCGAAGTCTTCGAGCTGCCGCCGCAGCTGTTGGGGCAGGGTGCCTTCGACCCCACGGTGCCCGATCTGGCGGGGCGGCCCTTTCCGCAGCCGCAGCTCGACGATGGGCGCCTGCTCGACGAACTCCTGGGACGCCGCGGCGCGGTCATCGGCAGCGCCCAGGTCCTCTCTGCGGCGTCGGCCGCCACCGCCTCGCGATGGCAGCGCAGCGGCGCCATGGTCATCGACCGGCCCGATGCGAGCCTCCAGGCATGGCTGCGCTCGCACGATGCGGCAGCCGTGATACTTCGCCCTGACCGATACATCGTCGGCGTGGCACGTTCGGGGGCCGATCTGGATCGCATTTCGCAATACCTCCCCGTCGCGCCATGAGCCATTCACCAGGGGGTTGCCTTGTCCGAATCATCCACGTCCAGTCTGGAGCGCATGCTCGGGGTACTCGATCTCTTCGACGACACCCATCCGATGCGCACGGCGGAGGACATCGCCACCGCGCTCGACGTGTCGCTGCCCACCAGCTACCGCTACGTGCGGCTGCTGCTGCAGGCCGGGCTCCTGCAACGCGTGGAGGATTCGCAGTACGCGCTCGGGCCGCGCGTCATCCTGCTGGACCACTACATCCGGGGGGCCGATCCGGTGCTCCGTGTCGGCTTGCCGGTGCTGCGGGAGCTGGTGGCCGCCACCGGCTTCGACTGCGTGCTGAGCGCGCTCTTCGGCCTGCAGGTGCTCGACACCTACCGCGAAATGGGCGGCGTACCGGCCGACCTGGCCTATGGGCGCGGGCGGCCGCGGCCCCTTTTCCAGGGCGCGGCGCCCAAGGTGCTGCTGGCCTCCTTCGGCTCGACGCAGCTCAAGAAGGTCTTCGAGTCGCGCCACGAGGAACTCGTGCGCTGCGGCCTGCCGGCCGAGTGGCCCGAGTTCCGGCGCTACTACGCGGCGATCCGCAAGGCCGGGTACTACGTCTCCAAGGGCGAGCTGGAGCCGCAGCTGGCGGCCGTGGCGGCGCCCATCCTCAAGCCCGACGGCGGCGCCTGGGCCGCGATCTCGCTGGTGTTCGACACCTCGCGGCTGGCCATCGTCGACCTTGACAAGATCGTCCTCCTGATCACCGAAGCTGCCACGCGCATCGGCGCGCGGCTGGCGGCCCAGGGTCCTTCTCTTTCTTCATCCGTCACCAAGGAATCATCGTGAAGCTCATCAGCTATCAATACAACGGCAAGCAAAGCTATGGCGCCGTGCTCGGCGACCGAGTGCTCGACCTGGGGGAGGTCTACGGTGCGCGCGCGCCCGACCTGAAGGCATTCATCGCCGCCGACCTCTTCGCCGATGCCGCCTCCAAGGCCGGCGCCACGAAGGCCACGCTCCCGCTGGCGGAAGTGACGCTGCTGCCCGTCATCCCGAACCCCGGCAAGATCTTCTGCATCGGCCTCAACTACGGCGAGCACATCCGCGAGACCGGCAAGGAGGTGACGGAGAAGCCGGTGATCTTCCTGCGCGTCGCGGATTCGCAGGCCGCGCACGGCGAGGACATCGTGCGTCCGCGCGTCTCGGAGCGGCTGGACTACGAAGGCGAGATCGCGGTCGTCATCGGCAAGGGCGGGCGCCACATCTCCGAGGCCGATTCGTGGTCGCATATCGCCGGCTACAGCTGCTACAACGACGGCAGCGTGCGCGACTGGCAGGTCCACACCTCGCAGTGGGCCCCGGGCAAGAACTTCTGGAAGACCGGCGGCTTCGGCCCGTGGATGGTGACGGCCGACGAGATCGCGCCCGACCAGAAGATGACGCTCGTCACGCGCCTGAACGGTCAGGAACTGCAGCGCGCCACCACCGACATGATGGTGCACAGCATCCCGCGCCAGATCGCCTACATCTCGGCCTTCGTGCCGCTGGAAGCGGGCGACGTGATCGTCACCGGAACGCCGGGCGGCGTGGGCAACAAGCGCACGCCGCAGGTCTTCATGAAGCCGGGCGACATCTGCGAGATCGAGGTGGATGCGATCGGCGTGCTGCGCAACGGCATCCGCGACGAATGAACGACGCGCGGCTTCCGCCGCGCTCCACTTTCTTCTTCGGAGATTCACATGGACAACTTCTTGCGCGGCAAGAGGCGGGCAACGCTCGGCCTGCTGCTGGCCACTCTGGCCCTGGCCAGTCATGCACAGGACTATCCCTCGCGGCCTCTCCAGATGCTGGTGCCCTTCGCCGCCGGCGGCGGCCTCGACCTGAACGGCCGCAACCTGGCCGAAGCCATGGCCCAGGACCTGGGGCAGTCGATCGCGGTCGTCAACCGCGACGGCGCGGCCGGCACCATCGGCCTCACGGCGGTCGCCAATGCGCGGCCCGACGGCTACACGCTGGCCTTCACGCCGGCCGTGCCGCTGTCGAGCGAGCCGCACCGGCTGAAGTCGCTCGCCTACAACCTCGATTCGTTCCGCTACGTCTGCCAGGTCTTCGACAACATCTTCGCCATCGCCGTGCCCGGCCATTCGCCGTACCGCAGCATCGCGGACATCCTGGCCGATGCCCGCAAGGACCCGGGCAAGGTGAACTACGGCACCTCCGGGACCGGCTCGATCCCGCACCTGGGCACGTCCGACATCGAGGCGACGGCCAAGGTCACGCTCACGCACGTGCCCTACAAGGGGGACGCGCCGATGCTGCAGGACCTTCTGAGCCAGCGCCTCGGTTTCGGTGCCGTGCTGGTGAGCTCCATCACCGGCCATCTCAACTCGGGCGCGCTGCGCCTGATCGCGGTGTACGCCGACAAGCGCCATCCGTCGTTCCCCGACGTTCCCACGCTCAAGGAGGCGGGCGTCCCCGTGGTGCAGGCGAGCTTCGGCGGCGTGCTCGCCCCCGCGCGCACGCCCGATGCGGTGGTCGCCCGGCTCGAAAACGCATGCCGCGCCGCGGTCGCATCGCCCAAGTACCAGGATTGGGCACGCGGCGCCAACCAGGTCGTGGATTTCCGCCCGGGCAAGGACTTCGAGCGCAACGTGCGCGAGGACAGCCGGCTCAAGGCGGCCACCATCCAGCGCCTGGGGTTGAGCGGCCCGTGAGCCGGACCATCCTGCACGCCCTGGTTCCTGGCGCCCGTCCCGGGCGCATCGGGCTTCAGGAAGCCGGCGTGAGCATCAGCTTGGCGCGGATGGCCCGGGCGGTGAAGGTGGTCTTCATGCCGAGCTGCCCGGACACGTCGATGTCGCTCATGCCGTCCTGGATCAGGCGCGCCGCATAGGCATTGCGCATCAGCTGCGGGCCGTGGAACGCGGCCTGGTGGCCCAGCGATTCGAGCGTGCGCTTCACGCAGCTCGTGATCACGCGCTCGGCGAGATCGGGCGCGACCGGACTGCAGGCGTCGCCGAGTCCGCCACCGACGCCTTCCGCCGACATCACGCGGTCGGCCTGGCCGAGGAAGAGGCGGTTCGAGCGGCGGGCGTCTTCGGCGTGCGCCCGGCGCAGCTGCACAATGCGCAGGCCGCCGCGCACATCCAGCCAGCGTTCGAGCGCCCGGGCCAGCAGCGGCCGCCCGACCAGCGGGCGTGTCTCCACCAGGCGATGGCCCGGCGATCGGATGAGCACCGTGCCGTCCGGGCGGATCGTGATGTTGCGCGGAATGAGTTTGCAGATCTCCGAGAGCTTCAATCCGCACTCGGCCACGATCAGGCGCAGCGCGAGATTGCGCGCCGGCGTCCAGGCCTTCGGCCATTCGGCGCGCTCCTCCTTGTACATCTGCTGGGCCATCTTCTCGTACGTCTTGAGGAAGGCCCGGCCGGGGGGAAGCGGCGGGTCGGTGGCGAACTGCGTCGCCGGGGCGAGCCGCTTGCGGGCGAGGACCATCTCGGCGGGGTTGCCGTTGACCACGCCGATCGCATGAAGGTGCGCGTACACCCGGTGGATCTCGGCCAGGTAGGTGCGCATCGTCCGCACGCTGGCGGGCGCGCCGCCGCGTCCCTCCAGCGTCTTCAGGAAAGACTCGACGTGAGTTTGCCGCACCTCGTCGAGCTTGAGCGAGCGCGCCGCGAGCCAGCGGCAGAACTTGCCCCAGAACGAGCGATAGAGGTTGTTGCTGTGCTCGGTGTAGAGCGGCGCATCGGCATCGAGCGCGTCGACTTCGCGCTTCCAGCTCAGGGTGGAGCGCCACAGGCGGTGGGCTTCGACGGGGTCGCGCAGCCAGGGCAGCTCGCCGGTGGCCGCGGAAATGGCGTAGGTTCGCGACATGGCTCGATTATGGCGCGGTATATCATGAGTATGTGAACGCAGATGCGAGGTGCTGCGCCGCGGCCACCCGGGGAGGGGCGGGCCGGTCAAGGGCCGCGGACCTCAGACCTCCGACCACATTCGAAGCAGGTTGTGGTAGTGCCCCGTGAGCGCCACCGTCTCCTCGGCGTCGCCGATCCGCGCGCGCAGCTTCTGGATGGTCTGGTCGAGTTCGAAGAGCATGCTTCGTCGTCCGTCGTCGCGGATCATGCTCTGCAGCCAGAAGAACGAACACACGCGCTCGCCGCGCGTCACGGGCTGCACGCGGTGCAGGCTGGTGGAGGGGTAGAGGATCAGGTCGCCCGCCGGCAGCTTCACTTCGTGGGTGCCGTAGGTGTCGACCACTTCGAGCTCGCCGCCGTCATAGTCCTCGGGATGGCCGAGGAAGAGCGTGCACGACAGATCGGTGCGCAGCTGCTCCCCGCTGCCGGGGAGCGCACGCACCGACCCGTCGATGTGAAAGCCGTAGTGCTCGCCGCCCGCATAGCGGTTGAAGAGCGGCGGAACGAAGCGCAGCGGCAGGGCCGCGGCGAAGAAGAGGGGATTGCGCGCGAGCGCGGCCAGGATCCTGGCCCCGAGCTCGCGCGCGACCGCCGAATGCTCCGGGAGCTGGCGGTTGTGCTTGACGCGGGCGCCCTGGTCGCCCACGGTCTGGCGGCCGTCGACCCAGTCCGCCGCGTCGAGCGCCGTGCGCATCTGACGCACTTCGTCCGCGCTCAGGATCTCGGGCACATGCAGCATCATCTTGTTCGACTCAGTTTTCCATAGCGCTTCGCCCCCCCGCACCGCATGAACCCAGGCGCATCGGTCGCCAGGGCACCCGCGGAACCGGCTTCGCCGGGCCGCTGGGTGCGCCCCCCTCCCGCCGAAGGCGAGAGAGGGGGGAGCCGCGAAGCGGCTTGGGGGGTGAACTCCATTTCAAAACGAGAAGTTCGCCGTCAGACGGTAGCTGCGCGGCGCGCCAGGCGTGTAACGGTAGCCGCTCTTGTTGATCGCCGCCACATAGTCCTCGTCCGTCAGGTTGAACACGTTGAACTGCAGGTCCAGGTTCTTGTTGACGCGGTAGGACGCCATGGCATCGAAGACCCAGTAGGACTCGACGTAGGCCGGCGTGCCGACGGCGCCGTCGGTGCCGCGGTACATCTTGCCGTTGTAGCGCGCACCCACGCCGAGGCTCAGGCCGATCGGCAGCTGGTACGTGGTCCATGCCGTGAACGCGTTCTCGGGCGTGTAGGCCAGCACCGAGCCGCCGTCCGCGAGCACCGACGGGCCGCTCAGCACCTCGGCCTTCTGATGCGTGAAGCCGGTGCTGACGCTCCAGCGGTCGGTGATCGCACCCACCGCCGCGAGCTCGATGCCCTCGACGCGCTTCTTGCCGGTCTGGTAGTAGTTGCCGCTGACGGCGTCCTGTACCACTTCGTTGCTCACGTCGGTGCGGAACAGGGCCGCGGAGAGCGCGAGACGCTTGTCGAGCACGTCCCACTTCGTGCCCAGTTCCGTGGTCTTGGTCTTCTGGGGCAGGAAGTCGGTGCGGTTGGCGTTGTTGCCGGTGCCGCCCGCCGCAAGGGTGAAGTTGCTGCCGCCCGGCGGCTGCGCGCCGGTGCCGTAGGCCACGTACACGCTGCTGTTCTCGGTCGGCTTGTAGATCAGGCCGAGCTTGCCCGTCCACTCGCTGCCGGAGGTGCCAAGGGACGTCGGCGTCAGCGCCCCGGTGGTGGCGTTCATCGCCGTCGACGCGTAGTCGGTCGAGTAGTTGTCGAAGCGCAGGCCGCCGCTGAGCAGCCAGCGTTCGCTGAGCTTGGCGGTATCGAAGGCATACAGGCCGACCGTGTCGGTCGTGCCCCGGGTCGTCGTGCCGTTGGGGATGCGCAGGAAGCCGTTGACGTTGGGGTTCGGCGCGTACAGGTTGGCCGCGGGCCAGCTGCCGCTGTTGCGGATGCCGGGGATGCCGAACACGGTGGCGTTCTGGCCGTAGAAACCCAGCGAGTCCTGCTCTTCGTGGATCAGCTCCACGCCGGCGTTCAGCGTGTGGCTGACGCTGCCGGTGTTGAACTTGGCGCTGATGTTCGTCTGGTTGGTCAGGATGGAATTGTCCTGGTTCTTGTTGGTTGGATTGCTGCGCGCGATCGTCCAGGTCAGCGGCTGCGAGGGCACGCGGGTCACCAGGTTGGCCGAGCTGCCCATGAAGGCCGTGAGCATGTAGTCCTGCTCGGTTTTGCCGTAGCGGAAGGTGTTGCGCAGCGTCACGTCCGGCGTGAAGTCATGTTCGAAGCGCGCCGTGAACATGGTCTGCGTGACGTTGTCGAAGTCCCACGTCGTGCCGTAGAAATTGCTCGGCGCCACGGGCGCAGCCGTGGTGAGGAAGCGGCGCGTCGTGTCGGGCGACGTGTAGCCCGGCAGGCCGATCGTCGGCACGCCGCCGTCGGGAATGTTGTTCTGCTTGACGTACAGCAGGTCGAGGAAGACGCGCGTGGGCGAGTTCAGGCCGAAAGCGACCGACGGCGCGATGCCCCAGCGCTGGTTGTTGACCATGTCGCGGCCGGCGCCATCGGCATCGAGCGTGAACGCGTTCAGGCGGAAGGCCGAACCGATGCCGTCCGGACCGCTCAGGACCTTGTTCCAGTCGATGGTGGCACGCTTGAAGTCGTCGCTGCCGATGCTCACCGAGCCGGAGAAGCTGTCGGAGAGCTGCGGCTTCTTCGAGATCATGTTGATGAAGCCCGTGGGCGAGGTCCGGCCCGTGTCGCTTCCGGACGGGCCCTTGACGACTTCCACCTGCTCGATGTTGAAGGTGTCGCGCGAGACCGAGCCGGCGTCGCGAATGCCATCCACGAAGATGCTGCTCGAGCTGTCGAAGCCGCGCATGAAGATGGCGTCGCCCGTGTTCGTGTTGCCGTTCTCGCCCAGGAAGAAGGTGCCCACGCCGGGCGAGTTGCGCAGCACCTCGGTCAGCGTCGTCGCGCCTTGCTCGCGCATCACCGTCTCGGGAATGATCTGGATCGTCTGCGGCGTATTCACCAGCGGCGCGGTGAACTTGGGATTGGCGGAGTTGTCGACCTTGAGGTCGGAGGCGGTGCCCTCGACACGGACTTCCTTCAGCGTGTTCGTGGAGGTCTGGGCGGAAGCGGGAAGGGACAGTGCAACGAGCGTGGCGGCAGCGGCGCTGCCGAGCGGCGGCAAGATGCGCGCATGCTTGCGGCTCTTGATGTAAGCCATGAAGGGTTCTCCTGGAAGGAAGTCAAAAGAGAGAACTCGACTGGCTGGTCGTGCTGGAGCCGCGTGCTCCGGCGATTGGCTGGTTGAAGTTACGGAATGCGTCCGCGACGTAGATGATAACGAATCGCAATACGGTTGTAACTAACTATCTTCGATTCGTCTCGATTCCGTGACACGCGATCAGTACACGTCCCGGCGATAGCGATCGGCCGCGGCGAGCGCGCCCAGTGCCTGCGCGCCAAGAATCTGCTTGAGCGCGGCGTCGACCCCGGAGGCCATGCCGTCGAGGCTGCCGCAGACGTAGATGGCCGCGCCGCGCGCAACCCACCGGCCGACTTCCTCATGGGCCTGCAGCAGGCGGTGCTGCACATAGAGCGGCTGTTCCTGGTCGCGCGAAAAGGCCAGGTCGAGGCGCTGCAGCACGCCGCGCTCACGCCATGCCTCGAGTTCGTCGCGGCACAGGAAATCGCAGGCCGAATGCCGCTCGCCGAAGACGAGCCAGTTGTCGTGCGAGCCGGCTGCGGCCCGGGCGCGCAGGTGGCCGCGCAGACCGGCCAGTCCGGTGCCGTTGCCGATCAGGATCAACGGGCGCTGCGCGTTGCCTTCGAGCCGGAAGGCCGGGTGGGGCCGGATTCGGAAGTTCGCCGTTTCGCCGATCGCGAGGGTCGAGGTCAGGAATCCCGAGGCGGCGCCCAGCGTTCCGTCGCGATGGCGTTCCTGGCGGATCAGGAGTTGCAGCTCGCCGTCGGTGGGGATCGAGGCGATCGAATAGTCGCGCGGCCTGCCGGGGTCGGTGTCGAGCGTGATCTGCGCGATGTCGCCGGAGCGCCACGTCGCCGCGCCGTCTGTCGCGGGCGTGAAGGCCAGCTCGAAGATCGGCCCGCCCACGCTGCCCACGCTGCCCGCGTTGAGGAGCGTGCGCCGCAGAAGCCGCCAGGGCCGGGAAGGGGATGCGGGCTCGGCGGAGACCGGCTGGGGCACAGGCGCGCTGCCGCTGCAATGCGCCTGCCACGCCGCGAGCTGCGAGGCGTCGCCGTTGTCCACGTCGATACGCTCGGCCTGCCGCGTCGCGCCGCGGGCATGCAGCCACGCGTCGAGTGCGCGGCCGAAGGCGCAGAAGTGGGTGTACTGCCGATCGCCGAGCGCGAGCACCGCATAGCGCAGCGACGAAAGATCGGCCGTGCGATCGCCCATCACGCGCTCGGCGAACACGCTCGCGCCATCGGGCGGGTCGCCCTCGCCGTAGGTGCTCGCGATGAAGAAGGCGCGACGCGCCGCTCGCAGGGTCGGGGCATCGACCTCGTCGAGCGGCATCACCCGCGACGGCGTGCCGCCTTCGTGCAGCCATCGCGCGGTCTTCCAGGCCAGGGCCTCGGCCTGCCCCGTCTGGCTCGCGAACAGGACCAGTGCCTCTGCCTGCCCATCGCCGCCCGCGAGGACGGCCGCCGCGCGGGCGTTCGCGAGATGCAAGCGGCGCTGGCGCCAGTACACGTGCAGGCAGAGCGCCGCGTAGGCGAGCACGGTCATGCACGCCGCCATGGCGCGCCATGTGAATTCGTTCATGGAGTGCGGACGTGTTCTGTCCAGCCGCTGCTGGCGCGCTGCAAGGGGCCGGTGGCTGCGTGCTGCACGAACAGCGCGGCAATCTCGTGGCGCTGCGCAAAGGCCAGCCCCTGCGCCGGACCCAGTACCGTGAGCAGCGTGGCGAGCGCATCGGCATCCGCGCAGCGCGGATGAAGCACGCTGACCGATGCGAGCGAGTGACTCAAGGGCTCGCCCGAGCGCGGATCGATGGTGTGGGACCAGCGCCGGCCGTCGCGCTCCCGCACGTGCCAGCGATCGCCCGAGGTCGCGATCGACATGTCCGGCAGTCCGATGCGCACGGTCTGCGCCCCGGCCTCGACGGCCACCTGCCAGGGCTCGCCACGAGGACGGCGCCCCGCGCCGCGCAGCTCGCCGCCGACTTCCACGAGGAAGTCGCGCAGGCCCAGCGCCTGCAGCGAATCGGCCACCTGATCGACTGCGAACCCCTTGGCGACGCCGGAGAGGTCCAGCACCACGCCGCCCGGTTGGGCGAGGGTGCGTGTGGCGCCATCGAAGGCCAGCCGCTGCCACCCGACGCGCGCGCGTGCCGCTTCGGCTTCGGCGGCCGTGGGCATGCGGGGCAGGGCACTGGCCTGCGCGCCGAAGCCCCACAGTGCCACCAGCGGACCGACGGTGGGGTCGATCGCTCCGTCGCTGGCGGCTGCCCAATGCAACGCACAGGCGAGCACTTGCGCGAATTCCCGCTCGAGAACATGGCGGCTGCCGGCCGCGGCCTGGTTGAAGCGCGTGATGCTCGACGACGGTTCCCAGGTGCTCATCTGCGCGACCACGAGCTCCAGCGCCGCTTCGATGGCGGCCTGGATCGTGTCCCGCGGCAGCATCGCCGGGTTGTCCAGGCGCACGCTCCAGGTGGTGCCCATCGTGCGGCCGGAGAAGTCCTGCAGGCTCGACGGATCGGCGCGTCGCGGAACAGGGTCGTTCGCGTAGCCGCCGGCTCGCCATGCCGCGAAGGAGACGCGCGGCGAAGGGGAAGGCACCGGGGGCGTCAGGGCATCACTTCCAGGGTCGCGGCGTAGGTCAGGCGCCGTTCCTTGGCCGCGGCCACCGAGGTCTTGTTGTCCTTGCCCGTGGCTTCGAGCCAGTACATCCCGGCCTCGGGCCAGGTGACCGCGAACTGGCCGTCCGCATCGGTGCGCACCGTCAGCTCGTCGACCTTGTCGCGATAGCGGGTGTTGCCCTGCGTGATCGTCACTTCGAGATCCTTGGCCGGCTGTCCGTCGATCTGCAGCTTGAAGCTGGCCTTCTCGCCCTTGACGAGATCGGTCGGATGGGCCGCGACCAGCTCCAGTCCCTTGCCGCTTGGCTTCAGCGTGCTGGGCTTGCCGACGGTGACGAAGGTCTCGATGCGGCCGGCGTTCTGCGTCACCTCGACCTCCTGCGCATCGGCGGGGATCTGGCTCGCAATGGTGTCGGCCGTGCCGCGCGCGCGCTTCTGCTGGCCGGTGGCCTTGTCCTTCCAGCGCGCGAAGGCGCCGTCGTTGATCACCGCGACGCGGTAGGTGCCCGGTTGCGCGAGGTTCAGGTCGAACACGCTGCGCAGCTTGCCCTTGTGCAGGTTCTCGGGCTTGATCGTGCTGCCGTCGGGCGCCGTGACCACGAGGTTGTCGAGCCCCATCGCCGTGTGATTGAAGAAGAACAGGTCGTTCGAGACGGCGGCATCGACGGTGATCCAATCACCTTTGGACAGTACGGTGCTGGACGGCAGCAGCCACACGTTGTGGGCATGGACGGCAGCGGTGGCCGAGAGAGCGAACGCGAGCGAGGCGAGGCGGATAGCGATCTTCATGATGGTGAGTTCCCGAGGTTGGACGAGGTTCAGGGGGCGAGCTCGAGCTTGATCTCGCCGAGTTCGCTGTTGCCGGCGACGGTCGCCGTCTCCGCCTTGGCCGGCGGCCACTGGAACGGAATGCTCACGATCTCGCGGCCGCCGACTTCGCGGGCTGCTTCGACATACAGCTTGTAGGCGCCCGGTGCCAGCTTGGGCAATGCCACCGAGCCTTCGGTGAACGCCAGCTGATGCCTGCCGGCGGGGCGGGTCGCGCCGCTCACGCCATCGACCGGCATCGTCAGTTCCCGGCCCGTGCGACGCCACCACTGGCGCATGTCCTTGAGCCACTTGGTGCCTTCGCCCTCGGCGTTGCCGCCCTTGTTCTTGAGGTCGTACCAGACCGCGAGCGTGGTCGCGACGGACTGGTCGGGCTTCTCGATCCACATGGCCACGTACGGACGGTGGTACTCCGCGACATTGAGGCGCGGCACTTCGACATTGAGCGAGAGCCCTGCGGCGAAAGCCGGCGCGCCGAACAGCGCGGCAAGGGCGAGGGAATAGCGGACTTGCACGAAAACCTCTTTCCTGAGATCAATGAATGAACAGCAATGCCAGCAGCACCGGGATCACGAGCCCCATCCCGACCATCGGCCAGGTGAAGGGCCGATTGGCCGCGTGCATCTTGAGAATGAACAGGCCGGTGATCGAGAACACCAGCGCGGCCGCGGCAAAGATGTCGATGAACCAGCTCCAGGCCGCTCCGGTGTTGCGGCTCGGCCTGAGCGACGGCGAGGTCGAGTACGAGCGCACGGACCGAGGCTGGGTCTCCTACCTCAACGATCTGCACAAGGGCCGCAACACCGGAGCGGCCTGGAGCTGGTTCATC
>JAGIBP010000070.1 GCA_017744285.1 Variovorax sp.
GGCTTCGCGCTCATCGCCTGGCCGGCCAAGTACGGCGAGACGGGCGTGATGAGCTTCATGGTCAGCCACGATGGCGTGGTGTACGAGAAGAACCTGGGCCCCGGCACCGACGCCGCCGCGCGCGCCATGACGCGCTTCGACCCGGACACGAGCTGGCGAAAAGCGGATGCCCACTGATGCCGATCAACCAAACCAGGGAGAACGCATGCGACACCGAGTGCTGGATCCGATCGACCGCAATTCGGAGATCCTCTTCGGGCTCTTCATGGTCCTGAGCTTCACGGGCGCCTTGAGCGTGGCCTCCGCCGGGGAAAAGGAGGTGCGCGAGATGCTCGTGGCGGCGATCGGCTGCAACCTGGCGTGGGGATTCGTCGACGGCGTGATGTTCGTGCTGCGCAGCATCGTCGTGCGCGCGCGGCAGGCGAAGCTGTGGCAGATGGTGGTCTCTGGCGAGAAGCCCGAAGCGGTGCACGGACTGATCGCGCAGGAGATCGGTCCGCTGGCCGCCTCGCTGGGCGCGCCCGACTTCGAGCGCACGCGCCAATGGATCGTGGCGCAGCCGGCCGGCGTCGCCCCCAGGGCGGCGGTGACGCGGCAGGACCTGCTCGGCGGTCTCGGTGTCTTCCTGCTGGTCTTCGGGTCGACCTTTCCGCCGACGCTGCCCTTCCTGATCTTCGACGAGCTTCGCACGGCCATGCGGGTCTCGGCCGCCATCGCCGTGGCCATCATGTTTCTCTGCGGCTACGAATGGGGACGGTTCGCCGGCATGAAGCCGCTGCGCTCGGCGCTGGCGATGGTCGTGCTCGGCGCCGCGGTCGAGGCGGTGATCATCGCGCTCGGCGGCTGATCGACGGAAGAGGGCACGATGATGCAGAACGAATCCGATGTGATGATGTCCCGCGGCGCGTCCGTTCTCATGGACGTGCTGATCCGCGCCGCGCTGATCCTGGCGCTGGCGCTGCTGTGCTATCGCATCTTCGCGCCGTTCCTGACCCTGATGGCCTGGGCGCTGATCCTCGCGGTCACGCTCTACCCGATGCAGCGGTCGCTGGCGCGCCGCATGGGCGGCCGCCAGGGCCTGGCCGCGACGCTGCTGGTGATCGCGGGCATCGTGCTCATCGTGGTGCCGACCGCGGTGCTCATGAGCTCGTTCGGCGACTCGGTGCGCCACCTGATCGCCGATGTTCAGAACGACACGCTGCGGCTTCCGCCCCCGCGCGAGGGCGTCGCGCAATGGCCGCTGGTCGGCGAGCGCGTCTTCGCCATCTGGTCGCAGGCGCATGACGACCTGCCCGCGCTGGTGCAGAGCATGCAGCCGAAGATCGGCAACCTGGCAAGAGCCGCGCTGGGCATGGTCGCGGGCATCGGCGGCGCGCTGCTGCTGTTCCTGGCCGCGATCATCGTCGCCGGCATCGTCATGGCCTTCGGCGAGGCCGGCAGCCGGGGCGTGCACGCGATCTTCGTGCGCGTGATCGGGCCGGCGCGCGCCTCGGAGTTCGTCGCGCTGTCGACCGCCACCATCCGCGCGGTCGCGCAGGGCGTCATCGGCGTGGCGTTCATCCAGGCGATCATCGTCGGGGTGTGCCTGCTGATCGCGGGCGTTCCCTGGGCGGGCGTGCTGTCGGTCATCGTGCTCGTGCTCGGCATCGCGCAGGTGCCGGCGGTCATCGTGACGCTGCCCGCGATCGCCTGGCTCTGGATGCGCGGCGAGCACGGCACCGGTGCCGCCATCGCGTACACGGTGCTGCTGCTGGTGGCGGGCATGGCCGACAACGTGCTCAAGCCGCTGATGCTCGGCCGCGGGGTCGACGCGCCCATGCCCGTGATCCTCATCGGCGCGCTGGGCGGCATGGCGACTGCGGGCATCCTCGGCATGTTCGTCGGCGCCACGCTGCTGGCGCTGGGCTACCAGATCTTCATGGGCTGGGTGGCGAACAACGCGCAGGCCGGGAGCGGCCAGCCCGGCGCTCGCTGAAGCATGCGGGGCTTGCATCGTCGGCGCGCGCTCACGGTCACCTCGCTCGCGTGCTGCATGCTCGGCGGTTGCACGATGCTCGGCCCCGACTTCACGCGCCCGGAGGTGCCGTGGCTGGCGGCGTGGTCGAACGGTGCGCGCGAGGCGCTGGCGGCCGACGCGCAGGCGCGCGGACGGCCGGTGGCCGATGCGTGGTGGCTCGGCTTCGACGACCCGGTGCTCGACCAATTGGTGGCCGAGGCGCAGCGCCTCAATCCCGGCGCGCGCATCGCCGGCATGCGCATCCTCGAAGCGCGCGCCCAGCTCGGCATCGCCGCCAGCGGCCTCTATCCGCAGCTGCAGCAGGCGAGCGGCAATGCGCTGCGCGCCGGGCAGCGGCAGTCGCGTGGCGCGGACACGGCCTTCTGGAGCGCGAGTGCGGCGTTCAACATCGCCTGGGAGATCGACTTCTGGGGCAAGTACCGCCGGGCCATCGAATCGGCGGACGCGGCCTACTTCGCGAGCATCGCGCAGTACGATGACGCGCAGGTGCTGGTCGCGGCGCAGGCGGCCAGCCTCTACGGCAGCATCCGCACGATCGAGCTGCGGCTTCGCATCGCGCACGAGAACGCGGCGATCCAGAAGCGCAGCCTGGAGATCACCGAGCGGCTGTTCCGAAGCGGCAACGAGTCCGAGCTCGACGTGCAGCAGGCGCGCTCGCAGTACCTGGGCACGCTGGCGACCCTCCCGGAACTGGAGGGCAACCTGCGGCAGACGCAGAACGCGCTCGGCGTGCTGCTCGGGCGGCCGCCCGGCCCGCTGCCGGAGATGGAAACCGGGCGCGGGCGCATCCCGCAGGCCGGGCTGGGCCTCGTCGTCGACCTGCCGGCCGACCTGCTGCGGCGCCGCCCGGACGTGCGCGCCGCCGAGATGCAGCTGGCCGCGCAGTCCGCGCTCATCGGCGTGAGCGAGGCGGCGCTCTATCCCTCGATCGCGCTGGGCGGATCGATCGGCCTCGCGGCGACTTCCGTGGCGGCCGTGCCCAACACCCTCACGTGGGCCGCCGGCCCCGCGCTGGTGTGGAACGTGTTCGACCACGGCAACCTCAGGAACCAGGTGCTGGTGCAGGACGCGCGCCTGCGGCAGTTGCAGGTGCAGTACCAGGACACGGTGCTGCGCGCCGCCCGCGAGACGGACGACGCGGTGGCCGGCTTCGCGGCCAATCGCGCGCAGGTCGACATCCTCGAGGAGGCGGTGCGCGCGGCGCGGCGGTCGCTCGACATCGCGACCACGCAGTACCGCGAAGGCTTCATCGACTTCCAGCGCGTGCTCGACTCGCAGCGCGCCCTGTTCGGGCAGCAGGAGCAGCTGGTCAGCACGCAGGGCAGCGTGATGCAGAGCCTGGTGTCGCTCTACAAGGCCATGGGCGGCGGTTGGGAGGCCGGGCGCGCCCGGCCTTTCGTCGACGACGAGACCCGCGCGACCCTGGAAATGCGCAGCGACTGGAAGCCGCTGCTCGACGCGCCGCTGCCACCCCCCGCGGCCCAGCCCCTGCCGCCCGCATCGAAGGACAGGCCATGACCCAGGAGACGATGACGACCCCCGAGGCCGCGGACCCGCCGGCGACGGGCACCCGCGTCGCGACCATCGTGATCGCGGCGCTGATCGTGGCGAGCCTCGTGCTGTACTTCGTCGGCGATCGCCTGACGCCCAGCACCTCGCAGGCGCGGGTGCAGGCCTTCGTGGTGCCGGTGGCCTCCGAGGTCGCGGGCAAGGTGATCGCGGTGCACGTGCGCGACAACGACGAAGTCTCGCCCGGCCAGCCGCTCTTCGATATCGACCCGGACCCGTTCCGGATCGCGCAGCGGCGGGCGCGCGCCGACCATGAATCGATCCGCCGCTCGGTCCTCGGATCGGCGGCCGGCGTGGACGCGGCGCGCGCATCGCTGGCGGCGGCGGAGGCCGGGCGCGACATGGCCGAGCGCGACGCGGGCCGCCAGGAGCGGCTGCATGCCGAGGACCCGGGCGCGATCTCGATGCGGCGGCTGGAGATCGCGCAGGCCACGCGGGAGGAGGCGCGCGCCAAGGTCCGCCGCGCCGAGGCCGACCTGCGCAAGGCCCAGGAGGCCGCGGGCGGCAGCGGCGACGACAACGCGCAGCTGCAGAGCGCCCGCGCGGCCGTGGAGAAGGCCGATCTCGACCTCTCGCGCACGCGCGTCGTCGCGCCCGCGCGCGGCATGGTCACCGACCTGCGCACCGACGTCGGCCATTTCGTGCAGCCGGGTTCGCCCGTCATGACGCTGATCGCGATGCACGACCTCTGGATCAGCGCCGAGATGACCGAGAACAACCTCGGCCACATCGATCCGGGCGATGCGGCGGCGGTCGTGCTGGACGTGCTCCCGGGCGAGGTGCTGAAGGGGCGCGTGCGCAGCATCGGGCGCGGCGTCGCCAGCGGCAAGCAGGGCACGCCGGGCGCGCTGCCGACGGTCGAGAACAGCCGCGACTGGCTGCGCCAGGCGCAGCGCTTTCCGGTGGCCATCGAACTCGATGCCGCCGAGCGCGAACGGCTGCGCGGCGTGCAGGTGGGCGGGCAGGCCCATGTGCTGGTCTACACCGGTGACCACCCGGTGATGAACGGGCTCGGCGCGCTCTACATGCGCGTGATGAGCTGGCTGTCGTACCTCTACTGATCGGGCCATGCAGCGCGGCGACAAGGCCACCCTGCGACTGACCGTCGGCATGGGCCTGGCGGTCTTCGTGGCCTACGGCCTGTCGCTGGAGATGCCTTTCGTCGTGTGCGTGATGGCGGTGCTGGTGCTCTGCAAGCCGGGGCCGCCGATGCCGTTGCTCAAGGGCGTGGTGGCGGCGCTGCTCTTCGCGGCGCTGGTGGCCGCGGGCGTGCTCATGGTGCCGCTGCTCGAGCACTACGCCGCGGCCGGCGTCATGCTCACTGCGGTCGTGCTCTTCGCCGTGTTCCACGCCGGCCAGCGCGGTGGGGGGCCGCTCACCACGCTGCTCGTGATCACCTTCGCGCTGATCCCGGTCGCGGGCGTGGCCGACCAGTCGCTCGTCGGCGTGCTGAGCCTCACGCTGGCGGTCGGCGTGGGCGTCGGCGCGCTGGTGAGCGCGCTGTCGAACGCGCTGTTTCCCGATCGGGCGCTGCCGGCGGCGGGCGCGGCGCCAGCGCGCGCCGCCCGCGATTCGGCGCGCTGGATCGCGCTGCGCGGCACGCTCATCGTGATGCCCGTGTTCCTGCTTGCGCTCAGCAATCCCTCGTTCTACCTCGCGGCCGTCATGAAGACGGCGGCGCTCGGCCAGCAGGCCGGCGAGACCGACGCGGGCGCCGCCGGCCGCGAACTGGTGGGATCGACCCTCATGGGGGCCGCGCTCGGCATGGCGGTCTGGATGGGCCTGTCGCTCTGGCCGAGCCTGTGGATGCTGAGCTTGTGGATGATGGCGGCGGCGCTGTGGACGGGCTCGGCGATGTTCGGCGCGCGGCGCACCCGCCTGCGCCCCTCGTTCTGGAGCAACACCTTGATCACCGCGCTGATCCTGCTCGGCCCCGCGATCGAGGACAGCGCGAGCGGCAAGAGCGTGATCGAGGGATCGGTCATGCGCACCTGCCTCTTCGTGGGTGTCGCGCTTTATGCGTGGGCCACCGTCGGGGTGCTGGAGCGCTGGCGCGGCTTCCGGCGGCGGCGCGCGCCTCGGGTAAGGCCCGATGTGGACCCAACTAGTTTGGAAGCCTAATCAAATTTCCGAAGCGTTTCGCCGGGCGCCGCGCGTCCTCCGGGCGGATATGCTTCTTTCTTCCTTCTCTCGAACCCAGTCCCGGAAACATGATGACCTCCAGACAACTCGTGGCCCGCGCCGCCGCGCTCGCCCTCACGGCGGCAGCGGCCGTCTCGTCGATGACCGCCCTGGCCGCCGACCCCATCAGGGTCGGGCTCGTGGTGCCCATGACGGGCCCCTTCGCCTACATGGGGCGGCAGATCGAGGCCGGGGCGACGCTGTACCTGGCGGAGCACGGCGACACCGTCGCGGGCCGCAAGGTGGAGATCGTGATCAAGGACGACGTCGGCGTGCCCGCGACGACCAAGCGGCTGGCGCAGGAACTGGTGCTGAACGACAAGGTCACGGTGCTGGCCGGCTTCGGCCTCACGCCGCAGGCCTTCGCCGCGGCGCCCATCGCCACCCAGAGCAAGACGCCGATGGTCGTCATGCAGGCCGCGACGTCCTCGGTGACCGAGAAGTCGCCCTACATCGTGCGCACCAGCATGACCTTGCCGCAGGTGACGGGTGCGGTCGCGAACTGGGCGGCCAGCAACAAGGTCAAGAAGGTCGTCTCGATGGTGTCGGACTTCGCGCCGGGCGTCGATGCGGAGACCACCTTCAAGGAACTGTTCACCGCCAAGGGCGGCGAGGTGGTCGAATCGCTGCGCATGCCGATCATCACGAACGACTTCGCGCCCTTCCTGCAGCGCGCCAGGGATGCCAACCCCGACGCGATCTTCCTCTTCCTGCCGGCGGGCGATTCCGCGGCCATCTTCATGAAGCAGTTCGCGGAGCGCGGCCTCGACAAGGCGGGCATCAAGCTCCTCGGCACGGGCGACATCGTGGATGACGACGTGCTCGGCCAGATGGGCGACGTCGCGCTCGGGACGATCACCTCGCACCACTATTCCGCCGCGCATCCTTCCGCGCTCAACAAGAAGTTCGTCGCGGGCATCGAGAAGGCCAACAAGGGCATGCGCCCGAGCTTCATGGCGGTCGGCGGCTACGACGGCATGCGCGTCATCATGGAAGGACTGAAGGTGACGAACGGCGCCGGCGGCGAGGCGCTCGTCAACGCCATGAAGGGCCAGCAGTTCGAGAGCCCGCGGGGCCCGGTGCAGATCGACCCGCAGACGCGCGACATCATCCAGGACGTCTACGTCCGCAAGGTCGAGCGCGTGGGCGGCCAGCTGTTCAACGTCGAGTTCGACTCGCAGAAGGCGGTCAAGGACCCGGGCAAGGCGAAGTGAGGATGCGATGGCGGCGCTGAAGCCGCCGCCACATCGAAGGACATCGAAGGCCCGCCGCGCGCGGGCCTTTTCATTGCCGCGGCAGGGCTCAGAGGTTCGCGGCCTCGGGGGCCTGCGCGTAGCGCGCCAGATCGGTCTTGAGGCTCGACAGGCAGCGCGTGCCGATCTCGTTCGTCAACTCGGCCTCGGCCTGCGTCACCGCCTTGCCGAAGGCGTCGAGCCATGCCAGGCCATCGGCGGTGAAGCGCACCAGGCGCACCCGCTTGTCCATGGGGTCCGCGGTGCGCTCGACCAGCCCGAGCGCCTCGCACTGGTCGATCAGTTCGGTCATCGCCGCATTGGTCATCGCCGCGCGCCGCGCGAGCTCGGTGATGCGCGTGCCCTCCAGGTCGAGGTGGCGCGTGAGGTTCACGTGCGATCGCCGTGTCTGGTCGTGGCCCGCCTCGCTCATCAGGGTCAGGACCCGTTCCTCGAAACGCCTGAGCGCGTTGCTGAGCACGCGGCCCGCGTTGTCCGAGCGCCAGCGGTAGCCGCGCGATGCGATTCGTTTGGTCATGGTGTTTCCATGCTAGCGCGCGGCTCGATACTTTGGTAGCCTAAGTAAATCCCAGTAGGTTTCCGGAAAGATGGCGCATGACGGCCGATGCTCGCTCTTCCTCGATGAATCCCCCCGTGCTCGACACCGACGTGCTCATCGCCGGCGGCGGGCCGTGCGGCCTGATGCTCGCGAACGAACTGGGGCGCCGCGGCATCCGGTGCCTGCTGGTCGATGCCAAGCCCGGCACCGCCTTCAATCCGCAGGCCAACGCGACCCAGGCGCGCACCATGGAGCACTTCCGGCGCCTGGGCTTCGCGCACGAGATCCGCGCGCAGGGGCTGCCGCCGGACCACCCGACGGACATTGCGTACTTCACCCGCTACGCGGCGCATGAACTGGCCCGCATCCGGCTGCCCACCGCGGCCGAGGCCATCGTCAAGGTCAAGGCCATGACGGGCTCCTGGAGCGCAGCCGAGCTGCCGCATCGCGTCTCGCAGAAATTCGTCGAGCAGACCCTGCGCCGGCATGCGCAGGCGTGGCCCAGCGCCGAGCTGCGCTACGGCTGGCGCCTCGCGCGCTTTCGCGACGATGGCGCATCGGTCGGCGCCACGATCCAGGCGAGCACCGGCGGCGCATCGCAGGAAGTGCGCGCGCAGTTCCTGGTCGGCGCCGATGGCGCGCGCAGCTACGTGCGGCAGGCGCTTGGCATCGAGTGGGGCGGCACCACCGGCATCCAGCGCGAGTTCATGGGCGGCAAGATGTTCGCCATCTATCTGAGGGCACCCGGGTTCCAGTCGGTCCTGCGCCATCCGAAGGCGTGGATGTACGTGGCCGTCAACCACGAGCGGCGCGCCTTCATGGCCTCGGTGGACGGCGCGGCCGAGTACGCCTTCCACGCCGCGCTGCGCCCGGGCGAGGACGCCGAGGGCTGGACCGAGGCGGACGCGCGCCGCGTGTTCGCCGAGGCGGTCGGCGCCGAGGTGCCGATCGAGATCCTGTCGATGGGCACCTGGCTGGCCGGCCATGCGCTGGTGGCCCAGCGTTTCCAGCGAGGCCGCGTCTTCGTCGCGGGGGACGCGGCGCACCTGTTCACGCCCACCGGCGGCCTGGGCTACAACACGGCGGTCGAGGACGCCGTGAACCTGGGATGGAAGCTCGCGAGCGTGGTGCGCGGCCAGGCGCCGCTGGCGCTGCTCGACAGCTACGAAGCCGAACGCAAGCCGCTCGCCGAGCGCAACACCGGCTACGCGCGCCGCTTCGCGGATTCGGTGGGCCTGTTCGCGGCGCGGCCCGAGTTGGACGAGGACTCCCCGCGCGGCGAGGCCGAGCGCGCCCTCGCAGCTCGCCACCTCGACGAGCACGCACGACTCGAATTCAACATCCCGGGCGTGACCTTCGGCGGGCGCTATGACGGCTCGCCCCTCATCGTCGGCGACGGCGCGCCGCTGCCGCCGGACGAACCGAACGCCTACACCCCCACGGCCAGCCCCGGCGGCCGGCCGCCCCATGCGTGGCTCGACGATGGGCGCTCGCTGTTCGACCTGTTCCACGCCGAGTGGACGCTGCTGGCGCTGGGGCCCGATGCGCCCGCCACCGAGCCCTTCGAGCCAGCCGCGCGCGAAGCGGGCATCGACCTGCGCGTGGTGCGGCTGGCCGATCCGGCGCTGCGGGCGCTGTACGAGGCGCCGCTCGCACTCATCCGGCCCGACCAGATCGTCGCCTGGCGCGGTGCGGATGCCGGCGACGCCGAGCGCGTGCTGGCGCGCGTCAGCGGCCGCGCGCAGGCTCAGAAGGTCGGCGCGCTCAGCTCGGGCGACCTGGCGGAGAGCGCCGACTCCTCGCGCGAGAACAGGTCGCCGAAGTAGGCCGCCGGGCGCGCATCGACGGCGTCTGCCGGGCGGGGGGCCGCGGCACCGGCCTGCATCGCCGGGCTCTGCGGCTGACACGCGGACAGCGCGGCCGCCAGGCTGAGGAACACGATAGGGCGAACGGACAGAGCGCACATGGTCGTCTCCTGCGCGCGAGACGCCGGTTCGGCGAGCTTCGCCCCCGGCCGTCTTCGCACGGGATGCAGGCTACGCACGCACTGCGTTCCTGGCATCCTCCGAACAGATGACGGGGCCCTCCCTAGCGGCTTTGGGTGGCGAACGGCAGGTTGCAGCGTTGCGACGGCATCGGCTCGACGGGGCACGAATCGAAAGCCGTGGGGTCGTCCCGCCGCTGCTGGTAGTCGTCGGCGCGTGGATAGCCCCGGATCGACCAGTAGCCATCTCGCTTGCCTACGATCTCCATGACCTCGTACTGACAGCCCTTGCTGCGCTTCAAGAACTTGTAGGCCACGCGCGGCATGTCGGCCTCCAGATCGCTGTCGATGACCTCGTAGGGGCTGGAGCTGCACGAACTGAACGGCGCGTGCCACTCGATGGTCTTGCTGCGCACATGGGCACTGCCGCAGCAGGCTCGCCCCCAACTGCGGTAGACACCATCGCACGGAGCATCAGCGAGCGCGCTGGATGCGGGCAAGCAAAGCGCCGCCATGGCGGCCATACCGATTGCCCACTTCATAGCGGATTGCGCCTACGCCAATCTGATGCTGCCACGTGTTCTCCCTTGCTTGTCGTTGCTTAGGGAGGCAATTGCACACCGGCGGTGACGCCGAAGGGCCGTTGATGGCTGGATGGGATCGGTCCAGCTTCAGCCCGCCCTTCGCGACGGCTCAGAACGCCGCCGGCCTCCACTTGAGCAGCCGCTTCTCGAGCGAGGTCAGCAGGAAGTCCGCCGCGAGCGCCACCACCGCGAGGACGATCATCGCGGCGAACACGCCGCTCGCGTTGAACGCGCCCTGGGCGGTCGAGATCAGCAGGCCGATGCCTTCCTTGGCGCCGAGGAATTCGCCCACCACCGCGCCCACCAGCGCGAAGCCAAAGCTCACGTGCAGGCTCGCTAGGATCCACGACATGGCCGAGGGAATGACCACCGACAGCGTGACCTGGCGCGGCGAGGCGCCGAGGATCTGCGCGTTCGCGATCATGTACTTGTCGGCCTCGCGCACGCCCTGGAAGGCGTTGCCGAAGACGACGAAGAACACCATCACCACCGCCAGCGCGACTTTCGACGCCATGCCCAGGCCGAGCGCGATCACGAAGATCGAGCCGAGCACCACGCGCGGAATCGAGTTGGCGATCTGGATGTAGAGGCTGAACACGTCGGACAGCAGCTTGTTGCGCCCGAGCAGGATGCCGCAGATCACGCCGGCGATCGAGCCGATGAGGAAGCCGATGACGGTTTCCTCCAGCGTGACCGCCACCTGCATCCACAGCGAGCCTTGCGCGGTGCCTTCGCGCATCCACTCGACGAGCTGGTCCCAGATCATCGAAGGCATCGAATAGAAGAAGGGATCGATCCACTTGCGGCGCGCGGCGAGTTCCCAGCCGCCGAGCGCGACGACGAGGACCAGCACGCGCAGCGCGATGATCATGGTGCGGCGGCGGCGGATGCGCGCCTGCGCGCTTTCGGATTCGCGGGCCAGCGCCTCGTCGCTCAGGACGGCCGGCAGGACGAGTTCGGTCATGGTTGAAAAGACTCCAGGAAACGGGAATTGGCTTGGGGACGGTCGGCGGCTCAGGCCAGCACGGCTTCCTGGCGCAGGTCTTCCCAGATGTGCTTGGACAGCTCGATGAACTGCGGCTCGTAGCGCACCTGCGAGGTCACGCGCGGGCGCGGCAGGTCGATGTCGTAGACGCGCTTGAGCATGCCGGGCCGCGCCGACAGCACGAACACGCGGTCCGCCAGCGCGATCGCTTCTTCGAGATCGTGCGTGACGAACACGACCGAGCCGCCGGTGCCGGACCAGAGCTTGAGCAGCTCGTCCTGCATCAGCGTGCGGGTCTGCATGTCGAGCGCCGAG